>NZ_CP094226.1:750000-1350000 GCF_022749195.1 Streptococcus oralis
GTCACTATGAAGGGTATGACGAGCGGATTAAGACCTTGGTAACCGATGAAATTTCCCTAGGAGACTATGTTTTGACTGGTGGTGAATTGGCAGCCATGACCATGATTGATGCGACCGTGCGCTTGATACCAGAAGTGATTGGTAAGGAGTCAAGTCACCAGGATGATAGCTTTTCTTCAGGTCTTCTCGAATATCCTCAGTATACACGCCCTTATGACTATCGAGGTATGGTCGTGCCAGATGTGCTCATGAGTGGGCACCATGAAAAGATTCGCCAGTGGCGGCTGTATGAAAGTCTAAAGAAAACCTACGAGCGCAGACCTGACCTGCTAGAAAACTATCAACTGACAGCTGAAGAAGAAAAGATGCTGGCTGAAATCAAAGAAAACAAAGAATAAAGGAGAACCTTATGCAAGTAATCAAACGTAATGGAGAAATTGCTGAATTTGATCCAGATAAAATTTACCAAGCTGTCCTAAAAGCAGCTCAAACAGTTTATGTTTTGACCGATGACCTGCGTCAAAACCTAGCGCAAGTTACTAAAAAAGTCGTTTTGGACTTGGAAGAAGCAAAAGTAGAACGTGCCACTATCAGCATGATCCAATCAATGGTTGAGCACCGCTTACTTGGAGCTGGTTACATCACAATTGCAGAACACTATATCTCTTATCGCTTGCAACGCGATTTGGAGAGAAGTGGTTATGGCGACCATATCGCCGTTCATCTTCATTTTGAACAAATCCGTTAAGAAAAAGAGTGGGATGCAAAGAACATCTCACTCTTTCTTAAATAGGCTTTTCTGAGCTTTTTGTACAGTTGAGGGAACGAAACGAAGTCGTTTAATATCACTGATACGAATGATTCGGGTCACGTTTTTTGAAAAATTTTTGACGATGATTTGTTGGCGGTTAGCATCGTGTTTGACAATATCACCCGTAAAACTTGTCTCAGCAAGTATGACATGAATAGCCGACTTTTTCTGGATGGCTTGTTCAATCATAGCAGTGAGGGAGTTGTCCTCAATTTGAGGATGATCATCATTCCCATTGAGAAAACCATGTAGTTTATCTAGAACTAGTTTGAATGTCTGTCTCATAGAATCCTCCCTTCTTATATATCCACATTATATAAAATTTTCTTAAAAACCACAAGATTTTTACGAATAGACTATAGAAAGCATATCACATAAAGGAGTTAAAATGGCAGAATTTACATTTGAAATCGAAGAACACTTACTTACCTTGTCTGAAAATGACAAAGGATGGACAAAAGAACTAAATAGAGTTAGCTTTAATGGTGCCCCTGCAAAGTTTGATATTCGTTCTTGGAGTCCTGACCATACCAAAATGGGCAAAGGAATCACGCTTTCCAATGAAGAATTTCAGGTAATGGTCGATGCCTTTAAAGGGCAACAATAAAAAGAATCTTGAGTGCAACTCAAGATTCTTTTTTTAGGATACAATATAGTCACACAGAGAAGTTTTAGATAATTGAATGAAAGTCTTTCTAAATTCTTCAGGTGGAATTGGATCATCTTTACGAATCCAGACTTCAATGAAAGAGATTGCCATAGTCGTAATGATATAAGCGATGTCTTCTTTATTAAAATTATATTTCAGTTGGTAATTGACATTCTTGAGGACCCATTCAGAGTATGTTCCACGAAGAAATTCCTTCCAACATGGGTCGACTTGTGTGGTATACAAGGTGTTAACAACTTCCCTTTTTTCGTATATGAGAGGAAGTATATGGTCTGCTAAAAAGCTGATAGGATCTCCATCATTGCTAGGGCAGTACTTATTAAAGACGTTAAAAATGTGCTGATTGGTCTCTTCGTGAATGTATTCGATAATATCTTCAAAGTTGTTAAAATGCTTTTGATAAATCGCTTGTCGTGAAATACCAGCTTCAGCAGCAATTTCAGTCATTGTAAAGGAACTACGCTGAGGATTTTTCTTAGCTAGTGTGATGAGAGCCCCAATGATTAGCTCACGAGTATTCTTTGCCATAGAATTACCTTTCTACTTATAATTATTTACAGTTATTTTTGAATGAAGAAAAATCAGAATGTTCAAGTTAATATAAACAATCAATGAACATTAAATTTTCTGAATCTTTTAGGTAGCTCTATTGTATCACAAATAATTTATAAAATATAGCTATCTCAGTGAAAATACGTTTTCTGAAAAGTATACAATTGTTAAACTTCCAAAATCAATGGAAGCTTATTTGGTTTGAATCAATTAGAATACTTTTCTACTTTGCATATCATGAATAGCTGTAATTTGAAGAATAAAACGATTAATATTCATACTGGTATAAGAATAGTCAAGTAGCTAAATAGTGTACAGTTGATTCTTAGAAAGGAAATAGTCCAGAACAATGGTTCTAGACTATTCTTTTATCTTGAAAAATATGGAAGGCTTTTCAATCGTTTGAGTAGGGGACGACTAATGAAACTAATGGCAATAATCTTACCAAGATCAGGGAGGATAAAGGGAAGGACACCGACAGCTAGTGCCTGATCAAATGGCATCCCGGCAAGGAAGTGGAGGCTGAGAATACCTCCGACAAAGACGAGGGAGTCACCCAAGAGGTTGGCTAGGAAAATGCGAATGTAGCCACTTTTTTGATGGATGAGATAAGATGTAAGTCCAGCATAGACAAGGTCGAACCAAAGATAGCCTGCACTTGGACCGACTAAAACGTGAAATCCTGCACCACCCCCTGCAAAAACAGGTAGACCAATGGCACCCAGCAGGAGATAGAGAGCTACAGATAAAACAGCTTCCCTAGGTCTAAAAACAGTAGCAATCAGACCGATTGCAAAGTTTTGCAAAGTGAAGGGAACAGGACCGATAGGAAGACTAATTTGTGCCAATACGGCGATGAGAGCAGCACCGATAGCAGGAATGGCATAGATATGAGCTTTTTTCAAAACTGTTAACCTCTTTTCAAAATTATAGTAACTATTATACTAATTCAGAAAGAAAAGTCAACCTATTTTCAAAAACAAGCTAACAATTTTGTAACAGCCGATTTTACAAGTAAAAAGAGACCACATGTGGTCTCTTGCGATAATTAGCGCATGGTCACAAATTCTTCTGAAGCGGTTGGGTGGATAGCTACTGTAGCATCAAAGTCTGCCTTGGTAGCTCCCATCTTGATGGCAACAGCGAATCCTTGAATCATCTCATCCACTCCGTAACCAAGTCCGTGAAGTCCAACAACTTTTTCGTCAGCACCGGCGGTGATGAGTTTGAAGCGAGACTCTTGACGATGGTTTGTAACAGCTGAGTACATGGATGCAAAGCTTGATTTGTAGACTTTGATGTTATCTTGGCCGTATTCTTTGATAGCTTGATCCTCGGTTAAACCAACCGTTCCGATTGCTGGGTGGGAGAAGACAACAGTAGGGATAGTCGTGTAGTCCATCTTGGCATTTGTTTTCCCGTTGAAGAGGCGTTCAGATAAGGTACGTCCTGCCTTGATGGCTACCGGGGTCAGTTCCTTCTCACCAGTAACATCTCCAAGAGCATAGATGCCATCTACAACTGTATTTTGGTATTCATCTACTTGGATAAATCCACGTTGGTTGAGTGTGACGCCAGCCTTTTCTAACTCCAGACCGTCTACATTTGGACGGCGACCGGTAGCCCAGATAACTTGGCTGGCAGTGTGACTAGAGCCGTCTTCGAAATGAATGATAATACCTTGCTCCGTTTCTTCGAGCTTGACGGGTACCTTGTGTGTGTGCAAAGGTAGACCTGTTTTTTCCATTTCATTGACAAGTCCTTCAACGATGTAGCTGTCAAAACCACGCAAGGGACGATCACGACGGACAAACAAATCAGTTTTTACTCCTAGAGCGTGGAGAACACCTGCTAATTCAACCGCGATATAACCAGCTCCAAGAATCGCAACGGAGTCAGGAAGTTGCTCCCAAGCGAAGACATCGTCTGAGCTGCCACCGAGTTCAGCTCCAGGAATAGTTGGGATGCTTGGACGAGCCCCAGTCGCAATCACGATATGCTTGGCACGAATCAATTCACCATTAACGCTGACTGTATGAGCATCAACGAAATGAGCACGACCTTCAATCAAATCAACACCGTTGCGCTTGAAACTTCCATCATAAGACGAGCGAGCACGGTCGATGTAGGCTTCACGGTTTTGACGAAGTTTAGCAAAATCAAATTGAACATCTGAACTTGTAAAACCATAGTCAGGGCCGTAGTGGTGGAAGCTTTCAGCGATTTGAGCTCCATACCACATGATTTTCTTAGGAACACAGCCGACATTGACGCAGGTTCCACCTAATTTTTTCTCCTCGATAACAGCTGCTTTAGCACCGTGTTCGCCAGCGCGGTTCATAGTGGCAATGCCACCGCTCCCTCCACCGATGGCGATGATATCATATTCTCTCATAGAAAACTCCTTATAGCTTTGATAGTCATATTCTATCGTTTTTATTTTTTGAATGCAAAAATCTGCTACGATAAAAAATTATAAAAACGCTTGCCAAATTCAAAAAGATATTGTATTATATATCTAGCACAATAATCCAATAAACGAATACCGAACGAAATAATGATCCTGAATTGTCATTGTTTCCATCTGAACTGTCATTGTTTGGTCTTGGTATTTCTGATATAATGATTTTTGTAAGGCAAAAGAATAAAGGAGCTTAAAAATGAAAAGAAATAAGAAGGCAAAAAAATGGCAATTATACACAGCGATTGGTGTTGCCAGTGCTATTGTTATCGGTGCTGCGGGGATTTTGATTTTTAGACAACCTTCCCAGTCAGCAGTCAAGGAGGAAACCTCCCATATCGTTACTGCTAAGGAAGGCTCTGTTGCTTCATCGGTTCTCTTGTCAGGTATGGTTACAGCAAAAAATGAACAATACGTTTATTTTGATGCTAGTAAGGGAGATTTAGATGAAATTCTCGTTTCGGTTGGTGACAAGGTCGAAGAAGGGCAAGCGTTGGTCAAATACAGCAGTGCAGATGCTCAAGCTGCCTATGATGCAGCCGATCGTGCAGTTGCAAAGGCAGACCGTCATATCGAGGAGTTAAACAAAGCCCGTGAAAATGCATCAGCTGCACCAGCTTTTCCACAGGTTCCAACAGAAGCTGGACTCCCAGAACAAGCGCAAGCAGCGACTTCTTCAGTATCTTCAATTGATTCTCAAATCAGTGATGCCAAGGATAACCGTGCAGATGCTGTGGCTCAGCTCAACAAGGCTCAAGCTCAGCTAGATGCTGCAACTGTCCTCAGTACACTAGAAGGGACTGTAGTTGAAGTTAATCGTAATGTTTCCAAATCGCCAACAGGTAATAGCCAAGTGGTAGTACATGTCGTAAGTAATGAAAACTTGCAGGTCAAAGGGGAGTTGTCTGAATACAACCTTGCTAACCTTTCTGTAGGCCAAGAAGTTACCTTTACTTCGAAGGTTTACCAAGATAAGAGCTGGACAGGAAAAATCAGCTATATTTCTGATTATCCTAAAAACAATGGAGAAGCAGCAAATGCAGCCCTTGGAGGAAATACTGGATCTAAGTACCCTTATACTGTTGATGTGACTAGCGATATCGGTGAGTTGAAACAAGGCTTCTCTGTCAGTGTGGAAGTCAAAAATAAGAGTAAGGCCATCCTTGTTCCTTTGACAAGTGTTGTTACCGAAAATGACAAAAACTATGTCTGGCTCGTTGACGACCAGAAAAAAGCGAAGAGGGTAGAAGTTACTTTGGGGAATGCGGATGCAGACAACCAAGAAATTACTTCAGGTTTGACAGACGGTGCCAAGGTCATCAGTAATCCAACATCTTCCTTGGAAGAAGGAAAAGAGGTGAAGGCTGATGAAGAAACTAATTAGTCTCAAAAATATCTGCAGGAGTTATCGAAATGGTGACCAAGAACTGCAGGTCCTAAAAAATATTAACTTAGAAGTTCAAGAAGGTGAGTTTGTCGCCATTATGGGACCTTCTGGTTCTGGTAAGTCCACTTTGATGAATACCATTGGAATGTTGGATACACCAACCAGTGGAGAATACTATCTTGAAGGGCAAGAAGTTGCAGGTCTTGGAGAGAAACAGCTGGCCAAGGTCCGCAACCAGCAAATCGGCTTTGTCTTTCAGCAGTTCTTTCTCTTGTCCAAGCTCAATGCGCTTCAAAACGTTGAATTGCCCTTGATTTACGCTGGAGTTTCAGCTTCAAAACGTCGAAAATTGGCTGAGGAATTTCTGGAAAAGGTTGAGCTGATGGAGCGCAGTCATCATTTGCCTTCCGAGTTATCAGGTGGTCAAAAGCAACGTGTAGCGATTGCGCGTGCCTTGGTAAATAATCCCTCTATCATCCTAGCAGACGAACCGACAGGAGCCTTGGATACCAAGACAGGAAATCAAATTATGCTGCTGTTGGTGGAGTTAAACAAGGAAGGGAAAACCATTATCATGGTCACGCATGAGCCTGAGATTGCTGCTTATGCCAAACGCCAAATTGTCATTCGTGATGGTGTCATCTCGTCTGATAGTGCTCAGGTAGAAAAGGAGGAAAACTAAGATGCAGAATCTGAAATTTGCCTTTTCATCCATCATGGCCCACAAGATGCGTTCCTTCCTCACCATGATTGGAATTATCATCGGAGTTTCATCTGTCGTCGTCATCATGGCTCTGGGAGACTCCATGTCTCGTCAGGTTAATAAAAACATGACCAAATCACAGAAGGATATCCATGTCTTTTTCTCTCCTATCAAAAGCAAGGACGGCTCCTTTACACAGAAACAATCCGCTTTGACAGTCAGTGGGAGAGAAGAGGATGTTCATGTTGAACCACCAAAACCACTGGAGTCTTGGGTCAAGGAGGCTGCTAAACTTAAAGGAGTAGACAGTTACTATGTCACCAACTCGACTAACGTTACCCTATCTTATAAGGATAAGAAGGTTGAAAGAGCGACTCTGACAGGCGGAAATAGCACTTACATGAACGCAGTTGAAAATGAAATCGTAGCGGGTAGAAGTCTAAGACCGCAAGACTACAAGGAATTTGCCAGTGTGATTTTGCTGGACGAAGAACTAGCCAAGAGTTTGTTTGATAGTCCAGAAGCTGCGGTTAATCAAGTCATCTCTGTTAATGAATTTAGTTACCGTGTAATTGGTGTTTATACTAGTAATGAAGCTAAAACTGCTAAAGCCTTTGGGATTGGTGGTCTTCCGATTACGACCAATATCTCTCTTGCAGCCAATTTTAATACTGATGAAATCTCGAACATCGTCTTTCGTGTCAATGATACTAGTCTAACGCAGACCTTGGGTCCGGAGTTGGCTCGAAAACTGACTGAGATTGCTGGTCTTCAGCAAGGGGAGTACCAAGTTGCGGATGCAACTGCCGCCTTCCAAGAGGTACAACAACTATTTGGTTTTATGACCACCATTATCAGTGCCATCGCAGGAATCTCTCTCTTTGTCGGGGGAACTGGTGTTATGAATATCATGCTGGTTTCGGTGACAGAACGCACGCGGGAGATTGGTCTGCGGAAAGCTCTCGGAGCTACTCGGGCTAATATCTTAGTACAGTTTTTGATTGAGTCTATGATCTTGACCTTGCTAGGTGGTGTCATTGGTCTTGGGATTGCTGCTGGAATGACCATGTTAGCTGGAGTATTGCTTCAAAACATGATTGCAGGTATTGAAGTCGGGGTTTCCCTCCCAATCGCTCTCTTTAGCTTGGCTGTGTCAGCAAGTGTTGGGATGATCTTCGGAGTCTTGCCAGCCAATAAAGCGTCTAAGCTTGATCCAATCGAAGCCCTTCGTTATGAATAAGATATAGAGCAGAAAAAACAGGATGGACAGTTGTCTGTCTTGTTTTTGTATGGATTTTCCTATCGAAAATCACTAAAAATATGATATAATGAAGTGTTAGAAAAACAGGTTTCATTTGCCTGGAAAGGAAAAATTATGTCTGAAAAGAATTTTTATATTACAACACCGATTTACTATCCATCTGGTAAACTTCATATCGGTTCTGCCTACACAACCATCGCTTGTGATGTCCTAGCTCGCTACAAACGCCTCATGGGCTACGATGTTTTTTATCTGACAGGTCTTGATGAGCATGGTCAAAAGATTCAACAAAAAGCAGAAGAAGCTGGGATTACACCTCAAGCTTATGTTGATGGGATGGCGGTTGGCGTCAAAGAACTCTGGAAATTACTCGATATCTCATACGATAAATTCATTCGTACAACTGATGACTACCATGAAAAAGTAGTGGCTCAGGTCTTTGAACGCTTGCTTGCTCAAGATGATATCTACTTGGGTGAATACTCTGGTTGGTATTCAGTTTCAGATGAGGAATTCTTTACAGAAAGTCAGCTTGCGGAAGTTTTCCGTGATGAAGCTGGAAATGTGACGGGCGGTATCGCTCCATCAGGTCACGAAGTGGAATGGGTATCTGAAGAATCTTACTTCCTTCGCCTCAGCAAATACCAAGACCGTTTAGTTGAATTTTTCAAATCACACCCTGACTTCATCACTCCAGATGGTCGTCTCAATGAAATGTTGCGTAACTTTATTGAGCCAGGTTTGGAAGACTTAGCGGTTTCTCGTACAACCTTTACCTGGGGTGTGCCAGTCCCTTCCAATCCAAAACACGTTGTCTATGTTTGGATCGATGCCCTTCTTAACTATGCGACTGCTCTTGGTTACGGTCAAGAGGATCATGCTAACTATGATAAATTCTGGAATGGAACAGTCTTCCACATGGTCGGAAAAGACATTCTTCGTTTCCACTCCATCTACTGGCCAATCCTTCTCATGATGTTGGATATGAAATTGCCTGACCGCTTGATTGCCCACGGTTGGTTCGTCATGAAAGACGGCAAGATGTCTAAGTCTAAAGGGAATGTCGTTTACCCTGAAATGTTAGTAGAACGTTATGGACTGGATCCACTTCGTTACTACCTCATGCGTAGCCTTCCAGTCGGTTCAGATGGAACCTTCACTCCAGAAGACTATGTAGGCCGTATTAACTATGAATTGGCCAATGACCTTGGTAACCTTCTCAACCGTACAGTTTCCATGATTAACAAGTACTTTGATGGGCAAATCCCTGCCTACGTAGAAGGTGTGACAGACTTTGACAATGCTCTTGCACAAGTAGCAGAGCAATCTATCTCTGACTTCCATACACACATGGAAGCAGTTGACTACCCACGTGCTCTTGAAGCAGTCTGGACTCTTATCTCTCGTACCAACAAATACATCGATGAGACAGCCCCATGGGTCTTGGCTAAGGATGAAGAGCACCGTGACCAATTGGCAAGTGTTATGAGCCATTTGGCAGCCAGCCTTCGTGTTGTAGCTCACATGATTGAGCCATTTATGATGGAAACTAGTCGCGCTGTATTGGCACAACTTGGCTTAGCAGAAGTTTCTAGCCTGGAAAACTTGAGCTTGGCAGATTTCCCTGCTGGTGTGACTGTTGTTGCCAAAGGAACACCAATCTTCCCACGTCTGGACATGGAAGAAGAGATTGCCTATATCAAGGAACAAATGGAAGGTAACAAACCAGCAGTCGAAAAAGAATGGAATCCAGATGAAGTTGAACTCAGACTCAACAAGGATGAAATCAAGTTCGAAGACTTTGACAAGGTTGAGATCCGTGTCGCAGAAGTCAAAGAAGTGTCTAAAGTGGAAGGTTCTGATAAGTTGCTCCAATTCCGCCTAGATGCTGGTGATGGTCAAGACCGTCAAATCCTCTCAGGAATAGCTAAATACTATCCAAACGAACAAGAATTGGTTGGCAAGAAAGTCCAAATCGTTGCCAACCTCAAACCACGTAAGATGATGAAGAAATATGTCAGTCAAGGGATGATTCTCTCAGCTGAACATGATGGCAAATTAACCCTTCTCACAGTGGATCCAGCTGTACAAAATGGAAGTGTGATTGGGTAAAAGCAAAAAACCAACGTTAGGCACGTTGGTTTTTCTTGTTATGTACGAGATTATCTAAGAAGTGGTCTATCTCCTTTTGAGACTGGAGGACAATTACTTTCTCTAGATAGGTTTCTTGAACCCGTTGATAACGTTCTTTGGCATTCTTTGTCCGTCCATCCCAGAGAATCCATCGGATAAACTCCCAGTCAAAGCGTTCAGGGCAACCTACAGCCATACTTTCTCTGACCTTGCCTCGGTATGTGAGATACCGTTTAAAGGCTCGAAAGAGACAAGTCCATGGTGAAAAGTTGAGAAAGATAATTTGGTCAGCTTCCAGCATTCTTTCTTCATAGCAACACCAAGAGTAGTTGCCGTCGATGACCCAAGCTTCGTGCTTTGTGAGAAAGTTTTTCATCTCGGTCAACATCCATTCGCGGTCACTATCTTGCCAACCAGGTTGAAATTGGAGTGTGTCCATATGCAGTTTGGGGATGGAGTAGTAGTTTGACAACTTTTCAGCTAGAGTTGACTTGCCAGCTCCAGAATATCCGATGATTGCGATTTTCATTTTCTACCTTTTCTGATTAGAGGACAAAAAAACAGCCTCTATGGACTGTTTCTTATTTAGCAAGTTTAGCTGAAAGACGAGCTTTGTCGCGGCTTGCTTTGTTTTTATGAATCAAACCTTTAGTTTCTGCTTTGTCGATAGCTGAGCTAGCAGCACGGAAAAGTTCTTCAGAAGGGTTTGCTTCGAAAGCTTTGATAGCAGTACGCATAGCTGATTTTTGAGCTGAGTTTTTTTCGTTTTGTTTAACGTTCAATTCAGCGCGTTTGATAGCTGATTTAATGTTTGCCAATGTTCTTACCTCCATATTTACTAACTATACTATTATATCTGAAAACTTATGTTTTGACAAGGGGAAATTATTTTTTTAGGTAAATTTCATCGATTTCATGGTTTTTAGTCTTGTGGAGAATGACCTCGGCGCGATTCCTTGTTGGTTCGATATAGTTTTGTAGATTTGTGAGATTAATACTGGTCCAAACCTGGTGAGCAAATGCTTCAACTTCTCCAATTGGCATTTGCGTAAAACGGTGGTAGTAGCTGTTGGGATCATTTTGGGCAAAGCTGAGCAGCTTTAAGAAACGGTCCAGATACCAGCTTTCAATGTCCTCGACAGCAGCATCCACATAGATGGAGAAATCAAAGAAATCAGTGATGTAAAGGCGCTCATTTTGAGGGTTTTGAAAGACATTGATGCCCTCGACAATGACAAAATCAGCAGCTTTGACACGTTGTTTCTCTCCAGGAACGATGTCATACACTTCATGAGAATAGACAGGAATATCGACATCTTGCCCATTCTTTAGGCGGTCAAGAAAATTCAGCAAGGCTTCCATATCATAACTTTCAGGAAAACCTTTGCGATTTAAGATGTCTTGGTCCATCAAGGTTTGATTGGGATAGAGAAAACCGTCAGTTGTCACTAGCTCTACAGTAGCATCCGGTAGAGTACGTGATAGAAGAATCTGAAGTAAGCGACTAGTAGTCGATTTCCCCACAGCAACACTACCAGAAACCCCAATGATAAAAGGCTGAGATTTACTTTCGCGTTGAAGAAAAATTCCTTTTGAAAATGCCAAATCATCCTTAGTGCGCTTGTAAATATGGATAAGATGGACAAGGGGAAGATAGACGTCTGTTACGTCCTGCAGACTAATCTGGTCATTGAAACTCTTGATGGATTCTAACTCTTCCTCTGTCAAGGGAGGGGTTGTTTTGCGATGCAATGATTGCCAAGTCTGGCGACTGATTTTTTCAAAATGTAAAAATTCGTTGGTCATAATCTTTCCTCGTTTGATACCTTAGTATATCATATTTCACTTATAAAGACAGAAACGAATTGGATCGAATTATGATATATTATTTTTAAAAGAAATGAAAATCAATGAAAAACTTTGGTTGTTATCATAACAGATGTAGTCTATGTCTTGAAATTTAGCTATGTAAACGGTTTAACATTTCACTAAATTATGGTAAAATAGTTTTATGAGTAAAATGTATTATGCAGAAAATCCTGATGCTGCTCACGACATTCATGAGTTGAGAGTGGAGTTGTTGGGAGAAAACATGACCTTTTTGACGGATGCGGGTGTTTTTAGCAAGAAAATGGTTGACTTTGGGAGTCAGCTTTTATTGAAGTGTCTAGAGGTTAACAAAGGAGAGACGGTCCTTGATGTGGGTTGTGGTTATGGGCCATTGGGCTTGTCATTGGTCAAGGCTTATGGAGTTCAGGCAACCATGGTCGATATCAATAATCGTGCCTTGGACCTAGCGCGACAAAATGCTGAACGTAATAAAGTAGAAGTAACGATTTTCCAATCCAATATCTATGAACAAGTTGAAGGGAAGTTTGACCATGTTATTTCCAATCCGCCTATTCGAGCGGGCAAACAGGTTGTTCATGAGATTATCGAAAAGAGCAGAGATTTCTTAAATGACGGAGGAGATTTAACCATCGTCATTCAGAAAAAACAAGGAGCTCCAAGTGCTAGAAATAAGATGGAAGACGTTTTTGGAAATTGTGAAATCGTAAAGAAAGATAAGGGATATTATATCCTTAGAAGTGTGAAAGAATGAGAGCAGTTGATTTAATCCAAAAGAAACGAGATGGTCAAGAACTGACTACAGCTGAAATCAAATGGCTAGTAGAAGGCTATGTGGCTGGAACTGTTCCAGATTATCAAATGTCTGCTTTTGCTATGGCTGTTTATTTTAAAGGAATGACCACACGTGAGATTTCTGATCTGACGATGAATATGGTCAAGACAGGTCAGGAGTTTGATTTGTCAGCTATTGAGGGGGTTAAAGTTGACAAGCATTCGACTGGTGGTGTAGGTGATAAGGTGACCTTGATTTTGGCTCCACTTGTTGCGAGTTTCGGAGTGCCCGTTGCTAAAATGAGTGGTCGTGGTCTCGGCCATACTGGTGGGACAATTGATAAATTGGAGTCCATTAAGGGCTATCAAGTTGAGCGAAGTCAAGAAGATTTCATTCGTCAGGTACAGGACATTGGTATATCTGTCATTGGGCAGTCCGATCAGCTGGTTAAAGCAGACAAACTTCTCTATGCCCTCCGTGATGTGACAGCAACTGTCGACACGATTCCTTTGATTGCTAGTTCGGTGATGAGCAAGAAAATTGCTGCAGGAGCGGATGCCATTTTGCTAGACGTAACGGTCGGTGAGGGTGCCTTCATGAAGACGGTTGATGAGGCGCGCGAATTGGCTCAAACCATGGTGGATCTTGGTAAGGCAGTTGGTCGAAAGACGGTAGCAGTCATTACCGATATGAGCCAACCCTTGGGAAAAGCTATTGGCAATCGTCTCGAAATCCTTGAGGCAATCGAGATTCTCCAAGGAAATGGCCGAGAAGATATTAGTCACTTTATCTGCGAGCTAGCTCAGATTATGCTTGGCTTGGCTGATGTTGAAAAAACGATCGAGGAAATCCGTCAACACCTGGAAAATGGCCAAGCACTGGCTAAGTTTGAAGAAATGGTAGCAGCACAAGGCGGTGATTTAGAAGATCTCTATCGCCCAGTCAAAGTTGCCCATGTGCTGGAAATTCCAGCTCAAGATACAGGTGTTATTTCAGCCCTTCCAGCTATGGAATTTGGGCTCTATGCCATGAGACTAGGAGCTGGTCGTGCAGTCAAGTCTGATGACTTGGACTATGAAACAGGGATTGTTTTTGAAAAGAAAGTTGGAGACTCCGTTCAAAAGGGTGAAATTGTTGCAAAAGTTTATACAAATGGAAAAATTTCTTCTGAACTAGTTACAGAATTTCAAAAATATGTTAAAATAAATGATGGAGTGCAAAGTTTACGAGAAATTATAGAAATTATCTCATAAAACTAGGGAGAATCCGAATATGAAGTTAAATAAATATATTGATCATACGCTTTTAAAGCAAGATGCAAGTCAAGAACAAATTGATCGTTTGCTATCTGAAGCGCGTGAGTATGACTTTGCCAGCGTTTGTGTCAATCCCACATGGGTGAAACATGCGAAAAAAGGGCTTGAAGGCTCAGGTGTAAAGGTTTGTACAGTAGTAGGTTTTCCTTTGGGAGCAACAACTTCAGCTGTGAAAGCTTTTGAAACAAAAGAAGCTGTCCAAAACGGTGCAGATGAGATTGATATGGTTATCAATGTCGGTGCCCTCAAATCAGGCAATCTGGATTTAGTTGAATCGGACATCCGTGCTGTCGTAGAAGCAAGTGGTGACAAGCTGGTGAAAGTCATTATCGAAGCTTGCTTGTTGACAGACGATGAAAAGGTTGTGGCCTGCCAATTATCCCAGAAAGCAGGCGCTGACTTTGTCAAAACATCAACTGGATTTTCAACTGGTGGTGCCACTATTGAGGATGTTCAGTTGATGCGTAAAACAGTCGGACCAGATATGGGAGTTAAGGCAGCTGGTGGAGCGCGTTCATATGCGGATGCTGTCGCTTTTGTGGAAGCAGGCGCTACCCGTATAGGAACATCTGCTGGTGTAGCAATCTTAAAAGGAGAATTGGCAGATGGCGACTACTGAGTTGATTGAACTAGCAATTGAAACCAGCAAACAAGCCTATGTCCCCTATTCTCACTTTCCCATCGGAGCTGTTTTAGTAGCCAAGGATGGTAGCATTTATACGGGTGTAAACATCGAGAATGCTAGCTATCCGTTGACTAATTGTGGAGAACGTACTGCTATTTTTAAAGCAGTTTCGGAGGGGCAGCGGGAGTTTTCAGAATTGATTGTCTACGGACAAACTGAAAAACCCATCTCACCATGTGGTGCTTGCCGCCAGGTCATGGTTGAATTTTTTGAACAAGATCTAAAAGTGACCTTAGTCGCTAAAGATAAATCGACGGTCGAGATGACGGTCGGGGAGTTACTTCCATACTCATTTACAGACTTAAATTAGTCTGGGTCACTCTTGTAGTGGCTGTGGTCTGTGTGACCAAACAATCCATACTTGCAACATCGTTGCACATCTTATTTAGGAGGTTCAGTAATGAACAAGAAACAATGGCTAGGCCTTGGTCTAGTTGCAGTAGCAGCAGTTGGACTTGCTGCATGTGGTAACCGCTCTTCTCGTAACGCAGCTTCATCTTCATCTGAAATGAAGACCAAAGCAGCGATTGTAACAGATACTGGTGGTGTTGATGACAAATCATTTAACCAATCAGCTTGGGAAGGTTTGCAAGACTGGGGTAAAGAACACAATCTTTCTAAAGATAAAGGCTTTACTTATTTCCAATCAACAAGTGAAGCAGACTATGCTAACAACTTGCAACAAGCGGCTGGAAGTTACAACCTGATCTTCGGTGTTGGTTTTGCCCTTCACAATGCAGTTGAGGAAGCAGCAAAAGACCACTCTGACCTAAACTATGTCTTGATTGATGATGTGATTGAAGGTCAAAATAATGTTGCGAGCGTAAGATTTGCGGATAACGAAGCAGCTTACCTTGCTGGTGTTGCAGCAGCGAAAACTACGAAAACAAAACAAGTTGGTTTTGTAGGTGGTATCGAATCTGAAGTTATTTCACGTTTTGCAGCTGGATTCAAAGCTGGTGTTGAGTCAGTAGACCCATCTATCAAAGTCCAAGTTGACTACGCTGGTTCATTTGGTGATGCTGCCAAAGGTAAAACAATTGCAGCAGCTCAATACGCTGCCGGTGCAGACGTTGTCTACCAAGCAGCTGGTGGTACAGGTGCTGGTGTCTTTGCTGAAGCAAAATCATTGAACGAAAACAAAAATGAAGACGAAAAAGTTTGGGTTATCGGTGTAGACCGTGACCAAGCAGCAGAAGGTAAATACACTTCTAAAGATGGTAAAGAATCTAACTTCGTTCTTGTATCTACATTGAAACAAGTTGGTACAACTGTAAAAGATATTGCCAACAAAACAGAAAAAGGTGAATTCCCTGGTGGACAAGTGATTGTTTACTCATTGAAAGATAAAGGGGTTGAGCTAGCAGTAACAAACCTTTCAGAAGAAGGTAAAAAAGCTGTTGAAGATGCAAAAGCTAAGATCCTTGACGGAAGCGTAAAAGTTCCAGAAAAATAATGGATAAAAGTCATTTCTTAGGAAGCGGCCATCGGTCGCTTCTTTAAGAATTGAGGCAATTTTTGTCTCAATAGAGCTTGTTAATGTGATTAGCAGGTTTTATTGAAATAAAATAAACCTCTGAAAGGAAGAGCATATGGCACACGAAAATGTCATTGAGATGCGGGATATTACCAAGGTGTTTGGTGAATTTGTAGCAAACGACAAAATCAACTTGCAACTGCGAAAAGGTGAAATCCATGCACTTTTAGGAGAAAATGGAGCGGGTAAATCCACTCTGATGAATATGCTGGCAGGACTTCTTGAACCAACGAGTGGTGAAATTGTGGTGAATGGTCAGGTTGTAAAACTAGACTCACCATCTAAAGCCGCTGGACTTGGAATTGGAATGGTTCACCAACATTTCATGTTGGTTGAGGCTTTTACAGTAGCTGAGAATATCATTTTAGGGAGTGAAATCACTAAAAATGGTGTTCTAGATATAGCTGGTGCTACTAAAGAAATCAAGGCTCTTTCTGAACGTTATGGTTTGGCAGTGGATCCAGCTGCTAAGGTGGCGGATATTTCCGTTGGTGCCCAACAACGTGTAGAGATCTTGAAAACACTCTATCGTGGTGCTGATATCCTTATCTTTGACGAACCTACAGCCGTATTGACTCCTTCAGAGATTGATGAGTTGATGGCAATCATGAAAAACCTTGTCAAAGAAGGGAAGTCTATCATTTTGATTACCCATAAACTGGATGAGATTCGTGCGGTATCCAATCGAGTCACGGTTATCCGTCGTGGGAAATCAATCCAGACAGTTGAAATCGCAGGGGCAACAAATGCGGACTTGGCAGAAATGATGGTTGGACGCTCAGTCTCCTTTAAAACGGAAAAACAGGCACCACAACCCAAAGAAGTAGTCTTGTCTATCAAAGACTTGGTTGTCAATGAAAACCGCGGTGTACCAGCTGTGAAGAATCTTTCTTTGGATGTTCGTGCTGGTGAGATTGTCGGTATTGCAGGTATTGATGGCAATGGTCAATCTGAACTCATTCAAGCCATTACAGGTCTTCGTAAGATTGAGTCAGGTAGCGTTGAATTAAAAGGCAAATCAATTGTGGGAATGCATCCTCGACAAATTACAGAACTAAGCGTGGGGCACGTTCCTGAGGATCGTCACCGGGATGGCTTGATTTTGGAGATGATGATTTCAGAAAATATTGCTCTTCAAACCTACTACAAAGAACCACTCAGCAAGAATGGTATCTTGAACTATGCCAATATCACTTCACATGCCAAGAAATTGATGGAAGAATTTGACGTCCGTGCGGCAAGCGAATTTGTTCCAGCAGCAGCTCTTTCAGGAGGGAATCAACAAAAAGCGATTATCGCTCGTGAGATTGATCGTGATCCTGATCTCCTTATCGTCAGCCAGCCAACTCGTGGTTTGGATGTCGGTGCCATTGAATATATCCACAAACGTTTGATTGAAGAACGTGATAACGGGAAGGCTGTCCTTGTTGTCAGCTTTGAATTGGATGAGATTTTAAATGTCTCAGACCGAATTGCTGTTATTCACGATGGTAAGATTCAAGGTATTGTATCGCCAGAAACAACTAACAAACAAGAACTTGGTGTCTTGATGGCAGGTGGAAACTTGGGAAAGGAGAAGAGTGATGTCTAAAAAATTACAACAAATTTCGGTTCCCTTGATTTCCGTATTCTTAGGAATCTTGCTCGGAGCCATTGTCATGTGGATCTTCGGATATGATGCTATCTGGGGTTATGAGGAGTTGTTCTATACAGCTTTTGGTAGCCTCCGTGGGATTGGAGAAATTTTCCGTGCCATGGGTCCTCTTGTCTTGATAGGTCTTGGTTTCGCAGTTGCCAGTCGAGCAGGTTTCTTTAACGTTGGACTTCCTGGTCAAGCACTTGCAGGCTGGATTCTCAGTGGTTGGTTTGCCTTGTCAAATCCAGATATGCCTCGTCTCGTTTTGATTCCATTGACAGTGATCATTGCTTTGATCGCAGGTGGAATTGTTGGTGCGATTCCAGGTATCCTCAGAGCTTATCTCGGTACGTCAGAGGTTATCGTGACCATCATGATGAACTACATTGTATTGTATGTGGGAAATGCCTTTATTCATGCCTTTCCTAAAGATATTATGCAAAGTACAGACTCAACGATTCGTGTGAGTGCCAATGCTACATACCAGACACCATGGTTATCAGAGTTGACTGGAAATTCCCGTATGAATATCGGAATCTTCTTTGCAATCATTGCTGTAGTTGTGATTTGGTTCTTGCTAAAGAAAACGACTCTCGGTTTTGAAATTCGTGCAGTTGGTCTCAATCCCCATGCCTCAGAGTACGCTGGTATTTCAGCAAAACGTACAATCATTCTATCAATGATTATCTCTGGTGCTTTGGCTGGTCTTGGTGGAGCGGTCGAAGGTCTTGGAACTTTCCAAAACGTTTACGTTCAGGGATCATCATTAGCTATCGGATTTAACGGGATGGCAGTTAGTTTGCTTGCTGGAAATTCACCAATTGGAATTCTCTTTGCGGCCTTCTTATTTGGAGTTTTGCAAGTAGGAGCACCAGGTATGAACGCAGCGCAAGTTCCGTCTGAGCTTGTTAGCATTGTAACAGCGTCCATTATCTTCTTTGTCAGCGTTCACTACATTATCGAACGCTTTGTCAAACCTAAAAAACAAGTTAAAGGAGGTAAGTAAGGATGTCTATTACAACATTACTCACCCTCTTGGTCTCTTCTATGCTGATATACTCAGCACCACTTATTTTTACGAGTATCGGAGGAGTTTTCTCTGAACGTGGTGGTGTCGTTAACGTCGGTCTTGAAGGAATTATGGTTATGGGAGCCTTTTCTGGGGTTGTCTTTAACCTTGAATTTGCAGAACAACTTGGAGCAGCGACTCCTTGGATTTCCTTGTTAGTTGCTGGTATCGTGGGAGCTATTTTCTCCCTCATCCATGCAGTCGCAACGGTTCATTTCCGTGCAGACCATGTTGTCAGTGGTACAGTATTGAACTTGATGGCTCCTGCCCTAGCGGTTTTCTTGGTTAAAGTTCTTTATAACAAAGGGCAAACAGATAACTTAAGCCAGACTTTTGGACGTTTTGATTTCCCAGTTTTGGCTGATATCCCAGTGATTGGAGATATCTTCTTCAAGTCTACCAGTCTACTAGGTTATATCGCCATTGCCTTCTCTTTCCTTGCTTGGTTTATTCTCTTTAAGACACGCTTTGGTCTTCGCCTTCGCTCTGTCGGGGAACACCCTCAAGCAGCGGATACCTTGGGGATCAATGTCTACATGATGAGATATTTAGGGGTTGTTATTTCAGGTTTCCTTGGGGGAATTGGGGGAGCAATTTATGCTCAATCCATTTCTGTCAACTTCTCAGTGACAACTATTGTCGGTCCTGGATTTATTGCCCTTGCTGCAATGATCTTTGGTAAATGGAACCCAATTGGTGCTATGCTTTCTAGTCTTTTCTTTGGACTTTCACAAAGTTTGGCAGTTATCGGTTCTCAATTACCTTTCCTACAAGGAGTGCCAGCGGTTTACCTTCAAATCGCCCCTTATGTCTTGACCATTCTTGTCTTGGCAGCCTTCTTTGGAAAAGCAGTTGCACCTAAGGCAGACGGTATCAACTACATCAAGTCAAAATAAGCATACAAAAAAACGTCAGTTTCAAACTGGCGTTTTATTTTTTTGGATTTTGATGGGTTAGGTTCAATCCCCAAGGGACAAGATTTTCTGTTTTATGTTTGATACGTGTGATATTATCCTTGTGACGAATGATAATCAAGCTAGCAAGTGCTAGGATAATCAAAATGAAGAGAGGGTCATAGCTGTTTAGGATAAAACCAAATAGTGGAAATAGGAGAACTCCGATAACGGCTGCGATAGAAGCAGTAACGCTAGACAGTGAAATCATACTACCTAGATAGAGGCTTCCAAAGAATACGATTGCTAGATAGAGACAGAAAACAGGCGCAAATCCGAAAATCACTCCAGCACTGGTTGCGACAGCCTTACCCCCTTTAAATCCTGCAAAGATAGGAAAGGTATGTCCAATTACGGCCAAAAGACCAAAGATGAGAGGTGATACACCTTGAAGGTGGAAAAGGATTGGAAGGAGAGTGGCCAAGGTTCCTTTAAAGAAGTCAATCACAAAGGTTGCCATACCCGCTTTCTTACCTAAAATTCGGAAAGTATTGGTTGTTCCGGTGTTTCCAGAACCATGTTCACGCAGATTTGTTTGAAAGAAGATTTGTCCAATCCAAAGACCAGACGGAATCGAACCTAGCAGATAAGCTAAAATTAATAATACAAATGTCATCATAGAACTATTATATCATGAAATGGTATAGAAAGTCAGAGAATTTCCTGTGAAATTGTGACGGCTGAAAGGGAAAAACTTTGCAAAATTCCTATAAAACCTGTAAAATAGTAAAGATGAACAAATAGGAGGTTCCTTGTGTCAAAAAAGGAAATCAATATTAATAACTACAATGATGACGCCATTCAGGTGCTAGAAGGGTTGGATGCGGTCCGTAAACGTCCGGGTATGTATATTGGATCGACCGACGGTGCTGGTCTCCATCACCTAGTCTGGGAAATTGTGGATAATGCAGTCGATGAAGCCTTGTCTGGATTTGGTGAACGCATTGATGTGACCATCAATAAAGACGGCAGTCTAACCGTTCAAGACCATGGTCGTGGGATGCCAACTGGGATGCATGCCATGGGAATTCCAACTGTTGAGGTTATCTTTACCATTCTCCACGCTGGAGGAAAATTCGGTCAAGGTGGCTACAAAACATCTGGTGGTCTCCACGGGGTGGGATCTTCGGTTGTTAATGCACTCTCAAGTTGGTTGGAAGTTGAAATTACCCGTGACGGTACAGTCTACAAGCAACGATTTGAAAATGGTGGTAAGCCAGTAACAACTCTTGAAAAGGTTGGGACAGCTGCTAAGTCTAAGACAGGTACCAAGGTTACTTTCATGCCTGACGCGACGATTTTTTCTACGATTGACTTCAAGTACAATACCATTTCAGAACGACTCAATGAGTCAGCCTTTCTCTTAAAAAATGTCACCTTGTCTTTGACAGATAAGCGAACAGATGAAGCAATCGAATTCCATTATGAGAACGGGGTACAAGACTTTGTTTCTTACCTCAATGAAGACAAGGAAACCTTGACGCCAGTCCTATACTTTGAAGGCGAAGACAATGGTTTCCAAGTGGAAGTTGCCCTCCAGTACAATGATGGGTTTTCAGATAATATTCTATCCTTTGTCAATAACGTTCGCACGAAAGATGGTGGAACGCATGAGACGGGACTCAAGTCTGCCATTACAAAGGTCATGAATGACTATGCGCGTAAGACAGGTCTTCTCAAGGAAAAAGATAAAAATCTTGAAGGTTCAGACTATCGTGAGGGACTTGCAGCCGTTCTTTCTATCCTAGTTCCTGAAGAACACCTCCAGTTTGAAGGTCAGACCAAGGATAAACTAGGGAGTCCTCTGGCTCGTCCAATTGTCGATGGTATTGTGGCTGATAAGTTAACCTTCTTCCTCATGGAAAATGGAGAACTAGCTTCCAATCTCATTCGTAAGGCTATCAAGGCCCGTGATGCGCGCGAGGCGGCCCGCAAAGCGCGTGATGAGAGCCGAAATGGTAAGAAAAACAAGAAAGACAAGGGCTTGTTGTCTGGAAAATTGACTCCAGCTCAATCTAAAAATCCAGCAAAGAACGAGCTCTACCTAGTCGAAGGGGACTCTGCCGGTGGTTCTGCCAAACAAGGCCGTGACCGTAAGTTCCAGGCTATCTTGCCCCTTCGAGGTAAGGTCATCAATACAGCCAAGGCCAAGATGGCGGATATCCTCAAAAATGAAGAAATCAATACCATGATTTATACCATTGGTGCGGGTGTGGGAGCAGACTTCTCCATTGAAGATGCCAACTATGACAAAATCATTATCATGACCGATGCGGATACTGACGGTGCTCATATCCAAACCTTGCTCTTGACATTTTTCTATCGTTACATGCGCCCGCTAGTTGAGGCAGGCCATGTCTATATTGCCCTTCCGCCTCTTTACAAGATGTCCAAAGGCAAAGGCAAGAAAGAAGAAGTGGCCTATGCTTGGACGGACGGAGAGCTAGAAGAACTCCGCAAGCAATTTGGCAAAGGAGCCACTCTCCAACGCTACAAAGGTCTTGGTGAGATGAATGCGGACCAACTCTGGGAAACAACCATGAATCCAGAGACTCGAACTCTCATTCGTGTCACGATTGAAGACTTAGCACGCGCCGAACGCCGTGTTAATGTCCTTATGGGAGATAAGGTCGAACCACGCCGTAAGTGGATTGAGGATAATGTCAAGTTTACGCTTGAGGAAGCGACAGTATTTTAATAAATTTTAGAATTACAAAGGAGTTATGATGAAAAAAATATATGCTGTTCTATTGGTTGCTTTTATGGCTGTTATTTTATCTGCTTGTGCCTCGAAGGAGGCATGGCTAAAAGGTACATGGACTAGTAATCAAACAAATTCTAAGTATGAATTTAAAGAAGAAAGTGGGAAATGGACTATTTTAAGTGGTGAAAGAAAAATAGCTGAGAATCTAGAAGTAAAGGACCGTAAAGATTCGGTTGTAAACTTAATTGATGATAATGGAATTCGATATCAGGTTGAAAAGAAAGATAAAGATACAATTCATCTTGAAATATTTAATTCAGACGGACTTTCTGCTACTAATGGTCAAAGCTTCGAATTTAAAAAGGATCAATAAAATGACAAAAAGGTTAATCTTTAATTTTAACTAAATTTTAGGTTATTTCAGCTAATAAGCAAAGTAAGATTTCGTTTTATAGAAACTGTGACAGGATTGTTGGATTTTGAATTATATCACAGGTATCAAAAATTATACAGGTAAAGTTTGCTAATCTATTTCCAAGTAAACTACTTTCAATAATGAAGATGAGGAAACCTTGACGCCAGCCCTATACTTTGAAGGCGAAGACAATGGTTTTTAAGTGGAAGTTGCCCTCCAACGCTACAAGGGTCTTGGTGAGATGAATGCGTATCAACTCTGGGAAACAACGATGAATCCAGAAACCCGCACTCTTATCCGTGTCACAATCGAAGACCTAGCCCGCGCTGAACGCCGTGTCAATGTCCTCATGGGAGACAAGGTTGAACCACGCCGCAAGTGGATTGAAGACAATGTCAAGTTTACGCTGAAAGAAGCGACAGTGTTTTAAGGAGTATGATTAATGGATAGTTCAGGACATTCGATTTTTGGAAGTTATTTGGGTTTGGTTTTCTTAGTTTCTTTACCCTCGGCTATTCTTGCATTCTACATTAACAGTCGAAAAAAAAGTTTCCAAGGTTTATATGCACCGATTGTATTTACCTTGTTTATGATCTTGATGCTTTTATTCAATATGGATTCGTCAGAATCCGGTTCTTTAGTGGCATCCTTTGTCATGATTTTATTTGGTTTTCCTTTGATAGCAGGAGCCTTAATCTACACACTTATTCGATTGTGTTATGTCTATCCGGAGAAACGGTGGAAGGCTTTTTTGATTTTCCTATCCTATATTTTAGGTCCCCTATCTGTAGGTGTTCTGGGATCGTATGTGGTAAATTTAGTTCAGATACATCTGTTGACATTCTTGGTAATGATTTTGATGATTCTGGTTTCTTATCTTCCTCCTCTCTATCTCCATTACACCAAACGAAATCAGTAAGACAAGAATACTTTTTGGTAGGGGATAGAGATTAATTGCTTAGCTAATGTCAGAGATGACCGATTGTTTACAATTTATAATAAAAAACAATTTCAAAAAGCTCTAAGTGATGAAGGAGTGAAAGATGAGAAATGACCAGGAAATATTTGAACTAATTTCACAGACTGCTAAATCTTTACAAGTTGAGGCTGTGGCTCTATCTGGTTCGAGAACGGATACAAAAGCACCAAAAGATGAGTTTCAGGACTACGATGTTGTCTATATTGTGGATGACTTAGATTATCTGACGAGGGATCTTTCTTGGCTGACCCAGTTCGGCAAACGTATCATCGAGCAAGAGGTTACTCTGGGACATCGCCGTCTCTACCTCATGCTTTTCGAAGATGGCAATCGGATTGATTTAACCCTCTGCCCCAAAGACCAAATTCAAGAGTGGTTAGAAAACGAAGCGGATTTCACGGTACTAGAGGATCCTAAGGGTTTGTTTGAGTCTTATTATCCCAGGCCAGAACGTTTCTGGATACATCCAGCTAGTGAGATGGATTTTAAAAAAACTTGTAATGAATTTTGGTGGGTGTCAGCTTACGTGGTTAAAGGAATTTGTCGCAAGCAAGTCATATATGCGACAGACCATCTCTACGGTATTTGTCAACAAGAACTCTTAAAAGTTATGGCCTGGCAGGTAGCAAGTGATAGGGGAAGAGTTGATATTGGAAAGAACTACAAGTATCTCTTTAACTATTTACCTGCTGAGAAAGAGAAGGAATTCTCAAATCTACTTGATTTCACAAGTTTAGACAAAATCATTCAGTCTTTATTGGCTACGATGCAAATTTTTCATCAAGAAGCTCAAAGTCTTTCCCAAAAGATGGGCTTTGAATACGATAGGGAAGTAGCTGAGAAGATGATTCAGTATGCTAAGGAGAGACTTCTTAATCGCTAACTACATAAATACCTTAATTTTAAAAGATTAAACTACAGAAAGGATTGTTTGGTTACTTACGGTAACTGAACATGGGACTAATTCCCGTAAAATATCTTTTACTGCATAAAAACTACTCTACATTCTTTGAAAGGAGTTGAACACGCCCTAAATGTTGTGTGAAAAAGATAAATTCTCTTGTGAGCATCGCTCACTGCAATAATTTACTATTTTCACTTTGCATTTTACGGGCTTTGTATCCTATATGAGTAATATCCAAAACATGTCCCTAGAGGACATAATGGGAGAGCGCTTTGGTCGCTACTCCAAGTACATCATTCAAGACCGGGCTTTGCCAGATATTCGTGATGGATTGAAGCCGGTTCAGCGTCGTATTCTTTATTCTATGAATAAGGATGGCAATACCTTTGACAAGAGCTACCGCAAGTCGGCCAAGTCAGTCGGGAATATCATGGGAAATTTCCACCCACACGGGGATTCTTCTATCTATGATGCCATGGTTCGTATGTCTCAGGACTGGAAAAACCGTGAGATTCTAGTTGAAATGCACGGTAATAACGGTTCTATGGACGGAGATCCGCCTGCGGCTATGCGTTATACCGAGGCTCGTTTGTCTGAGATTGCTGGTTATCTTCTTCAAGATATCGAGAAAAAGACAGTTCCTTTTGCTTGGAACTTTGACGATACCGAGAAAGAACCCACGGTTTTACCAGCAGCCTTTCCAAACCTCTTGGTTAATGGTTCGACTGGGATTTCGGCTGGATATGCCACAGATATTCCACCGCATAATTTAGCTGAGGTTATTGATGCGACGGTTTACATGATTGACCACCCAACAGCCAAGGTGGACAAACTCATGGAATTCTTGCCTGGACCTGACTTCCCTACAGGGGCTATCATTCAAGGGCGTGATGAAATCAAGAAAGCCTATGAAACTGGGAAGGGGCGCGTGGTTGTTCGTTCTAAGACGGAGATTGAAAAACTAAAAGGTGGTAAGGAGCAAATCGTTATTAGTGAGATTCCTTATGAAATTAATAAGGCTAATCTCGTCAAGAAAATCGATGATGTTCGTGTCAATAACAAGGTGGCTGGTATTGCTGAGGTTCGTGATGAGTCTGACCGTGATGGTCTTCGCATTGCTATCGAACTCAAGAAAGACGCCAATACCGAGCTTGTTCTTAACTATCTCTTCAAATACACCGACCTACAAATCAACTACAACTTTAACATGGTAGCGATTGACAATTTCACACCTCGTCAGGTCGGGATTGTCCCAATCCTGTCTAGCTACATCGCCCACCGTCGTGAAGTGATTTTGGCTCGTTCACGCTTTGACAAGGAAAAGGCTGAGAAACGTCTTCACATCGTTGAAGGTTTAATTCGCGTAATTTCAATTTTGGACGAAGTCATTGCCCTTATCCGTGCCTCTGAGAACAAGTCTGACGCCAAGGAAAACCTCAAGGTCAGCTATGAGTTTACAGAAGAGCAGGCTGAAGCCATCGTGACCTTACAACTTTACCGTTTGACCAATACAGACGTGGTTGTCTTGCAGGAAGAAGAAGCAGAACTTCGTGAAAAGATTGCCATGCTTGCGGCTATCATCGGTGATGAACGTACCATGTACAATCTCATGAAGAAAGAGCTTCGTGAGGTCAAGAAGAAATTTGCGACACCACGTTTGAGTACTTTGGAAGATACTGCGAAAGCAATCGAGATTGATACAGCTAGTTTGATTGCCGAGGAAGATACTTATGTCAGCGTAACCAAGGCAGGCTATATCAAGCGTACTAGCCCACGTTCCTTTGCAGCTTCTACGCTGGAAGAAATTGGTAAACGTGATGATGATCGTTTGATCTTTGTTCAAGCTACTAAGACAACCCAGCACCTCTTGATGTTCACGACTCTTGGGAATGTCATCTATCGACCAATCCACGAATTGGCAGATATTCGTTGGAAGGATATCGGAGAGCACCTAAGCCAAACTGTCACAAACTTCGAAACTAATGAAGAAATCCTTTATGTTGAAGTGGTAGATCAGTTTGATGATGCGACAACCTACTTTGCTGCAACTCGTCTTGGTCAAATTAAACGTGTAGAACGCAAAGAATTCACTCCATGGCGGACCTACAAGTCTAAGTCTGTCAAGTATGCCAAACTCAAAGACGAGACAGACCAGATAGTAGCAGTAGCTCCAATCAAACTAGATGATGTTCTCTTGATTAGTCAAAACGGTTATGCCCTTCGTTTTAATATCGAAGAGGTTCCAGTTGTTGGTTCCAAGGCGGCAGGGGTCAAGGCTATGAACCTGAAAGCAGATGATGTCCTCCAATCCGCATTTATCTGTAACACTTCATCCTTCTACCTCTTGACCCAACGTGGTAGCTTGAAACGTGTCTCTTGTGAGGAAATTCCGGCGACCAGCCGTGCTAAACGAGGCCTACAAGTCTTGCGTGAGTTGAAAAACAAACCGCACCGAGTCTTCTTGGCTGGAGCAGTTGCAGAGCAAGGTTTCGTTGGTGATCTCTTTAGTACAGAAGTAGAAGAAAACGACCAAACGTTACTTGTCCAATCTAACAAGGGAACAATCTATGAGAGTCGATTGCAAGACCTCAACTTGTCAGAACGTACTAGCAATGGAAGCTTTATTTCAGACACCATTTCAGATGAAGAAGTTTTCGATGCTTACCTCAAAGAAGTCTTTAAAGAGGATAAAGCGAATTCATAAAAAAATCAGTCCAGAGGGCTGATTTTTTGTATTGAAAAATTTTCAGAAAATTACAAATAATACTTGAAATTTTACTAGAAAAGTGTAGAATAGAACACATAGTTTGAATAGTACAAAGGAGAAACACATGACAGTTGCAATTGATTGGGAAAACCTTGGATTTGCTTATATGAAATTACCTTACCGTTATATCGCTCACTACAAAAATGGTCAATGGGATCAAGGAGAATTGACAGAGGATGCAACCTTGCATATTTCAGAGTCTTCTCCAAGTCTCCACTATGGACAGCAAGCATTTGAGGGATTGAAAGCCTATCGTACCAAGGACGGCAGTGTTCAATTGTTCCGTCCTGACGAAAATGCCAAGCGTTTGCAACGTACTTGTGACCGTCTTTTGATGCCACAAGTTCCGACAGAAATGTTTGTAGAAGCTTGTAAAGCAGTTGTGCGTGCCAATGAAGATTATGTACCACCATACGGAACAGGTGGAACCCTTTATCTTCGTCCACTTTTGATTGGTGTTGGAGATATTATCGGGGTTAAACCAGCAGAAGAGTATATTTTCACCATCTTTGCTATGCCAGTTGGTAACTATTTTAAAGGTGGTTTAGTCCCAACCAACTTCTTGATTCAGGATGAATACGACCGTGCAGCTCCGAATGGTACAGGTGCGGCCAAGGTAGGAGGAAACTATGCTGCTAGTCTCCTCCCAGGTAAAATGGCCAAGTCACGCCAATTCTCAGATGTTATCTACCTAGACCCATCTACACATACAAAAATTGAAGAAGTCGGTTCAGCTAACTTCTTTGGAATCACGGCAGACAATGAATTTGTTACGCCATTGAGTCCATCTATCTTGCCATCTATTACCAAGTATTCTTTGCTTTACTTGGCAGAACACCGCTTGGGCTTGACACCGATTGAAGGCGATGTCCCAATTGATAATTTGGATCGTTTTGTAGAGGCAGGAGCTTGTGGTACAGCAGCGGTCATTTCGCCAATTGGGGGAATCCAACATGGCGATGATTTCCATGTTTTCTACAGTGAAACAGAAGTAGGTCCTGTTACACGTAAACTCTATGATGAATTGACTGGTATCCAATTTGGTGATGTAGAAGCACCAGAAGGATGGATTGTCAAAGTGGACTAAAAGACATGAAGTAAAGAAGAACTCCGTAGCAGTTGTAATGGCTGAAATGGAGTTTTTTCTTGCTAGTTTGAGCATTTTCTTGTACAATAGAAAAAGTGAAAAGAGGTAGAGTATGAGTAAAAAAGATAAGAAAATTGAAATCCAATTAACGGATGCAAAAGTGACTGTTGGGAAAGACAGCTATGAAGGCTACGTTTTGACGATCGGGAAAAAGGTTATTGGGGAAATTGCCGAATTAGATAGCCAATTTGCCATCATAAAGAATGGAAATGTCGATAGTTTTTATAAAAAACTTGAAAAAGCTGTGGAAATTTTGATTGAAAACTATAATTTGACAAAATAATACTTGTTTTATTGAAAATTTCATGATATAATAGTTCTCGTTAAACATTGGAGAGATAGCGAAGAGGCTAAACGCGGCGGACTGTAAATCCGCTCCTTCGGGTTCGGGGGTTCGAATCCCTCTCTCTCCATTCATCAATGGGGTATAGCCAAGCGGTAAGGCAAGGGACTTTGACTCCCTCATGCGTTGGTTCGAATCCAGCTACCCCAGTTCTTAGGTAATAAATTCAAGATAAAAAGAAAAATATCTTAGGGTATTTTATTTTTATAATTGAAAGACGTGAACGATATGAACATGTCTTTGCGGGTGCTTAGGAAAAAAATTATAAGTATGTCAAGTTTTTGAAAAAACTTGATTGTTGGAGGATTTTTTAGATGAACGAATTTGAAGATTTGCTAAATAGCGTTAGCCAAGTTGAGCCTGGTGATGTTGTTAGTGCTGAAGTATTGACAGTTGATGCGACTCAAGCTAACGTTGCAATCTCTGGGACTGGTGTTGAAGGTGTCTTGACTCTTCGCGAATTGACAAACGATCGCGATGCAGATATCAATGACTTTGTGAAAGTAGGAGAAGTATTGGATGTTCTTGTACTTCGTCAAGTAGTTGGTAAAGATACTGATACAGTTACATACCTTGTATCTAAAAAACGCCTTGAAGCTCGCAAAGCATGGGACAAACTTGTAGGACGCGAAGAAGAAGTTGTTACTGTTAAAGGAACTCGTGCCGTTAAAGGTGGACTTTCAGTAGAATTTGAAGGTGTTCGTGGATTCATCCCAGCTTCAATGTTGGATACTCGTTTCGTACGTAACACTGAGCGTTTCGTAGGTCAAGAATTTGATGCTAAAATCAAAGAAGTTGATCCTAAAGAAAACCGCTTCATCCTTTCACGTCGTGAAGTTGTTGAAGCAGCTACTGCAGCAGCTCGTGCTGAAGTATTCGGTAAATTGGCTGTTGGTGATGTCGTAACTGGTAAAGTTGCTCGTATCACAAGTTTCGGTGCTTTCATCGACCTTGGTGGGGTTGACGGATTGGTTCACTTGACTGAATTGTCACACGAACGTAACGTATCACCTAAATCAGTTGTAACTGTTGGTGAAGAAATCGAAGTGAAGATCCTTGATCTTAACGAAGAAGAAGGTCGCGTATCACTTTCACTTAAAGCAACAACACCTGGACCATGGGATGGCGTTGAGCAAAAATTGGCTAAAGGTGACGTAGTAGAAGGAACAGTTAAACGTTTGACTGACTTTGGTGCATTTGTTGAAGTATTGCCAGGTATTGATGGACTTGTTCACGTATCACAAATTTCACACAAACGTATCGAAAATCCAAAAGAAGCTCTTACTGTTGGTCAAGAAGTTACTGTTAAAGTCCTTGATGTTAACGCTGACGCAGAACGTGTATCACTTTCTATCAAAGCTCTTGAAGAACGTCCAGCTCAAGAAGAAGGACAAAAAGAAGAAAAACGTGCTGCTCGTCCACGTCGTCCAAAACGTCAAGAAAAACGTGATTTCGAACTTCCAGAAACACAAACAGGATTCTCAATGGCTGACTTGTTCGGTGATATCGAACTTTAATCAAATTGATAATCACAAAATCCTTTGTTTAAAACAAGGGATTTTTCTTTTGTCTCTTTCTCATTTTTGATATAATAGTTCTATGTTAGATTCAGAAAAACAATCACAATATCAAATGTTAAATGAGGAACTCTCTTATTTACTAGAAGGTGAGACCAATGTTCTTGCCAATCTTTCAAATGCTAGTGCCCTCCTAAAATCTCGCTTTCCGAATACTGTATTTGCAGGGTTTTATCTGTTTGATGGTAGCGAGTTGGTTTTAGGGCCTTTTCAGGGTGGTGTTTCTTGTATTCGCATTCCGCTTGGGAAAGGCGTGTGTGGAGAAGCTGCTGAGTTTCAAGAGACTGTTTTGGTTGGCGATGTGAGCACCTATCCAAACTACATTTCTTGTGATAGTATGGCCAAGAGTGAAATCGTGGTTCCTATGCTCAAGAATGGTCGATTGCTGGGTGTCTTAGACTTGGATTCTTCACTTATTGATGATTACAATGTCATTGACTGTGATTATTTGGAACAATTTGTCGCTATTTTGCTTGAGAAGACAGAATGGGACTTTACGATGTTTGAGGAGAAAGCCTAATGTATCAAGCACTTTATCGAAAATATAGAAGCCAGACTTTTTCACAACTGGTAGGCCAAGAAGTTGTGGCTAAAACCCTAAAACAAGCGGTCGAGCAGGAAAAGATTAGTCATGCCTATCTTTTCTCAGGCCCTCGTGGGACTGGGAAGACCAGTGTAGCCAAGATTTTTGCCAAGGCTATGAACTGTCCGAACCAAGTGGACGGAGAACCGTGTAATAACTGCTATATCTGCCAAGCAGTGACAGAAGGTAGCTTAGAAGATGTTATCGAAATGGATGCGGCTTCGAATAATGGAGTTGATGAAATCCGTGAAATTCGTGATAAATCCACCTATGCTCCTAGTTTGGCACGTTATAAGGTCTATATCATAGACGAGGTTCATATGCTGTCTACAGGAGCCTTTAATGCGCTTTTGAAGACTTTGGAAGAACCAACTCAAAATGTTGTCTTTATCTTGGCGACCACCGAATTGCACAAGATTCCAGCAACTATTTTATCGCGTGTCCAACGTTTTGAGTTTAAATCGATTCGAACTCAAGATATCACGGCACATATTCATCATATTTTAGAAAAAGAAAATATCAGTTCTGAACCAGATGCTGTGGAAATCATTGCCAGACGAGCTGAAGGTGGGATGCGGGATGCCTTATCCATTCTGGACCAAGCTTTGAGTTTAACACAGGGAAATGAGCTCACGACAGCTATCTCTGAGGAGATTACAGGCACCATTAGTCTATCAGCACTTGATGACTATGTAGCTGCCTTGTCTCAGCAGGATGTTTCAAAAGCGCTTGATTCTTTGAATCTTTTGTTTGAAAATGGCAAGAGCATGACTCGTTTTGTGACGGATCTTTTGCAGTATTTGCGTGATTTACTAGTTGTTCAGACAGGTGGCGAAAATACTCATCATAGTCCAGTTTTTATGGACAATCTAGCTCTTTCTCAGGAAAGTCTCTTTGAAATGATTCGAATAGCGACTGTGAGCTTGGCGGATATGAAAGCTAGCCTGCAACCTAAGATTTATGCTGAGATGATGACCATTCGTTTAGCTGAGATTAAGCCCGAACCAGTGCTTTCAGAAGCTGTCGAAAGTGAGATTTCTGCACTGAGACAGGAAGTCGCTCGTCTTAAACAAGAACTTGCCAATGTTGGAAAAGCTCCTAAACAAGTGGTACCAGTCCCTAGCCGTTCAACCACTTCTAAGACAGTCTATCGAGTAGACCGTAATAAGGTTCAGGCTATCCTACAAGAAGCTGTTGAAAATCCTGAATTGGCACGGCAAAACTTGATTCGCCTTCAGAATGCATGGGGGGAAGTGATCGAAAGCTTAGCTGGTCCTGATAAGGCTCTGCTTGTTGGTTCTCAACCAGTTGCAGCCAACGAACACCATGCTATTTTAGCTTTTGAATCTAATTTCAATGCTGGACAAACTATGAAACGGGATAACCTCAATACCATGTTTGGCAATATTCTCAGCCAAGCGGCTGGATTTTCACCTGAAATCCTGGCAATTTCCCTAGAGGAATGGAAAGAGGTTCGTGCAGCATTTTCAGCTAAAAACAAGTCTTCTCAAGCAGATCAAGAGGTAGAAGAAGAAAGTCTGATTCCAGAGGGATTTGAATTTCTGGCTGATAAAGTCATGGTTGAAGAAGACTAAAAGTGGATTTCATGGTACAATAATCCTATGACTAGACAACAATTTATCGTGATAGCACTATTTACTGCTGCTGAGACTTATTTTTTCAATGAAGCTTGGATGACGGGTCGCTATTTCATGGCAGCATTTTGGGCTATTCTACTTTTTCGAAATTTTAGGTTAAGTTATGTAATGGGTAAAATAGTAGATGCCATTGATCAGCACCTAAACCGTAAGGATTAGTCACTAGCTTCTAAACAAAATCAAAGCCTTTTAGGCTTTTTTTTGTTATACTAGTAGAGTATATTTATGGACCTTTTCTTGTATTTTTTAGAGAAATGTAAGTGATTTCTTTAAGGGTAAAGGAAGTAGGCCAGAAAAAGAAAGGAACTATCATGTCAGTATTAGAGATCAAAGATCTTCACGTTGAAATTGAAGGAAAAGAAATTTTGAAAGGGGTCAATCTGACTCTGAAAACAGGAGAAATCGCAGCTATCATGGGACCAAATGGTACTGGTAAATCAACTCTTTCTGCAGCTATTATGGGGAACCCTAACTATGAGGTTACCAAAGGTGAGGTCTTGTTTGATGGCGTAAACATCCTTGAGTTGGAAGTGGATGAGCGTGCGCGTATGGGACTTTTCCTTGCTATGCAATACCCATCTGAAATCCCTGGAATTACCAACGCTGAATTTCTTCGTGCAGCCATGAATGCCGGTAAAGAAGATGATGAAAAGATTTCGGTTCGTGAGTTCATCACTAAACTAGACGAGAAAATGGAATTGCTCAACATGAAAGAAGAAATGGCAGAGCGTTACCTCAACGAAGGCTTCTCTGGTGGTGAGAAAAAACGCAATGAAATTCTTCAACTTTTGATGTTGGAACCAACTTTTGCTCTTTTGGATGAGATTGACTCAGGTCTTGATATTGATGCCCTTAAAGTCGTATCGAAAGGTGTCAATGCTATGCGTGGCGAGGGTTTTGGTGCTATGATTATCACTCACTACCAACGTCTTTTGAACTACATCACACCAGACGTGGTCCACGTGATGATGGAAGGTCGTGTGGTCCTTTCTGGTGGTCCAGAATTGGCTGCCCGTTTGGAACGTGAAGGATACGCAAAACTGGCTGAAGAACTTGGCTACGACTACAAGGAAGAATTGTAATTCCCTCGTATCTTTTAGGAGAAGTAAATGACTAAAGAGAATATTAAACTTTTTTCAGAAATGCACGCTGAACCAAGCTGGTTGGCTGACCTCCGTCAAAAAGCTTTTGATAAGATTGAGAGTTTGGAATTACCAGTTATTGAGCGTGTCAAATTTCACCGTTGGAATCTGGGAGATGGAACCATCACAGAAAGTGAACCTTCAGCAAATGTTCCTGACTTCACGGCTCTAGATAATCACTTGAAGTTGGTGCAAGTAGGAACGCAGACTGTTTTTGAACAAACTCCAGTTGAGTTGGCTGAACAAGGTGTTGTCTTTACAGACTTTCACTCAGCTTTAGAAGAAATTCCAGAACTTATCGAGGAATTCTTCATGTCATCTGTTAAGTATGACGATGACAAGTTGGCAGCCTACCATACAGCTTACTTTAACAGTGGTGCTGTTCTCTACATTCCTGATAATGTTGAGATTACAGAGCCAATCGAAGGAATTTTCTACCAAGACAGTGATAGCGATGTGCCATTTAACAAGCATATTATGATTATCGCTGGTAAAAATTCTAAGATTAGTTATCTTGAACGTCTAGAGTCACGAGGTGAAGGTAGTGCCAAGGCAACTGCTAATATCACGGTTGAAGTGATTGCTCGTTCAGGTGCGCAAGTGAAGTTTGCTGCTATTGACCGTTTAGGTGAAAATGTCACTGCCTACATTAGCCGTCGTGGTAAACTAGGCAACGATGCCAGCATTGACTGGGCAATCGGTGTCATGAACGAAGGAAATGTCGTTGCGGACTTTGATAGCGACTTGATTGGAAATGGTAGCCATGCTGACCTTAAAGTCGTAGCTCTTTCAAGTGGCCGTCAGGTGCAAGGGATTGATACTCGAGTGACTAACTATGGATGTAACTCAATCGGAAATATCCTCCAACATGGGGTTATCCTTGAAAAAGCTACCTTGACCTTCAATGGTATTGGCCACATTATCAAGGGTGCCAAGGGAGCAGATGCGCAGCAAGAGAGTCGTGTTCTTATGCTTTCAGACCAAGCACGTTCAGATGCCAACCCAATTCTTTTGATTGATGAAAATGACGTAACTGCAGGTCACGCGGCTTCTATCGGTCAGGTGGATCCAGAAGATATGTACTACCTCATGAGCCGTGGCTTGGATAAGGCGACTGCTGAGCGTTTGGTTGTTCGTGGTTTCCTTGGCTCCGTAATTGTTGAGATTCCAGTTAAAGAAGTTCGTGACGAAATGATTGCAACTATCGAAGAAAAATTGTCAAAACGCTAAGGGGAAGCCTATGTTAGATGTAGAAGCGATTCGCAAGGATTTTCCAATTTTGGACCAGATTGTCAACGATGAACCTCTGGTCTATCTGGACAATGCTGCGACGACACAAAAACCATTAGCAGTTCTGGAAACAATCAACCGCTACTATGAGCAGGACAATGCCAATGTTCACCGTGGTGTTCATACCTTGGCTGAGCGAGCAACAGCTTCTTATGAAGCTGCTCGTGAAACCATTCGTAAGTTTATCCATGCAGGCTCTACAAAGGAAGTTCTCTTTACCAGAGGAACGACAACCAGCCTTAACTGGGTGGCATGCTTCGCTGAGGAAATCCTGACTGAGGGAGACCAGGTCTTGATTTCTGTCATGGAACACCATTCCAATATCATTCCTTGGCAAGAGGTCTGCCGCAAGACTGGGGCAGAGCTTGTCTATGTTTATCTCAAGGATGGAGCTCTGGATATGGATGACTTGCGAGCTAAATTGACTGGTAAAGTCAAGTTTGTCTCCTTAGCTCATTCCTCTAATGTCCTTGGTGTGGTCAATCCGATCAAGGAAATCACTCAATTAGCCCACCAAGTTGGAGCTATTATGGTGGTGGATGGTGCTCAATCTACACCCCATATGAAGATTGATGTCCAGGACTTGGATGTGGACTTCTTTGCTTTTTCAGGTCACAAGATGGCTGGACCAACTGGTATTGGTGTTCTTTACGGTAAAGAAAAGTATCTGGAACAAATGTCACCAGTTGAGTTTGGTGGCGAGATGATTGATTTCGTCTATGAGCAATCTGCTAGTTGGAAGGAATTGCCTTGGAAATTTGAGGCTGGAACGCCAAATATGGCAGGTGCTATTGGACTTGCTGCAGCAGTGGATTATCTGGAAAAGATTGGTATGGACTCCGTTGAAGCTCATGAACAGGAATTAATCTCATACGTCTTTCCAAAATTGCAGGCCATTGAAGGTTTGACCATTTATGGTTCGCAGGACTTGGCTAAACGTTCAGGTGTCATTGCCTTTAACCTAGGGGATCTTCACCCTCACGATCTTGCAACAGCACTGGATTATGAAGGAGTGGCTGTTCGCGCGGGCCATCACTGCGCGCAACCCTTGCTTCAGTATTTAGAAGTCCCAGCAACAGCTCGTGCAAGTTTTTATATCTACAATACCAAGGCAGATTGTGACAAGCTAGTCGATGCCCTACAAAAGACAAAGGAGTTTTTCAATGGCACTTTCTAAACTAGATAGCCTTTATATGGCAGTGGTGGCAGACCATTCGAAAAATCCACATCACCAAGGGAAGCTGGAAGATGCTGAGCAAATCAGCCTCAATAATCCAACCTGTGGGGATGTCATCAACCTCTCTGTCAAGTTTGACGCAGAGGACCGTTTGGAAGATATTGCTTTTCTAAATTCAGGATGCACGATTTCAACTGCCTCTGCTAGCATGATGACAGATGCAGTTTTAGGCAAGACCAAACAAGAAATTTTAGAGCTTGCGACCATTTTTTCAGAAATGGTTCAAGGTCAAAAAGATGACCGCCAAGACCAACTTGGCGATGCAGCTTTCTTATCAGGTGTTGCCAAATTTCCTCAACGAATCAAGTGTGCAACCCTAGCTTGGAATGCCCTTAAGAAAACAATTGAAGATCAAGAAAAACAGTAAGACAAGTTTCTTTTGTCTTACGAATCAGTAGAAATGAAGAATGAAAGAAAGGATATTATGGCTGAAGAAAGAGTAGAACCAAAACCAATTGACCTTGGTGAATATAAATTTGGTTTCCATGACGATGTAGAGCCTGTCCTATCGACAGGAAAAGGATTGAACGAAGAAGTCATTCGCGAATTATCAGCTGCTAAGGGAGAACCTGAGTGGATGTTAGAATTCCGTTTGAAGTCTTATGAAACCTTCAAAAAAATGCCTATGCAAACCTGGGGGGCAGACTTGTCAGAGATTGACTTTGATGACTTGATCTATTACCAAAAACCATCTGATAAACCAGCCCGTTCTTGGGATGATGTACCTGAAAAGATTAAAGAAACCTTTGAACGTATCGGTATTCCAGAAGCTGAACGTGCTTATCTAGCAGGTGCTTCTGCCCAGTACGAGTCAGAAGTGGTTTACCACAACATGAAGGAAGAGTTCCAGAAATTGGGGATTATCTTTACAGATACGGATTCTGCCCTCAAGGAATACCCAGACTTGTTTAAACAATACTTTGCGAAGTTGGTACCGCCGACAGATAACAAGTTGGCAGCCCTCAACTCTGCAGTATGGTCGGGTGGAACCTTTATCTACGTGCCAAAAGGTGTCAAGGTAGATATTCCACTTCAAACTTATTTCCGTATCAACAACGAAAATACAGGTCAGTTCGAACGTACCTTGATTATCGTTGATGAGGGAGCAAGTGTCCACTATGTAGAAGGATGTACAGCACCAACATATTCAAGTAATAGCCTGCACGCTGCTATTGTAGAAATTTTCGCTTTGGACGGAGCTTATATGCGTTATACTACTATCCAAAACTGGTCAGATAACGTTTATAACTTGGTAACGAAACGTGCCAAAGCCTTGAAAGATGCGACTGTTGAGTGGATTGATGGAAACTTGGGTGCCAAAACAACCATGAAATACCCATCTGTTTACCTAGATGGAGAAGGGGCCCGTGGTACTATGCTCTCTATCGCCTTTGCTAATGCTGGTCAACACCAAGATACTGGTGCCAAGATGATCCACAACGCACCGCATACAAGCTCGTCTATCGTTTCTAAATCCATCGCTAAAGGCGGAGGGAAGGTTGACTACCGTGGACAAGTAACCTTTAACAAGAACTCTAAGAAATCTGTTTCTCACATCGAGTGTGATACCATTATCATGGATGACTTATCAGCTTCAGATACCATTCCATTTAATGAAATCCACAACTCGCAAGTTGCATTGGAACACGAAGCCAAAGTATCTAAGATTTCAGAGGAACAACTCTACTACCTCATGAGCCGTGGTTTGTCAGAATCTGAGGCAACTGAGATGATCGTTATGGGATTTGTAGAGCCCTTCACTAAAGAACTTCCAATGGAATACGCAGTTGAGCTGAACCGCTTGATTAGCTATGAGATGGAAGGATCGGTAGGATGAGGGCAAAAAGGAGAAGCAAATGGGATTCTTAAAAAAATTATTTGGCAATGTTGAAAAAGCGAATAAAGGCGAAATTCCTGCTGAAGAAATTGTTCCACCTTTTACAGTTGATTTAGTAGAAGAAGCAGATGATTATTGGCGACAAATGGAACAAAACCTCTTGATAAACGCTGTAAAAGCTGCTGGTGGTCCTGAGGCAGTAGAACGTGCATTTGTTCTTGCTAATTTCAAGGAAAATCAAGAAACCTTTGAGCTCTTTTATCAGGTAAATGGTCAACTTCTTTCATGGAGAGAGATGGATGCGACTGTAGTTGATAAAATCAGCAATCAACTCCTTCCGCAAGCGGCAGAAGTAGCGCGTGCAGTAAATGAAAATTATGAAGAGGCAGATGTACCAGTAATCCAGTACGCTATGCTTCAGTTTGAAACTGCAACCATGGCTTGGTTTGGACGGAAGCTGACAACAGCTTCTCCAGAAGCACAACTGACTTTTGAAGAATTGGTATCTGGTTGGCGCGCTATTTTGGAACAAGAAGTTCCAAATCGTCCTTTAGATAGTGACCGTCCCTTCCCTTACTTTGAAGTTTAAAAAATCCCAAATCCCCAAAAAATTTTCAATGGAGTATACTGTTGAGCCTACTCGCTTGATGAGTAACTAATTGAAAGAATCAGTGGGTAAAAATGCAAATTCTGAACAGAAATCCTTTCTGTTCAGAATTTTTTTCAAAAAAGAACCTAATAAATATTCACAAAAATGCTTTTATATGGTAAAATAAAACAATTACATTTAGTGGAGATGAAGTATGAATATTTTTAGAACCAAGGATGTTAGTCTGAGACAGACAGAGATGCACCGTCATTTGAAGTTGTGGGATTTGATTCTTCTAGGGATTGGTGCCATGGTGGGGACAGGGATTTTCACCATTACAGGAACAGCAGCGGCTACCCTAGCTGGTCCATCACTAGTGATTTCCATTGTGATTTCTGCCCTGTGTGTTTCTCTATCAGCCCTCTTTTTTGCAGAATTTGCCTCTCGTGTGCCTGCAACTGGTGGTGCTTATAGTTACCTCTATGCGATTCTAGGAGAATTGCCAGCCTGGATTGCTGGCTGGCTGACCATCATGGAATTCATGACGGCTGTTTCAGGTGTTGCGTCTGGCTGGGCAGCTTACTTTAAGGGACTGCTCAATAATTATGGTATCTCCATGCCCCAAGCCTTGAATGGAACCTTTAATCCTGAACAAGGAACCTATATTGATCTTCTGCCTATTTTAGTACTAACATTGGTAACGGGATTGGTTTTATTAAATTCCAAGGCAGCCTTGCGATTTAATTCGCTTTTAGTGGTCTTGAAATTCTCAGCTCTGGCCTTATTTATCCTAGTTGGTATTTGGTACATTAAGCCTGAAAATTGGACGAATTTTGCTCCATTTGGTTTTGGTCAACTATATGGTGGAAGTACTGGGATTATGGCGGGTGCATCTTTGATGTTCTTTGGATTTTTCGGATTTGAGTCTATTTCCATGGCAGTTGATGAAATTCAAAGCCCGCAAAAAAATATTCCTCGCGGAATTGTCCTTTCTCTGACAATTGTCACCATTCTCTATGCTTTGGTAACCTTAGTATTGACAGGGATTGTTCACTACAGTAAGCTCAATGTGGACGATGCAGTAGCATTTTCATTACGGAGTATTGGTATCGGCTGGGCGGCCAATTATGTTTCGCTTGTAGCCATTCTAACCCTGATAACCGTATGTATCTCCATGACTTATGCTTTGTCTCGGATGATTTATAGTTTAGCGCGTGATGGACTTTTACCTCAAAGTTTCAAACAATTAAGCAAGACCAGTCGCGTTCCTAAAAATGCGACCCTCTTAACAGGAGTTGCTTCAGCCATTGCTGCAGGGGTCTTTCCTCTAGCCAGTATTGCAGCCTTCTTAAATATTTGTACGCTAGCTTATCTCATTTTGCTAGCCTACGGAATAATAAAACTCAGAAAGGATAAGGGTATGCCAAAAGAGGGAGAGTTTAAAACTCCCTTGGTGCCACTTTTGCCAATTCTTTCCATTCTTATCTGTGTTTCCTTTATGCTTCAATATAGCCTAGATACCTGGATTGCCTTTGGCATTGCTCTTGTAGTTGGCCTAGTCATTTACTTTGCTTACGGGCTTCGCCATTCAACGCTTGCAGAAGCAGAATAAAAGCTGGGAATTCCCAGCTTTTTTAATCTTTCACATAAGTAAATCCTTCACCCAGAATTTCATGAGCCTCAGTGATGGTGATAAAGGCTTGAGGGTCGATTTTGTGAATCATATCTTTCATTTTAACGATTTCGTTCCGACCTACGATACAGTAGATAATTTTTAAATCCTTTTTGCTGTAGTAGCCTTGACCAGATATAAAGGTAACGCCACGTCCGAGTTCATCGTTAATCTCTTTGGCCAATTGATCAGGATATTGGGTAATAATCATAAATCCTTTACCAGCATAACCTCCTTCGCCGATCAAGTCGATAACACGAGCGATGATAAAGTCAAATAAGAGGGTATAGGTAACTAGACGAAGATCCTGGAAGATAATCAAAATCAACATTAGGATAAAAAAGTCAATCCCAAAAAGCAATTTACCAATCGAAATATTAGTGTATTTGTTGAGGATACGGGCAACGATATCAGAGCCACCAGTGGTTCCACCAGCATTAAAGATAATTCCTAAACCAACCCCCAGTAAGACTCCTGAGACTAAAGCGACAATGATGAGATCCCCTTGCAAGTCGATGTGCAAAGGAATGCGCTCAAAGATTGCTAGCCAAACGGAAAGTGAAATAGATCCTAGAAGGCTAGAGTAGAGGGTCTTAGGTCCAAATATCTTCCAAGCCAGGATAAATAAAGGGATATTGATTAAGAGGTTCATCAATGAGACAGGAATTTTAAAAAGATAGTAGGTAATCAAGGTAATACCTGTCGCCCCTCCCTCAAATAAATGATAAGGAACAACAAAGTAGGTAAGACCGAAGGCATAGATAGCAGCTCCAAGAATAATGGTGATAATCGGTTGAAGTTTTCGAATCATGGCTGTTCCTCACTTTTCTATAGATAGATTATACCAAAAATTCAGTTCTTTTCATCGGATCACTGATGATTTTTTATCATTTTTTTGATATAATAAAGGAGAAAATCCCAATCCTATCGAGAAGAATAGAAAGATTGAATTATGACACAAGTAAAAATTGTAACGGACTCTTCTGTTACTATCGAACCAGAAGTAGTTAAAGAATTAAATATCACCGTTGTTCCTCTATCAGTTATGATTGATAGTGTGCTTTATTCGGATGCAGATTTGAAAGAGGGAGAATTCCTTCATCTTATGCAACAAAGCAAGAATCTGCCTAAAACAAGTCAGCCACCTGTGGGAGTGTTTGCTGAGATCTTTGAAGAACTAGGTAAAGATGACAGTCAAATTATCGCCATTCACATGTCCCATGCCTTGTCTGGAACTGTGGAAGCTGCTCGCCAAGGGGCAAGTCTCTCTACTGCTGATGTAACGGTTATTGATAGTTCCTTTACAGATCAAGCGATGAAGTTCCAAGTTGTTGAAGCCGCAAAACTTGCTAAAGAAGGTAAAGATTTAGAAACGATCTTGGCTCATGTAGAGGACGTCAAAAATCATACAGAACTCTATATCGGTGTTTCGACGCTAGAAAATTTAGTTAAAGGTGGTCGTATTGGACGTGTGACAGGATTACTAAGTTCCCTCTTGAATATTCGTGTAGTAATGCAGATGAAGAACCACGAACTCCAACCAATCGCCAAAGGACGTGGAGCGAAAACTTTCAAAAAGTGGCTTGAGGAATTAACCAATACTCTTTCCCAAAAATCAGTTGCAGAAATTGGAATCTCCTATGCTGGAACGAACGAATTGGCGAATGAGATGAAGGCATTATTGCAACCTTATGTTGAGAAGCCAATCTCTGTATTGGAAACTGGCTCTATTATTCAAACTCATACTGGAGAGAATGCTTGGGCAATTCTAATTCGCTACAATTCCTAAAAAATAGAGAAAAAATGGTCAAAATAGTGTTTTTGACTTGACCTATAGCCGATTTTAGGATATGATTATATTTGTTAATTAGAAATTATTTGGAGGATTTGTTAACATGGCAAACAAACAAGATTTGATCGCTAAAGTAGCAGAAGCTACAGAATTGACTAAGAAAGATTCAGCAGCAGCAGTTGACGCTGTATTTGCAGCAGTAACTGAATACCTTGCAGCTGGTGAAAAAGTTCAATTGATCGGTTTCGGTAACTTTGAAGTTCGTGAGCGTGCTGCACGTAAAGGTCGCAACCCACAAACTGGTAAAGAAATCAAAATCGCAGCTTCTAAAGTTCCAGCATTCAAAGCTGGTAAAGCTCTTAAAGACGCTGTTAAATAATGAATTTTCAAAAAGCCTATTGTATCAAGCTTCATTGCTTGGTCGATAGGCTTTTTTTGTTTATTTGAAAAGTTGAGTTATCATTCTGTACAAAAAGAAAAAGGTTCCCATGTTTGAGAACCTTCTTTTCATTAGTTTTTAGAAGCTGCTTGGAATTCAGGGTTTTTCCATGCTTCATCAATGATAGCTTGCAATTCTTTAGCAGATGCTTGCATTTTTTGAGTTTCAGCGTCGTTCAATGGAATGTTTACTGGACGAACAATACCGTGTGCACCAACAACAGCTGGTTGACCGATAAAGACGTTTTTAACACCGTATTGACCTTCTTGGAAGACTGAAAGTGGAAGTACTGCATTTTCGTCATCAAGGATTGCTTTTGTGATACGAGCAAGTGCTACAGCGATACCGTAGTATGTAGCTCCTTTTTTGTTAATGATTGTGTAAGCAGCGTCACGAACACCTTCGAACAATTCAATCAATTCAGCTTCTTGAACGTTTTGAGTATCTTTAAGGAATTCTTCTAGGTTTACACCAGCGATGTTAGCGTGTGACCAAACCGCAAATTCAGAATCTCCGTGTTCACCCATGATGTAGGCGTGAACTGAACGAGCATCAACATCCAATTTTTCAGCAAGTGCTTGACGGAAACGTGCTGAGTCAAGTGAAGTACCTGAACCGATAACACGTTCTTTAGGGAATCCAGAGAATTTCCAAGTTGAGTAAGTCAAAACGTCAACTGGGTTAGCTGCAACAAGGAAGATACCATCGAAACCTGATTCAACAACTTGTGTTACGATTGATTTGTTGATAGCCAAGTTTTTACCTACAAGGTCAAGACGAGTTTCACCTGGTTTTTGAGGAGCACCTGCAGTGATAACAACAAGGTCAGCGTCTGCACAGTCAGAGTATTGAGCAGCGTAGATTTTTTTAGGTGAAGTGAAGGCAAGGGCGTGGCTAAGGTCAAGCGCATCACCAACAGCTTTTTCGTGTAATTGTGGAATTTCGATAATTCCAAGCTCTTGTGCAATTCCTTGGTTAACAAGTGCGAAAGCGTAAGATGAACCTACGGCACCGTCACCAACAAGGATCACTTTTTTGTGTTGTTTAGTTGAAGTCATTATCTAAACATCTCCTTCATTTTTTTTAGGGGAATCCCCAGACAATTTCATTCTATCACTTTTGAAAAGCTTTGTCACGAATATTCTATTCGGTTATCGATGTAAACGTTTTAGTGATTTCAGAAGGCTGAAATGAGGGACGAATTATGGTATAATATATCTAATTACTAATAGTGAAATGAGGCATTTATGAATGCAGGATAAAAACTTAGTGAATGTTAATCTGACAAAGGAGATGAAGACCAGCTTTATCGACTACGCCATGAGTGTTATCGTAGCGCGTGCTCTTCCTGATGTTCGAGATGGCTTAAAACCAGTTCACCGTCGTATTCTTTACGGAATGAATGAACTAGGTGTTACTCCAGACAAACCTCATAAAAAGTCAGCCCGTATTACAGGGGATGTTATGGGTAAATACCACCCACACGGTGATTCCTCTATTTACGAAGCCATGGTTCGTATGGCCCAGTGGTGGAGCTACCGTTACATGCTTGTTGATGGGCATGGAAACTTTGGTTCTATGGACGGGGACGGTGCTGCCGCGCAGCGGTACACTGAGGCACGTATGAGCAAGATTGCTCTTGAAATGCTTCGTGATATCAATAAAAACACCGTTGATTTCGTAGACAACTACGATGCTAACGAACGTGAACCCTTGGTCTTGCCAGCTCGTTTTCCAAACCTTTTGGTAAACGGAGCAACGGGTATTGCTGTTGGGATGGCAACCAATATTCCACCTCACAACTTGGGTGAAACCATTGATGCAGTGAAGTTGGTTATGGACAATCCTGAAGTGACGACTAAGGACTTGATGGAAGTCTTGCCTGGTCCAGATTTTCCAACCGGTGCCCTTGTCATGGGGAAATCAGGTATTCATAAGGCTTATGAGACTGGTAAAGGTTCCATTGTCCTTCGTTCTCGTACAGAGATTGAAACCACTAAGACGGGTCGTGAGCGGATTGTTGTAACGGAATTCCCTTATATGGTTAATAAAACCAAGGTACATGAGCATATTGTTCGCTTGGTTCAGGAAAAACGAATTGAGGGCATTACAGCCGTACGTGATGAGTCCAACCGTGAAGGCGTTCGCTTTGTAATCGAGGTTAAACGCGACGCGTCTGCCAACGTTATCCTTAACAACCTCTTCAAGATGACCCAGATGCAAACCAACTTTGGTTTCAACATGTTGGCGATTGAAAATGGTGTGCCAAAAATCTTGTCCCTTCGTCAAATTTTGGATGCTTATATCGAGCACCAAAAAGAAGTGGTTGTTCGCCGTACTCGTTTTGACAAGGAAAAGGCGGAGGCGCGTGCGCACATCTTAGAAGGTCTTTTAATTGCACTTGACCATATCGACGAAGTGATTCGTATCATTCGTGCCAGTGAAACAGATGCGGAAGCGCAAGCTGAGTTGATGAGCAAATTCAAGCTTTCTGAACGTCAAAGTCAAGCTATCCTTGATATGCGTCTTCGTCGTTTGACAGGATTGGAACGTGATAAGATTCAGTCTGAATATGATGAATTGATTGCCTTGATTGCAGATTTGGCTGATATTCTTGCCAAACCTGAACGCGTGGCGCAAATTATCAAAGAGGAATTGGACGAAGTCAAACGCAAGTTTGGTGACAAGCGTCGTACGGAGTTGATGATCGGAGAAGTCTTAACTCTTGAAGATGAAGATTTGATTGAAGAAACGGATGTCTTGATTACCCTATCTAACAAGGGCTATATCAAACGTTTGGACCAAGGTGAGTTCACTGCTCAAAAACGTGGTGGCCGTGGAGTTCAAGGTACGGGAGTTAAGGATGATGACTTTGTGCGTGAGTTGGTTTCAACCAGCACCCATGATCATTTGCTCTTCTTTACTAATAAAGGACGCGTATACCGACTAAAAGGTTATGAAATCCCTGAATATGGTCGTACCGCTAAGGGATTGCCAGTTGTCAATCTATTGAAGTTGGACGAAGGCGAGAGTATTCAGACCATTATCAACGTTGAGTCTGAACGTAGTGATGACGCCTATCTCTTCTTCACAACCCGTCACGGTATCGTGAAACGAACCAGTGTTAAAGAGTTCGCTAATATTCGTCAAAATGGACTTAAAGCTTTGAATCTCAAGGATGAAGATGAACTGATTAATGTCTTGCTGACAGAAGAAGATACGGATATTATCATTGGTACCAAGTTTGGTTATGCTGTTCGCTTTAATCAATCAGCTGTTCGTGGCATGAGCCGTATCGCGACAGGTGTCCGAGGAGTCAATCTTCGTGAGGGTGACACAGTAGTTGGTGCTAGCGTGATTACGAACCAAGACGAGGTTCTTATCATCACTGAAAAAGGCTATGGTAAACGTACCCTTGCTACGGAATACCCTACCAAAGGCCGTGGTGGTAAAGGGATGAAGACTGCCAATGTTGCTGAGAAGAATGGTCCTCTGGCAGGTCTCCTTACTGTTAAAGGAGATGAAGACTTGATGATTATCACAGATACAGGTGTCATGATCCGTACAAATGTTGCCAATATTTCACAAACTGGACGCTCAACTATGGGAGTTAAGGTGATGCGTCTAGATCAGGATGCTAAGATTGTGACCTTTACAACGGTTGCTGCGGCAGAGAAAGAAGAAGTTGGGACTGAAATTGAAACAGAAGGTGAAGCATAATGTCTCATAAAAAAACGAAAAATAAGAAGAATAAACGGAGAAATCTATTTATTAATATTTTAGCGGGTTTCTTAATTCTTTTATCGCTAGCTTTAATTTTTAATTCAAAGATTCGTGATCTCTTTTTGGTCTGGAATACCAATAAATACCAAGTCAATCAAGTCACTAAGGAAAATATAGATGAAAATCTAAAAACCGAAGGAAATTTTGATTTTGACTCTGTTAAGTCTATTTCCTCCGAAGCTGTATTGGCTTCACAATGGGATGCTCAGAAACTTCCCGTTATTGGAGGTATTGCTATTCCCGAAGTTGAGATTAACTTACCGATTTTTAAAGGCTTGGATAATGTAAACTTGTTCTACGGAGCAGGGACCATGAAACCAGATCAAAAAATGGGAGAAGGGAACTATTCTCTAGCAAGTCACCATATCTTTACTGCTGAAAATGCCAGTCAAATGCTCTTCTCACCTTTGGTCAATGCCAAAGCAGGTATGAAAATTTATCTGACGGATAAGGATAAAGTTTATACTTATGAGATTACAGAAGTAAAACGTGTTACACCAGACCGTGTAGATGAAATCGATGATCGTATTGGTGTGCAGGAAATTACTTTGGTTACTTGTGTTGATTATAATGAAACCGAGCGTATAATTGTCAAAGGTATCTTCAAAGACTCAAAGGCTTATTCTGAGACTTCTGAGGATATTTTGAAGGCCTTTAATCAACCGTATAGACAACGATATTAAGAATGAATGAACCAGTGAAGTGCTATTTCACTGGTTTTTTATATGAACAAATAGAATCAAAATAGTTCATATGAAAAAGGTTTGTAAGCCTTACGATATAGATTTTTAAGATAAATATTTTAGAAATTTACGGAAAACGCTTTCTAGAAAACAAGAATTATGTTATAATTATCACAAATAAAAGTTTAGGAGTTTTTTTATGGTCTCTTCAGAATTTATTTCAAAGATTGAATTTGCTTGCAAAAAGAAAGAAAGTCTTTATAGCCAAAGTAAGTTTAAGTATGCGATTCGTTCCATGTTTGCAGGTGCTTTTCTGACATTTAGTACGGCTGCGGGTGCAGTTGGGGCTGACTTGATTAATAAGATCGCTCCAGGTAGTGGACGTTTTCTCTTCCCATTTGTTTTTGCTTGGGGATTGGCCTACAGTGTTTTCTTAAATGCTGAGCTGGTAACTTCAAATATGATGTTCTTGACAGCTGGTAGTTTCTTGAAAAAAATCTCTTGGAGAAAAACAGCTGAAATTTTACTTTACTGTACTTTGTTCAACCTTATCGGTGCTTTGATAGCAGGTTGGGGCTTTGCCCACTCAGCAGCCTATGCAAATCTAACACATGATAGCTTCATTTCAGGGGTTGTAGAGATGAAGTTAGGTCGTTCCAATGAGTTAGTCCTACTTGAAGGTATTTTAGCCAATATCTTTGTGAACATTGCTATTCTTTCATTTGTTTTGGTGAAAGACGGTGGGGCTAAACTTTGGCTTGTTTTGTCAGCAATTTACATGTTTGTATTCTTAACAAACGAACACATTGCTGCGAACTTTGCTTCTTTTGCGATTGTTAAGTTCAGTGTTGCAGCTGATTCTATTGCTAACTTTGACATACCTAATATTCTTCGTCACTGGGGTGTAACCTTTGTCGGGAACTTTATCGGAGGAGGTCTCTTGATGGGCTTGCCATACGCCTTCCTCAATAAAAACGAAGATACTTATGTCGATTAAAGAAATGAGCACGAGTTAATCGTGCTTTTTTGTTTGATGTGTAAGACTAGTCATAGTTGTTTCTTATATCAAAATATAGAAAATCAGTATTGGAAAAGACTAGTCCAAGATGATACAATATCCCTAATGAAGCTATTTGGAGGTCGTCTTATGACTCGTGATTTTAAATTTGAAACCCTACAATTACATGCTGGACAAGTAGTTGATCCAGCGACCAAATCTCGTGCAGTACCTATTTATCAAACAACATCCTTCGTTTTTGATGACACGCAGGAAGGTGCAGATCTGTTTGCCTTGAGAAAACCAGGCAATATCTATACTCGTATCACAAATCCTACAACAGCAGCATTTGAAGAAAGAATCGCAGCTCTTGAAGGTGGTGTTGGAGCACTAGCGACAGCATCAGGTATGGCTGCTGTAACCTACACTATTTTGGCGCTTGCTCACGCAGGTGACCATGTGGTAGCGGCGTCAACTATTTATGGTGGGACCTTCAACCTCTTGAAGGAAACCCTTCCTCGTTATGGGATCACAACTACCTTTGTGGATGTGGATAATTTGGAGGAAGTTGAAGCAGCTATCGGTGACAATACCAAACTTGTCTTGATTGAAACCTTGGGGAATCCCTTGATTAACATTCCTGACTTAGAAAAATTGGCTGAGATTGCGCATAAACACCAGATTCCTCTCGTTTCGGACAACACTTTTGCCACACCATATTTGATTAACGTCTTCTCTCACGGTGTAGATATTGCCATTCACTCAGCAACTAAGTTTATCGGTGGGCATGGTACGACTATTGGAGGAGTGATTGTTGATAGTGGTCGTTTTGACTGGGCAGCTTCAGGGAAATTCCCTCAATTTGTTGAGGAAGATCCGAGCTACCATAACTTGAGCTATACTCGTGATGTGGGTGCGGCAGCATTTATTATCGCTGTTCGTGTTCAATTGCTTCGTGATACAGGTGCTGCCTTATCACCGTTTAATGCCTTTCTCTTGCTCCAAGGGCTTGAAACTCTCTCTCTTCGTGTGGAACGCCATGTGCAAAATGCAGAGAAAATTGTTGATTTCCTTGTCAACCATCCTAAGGTAGAAAAAGTCAACTATCCAAAACTTGCAGACAGTCCATATCATGTTTTGGCTGAGAAATATTTGCCAAAAGGTGTGGGTTCAATCTTTACCTTCCATGTTAAAGGTGGAGAGGCAGAAGCTCGCAAGGTGATTGATAATTTGGAAATCTTCTCTGACCTTGCTAACGTAGCGGATGCCAAATCGCTTGTTGTCCATCCTGCGACAACCACTCACGGTCAGTTGTCAGAAAAAGATCTAGAAGCAGCAGGTGTCACACCAAACCAAATCCGCTTGTCGATTGGTCTTGAAAATGTAGAGGATTTGATTGAAGATTTGCGCTTGGCATTGGAAAAAATTTAAAGTAAAAGATATAAACAGTGGGTTTCGACTCACTGTTTTTGATTTTCCCTCAAGCATGATATAATGGTTACAGAAGTCTAGAAAGAGGAAAGTTATGAACGAAATCAAATGTCCCAACTGTGGGGAAGTCTTTACAGTAAATGAGAGTCAGTATGCGGAACTCTTATCCCAAGTGAGAACGGTTGAGTTTGATAAGGAACTGCACGATCGAATGAAGCAGGAGCTGGCCTTAGCTGAGCAAAAGGCCATGAATGAACAACAGACTAAACTGGCTCAAAAAGATCAAGAAATTGCGCAATTGCAGAGTCAAATCCAAAACTTTGATACAGAAAAAGAATTAGCTAAGAAAGAAGTTGAACAGACAAGCCATGAGGCTTTATTGGCCAAGGACAAGGAAGTGCAGGCCTTGGAAAGCCAATTGGCCACCTTGCGTTTGGAGCATGAAAATCAACTGCAAAAGACCCTTTCTGATTTAGAAAGAGAGCGTGATCAGGTCAAAAACCAGCTCCTCTTGCAAGAAAAGGAAAATGAGCTGTCTTTGGCTTCTGTTAAGCAGAATTACGAAGCCCAGCTTAAGGCAGCCAGTGAACAGGTCGAGTTCTATAAGAATTTCAAAGCCCAACAATCAACCAAGGCAATTGGGGAAAGTTTGGAACAGTATGCAGAGAGTGAGTTTAACAAGGTACGTAGTTTCGCCTTTCCAAATGCCTACTTTGAGAAGGATAACAAGGTCTCTGCGCGTGGATCTAAGGGAGACTTTATCTTCCGTGAATGTGATGAAAATGGAGTGGAAATTATTTCCATCATGTTTGAGATGAAAAACGAAGCGGATGGGACGGAGAAGAAGCATAAGAACTCGGATTTTTACAAAGAATTAGACAAGGACCGTCGGGAGAAAAACTGCGAATATGCGGTTCTGGTGACCATGCTAGAAGCAGATAACGACTACTTTAATACAGGGATTGTTGATGTCAGCCACGAGTATGAAAAGATGTATGTGGTCCGTCCTCAATTCTTTATTCAGTTGATTGGGCTCTTGCGTAATGCAGCGTTTAATTCACTTAAATACAAGCAAGAGTTAGCCTTGGTTCGAGAGCAAAATATCGATATTACACATTTTGAGGAAGATTTGGATGCCTTTAAACTAGCCTTTGCCAAAAACTACAACTCTGCTTCGACCAACTTTGGAAAAGCAATCGATGAAATCGACAAGGCCATCAAACGGATGGAGGAAGTCAAAAAGTTCCTAACCACATCTGAAAACCAACTCCGCCTCGCTAATAACAAATTGGAAGATGTTTCAGTTAAAAAATTGACCCGAAAAAATCCAACTATGAAAGCGAAATTTGAAGCGCTGAAGGGGGAGTGAGAAAGAAAATAATGTTTTACTCTTCGAAAAATAAGGTCCTTCAACTAGATCAAAAAAACATGGATTATGTGACCTTTGGTAAAGGAAAGAAGTCTCTCGTTATCATACCAGGGTTGGGGGATGGATTACAGACAGTTAAGGGCATGGCTCAAATGCTAGCTTTAACTTACCGAGAATTTGCCAAGGTTTATAAAGTTTATGTTTTTAGTCGCATCAATAAGTTGCCAGAAAATTATACAACACGAAATATGGCTGCTGATGTAGCGGAAGCTATGGATGTATTGAATTTAAAAAGTTCTGTCGTCATGGGGATTTCCCAAGGTGGTATGATTGCTCAATGGGTAGCTGTAGATTTTCCAGAAAAAGTTGAAAGTTTGATTTTGGCTGTTACTACTGCAAAACTAAGTGAGCTTGGTAGGGAGCGGATTAGATGCTGGCTGAGCCTGAGTCAAATAGGGACTTATAAAGAACTGATGGTTGATATTGCTAGTCACTCTTACACAACTAAATCCTTCGGAAAATTCAAATACCTTTATCGAATAATGGGAATTTTTGGTCGTATTAAAGATAAACAACGCATTGCTATTCAGGCTGTATCTTGTTTGAAACACGATAGCCTAACCATTTTGGAAAAAATAAACTGTTCTACGCTAATCATTGGAGCAGAAAAGGATGATGTTCTAGGCGTAGAAGCTTCACTTGAATTGCATCAGCATATCAAAGATAGCCAGCTCACTATTTTGCCAGAGTGCGGCCATGCACTTTATGAGCAGAATAATGATTTCCAAAAGAGAGTTTTAGTATTTTTAGAAAGTTAATGAATGAACGGTATTATCAACTTAAAAAAAGAAGCGGGGATGACCTCGCATGACGCGGTTTTTAAGCTGCGTAAGATTTTGGGAACCAAGAAGATTGGGCATGGTGGGACCTTGGATCCGGATGTAGTGGGTGTTTTGCCCATTGCGGTTGGTAAGGCGACCCGAATGGTCGAGTTTATGCAGGACGAGGGCAAGGTCTATGAGGGAGAGATTAGTCTGGGCTATTCAACGACGACCGAGGATGCTAGTGGGGAAGTGGTTGCAGAGACCCCTGTTTTGTCGCCCTTGGATGAAACCATTGTCGATGAAGCGATTGCGAGTCTGACTGGGCCTATTACTCAGATTCCACCTATGTATTCGGCTGTCAAGGTTAATGGACGCAAGCTCTATGAGTATGCGCGTGCAGGTCAGGAAGTGGAGCGTCCAGAACGTCAGGTGACTATTTATCAATTTGAACGGACTAGTCCGATTTCTTATGAGGGCGAACTTGCGCGTTTTACATTTCGTGTGAAATGCAGTAAGGGGACTTATATCCGTACCTTGTCTGTTGACTTGGGAGAGAAGCTGGGTTATGCGGCCCATATGTCCCAATTGACTCGGACGAGTGCAGCAGGTTTACAGTTAGAAGATGCCTTGACTTTGAATGAAATTGCTGCAAAAGTGGAGGCAGGGCAACTGGACTTTCTCCATCCTCTAGAGATTGGAATAGGTGACCTTGTCAAAGTTATCCTAACTCCAGAAGAGGCTACAGAAGTGCGATTTGGTCGTTTTATTGAGTTAGACCAAACAGACAAAGAATTAGCTGCCTTTGAGGGGGATAAATTGCTAGCCATTCTAGAAAAAAGGGACAATTTCTACAAACCAAGAAAGGTTTTTGGCTAGTCTAACTGGAGTGTGGGGATGGATTTGTTTCACCTAGATTATCCAAATCAGACTATAAATTTTGCAAAAAATGTGATAGAATAGACGACGGATAAAAAAACGGAGGATAGCATGCAAAATAGACCAATCATTATCGGAGTGACAGGTGGTTCTGGTGGTGGCAAGACCAGTGTTTCGAGAGCCATTTTATCGCATTTCCCTGATGAAAAGATTTCCATGATTGAGCATGATTCATACTACAAGGATCAGTCTCACTTGACCTTTGAAGAGCGTGTCAAAACCAACTACGACCACCCTTTTGCCTTTGATACAGACTTGATGATCGAGCAGATTAAGGAATTGTTGGCAGGGCGTCCGGTGGACATCCCGACTTACGACTATACAGCGCATACACGGAGTAGCAAGACCTATCGTCAGGAGCCTCAAGATGTCTTTATCGTTGAGGGGATTTTGGTCTTGGAGGACAAGCGTCTGCGTGATTTGATGGATATCAAGATTTTTGTAGATACAGATGATGATGTGCGCATTATTCGTCGGATCAAGCGTGATATGGAAGAGCGTGGCCGTAGTCTAGATAGTGTTATTGACCAATATCTTGGTGTGGTCAAACCCATGTATCACCAGTTCATCGAGCCGACCAAGCGTTATGCTGATATCGTCATTCCCGAGGGAGTCAGCAATACAGTAGCTATCGACCTTTTGACAACCAAGATTGCAAAGATTTTGGAAGAAGCTCGTAATAGTAAATAATCAGATGAGGAGGCCTAGCCTCCTTTTTCTATTTTTCCTTTCGTTTCGGTATGCAAAAGGAGATTTTTAATCATATTTTTGGTATAATAATACCCATGGAAAAGCAAGAAAATGAATAGTAGGTGGAGATGGAAAAGTATTTATCAGTAACAACTTTGACCAAGTATCTGAAAATGAAATTCGATAAAGACCCTTACTTGGAACGGGTCTATTTAACTGGTCAAGTTTCCAACTTTCGTAAACGACCTACTCACCAATATTTCTCTTTAAAAGATAACCATGCAGTTATTCAAGCGACCATCTGGTCAGGGATTTATCAGAAATTAGGTTTCGACCTGGAAGAAGGGATGAAAATCAATGTGATTGGGCGTGTGCAGGTCTATGAACCAAGCGGGAGCTACTCTATCATCATTGAAAAAGCTGAGCCTGATGGGGTTGGGGCGCTAGCGATTCAGTTTGAACAACTTAAGAAAAAATTGACGGAAGAAGGTCTATTTCAAGAGAGATTCAAGCAACCTCTTCCCCAGTTTGCTAAGAGAATTGGTGTAGTAACCAGTCGCAGTGGTGCCGTTATTCAGGATATTATCACAACCGTCAGCAGACGTTTTCCTGGTGTTGATATCCTTCTCTATCCGACCAAGGTGCAAGGAGATGGAGCTGCTGAGGAAATAGCGCGGAATATTACGCGTGCCAATCAACGTGAGGACCTAGATGTCCTCATCATTGGTCGTGGTGGGGGTTCTATCGAGGATCTCTGGGCCTTTAACGAAGAGATTGTAGTACGAGCTATTTTTGAATCCCGTTTGCCAATCATTTCTAGTGTGGGGCATGAGACGGATGTAACCTTGGCAGACTTTGTAGCGGATCGCAGAGCTGCGACGCCAACCGCTGCAGCAGAACTGGCAACACCTGTAACTAAGTTGGATCTTTTGACCCATTTGCAAAATCAAGAAAAACGAATGGCAATAGCGGTTCAGAATGTCTTGTCAAGAAAAAAAGAAGTTCTGAAAAAATGCAGTCAGTCAGTCATCTTTAGACAACCAGAGCGCTTATATGATGGCTATTTACAACGGTTGGATCAGCTGCAACTGCGATTAAAACAAAGTTTGCGAACACGGATTTCCGATTGTAAACAGATAGTACAAGTAAGGACTCATCGACTAGTCCAGTCATCACCTGTTACCAAAATCCAACGCTATCAGGATCGGCTTGCTCAGTTGGACAAGCTCCTCCGTAGCCAAATGGCCTTAGTTTATGACGCCAAGGTGGCTGAGGTCAAGCGACTTTCGGAAGCTCTTCTGATGCTGGATACGAGCCGAATTGTGGCCCGTGGTTATGCTATTGTCAAAAAAGAAGAGTCCGTTGTAGATTCGGTTGAGAATTTGAAGAAAAAAGACCAAGTGACGCTTTTGATGCGAGACGGTCAAGTAGAATTAGAGGTTAAGGATGTCAAAACAAAAGAAATTTGAGGAAAATCTAGCAGAACTGGAAACCATTGTCCAAAGTTTGGAAAACGGTGAAATTGCTTTGGAAGATGCAATTGCGGCCTTTCAAAAGGGCATGGTCTTGTCAAAAGAGCTCCAAGCGACTTTGGACAAGGCTGAAAAGACCTTGGTTAAGGTCATGCAAGAAGACGGAACAGAAAGTGATTTTGAATGAAGAAGCAAGAAAAATTAGCTCTTGTTGAGTCGGCTTTGGAAAATTTTTATGGAGACCAGCAGTTTGTCTCTAGTTTGCGAGAGTCCGTTCTCTATTCCATTCATGCTGGTGGCAAGAGAATTCGGCCTTTTCTCTTGTTAGAGGTTCTGGAAGCCTTGCAAGTCGCTATTAAACCAGCACACGCGCAGGTGGCTGCGGCCTTGGAAATGATTCATACAGGGAGCTTGATTCACGATGATCTTCCAGCCATGGATGATGATGATTATCGTCGGGGGCGTTTAACAAATCATAAGAAATTTGGCGAAGCGATGGCAATATTGGCAGGAGATGCTTTGTTCCTAGATCCCTATGCCTTAATAGCGCAGGCGGATTTGCCAAGTAAGATCAAGGTGGATTTGATTGCCAACTTATCCCTTGCTTCAGGAAGTCTAGGCATGGTAGCAGGTCAGGTTTTGGACATGGAGGGCGAACACCAGCATTTGTCCTTGGAAGAACTTCAGACCATTCATGCCAATAAGACTGGAAAATTGCTAGCTTATCCCTTTCAAGCAGCTGCTATCATAGCTGAATTAGCACCAGAAATCCAAGTAAAACTGAAAACAGTTGGTGAATTGATTGGACTGGCCTTTCAAGTTCGAGATGATGTGCTGGATGTGACAGCTAGTTTTGAGGAAATCGGCAAGACTCCACAAAAGGATTTGCAGGCTGAAAAATCAACCTATCCAGCCTTGCTGGGTTTGGAGGAGGCCATTGCCTTTTGTAACAAAACCTTGGATCAAGCTAATGCCAAGTTAGAAGAAATTGCCCAGCAAGTCAGCTTTGAAACAGAGCCGATTGTGAAAGTAGTAGAAAGTTTGAGAATCAATGGCTAAGGAAAGAGTGGATGTACTAGCTTATAAACAGGACTTGTTTGAAACGCGAGAACAGGCCAAGCGCGGTGTCATGGCAGGTCTAGTCGTAGCTGTCCTCAATGGGGAGCGATTTGACAAACCAGGAGAGAAGATCCCAGATGACACTGAACTAAAACTCAAGGGTGAAAAACTCAAGTATGTCAGTCGAGGTGGTCTAAAACTAGAGAAGGCCTTGGAGGTCTTTGATTTGTCAGTCGAGGGAGCGACAACGATTGATATTGGGGCTTCCACTGGAGGATTTACTGACGTCATGTTGCAAAATGGTGCTGAGTTGGTCTTTGCAGTCGATGTTGGCACCAATCAGTTGGCTTGGAAATTACGCCAAGACCCGCGGGTTGTCAGCATGGAGCAGTTTAATTTTCGTTACGCTGAAAAGACTGATTTTGAGCAGGAACCGAGCTTTGCCAGTATTGATGTGAGTTTCATTTCCCTCAGTCTGATTTTGCCTGCTTTGCACCGCGTCTTGGCTGATCAAGGTCAAATTGTAGCTCTGGTTAAGCCCCAGTTTGAAGCAGGTCGTGAGCAGATTGGGAAAAATGGGATTATTCGTGATGCCAAGGTTCATCAGAATGTCCTTGAATCTGTCACTGCTATGGCAGTTGAGCAAGGTTTTTCAGTGCTTGGATTAGACTATTCACCAATCCAAGGTGGACATGGAAACATCGAATTTCTGGCATATTTGAAAAAGGAAGAGGGAGCAAGTAACCAAGTTGCTCCTGAAATAGAAAAAGTTGTAGAGAGAGCACATAGAGAATTTAAAGATGAATAAAAAAGAGAGACTTGAAAAAATTAGAAGATTTGTTACGGATTATCAAATCGGTACTCAGGAAGAAATCGTTGAGCATTTGAAGGAAGCAGGTATTTCTGCTACGCAAGCCACTGTCTCAAGAGACATCAAGGAGCTTGGGATTGTTAAAATTCCTTTGAAGAACAACACCTATATCTATGAGTTGCCAAAATCAATCGTCAAAAGTTTGCAGTTGGCTGAGGACAATATTGTGAGTTCTGAGTTAATGGGAAATATGATCAACCTTGCTGTCATTCCTGGAAATACTATTTTTGTGAAGAGTCAGTTGGTTGAAGCATTTTCTGAACAGATTTTTAGCTGTCTAGCTGATGATGATTCTATCTTAATTGTAGCTAGAACAGCAGAGGCAGCTGAGGAAATTGTTGAACAAGTCAAAAAATGGTAGGTCAGTATGTTACTTGAAATTTCGATAAAAAACTTTGCCATTATTGAAGCGATTTCCCTCAATTTTGAAAAGGGTATGACTGTTTTGACCGGGGAAACGGGTGCTGGAAAGTCTATCATTATCGACGCTATGAATCTCATGTTGGGGGCTCGTGCAACGACAGACGTTATTCGTCACGGTGCGCCAAAAGCAGAGATTGAGGGGCTTTTCTCAGTTGAAAATAGTCGCCTTTTACAGGAACTTTTTGATGAGCAAGGTTTGGAAATGGGTGATGAAATTATCATCCGGCGTGAAATTCTGCAAAATGGTCGTAGTGTTAGTCGCGTGAATGGCCAGATGGTCAATCTTTCTGTCTTGCGTGCTATTGGGCAACACCTTGTGGATATCCATGGTCAGCATGACCAAGAGGAGTTAATGCGTCCTCAACTGCACATCCAGATGTTGGATGAGTTTGGTGATACTGTGTTCTTGGACTTGAAGGAGACCTATCAGACGAGCTTTGATGCCTATCGCAAAATGCGCAAGCAGGTTTTGGAAGTCAAGAAAAACCAGCAGGAACATAAGGCTCGTATTGAGATGTTGGAATTTCAAATGGCAGAGATTGAGGCAGCGAACTTACAGGCTGGTGAAGACTTGGCTCTCAACCAAGAACGAGATAAACTCCTCAATCATAAGAATATTGCGGATACGCTAACCAATGCCTACAGTATGTTGGACAATGAGGAATTCTCCAGTCTTGCTAATGTCCGTTCAGCTATGAATGACATGGAAAGTGTTGAAGAATATGACCCTGAATACCGTGAAATTTCAAGTTCTCTGTCTGAGACCTACTATGTTTTAGAAGATATTACAAAGCGTTTGGAAGATATTATTGAGGACTTAGATTTTGATGGCAATCGCCTCATGCAGGTTGAGAATCGCTTAGACCTTATAAATACTATTACCCGCAAGTACGGTGGGACTGTGGACGATGTCCTGCTTTATTTTGCCAAGATTACGGATGAGTACAATCTCTTGACTGGAAATAATCTTTCTTCTGAAGACATGGAAGCAGAGCTCAAGAAATTGGAAGTTAATCTTGTCGACTTGGCAGGTCAGCTTGCATCTGCTCGTCATGATTTGGCTCAGCAGCTTGAGGCAGAGATTAAACAAGAACTGCAAGACCTCTATATGGAGAAGGCACAATTTCAGGTTCGCTTTAGCAAGGGCAAATTTAGTCGTGAGGGGAATGAAACGGTCGAGTTTTACATTTCCACCAACCCAGGTGAGGACTTTAAGCCTTTGGTCAAAGTTGCATCTGGTGGGGAATTATCCCGCCTCATGCTAGCTATTAAATCCGCCTTTTCTCGTAAGGAAGGTAAGACCAGTATTGTCTTTGATGAGGTGGATACGGGAGTTTCAGGTCGTGTAGCCCAGGCTATTGCTCAAAAGATTCATAAGATTGGCCAGCATGGTCAGGTTCTTGCTATCTCTCACCTTCCACAAGTGATTGCCATCGCGGATTATCAATTCTTTATTGAGAAGATTAGTGATGAGCATTCTACGGTGTCGACGGTTCGTCTCTTGACTATAGAAGAGCGAGTAGAAGAAGTAGCTAAGATGTTGGCTGGGGAAAATGTAACTGAAGCTGCCCTTACCCAAGCCAGAGAATTATTGCAAACGAGGATGAAATAAATGACAGACTATTATGTAATTGGAGATGTCCATGGAAAAGCAGGTATGCTGGAAGATCTTCTCAAAACATGGGATGGTCAAACTCAGTTGCTCTTTCTAGGGGATTTGATTGACCGTGGTGAAGATAGTCGCCGTGTTCTAGAAATGGTCAAAGACTTGGTCGACAATCAAGGAGCTATTTGTTTATCAGGTAATCATGAGTATATGTTTCTGACTTGGCTCGATGACCCAGAAGAAAGCTATGACCATTATCGTCGCAATGGTGGTGATACAACCATTAACTCAATTTTAGGTCGTCCCTTGGATGCACCAGTTGATGGCGTAGAAGATGCCAAACGGGTTGCGACAGAAGCAGCAGACTTGGTCGAATTTATTCGTCAAATGCCATTTGTAGTAGAGACAGACAAGTATATCTTTGTTCATGCGGGTATTGACTTGACCTTGGATGATTGGCATGAAACTACAGATTATAAAAAAGTCTGGCTCAGAAAACCATTCCACGAAGCTGAAAATCATACCGGGAAAACCATTGTCTTTGGGCATACACCAGTTTATGGTTTGCTGAAGCAAGACCGAGGTACTGCTGAGCTTTGGATGACAGAAGATGGCAAGATTGGCATGGATGGAGGAGCTGTCTATGGTGGTGTCCTTCATGGGATTGTCTTTACTGAGCAAGGAATGACAGAACACCACTTTATCGAAAATGATGGCTTTATTGCCGAAGATTAGTACTCCTAGCAGGGTATGGTCTTGTCAAAATGTTAAAAACAATTTATAATTAATAGATACCCTGAAAGGAAGAGCAGCATGAACCTAGAAGAATTAAAGAAACGACAGGAGAAGATTCGAAACTTCTCCATTATCGCCCATATTGACCACGGGAAGTCAACGCTGGCAGACCGCATTTTGGAAAAGACGGAGACGGTTTCTAGTCGTGAAATGCAAGCCCAACTTCTGGATAGTATGGATCTTGAGCGTGAACGTGGGATTACCATTAAACTTAATGCCATTGAGCTCAATTACACTGCAAAAGATGGCGAGACCTATATTTTCCACTTGATTGACACGCCAGGGCACGTGGACTTTACCTATGAAGTGTCGCGTTCGCTAGCGGCCTGTGAAGGAGCAATTTTGGTGGTTGATGCGGCCCAAGGGATTGAGGCTCAGACGCTTGCCAATGTTTATCTAGCATTGGACAATGATTTGGAAATTCTGCCAGTCATTAACAAGATTGACCTTCCAGCAGCTGATCCAGAGCGTGTGCGTACAGAGATTGAGGATGTCATTGGACTGGATGCCAGCGAAGTGGTCTTAGCTTCAGCCAAAGCTGGTATTGGTATTGAAGAAATTCTTGAGCAGATCGTAGAGAAAGTTCCCGCACCAACTGGTGATGTTTCAGCTCCATTAAAAGCCTTGATTTTCGACTCTGTTTACGACGCTTACCGTGGGGTTATCCTCCAAGTGCGTGTTATGGACGGAGTGGTTAAACCTGGCGATAAGATTCAACTCATGAGCAATGGCAAGACCTTTGATGTTACTGAGGTGGGAATTTTCACACCGAAAGCAGTAGGGCGCGATTTCCTAGCCACAGGTGACGTTGGTTACATTGCAGCTTCTATCAAGACGGTTCAAGACACTCGTGTGGGTGATACAGTTACTCTAGCAAGTAATCCTGCAGCAGAACCACTAGACGGATACAAGCAGATGAATCCTATGGTCTTTGCAGGTCTTTATCCAATCGAGTCAAACAAGTACAATGACCTTCGTGAAGCCCTTGAAAAATTGCAACTCAACGATGCCAGCTTGCAGTTTGAGCCAGAAACATCTCAGGCCCTTGGATTTGGTTTCCGTTGTGGATTCCTTGGACTTCTCCATATGGATGTTATCCAAGAGCGTTTAGAGCGTGAGTTCAACATTGACCTCATCATGACAGCTCCATCTGTTATCTATAAGGTTAACCAAACTGATGGTGAGTCTATGGATGTGTCTAACCCCTCTGAATTTCCAGACCCAACCAAGATTGCGACCATTGAAGAGCCTTATGTCAAGGCGCAAATCATGGTACCGCAGGAGTTTGTCGGAGCAGTAATGGAACTGGCTCAGCGCAAGCGTGGAGACTTTGTGACCATGGACTATATTGATGATAATCGTGTCAATGTTATCTATCAAATTCCACTTGCTGAAATCGTCTTTGACTTCTTTGATAAGCTTAAGTCTTCGACGCGTGGTTATGCAAGCTTTGACTACGAATTGTCAGAGTACCGCCCATCTAAACTGGTCAAAATGGATATCCTTCTCAATGGGGACAAGGTGGATGCCCTCAGCTTTATCGTTCACAAGGATTTTGCCTACGAACGTGGGAAACTCATTGTTGATAAGCTCAAGAAAATCATCCCTCGTCAACAATTTGAAGTGCCGATTCAAGCAGCTATTGGGCACAAGATCGTGGCCCGTACTGATATCAAGGCCCTTCGTAAGAACGTACTTGCTAAGTGTTACGGCGGTGACGTTTCTCGTAAACGCAAACTCCTTGAAAAACAAAAAGCTGGTAAGAAACGCATGAAAGCGATCGGATCAGTAGAAGTCCCACAAGAAGCTTTCCTTAGCGTCTTAAGCATGGATGAAGAATAGAAATAGAAAACAAAACTCTTGAAGATTTTTCAAGAGTTTTTGCTTTAAATGTGAGCTATAAAATCGGAAGCTAACAGAATCGATCAGGTTAGAATTTGACAGAAGTCCTTATTTTTCTTATAATGCAGATGGAAAGGTGGTAGGATGAAAAAATTATTAATTTTAGGTACTGTAGTTACTATTAGTGCTTTTTTAGCTTCATGCTCTAATAAATCGCAAACAGCAACCGAAGAAAGTTCGTCTGCAGTTGTTAGTTCTTCAAGAAGTCAGGAGACGAGTAGCCCTAGCTCTGCTGTTTCTGAAGCGAAAAAGGAAGAGACGCAAATCATCGGCTCGAATGAGTATGGTTTTGTCAAGGTACCCAAATCATGGGTTCGATTCCATGAAGTAGAAGGTGGAAATGATATACAGTATTGTGATGGCACAGATATCAACATTGTTACGCTGAATACCTTCAAGGCTGAGCAATTTAATATCAGTCAAGAAGAATATGCTAAATTGGATGTTGTGACTGTCTCATCTAGTATTTTAACTTCCAAAGAACAAAGCTCTGATTTCAGTAAGGTTTGGGGCTCTAAATCAACCATTGGAGGTTATGAAGCCTATGTTGTCAATGCAATTGCTAAGTCAGGGAAATACCTCGTTACCTGGGTTTTCCGATCAAATGATGGTAAAATCCGCTATGTTTCACTTGAAGGGGATGGGGAAACTTTAAAAACAATCTTACCGATGGTTGAAAGTAGCTGGTCAACTACTAAAGCTGAATAAATGAAAAAAAGAAGATCCTTGGTCTTCTTTTTATTTTTTTTTTTACGAATAGATAGATGAGTAGAAAAAGAAATGGAGTTGTATATGAAGATCACAAACTATGAGATTTACAAATTGAGAAAAGCTGGGCTGAGCAATCAACAAATTTTAACAGTTCTTGAATATGACGAGACTGTAGATCAGGAGCTCTTGCTAGGTGATATTGCAGAAATTTCAGGATGTCGCAATCCTGCGGTTTTTATGGAACGCTATTTCCAGATAGATGATACACAGTTGGAGAAAGAGTTCCAAAAATTTCCATCCTTCTCGATTCTTGATGACTGTTATCCTTGGAATCTGAGTGAGATTTATGATGCTCCAGCGCTCTTGTTTTATAAAGGAAATCTAGACCTGTTGAAATTTCCAAAGGTTGCTGTTGTAGGGAGTCGTTCATGTTCTAGTCAGGGAGCAAAGTCGGTTCAGAAAGTCATTCAAGGTTTGGAAAACGAGTTAATTGTGGTCAGTGGTTTAGCCAAAGGGATTGATACAGCTGCTCATATGGCTGCACTCCAGAATGGAGGAAGAACGATTGCCGTCATTGGAACAGGATTGGATGTTTTTTATCCCCGAGCCAATAAACGTTTGCAGGAACACATTGGCAATCACCATTTGGTACTTAGCGAGTACGGACCTGGTGAAGAACCCTTGAAATTTCACTTTCCAGCTCGTAATCGCATCATTGCTGGACTATGCCGTGGCGTTATTGTAGCAGAGGCAAGGATGCGTTCAGGGAGTCTCATTACCTGTGAGCGAGCTATGGAGGAGGGGCGTGATGTTTTTGCCATTCCAGGAAACATTCTAGATGGCCATTCAGATGGCTGTCACCACCTGATCCAAGAGGGGGCAAAGCTGATTTCCAGTGGTCAAGATGTGTTGGCTGAGTTTGAATTTTAAGGAGAAATTTGTTCACTCAGATAAACTTTTCTTCTATATATAGGACTTAGGTCTTGACAGCTATAGAAAAATGGTTTACACTTTATAAAGTTTATTACTTTGAAAAGGTGTGATAGTGTGGCTACGGCAACAAAGAAGAAAAAATCAACAGTTAAAAAAAATCTAGTCATCGTAGAGTCGCCTGCTAAGGCGAAAACGATTGAGAAATATCTAGGCAGAAATTACAAGGTTTTAGCCAGTGTCGGGCATATCCGTGATTTGAAGAAATCCAGTATGTCAGTCGACATTGAAAATAACTATGAACCACAGTATATCAATATCCGAGGAAAAGGTCCTCTCATCAATGACTTAAAAAAAGAAGCTAAAAAAGCCAATAAAGTCTTTCTAGCAAGTGACCCGGACCGTGAAGGAGAAGCGATTTCCTGGCATTTGGCTCACATTCTCAACTTGGATGAAAATGATGCCAACCGTGTAGTCTTTAATGAAATCACCAAAGACGCAGTAAAAAATGCCTTTAAAGAACCTCGCAAGATTGACATGGACTTGGTCGACGCCCAACAAGCTCGTCGAGTCTTAGACCGCTTGGTAGGGTATTCGATTTCGCCTATTTTGTGGAAAAAGGTCAAGAAGGGCTTATCAGCAGGACGCGTGCAGTCTGTTGCCCTTAAGCTCATCATTGACCGTGAAAATGAAATCAATGCCTTCCAACCAGAAGAATACTGGACAATTGATGGTGTTTTTAAGAAGGGAACCAAACAATTTCAGGCTTCTTTCTATGGTATGAATGGCAAAAAGATGAAATTGACCACCAATGAAGAGGTCAAAGAAGTCTTGTCCCATTTGACTAGTAAAGATTTCACAGTAGACCAGGTAGATAAGAAAGAACGCAAACGCAATGCGCCCCTACCGTATACAACTTCAACCATGCAGATGGATGCTGCTAACAAAATCAATTTCCGTACTCGAAAGACTATGATGGTAGCCCAACAGCTCTATGAAGGGATCAATATTGGATCGGGCGTGCAAGGTTTGATTACCTATATGCGTACAGACTCGACTCGTATCAGTCCTGTGGCTCAGAACGAAGCAGCAAGCTATATTAACGACCGCTTTGGTAGCAAGTATTCCAAGCATGGTAGCAAGGTCAAGAATGCCTCAGGTGCTCAAGATGCCCACGAAGCCATTCGTCCATCTAGTGTCTTTAACACACCTGAAAGCATCGCTAAGTACTTGGACAAAGACCAGCTTAAGCTCTATACCCTTATCTGGAACCGTTTTGTGGCTAGCCAGATGACAGCTGCTATCTTTGATACCATGGCTGTCAAACTCTCTCAAAATGGAGTCCAATTCGCGGCAAATGGTAGTCAAGTTAAGTTTGATGGTTATCTTGCTATCTACAATGACTCTGACAAGAACAAAATGTTGCCAGATATGGCTGTTGGAGATGTGGTCAAGCAGGTCAATAGCAAGCCAGAACAACATTTCACTCAACCACCTGCTCGCTATTCGGAAGCGACTCTTATCAAGACCTTGGAAGAAAATGGGGTTGGACGTCCGTCAACTTACGCTCCGACCATTGAAACCATCCAAAAACGTTACTACGTTCGTCTAGCAGCAAAACGTTTTGAACCAACAGAGTTGGGTGAAATTGTTAATAAACTCATTGTTGAATATTTCCCAGATATCGTAAATGTGACCTTCACAGCTGAAATGGAAGGAAAACTGGATGATGTCGAAGTTGGTAAAGAGCAGTGGCAACGGGTCATTGACGCCTTTTACAAACCATTCTCTAAAGAAGTAGCCAAGGCTGAATCCGAAATGGAAAAAATCCAGATCAAGGATGAGCCAGCTGGATTTGACTGTGAAGTTTGTGGCAGTCCAATGGTAATTAAGCTAGGACGTTTTGGTAAATTCTATGCTTGTAGCAACTTCCCAGACTGCCGTCATACACAAGCGATTGTTAAGGAGATTGGTGTCGAGTGTCCAAGCTGTCATCAAGGACAAATCATTGAACGCAAAACCAAGCGCAATCGTATCTTCTATGGTTGCAATCGCTATCCAGAATGTGAGTTTACTTCCTGGGACAAACCAATTGGCCGTGACTGTCCAAAATGCGGACACTTCCTAGTGGAGAAAAAAGTCCGTGGTGGTGGCAAGCAGGTTGTATGTAGTAATGGCGACTACGAAGAAGAGAAAATTAAATAAAATGCAGAGTCCTGAAATTGAATTTCAGGCTCTTTTTACTTGAAGCTTGACAAATTTCCCCCTTGTGTGCGAAACTAGAGGAAGAGTAATTTATCTAGGAGAAATCATGCGTATCATTTATCTCTGTATTGGCTTTATTTCACTGGCTTTAGCTGTTATTGGAGTTGTCCTACCACTTTTGCCAACAACACCCTTTCTTTTGTTAGCTATCGCTTGCTTTTCAAAATCTTCTAAGCGTTTTGAAGACTGGCTTTATCATACAAAGCTTTATCAGACTTATGTAGCGGACTTTCGGGAAACCAAGTCAATCGCGCGTGAACGAAAGAAAAAAATTATCGTATCTATCTATATCTTGATGGGGATTTCTATTTATTTTGCCCCTCTTTTACCAGTCAAAATCGGTCTGGGAGCCCTGACTATCTTTATTACCTACTATCTCTTTAAAGTCATTCCTGACAAAGAATAGATAAAAATAGTAGTTATTTGCCTTGATAAAAATGAAAGCATATTTAAAATAATATGATATAATAAATTCAAAGAAAACATCAAGGAGAATCAAATGATTTACGAATTTTGCGCTGAAAATGTGACCTTGCTTGAAAAAGCGATGCAGGCTGGAGCTCGTCGAATCGAACTTTGTGACAATCTAGCTGTAGGAGGAACAACGCCAAGTTATGGAGTGACCAAGGCAGCGGTTGAATTGGCAGCTAATTATGATAGCACCATCATGACTATGATTCGTCCCCGTGGTGGCGACTTTGTCTATACTGATCTTGAAATAGCGATCATGCTAGAAGACATTCGTTTGACTGCACAGGCTGGAAGTCAAGGGGTTGTATTTGGGACATTAACTGCTGATAAAAAGTTAGATAAGCCTAATCTTGAGAAGCTGATTGCCGCATCTAAAGGAATGGAAATTGTCTTTCACATGGCCTTTGATGAATTGAGTGATGAAGACCAGTTAGAAGCCATTGACTGGCTCAGCCAAGCTGGTGTCACTCGTATCTTAACTCGTGCTGGTGTGTCTGGAGACTCGCTAGAGAAACGTTTCGCTCATTATCACAGAATTTTGGAACATGCTAAAGGTAAAATTGAAATTCTACCAGGTGGGGGGATTGACTTGGATAACCGTCAAACCTTTATCGACCAGCTGGGTGTGACACAATTGCATGGAACTAAGGTTGTCTTTTAAAAAATAGAAAGGAACTGCTAGCTTTTGGTAGCAGTTTTCACTTATGTTTGAAATTTTTAAATCCTATCAGTTTAATAAAGAAAAAGCTCATGCCTATGGTTTTGTAGAAAATGGAGAAGTCTGGACCTATAGTTGCCAGATTTTGCAGGGTGACTTTTACATGACAGTCACTATCACTCCTGATAATGTGAGATTTCATGTCTTTGACCAGGAAACTGGTGATCTCTATCCTCAAGTACATATGGAAAGTATGCGGGGAAGTTTTGTCGGAAGTGTCCGTGAGGCTTGTTTGGAGACTCTCTACCAGATTCGGAAGGCTTGCTTTGATGTACAGGATTTTATCTGCCCTCAGACTAAGCGTATCATTGCTCAAGTTCAGGAAAAGTATGGTAATCAGTTGGAGTATCTGTGGGAAAAGTCTCCTGATACAGCTGTATTGCGCCATGAAGGCAATCAAAAGTGGTATGCTGTTGTGATGAGAATCCCATGGGATAAGCTGGAAAAGGGGAGAGAAGGGCTAGTCGAAGCAGTCAACCTCAAACACGACCAAGTAGCTGACATGCTTTCACAAAAGGGTATTTATCCAGCTTTTCATATGAATAAACGCTACTGGCTTAGTCTGGCACTTGATGATAGTTTGCAAGATGAAGAAGTGATAGAACTCATCGAAAAAAGTTGGAACTTGACTGTGAAAAAATAAGAAAATTCGCTTGAGTTTTCAAATACTTTCAATTAGCAAAATATTCTTTACTGAAGAAATTTTCAGAAAATAATGGATTTTTTCTTGACAAGTGTTTTTAGCTATGCTAAAATACTAAACAAGATATCAAACGAAGGAGAAAGTCAAACATGAAAACAGCTAAGTTTAATCAATTTGCTTTGTTGTTGAGGTACTCGGGCTAGTGCAAAAGCATTAGTCCTGTTTGGCTTACCAAGCGGGAGTAAATCAACATCTCGCTTGGGCTTCTGAGCGAGATGTTTTTTTAAAACCACATTTGGAAAAGGGGAAATCTTATGCGTAAAGTTGAATTTTTTGATACAAGCCTTCGTGATGGGGAACAAACACCTGGTGTTAACTTTTCAATAAAGGAAAAAGTTTCCATTGCAAGACAGCTGGAGAAATGGGGAATTTCTGTAATTGAAGCTGGTTTTCCGGCTGCTAGTCCAGATTCATTTATAGCTGTTCAAGAAATTGCTAAAGCCATGAAAAAAACAGCAGTGACAGGATTAGCTCGTTCTGTAAAATCTGATATTGATGCTTGTTATGAGGCTCTTAAGGATGCCAAGTATCCTCAAATTCATGTCTTTATTGCTACTAGTCCGATTCACCGCAAGTATAAGCTCAATAAGAGCAAGGAAGAGATTTTAGAAGCTATCAAGGAACATGTTTCTTATGCACGTTCTAAGTTTGAAATCGTCGAATTCTCTCCTGAAGATGCGACTAGAACAGAGTTGGATTTCCTCTTACAAGTCGTTCAAACAGCGGTCGATGCAGGTGCATCTTATATCAATATCCCTGACACAGTTGGCTTTACGACTCCAGAAGAGTTTGCTCGTATCTTTGATTACTTGACTGAAAATATTAAATCAGATCATAAAGTTGTCTTTGGTGTCCACTGTCACGATGATCTCGGTATGGCAACTGCAAATACTTTGACAGCAATTAAACACGGTGCTGGACGTGTCCAGGGAACTATTAATGGTATCGGTGAACGCGCAGGTAATGTTGCTCTTGAAGAAGTAGCTGTTGCTTTGAAGATTCGTGAGGATTTCTTCCAAGCAACTAGTGATATTGTTTTGGATGAAACAATGAATACGTCTGAAATGGTTTCTCGCTTTTCTGGTATTCCAGTTCCTAAAAACAAGGCTGTGGTTGGTGGTAATGCCTTCTCTCACGAGTCTGGTATTCACCAAGATGGAGTCCTTAAAAATCCTCTCACTTATGAAATCATCACACCTGAATTGGTCGGTGTTAAGAGCAATAGTCTTCCGCTTGGTAAATTGTCAGGTCGCCATGCCTTTGTTGAAAAACTAAGAGAATTGGCACTAGACTTTACTGAAGAAGACATCAAACCACTCTTTGCTAAGTTCAAGGCGCTGGCGGACAAAAAGCAAGAAATCACAGATGCAGATATTCGAGCTCTGGTCGCTGGTACCATGGTTGAAAACCCAGAAGGCTTCCATTTTGATGATTTGCAACTTCAAACCCATGCAGATAATAAGATTGAAGCCCTCGTTAGTCTGGCTAATATGGATGGTGAAAAAGTCGAATTTAATGCGACAGGGCAAGGTTCCGTTGAAGCGATCTTTAACGCTATCGATAAGTTCTTTAACCAATCTGTCCGCTTGGTGTCCTATACCATCGATGCGGTAACAGATGGAATCGATGCCCAAGCTCGGGTTTTGGTCACTGTTGAAAACAGAGATACAGAAACCATCTTTAACGCAGCAGGTCTTGATTTCGATGTATTGAAGGCTTCCGCTATTGCCTATATCAATGCCAATACTTTTGTTCAAAAAGAGAATGCAGGTGAGATGGGGCATAGCGTTTCCTACCGAGACATGCCTAGTGTGTAAAGGAGAAGGCTATGACAAAGAAAATAGTAGCTCTAGCAGGGGATGGAATCGGTCCAGAAATCATGGAAGCTGGTTTAGCGGTTCTGGAAGCTCTAGCTTCAAAAACAGGATTTGACTATGAGATAGAAAGACGCCCCTTTGGAGGTGCGGGTATTGATGCTGTGGGGCATCCCTTACCTGATGAAACCCTCAAGGCATCTAGAGAAGCAGATGCTATTCTCCTAGCGGCTATCGGTAGTCCCCAGTATGATGGGGCAGCGATTCGGCCTGAACAAGGCTTGCTGGCTCTCCGTAAGGAACTCAATCTCTATGCCAATATTCGGCCTGTTAAGATTTTTGACAGTCTCAAGCATTTGTCACCTCTCAAACCGGAACGAATTGCTGGTGTTGACTTTGTCGTGGTACGTGAGTTGACAGGTGGTATCTACTTTGGAGATCATATCCTTGAAGAGCGGAAAGCGCGTGATATCAACGACTACAGCTATGAGGAAGTAGTGCGGATTATTCGTAAGGCCTTTGAAATCGCAGGAAGTCGCAGAAAAATCGTTACTAGTATCGATAAGCAAAATGTTCTAGCGACTTCAAAACTCTGGCGCAGAGTAGCTGAGGAGGTTGCGCAAGATTTTCCAGATGTAACCTTGGAGCACCAGTTGGTGGACTCAGCTGCCATGCTCATGATTACCAATCCTGCCAAGTTTGATGTCATCGTGACAGAGAATCTTTTCGGAGATATCTTATCTGATGAATCAAGCGTTCTATCAGGCACTCTTGGTGTTATGCCATCAGCCAGTCATTCTGAAAAGGGGCCAAGTCTTTATGAGCCTATTCACGGTTCAGCGCCTGATATTGCAGGTCAAGGAATTGCCAATCCTATCTCTATGATTTTGTCAGTTGCTATGATGTTGAGAGACAGTTTTGGACGTTATGAGGATGCAGAGCGTATCGAGCGTGCTGTTGAAGCTAGTTTAGCGGCTGGCATTTTAACAAGAGATATTGGAGGACAGGCTTCGACTAAGGAAATGACAGAAGCCATCATTGAAAGATTATGAAGATAAATGAAGGAATCACGCTTGCCTTCTTGATTTGGAATTTGCTGATTTTCTTGATTTATGGCATTGACAAATCCAAGGCAAGAAGAGGTGCTTGGCGCGTCCCAGAGAAAATCTTACTCATTTTAGCCCTTACTTGTGGTGGTTTTGGTGCCTGGTTGGCAGGAATCACCTTTCACCACAAGACTAGAAAATGGTATTTTAAAACAGTTTGGTTTCTCGGGATGGTGACCACACTAGTAGCCTTATATTTTATTTGGAGGTAATGGATGGTAGGAAAAACGATTTTTGATAAATTATGGGACCGTCATGTCATCACAGGAGAAGAAGGGCAACCCCAACTCATGTATGTAGATCAGCACTATATTCATGAAGTGACCAGTCCCCAAGCTTTTCAAGGATTACGAGATGCAGGCCGCAGATTGAGACGGCCCGACTTGACATTTGGGACCTTTGATCACAATGTACCAACCGTCAATATCTACGATATTCGAGATGTGATTTCTAAGGCTCAAATTGATAAGCTCGCTGAAAATGTTGAGGAGTTTGGGATTGAACATGCGGCCCACGGTTCTGAAAAGCAGGGCATCGTTCACATGGTTGGTCCAGAAACAGGACGGACGCAACCAGGAAAATTCATCGTTTGTGGAGATAGCCACACAGCTACTCACGGAGCTTTCGGAGCTATCGCCTTTGGGATTGGGACCAGTGAGGTTGAGCATGTCTTTGCTACCCAGACACTCTGGCAAGTTAAACCTAAGAAAATGCTGGTAGAATTCGCTGGTGTTCCTCAAAAAGGAGTTTACTCTAAGGATTACATTCTCGCTTTAATTGCCAAGTATGGCGTTGCTTGTGGTGTAGGATATGTGGTGGAATATCGTGGGCAAGCGATTGATGCACTGACCATGGAAGAGAGAATGACCATCTGCAATATGTCCATCGAGTTTGGCTCTAAGATGGGCATCATGAATCCAGATCAAACTACCTATGACTATCTCAAGGGACGGGAATGTGTTCCAGAGGATTTCGAGGAGGCTGTTGCTGACTGGAAGACGCTTGTCAGCGATGAGGATGCTGTTTATGATAAGGTTATCCGGATGGATGTCTCAGACTTGGCTCCTATGGTGACCTGGGGAACCAATCCTGCTATGGGCGTTGACTTTGACAGTAGCTTCCCAGAAATTAAGGATATGAACGATGAACGTGCTTATCATTACATGGACTTGGAGCCTGGTCAAAAGCCAGCGGACATTGAACTAGGATATATTTTTATCGGGTCTTGTACCAATGCTCGACTCAGTGACTTGCAACTGGCTGCTCGATTTGTCAAAGGGAAGAAAATAGCTCCTAACTTAACTGCTATCGTGGTTCCAGGCTCTCGTCCTGTCAAACGAGCTGCTGAGAAGTTGGGCTTGGATAAGGTTTTCTTAGATGCTGGCTTTGAGTGGCGAGACCCAGGTTGCTCTATGTGCCTAGGGATGAATCCCGACAAGGTTCCTGATGGTGTTCACTGCGCTTCAACTAGCAATCGTAACTTTGAAGACAGACAGGGATTTGGTGCTAAGACCCATCTCTGCAGTCCAGCCATGGCAGCTGCAGCGGCTATCGCAGGGCGCTTCGTAGATGTTCGGCAAATGCCAGAGGCCCAGTAAGGAGAGGATATGGAGAAATTTACAGTTTATACGGGAACGACCGTTCCTCTCATGAACGATAACATCGACACCGACCAAATCCTCCCCAAGCAATTTCTCAAGTTGATTGATAAAAAAGGCTTTGGTAAGTACCTTATGTATGCTTGGCGTTATCTGGACGATAACTACACTGAGGATCCAGATTTTGTTTTTAACCGACCTGAATATCGTAAAGCTAGTATTCTCATCTCGGGGGATAACTTTGGTGCGGGGTCTTCGAGGGAACACGCAGCTTGGGCTCTAGCTGACTATGGTTTTAAGGTCGTGATTGCAGGATCTTTCGGGGACATTCATTACAATAATGAACTCAATAATGGCATGTTGCCTATTGTTCAGCCCAGAGAGGTTAGAGAGAAACTAGCCCAGCTCAAACCAACTGACCAGGTAACTGTGGACTTGGAACAACAAAAAATCATCTCACCAGTTGGAGAATTCACTTTCGAAATAGATAGCGAGTGGAAACACAAGCTCTTAAATGGTTTGGATGATATTGGTATTACTTTGCAGTATGAAGATTTGATTGCTGCTTATGAAAAACAACGACCGGCCTACTGGCAGGATTAGAAAAATAGAAAAGGAACTATAGAACTATGACAAAACACATTCAATGGAACGGAACACTTTCTCAAGAAGGCTATGACATTTTAAAAGGTGAGGGCGGATGTATCGTTTGCCCCACAAAAGTTGGTTACATTATCATGACGAGCGATAAGGCAGGTCTTGAACGCAAATTTGAAGCTAAAGAGCGTAACCGTAACAAACCAGGTGTTGTACTTTGTGGTAGCATGGACGAGCTTCGCGCTTTAGCACAACTCAACCCAGAAATTGAAGCCTTCTACCAAAAACATTGGGACGAAGATATTCTCCTCGGTTGTATCCTTCCATGGAAACCAGAAGCTTTTGACAAACTCAAAGCATATGGTGATGGCCGTGAAGAACTCATGACAGACGTTCGTGGTACTAGCTGTTTTGTCATCAAGTTTGGTAAAGCTGGTGAACAACTGGCTGCTAAACTTTGGGAAGAAGGCAAGATGGTCTACGCCTCATCAGCCAACCCATCTGGAAAAGGAAACCGTGGTAAGGTAGAAGGAATCGGAGAACGTATTGAAGGAGCAGTGGACCTTGTCATCGAAGCAGACGACTATGTGGCATCTATCCAACCTGACAAAACGATTGAAACGCGCTACGAGCAAGGCGTGATGGTATCTATGGTCGATAAAGACGGCAAACTCATCCCTGAACAAGGAGGAGATCGTTCAATCTCACCAGCTCCAGTTGTGATCCGTAAAGGGCTTGACATTGATAAAATCATGATGCATCTGTCAGATACCTTTAACTCATGGGACTACCGTCAAGGTGAGTATTACTAAGATAAAAAAAGAAGTCTAGTGTTAAGAGTCATTGAAGCTCCTAACGCTGGGCTTTTTTTAGAAGTTCTTTTCTTTTTCTATAGGATATGATATTCTATATATGAAATATATAGTTTTTTATTCGAACATTATTATAAAAGGAGTAAGATTGATGGATAAAAGAAAGCTTGGATTGGAAGATTTTTATGCTTGGTATCAAGAAAATAAAATAAGATTAAGAGAAGACGCATCTAAATATAGTATTTACAATGAACAATTACGTGAAGAATTTCTTAAAGAGTGCCCACTTGATAGAATTTTAACCATGTCTATCGATGAATATGTCATTGGGAAAGGAGCTCAAAGTAATTCTTTTTGTTACGGTCTTGAGAGGGGAAAATACAAATCCTTATTTATGGGAATTGGAGGCGGAGCTTCTCCTTTCCGTTTGGTTAACTATAATTTGCACCATGAACCTAAAACGTACTTAAAAGAGGTGGAAAAAATAAAAAAGCTCGATAAGATAGAGATAGAACGAACAATGAGTAGGGTAAAACGATAGTAAATAAATAGATTGGAAGGGTGTAGGTGTATGAGATGGGAACGAAAGGGATTAGCAAGAAAGTTTTTGAGACAATTTTTTCAACGGCTTCAGTGGATTGTAGTAATGTTAATAGTGGTTTAGAAATGTTAATGCGCTATTATAAGGATGATATCCCTAAATCACCTCGATTTTTATATGATTCAGATGCGGTATACTTTTATAATTTTGATGAAGAAATTAAAGAACTGGATAATGATTGGCAAAGGAGAGATTTAGCAGAACGCGGAGATATTATGACTTCGATTTGGACTCCAATCACTTATTATTTAGACCTGAATAAAGATGGCAAGATATTAGCGAAAAATAATGCTGGTATCGATATAGTTCTTCAAAATGATGAAACTAGGAATAATGAGAAGCTTACTATTTTTAATTATTTGGCAGAACATTATGCATCGAGAGGAAATTTGTTGTTATTACCGAATATGACAAATAAAGCAGGAAAAAGAAATTTGAATCCTGATAAATTTATGATGTCAGAAGATAAACTTGATCAGTTTTTATACTATTGTTTAAAAGGGAAACTAATGGAGTATTTCAACAACAAGAAAAATTTAGTGGAATGGTTTTTTTCAGAAAGTTTAGAATGTATGTTTCTTCAAGGTTTTTTTCAACACTCATTAGAGGAAATTGAAAATCGTAAAGTTGCTATAGACAGAAATAATATAGAAATTAAAGAAAATAACATACAACGATTAATTGATAAATTTGAAATCTCAGATTATAAATATCGAGACTTTTCATTAGAAGATTGGAAGACGTATTTTGATAGATTGAACAAAGTGATTGCGTATCGTAATTCAGTTGATATTAAACCTCACTTACCTTTAAAGTGGGATAAAAGAGATTGCTCAACAACAACTGAGGAAGTGTAAATCGTGATATCTAAGAAAAGAAAAATTCTTGTATTTGTATGGATTCTAAGTGAGAAAGATAAAAAGGAGGAACGACAATGGCAACAATAGAAAGTGGAGCGAGATTTGGGATTTCGCTGGTATTCCTAGTGAGTTTTGTGTTTATTGCGACATGTGTGTTTGTTATTTTCGTCCGCCGATGGACAGCCGCAAAACAAAGCGGAGGTTCTTAAAAATTTGGTGTTTATTGGAATGAAAAAACAAAGAGTTATAAAGATCAAGCTAATAAAGTCATTCCTCTTTCAGAGTTGGATCATCTATTTACTAAATTGAAAACAGATTTGTACGAAATTATTAAAGAAGGTATTCATTTCAAATTTGATAATCCGATTTTTGATATGAAAAAGTCTACGAATGAATTTATTGGGCGTTCTGCGGTAGTCACAAAACTACTTTGTATTTATTCTGAGAATCCTTCTTTTTTAGGAGTAAATATGAATAGTCAAAATGAATTTTGGAATAGGTTGATTCCCCAAAGCAATCAAGGAGGGCCCTATCGTCAGAATCATGAGATTTGTAAACTGTTTTCTAAAACATATCCTGAACTAGAATCTTCAATGTTGGGTAGTATTTTATTTGAATATTCAAAAGATTTTATAGACAGTGATAATAAGCAAGGAGAGAAAGAAATGTCTGAACAAAATAATATTCATCATCCCTTGAGTAATATCTTGTTACAATCCAAAAACCTCATCCTCCGAGGTGCTCCTGGCACAGGAAAAACTTATCTTGCTAAAGAAATTGCGGCAGAGCTAACTGGTGGTAATGAAGATCAAATCGACTTTGTACAATTTCACCCATCTTATGATTATACGGATTTTGTAGAGGGTTTGAGACCGGTATCAAATGGCGATGGAGCTATTGAGTTTAGGCTACAGGACGGTATTTTTAAAGATTTTTGTCAGAAAGCAAAAGAAGCCCAATTGATTGGAGGACAAGATAATTTTGAGGAGGCTTGGGATTCTTACTTAGAATATATAAATGTTGCTGAAGAAAAAGAATATATAACAAAAACATCTTACTTATCTGTTAATAGTAGACAAAATTTGTCAGTAAATTATGATAGTGGTGTTCCAGGATGGTCACTACCTCGCAAATATGTTTACGAGTTGTATAAAGATAAAAATTATAATAAGCAAGAATACTACAAAAGTGGTGGAAAAACTGTCCTAGAAACATTGAGAAAGAGATTTGGTTTGAAAGACTATGTTTCCCCAACAGAAATTGACACAGACAAGAAATTCGTTTTCATCATTGATGAAATCAACCGTGGTGAGATTTCTAAGATTTTTGGTGAACTCTTTTTCTCTATTGACCCTGGCTATCGTGGTGAAAAGGGAAGTGTTTCTACCCAATATGCAAATCTACACGAAACTGATGAAAAGTTTTATATCCCCGAAAATGTTTACATCATCGGAACTATGAATGATATTGATCGTTCAGTGGATACCTTTGATTTTGCTATGCGTCGTCGTTTTCGTTTTGTTGAAGTTACTGCTGAAAGTCAAGTTGCTATGTTGGATAAAGAACTGGGTATCCATGCAGAAGAAGCAAAACTTCGTCTAAGAAGCTTGAATGCTGCTATCGAGAACGTTCAGGAGCTAAACAGTCATTATCATATCGGACCAAGTTATTTCCTTAAGTTGGAAGAAGTGGACTTTGACTATGAATTACTCTGGTCTGATTATATTAAACCGCTACTAGAAGACTACTTACGAGGTTCTTATGAAGAGGATGAAACTCTGCAAACATTGAAAAAAGCATTTGATCTGACAAATAAAGAGCAAACAGTTCAGCAAGATACTGGTGGTTATGATGCGGATAACCGATAATCAGCATAGAATTGCTAAAGAAGACTTTGTCGCAGAATATCCCAAACTAAGTCAAGCCCTTCTTGATAGAACACTCTATAACCTTTATCGAGAGGACAATATCTTTATTTTCCCAAATGATTTGAAGCATTCTCCTGATTTGGATAAGGATCAAAAGATTATTGAAACTGTCAATCAGGAAATTAAGACTGGAAATGTGATTGGTTTTCTGGGGTGTGGTCAGGAAAGATTAACGATTTCCTCTCGTTTTTCTGATGGAAGTAACGACCATTTTTTGAATTATCTCTTACAAAAGGTTCTCAATATCAATCTGACTAGTTTGGATGTCGGTCTATCTCTAGAGGATAAACTCTATCAGCTTTTGATTTACCTCTTTCCCAAGTATTTACAAGCTGCTCTCAGAAAAGGTCTTTATAAGGAATACCAGAGATTTTCTCATAACGATAGTCATGTAAAGGGAGTGATAGATGTAGGAAATCATCTTAAGAGAAATGTTCCTTTTATGGGAAATATTGCCTATACAACAAGAGTGTTCACCTATGATAATCCACTCATGCAATTGATTCGGCATACGATTGAGTACATAAAGATTCAAAAAAGTTTCAGATCTTTGCTTGATAATAATCGTGAAACTATAGCTGAAATTATCCGTGTAAGTCCGTCTTATAAACTCGCTGATCGTGCTAAGATTATCAGAATGAATAAAACGAAACCCATCCGACACGCCTACTTCAGAGAGTACAGAAAGTTACAGGAGCTTTGCCTGATGATCCTAAATAGAGAGAAGCATGGGTTAGGATATCAAGAGCAAAAAATCCATGGTATTCTCTTTGATGTTGCCTGGCTTTGGGAAGAGTATGTCTACACCTTGTTGCCAAAATATTTTGTACATCCCAGAAATAAGGATAAGACGGATGGAATTTCAGTATTTTCTGTTGGGAAACGAAAAGTATATCCAGATTTTTATGACAGAGAACGAAAGATTGTTCTAGATGCAAAATATAAAAAACTGGAGTTCACTGAAAGAGGAATTAACCGCGAGGACTTGTTCCAGCTGATTTCCTATTCTTATATTTTAGAAGCTGAGAAAGCTGGACTGATTTTTCCTAGTATGGAGCAGTCAGTAAATAGTGAAATAGGAAAACTAGCTGGTTATGGCGCTCAATTGAAGAAGTGGTCTATCCAAATCCCTCAGAATGCCTCATCCTATAGTGCATTTTGTAAAATGATGGAAAACTCCGCAGAAATTTTTAAAGCGATTATTGATGAAGAAGTGGGGAGAAAATAATCTCTTCACTTTTTTGATATTTATATAAGCAATTCCCGAACAATATAATTTGATTATTAAAAATATTTGACAAAAACTGTACTTTGGTTTATAATGTGTCAAGGAAACGTCGGAAAAAGGCGTAGGGATGCGTAAGCATAGGTAGGTCATTACAAAAGAAACGAGACATCGATATGTTAAATGAATTTCCAATTTTTGATTACGAAGATATTCAGTTGATCCCAAATAAATGTGTCATTAAAAGCCGTGCAGAAGCAGACACAAGTGTCACACTTGGAAATCACACTTTCAAACTACCTGTTGTGCCAGCAAATATGCAGACGATTTTGGATGAGAACGTAGCAGAGCAGCTTGCTAAAGGTGGATACTTCTATATTATGCATCGTTTTGATGAGGCTGGACGTATTCCTTTTATCAAGCGCATGCACGATCAAGGGCTCATTGCTTCTATTTCCGTCGGTGTCAAGGATTACGAGTATGATTTTGTTAGCCAACTCAAGGCTGATGCTCCTGAGTATATCACGATTGACATTGCTCATGGTCATGCGGATAGCGTGATTTCTATGATCCAACACATCAAGAAAGAATTACCAAATACTTTTGTCATTGCTGGCAACGTAGGAACACCAGAAGCTGTTCGTGAATTGGAAAATGCCGGTGCGGATGCAACAAAGGTTGGAATCGGTCCTGGTAAGGTTTGTATCACCAAGGTCAAGACAGGTTTTGGTACAGGTGGCTGGCAGTTGGCAGCACTTCGCTGGTGTGCTAAAGCAGCACGCAAACCGATTATCGCTGATGGAGGGATTCGTACACACGGTGACATTGCCAAGTCTATCCGTTTCGGTGCTAGCATGGTCATGATTGGTTCCCTTTTTGCAGGACACATCGAAAGCCCAGGGAAGACGATTGAAGTCGATGGGGAACAATTCAAAGAATACTATGGTTCAGCTTCTCAATACCAAAAAGGAGCATATAAAAATGTGGAAGGTAAGCGCATCTTACTGCCTGCTAAAGGGCATTTGCAAGACACCCTTACTGAGATGGAGCAGGACTTGCAAAGTGCTATTTCCTATGCAGGTGGACGCAAGGTTGCTGACCTCAAACACGTTGATTATGTTATCGTGAAAAACTCTATCTGGAACGGGGATGCATCCCACTAAGAGACACTTAGTCCACCAATAAAAAACTTGTTATTAGAGCAAATTTCTGTTATAATAAGACAAGTTTCCACCCTTAGTGTAATGGATATCACGTAAGATTCCGGTTCTTGAGATGGGGGTTCGATTCCCTCAGGGTGGATGTAAATAGCCTAAGAAAGCCTTAAATAAGGCTTTTTTCTTTATACTGTCCCTAAAATTGAAAATTGTCTTCTAAAAAATGCTCAATTTCCCTCTAGTCCCGTTTTAAAGTGACTCAGGGGGCTTTTTTTGTTATAATAAAAGGGACTGTTATCAGTTAGAAAGAGGTTGGTATGAAAGAATTACAAACTGTACTAAAGAAGCGTTTTGCAATCGAATTTGCAGACAAAAACTTACTGGAAACGGCCTTTACTCATACGAGTTATGCCAATGAGCACCGCCTCTTAAAAATTTCACACAATGAGCGCTTGGAATTTTTAGGAGACGCTGTTCTGCAATTATTGATTTCAGAATATCTGTATAAAAAATATCCTAAGAAACCGGAGGGAGATTTGTCTAAACTCCGTGCTATGATTGTCCGTGAGGAGAGTTTGGCTGGTTTTGCGCGTGATTGCCAGTTTGATCAGTTTATCAAGCTAGGAAAAGGGGAAGAAAAGTCTGGTGGGCGCAATCGTGACACCATTCTTGGAGATGCCTTTGAAGCCTTTTTGGGAGCATTGCTTTTGGATAAGGATGTTGCTAGAGTAAAAGAGTTCATCTATCAGGTCATGATTCCCAAGGTTGAAGCAGGTGACTTTGAAATGATTAAGGATTACAAGACACACCTGCAAGAGCTGCTCCAGGTCAATGGAGATGTGGATATTCGCTACCAGGTGACCTCTGAGAAGGGGCCTGCCCATGATAAGGTTTTTGATGTAGAAGTTCTTGTTGAGGGCAAGAGTATCGGAAAAGGTCAAGGCCGTTCTAAAAAATTAGCAGAGCAAGAGGCCGCCAAAAATGCAGTTGAGAAAGGGCTGGATTCATGTATTTAAAGGAAATTGAGATTCAGGGATTCAAGTCCTTTGCTGACAAGACCAAGGTCGTCTTTGATCAAGGTGTGACAGCTGTCGTTGGGCCCAATGGTTCTGGGAAGTCAAATATTACAGAAAGTCTGCGATGGGCTTTGGGGGAGTCTAGTGTCAAGAGCCTTCGTGGAGGCAAGATGCCCGACGTTATCTTTGCTGGAACTGAAAGCCGCAAACCACTCAATTATGCCTCTGTTGTCGTGACTTTGGACAATGAAGATGGCTTTATCAAGGATGCGGGGCAAATCATTAAGGTAGAACGTCATATCTATCGTAGTGGTGATAGCGAGTATCGAATTGATGGCAAGAAAGTTCGCTTGCGTGATGTGCACGACCTTTTCTTGGATACAGGTTTGGGAAGGGATTCCTTCTCCATCATTTCCCAAGGGAAGGTTGAGGAGATTTTTAATTCCAAGCCAGAGGAACGCCGTGCTATTTTTGAAGAAGCTGCTGGAGTTTTAAAATACAAGACTCGTCGAAAAGAAACAGAAAGCAAACTGCAACAAACTCAAGACAATCTCGACCGCTTAGAGGACATTATCTATGAGTTGGACAATCAAATCAAGCCCCTTGCAAAACAAGCCGAGAATGCTCGTAAGTTTCTCGACCTGGATGGTCAACGCAAGGCGATTTATTTGGATGTACTGGTTGCCCAAATCAAGGAAAACAAGGCTGAACTGGAGCTGACCGAGGAAGAACTAACTCAGGTTCAGGAACTTTTGACTAGCTATTACCAAAAGCGTGAAGAGTTAGAAGAGGAAAATCAAAGCCTTAAAAAGAAACGCCAAGATCTCCAGGCTGAAATGGCCAAGGATCAAGGAAGCTTGATGGATTTGACTAGTTTGATCAGTGACTTAGAGCGAAAACTAGCCTTGTCTAAACTGGAATCTGAGCAGGTAGCCCTCAATCAACAAGAAGCGCAAGCCCGTTTGGCGACTTTGGAAGATAAGAGAAAGGCGCTAAGTAAGGAAAAGGCTGAAAAAGAAGCTCACTTGAAACAGTTAGAGGAAAATCTAGCTGAAAATAACAAGAAACTCAATCACCTAGAGGCTGAATTGCTAGCTTTTTCAGATGATCCTGACCAGATGATTGAGCTCTTGCGTGAACGTTTTGTGGCTCTTTTACAAGAAGAAGCGGATGTCTCAAACCAGTTGACCCGCATCGAGAATGAACTAGAGAACAGCCGTCAGTTATCTCAAAAACAAGCAGATCAACTTGAGAAACTGAAAGAACAACTGGCTACAGCTAAAGAGAAGGCCAGTCAACAACAGGCTGAGCTTGAAACTGCCAAGGAACAGGTTCAGAAATTATTGGCGGACTACCAAGCTAGTGCCAAGGAGCAAGAGGAGCAGAAAGTTTCTTACCAAGCCCAGCAAAGCCAACTATTTGACCGTCTGGATAGTCTCAAAAACAAGCAGGCTAGAGCCCAGAGTTTAGAGAATATCCTTAGAAATCATAGCAACTTTTACGCGGGTGTTAAAAGTGTTCTCCAAGAAAAAGACCGCCTAGGTGGGATTATTGGTGCAGTTAGTGAGCATCTGACTTTTGATGTTCATTATCAAACAGCTCTTGAGATTGCACTTGGAGCTAGCAGTCAGCATATCATCGTAGAAGATGAAAACGCGGCGACTAAGGCGATTGATTTCCTAAAACGTAACAGAGCTGGTCGTGCGACCTTCCTTCCGTTGACGACAATCAAGGCTCGTACGATTTCTAGTCAGAATCAAGATGCTATTGCATCAAGTCCAGGCTTTCTTGGAATGGCAGATGAGTTGGTGTCGTTTGATAAGAGACTAGAAGCCATTTTCAAGAACTTGCTAGCTACGACAGCGATTTTTGATACTGTAGAACATGCGCGTGCCGCAGCTCGCCAAGTTCGTTATCAGGTTCGCATGGTGACACTGGATGGGACAGAGTTGCGCACAGGTGGTTCCTACGCGGGTGGAGCCAATCGTCAAAACAACAGTATTTTCATCAAGCCAGAGCTGGAACAATTACAAAAAGAAATTGCTGAAGAAGAAGCTGACTTGCGGTCAGAAGAAGCGACTTTGAAGACCTTGCAAGATGAGATGGTAGTATTAACAGAAAGATTAGAAGCCATCAAATCTCAGGGTGAGCAAGCTCGTATTCAGGAGCAAGGCTTGTACCTTGCTTATCAACAAACCAATCAGCAGGTCGAAGAACTGGAAACGCTTTGGAAACTTCAAGAAGAGGAATTAAATCGCCTATCTGAAGGAGATTGGCAAGCGGACAAGGAAAAATGCCAAGAGCGCCTTGCTACTATCACCAGTGAAAAGCAAAATCTGGAAGCTGAGATTGAAGAGATTAAGTCTAACAAAAACGCTATTCAAGAACGTTATCAAAACTTGCAGGAACAGATTTCTCAAGCGCGCTTGCTTAAGTCAGAACTGCAAGGACAAAAGCGGTACGAAGTGACTGATATTGAACGCTTAGACAAGGAACTGGATAATCTGGATATCGAGCAAGAGGAAATCCAGCGCCTCCTCCAAGAAAAGGTTGATAATCTTGAGAAAGTGGATACGGATTTGCTAAGTCAGCAGGAGGAAGAGGCCAAAACTCAGAAAACAAACCTCCAACAAGGTCTGATTCGCAAGCAGTTTGAGTTGGATGATATTGAAGGTCAGCTAGATGATATTGCCAGTCATTTGGACCAGGCTCGCCAGCAGAATGAAGAGTGGATTCGCAAGCAAACACGTGCTGAAGCTAAGAAGGAAAAGGTCAGCGAATGCCTGCGCTATCTACAAGCTCAATTAACTGACCAGTACCAGATCAGTTACACAGAGGCGCTAGAAATGGCTCATGAACTGGAAAATCTCAATCTGGCGGAGCAAGAGGTTAAGGATTTAGAGAAGGCTATTCGCTCACTAGGCCCTGTCAACTTGGACGCTATAGACCAGTACGAAGAAGTTCACAACCGTCTAGATTTCCTCAATAGCCAACGAGATGATATTCTGTCTGCAAAAAACCTACTCCTTGAGACCATCACAGAGATGAATGATGAGGTTAAGGAACGCTTTAAATCAACCTTTGAGGCGATTCGTGAGTCCTTTAAAGTGACCTTTAGACAGATGTTTGGTGGAGGTCAGGCAGATTTGATATTAACTGAGGGCGATCTTTTAACTGCTGGTGTGGAGATTTCTGTTCAACCACCAGGTAAGAAAATCCAATCTCTCAACCTCATGAGTGGTGGTGAAAAAGCCCTATCTGCTCTGGCTCTGCTCTTCTCAATCATCCGAGTTAAGACTATTCCTTTCGTCATCTTGGACGAGGTAGAGGCGGCACTAGACGAAGCCAATGTTAAACGCTTTGGGGATTACCTCAATCGTTTTGACAAGGATAGTCAGTTTATCGTCGTGACCCACCGTAAGGGAACGATGGCGGCAGCGGATTCTATCTATGGAGTTACCATGCAAGAATCAGGTGTATCTAAAATTGTTTCGGTTAAATTAAAAGATTTGGAAGAAACAATAGACTAGTTACCAAATGATAGCATCTCTTAGGAGGTGCTATTTTTTAAAACTAAAGTGCTAAATCTTCTCTTAAGGTCAGTTCAGGCGCAAAAAACGACATTTGGGATTTCCTCTTAGCGAAAAGACTTTCTCTATGATATAATAGTTTCATGATTACAACAGTACCTATTAAGAACGAAAAAGATATTGCAGTACCAGGGAAAACAGTCCTTGTACTAGGTTATTTTGATGGCATCCACAAGGGACATCAGAAACTTTTTGAAGTGGCCAGCAAGGCTTCTATGAAGGATTATCTGCCAGTTGTCGTGATGACCTTTACAGAATCGCCAAAACTTGCCTTACAACCTTACCAACCTGAACTCATGCTCCATATCGTCAATCACGAGGAACGAGAGCACAAGATGAAGTGGCACGGAGTAGAGGCTCTTTTCTTACTTGACTTTAGTAGCAAATTTGCTAGTTTAACGGGTCAAGAATTCTTTGATACCTATGTTCGAGCTTTAAAACCAGCGATTATTGTAGCGGGATTTGATTACACGTTTGGTTCAGATAAGAAAACTGCGGATGACCTGAAAGATTATTTTGATGGAGAGATTATCATTGTTCCTCCAGTCGAGGACGAAAAAGGAAAGATCAGTTCCACACGGATTCGCCAAGCTATTCTTGATGGAGATGTCAAGGAAGTCAACCATCTACTCGGCACACCTCTCCCAACCCGTGGAATGGTCGTTCATGGAAATGCTCGTGGGCGTACAATCGGTTATCCAACAGCCAATCTGGTCCTCAGAGATCGAACCTACATGCCAGCAGACGGTGTTTACGTAGTTGATGTAGAAGTACAACGTCAGAGATATCGTGGAATGGCAAGTGTTGGGAAAAATGTTACTTTCGATGGAGAAGAACCACGTTTTGAAGTCAATATTTTCGACTTTTCAGACGATATTTACGGTGAGACAGTCATGGTCTACTGGCTGGACCGTGTTCGCGATATGGTCAAATTTGACTCCGTAGAGGAATTGGTAGACCAACTCCAGAAAGACGAAGAGATTGCTCGAAACTGGAAGGATGGAGATTCTGTCATTCAAGGGGCTGAGGTATAGAAAACGTCTGAAAATCTACTAGAAGGATTAGTTTTTTTCTAGTAGTTTTGAAAGTTTGATATAACGCACTTTCAGTCCTCTTAGTTACCTATTTTAGCAACTATTTATGTCCTAATTATAGACGAGGCTTTATTATGCAAACGCAAGAAGAAATGAATGTTCTGGTACCTGAAAAATTAGCAGAAATTGAGCGTGATTATGGTATCAGAGTTTTATGGGCTATTGAGTCTGGTAGTCGTGCTTGGGGATTTGAGTCTCCTGATAGTGACTTTGATGTGCGATTTATCTACAAACACAAGCAGGATTTTTATCTCCGTTTGAATGAACAGCGTGATGTTATCGAGCTACCAATTGACGATACTTGGGATGTGAGTGGTTGGGATTTAGACAAGACTTTAAAACTCCTTTATAAGTCAAATCCTACACTGTTTGAATGGTTACAGTCACCAATTGTCTATCAACAAACGGATTTTATCGAGCGCCTACGTCCACTTGCCAACCAGTATTTTTCTGAGAAGAAAATGCTCCACCATTACTTGAACACTGCTAGAACTCAAATGAATAAGTATCTTTCAGGAGACAAGGTCAAGCCTAAAAAGTATTTCTATGCACTACGTCCCATTTTGGCCTGTCGCTGGATTGAAAAATACCATTCAGTCCCTCCAATTTTGTTTGATGATTTAGTGAAAGAATTGCTTCCGTCTCATATGCAGGAGCATGTATCAAGATTGCTAGACATTAAGATAAACGGGCCTGAAGGTATGGAAATTGATCCGATTAAGCCAATTCAAGATTATATTTTAGCTAACATCCAAGAGCTGGATGCATACGTTCAAAGTGTTAGCGAGGAAAAGAAAGACTGGAAAGCTCTCAATCAATTTTTCCTTGAAGAATTAGAGAATGACTGAGGTTGTTTATGGGCAAATGGACATGTAAATGTGGACAAGCGATGAACAACCATAGATCGCCCGATCCAAATGCTTATTCGGTTTATTCGGATGAGCTGTTTGAAGAAATCATGAATAAAGCTGACGACCATAATAAAATTTCTTATGAAGACATTTCAGAGGCGTCATTTTATATGTGGAAGTGCCCTGAGTGTGGCAGTTTCATGGTTTTTGGTGAAGAAGGGGATGGAGACCGCTTTACTTTTTATGAGCGCCAAGAAGTAGAAAAGATCGAGCCTCTCTTTGATCCAGATCAAGATTTAAATCTTGTTGTGGTTGAGTTTCAGGAGGGAGGGAATGGCTATACTTATATCTGCGATGACCCAAATATCCATATTGGGCACGCTGTTATTGTCCCTGTAGGAAAGGAAAATACTGAAAAAACTGCTTTAGTTGTACAGAAGTATCATGCCCTACCAAAGGATATCCCTTTTCCTGTTGAGAAGTTAAAACGTGTCATTCGTAGGTATTCATATTTCGATCCAATCACTTCGAAAAATGTTTGTAGAAATTTAATTAAGCAGGGAAGAATTCTTGATGCTTGCTCTAAAAACGCTACCCCCAACTCTCAGAAAACATATTATAGTATCAAAACTCCTTTAGGTTATTTCTGGTTAGAATTAAATGGAGTTCCTATATTAATGAAAATTACACAAATCCAAGCCAGAGATAAAAAGTACCAAGTGGATGGCGCCCTTTATATAAAGCCATCAGAGATTAACTGTAGAAGATTCTATGAACTAGAATTATGTGCTGATTTTGATATTGATGCCTCAAGATGGATCGATGTTCTCTCTGATGAAAACGTTTGGGGCAATAGTTGGGAGCTAAATGGTCTTCAATTTGGTATTACTGTTAGGGAGTCTCCAGAATTTGAAGACGAAGTAGTTGCGAGAAAGTATAGTCGTATCCCACTTTATTATGATTGGCACTCTGAATGTGAAGATTATTATGGCTTCAGTTTAGCTTGGAAAAAATACGAGGCTGATAGCGATTTGTCGATAGATTTCTATACAACATAAGATGCAGGAGAAAATGTATGAATCAAGCATGGGATTTATTGTTTGAGGGTAAGATTAATGAGGCTAAAAAATTAGTTGAAGCTGATTTTTTATTGGAAACTTGCACAGATTTTAGTTTGTTAAATTTGATGGGGTATATTTATCTCGAAGAGCAAAAATACAACGAGTGCTTAAGTATCTATCAGCGTTACATTGACTTAGCACGAACTAAAAGTGACCCAGAAAATGAACATATAGGCTATCATCAGTTAGCCATGATTTATCGTGAAATGAATGAATTTCAAACGGCCCTTTTCTATATCGAAAGAGAGCAAAAAGTCATTGAAGAATCTTTTACAGAGGATACCCTCAAATCTTCTGTTAACAATTATGAGCAAGGTTATTTACGATTAAAGCTAGGGAAAGTAGCAGAAGCATTCATGTATATGGAACAGTCCTTAAAACAAGCTTTGCAAACAGATGATTTGATTGCCCAAGCTTGTGCCTATAGAGGTTTAGGAGAGATTGGTTCGATACAAAATCCTGAAGAATCACATGAAAATTTTTTACAAGCTATCGCTCTTTTTGAAAAGGCAGGCGATCAGATTGGTGCTCAAGAGGTTAGAAAATTGCTAAATAATAAAAAGTAGCCTGTTCAGGCTACTTTTTTATTGAAACACGCGATATACATATGGATTTTCTGGTTTGTCTACTTTTGTGAAACTCTCAACTTCTAGTGTTGGGAGTTTTTGTTTGAGTTCTTTATGGTAGTGGAGTGTCAGGGTTCCCCTAGCGGTAATCCAGGTATTGTCAGGATACTGGCGTGAGTTCCCCTTGGTCAAGAGTCCATATACACCAGAGTCAGCGATACAGTGGATGATGCCAAAGCGAAAGAGGAACTGGCTATCTGGATGGCTAGGATCGTTATAAACAAAGCCTGTAAATTCGATTTTCTTTCCTTCAAACTCCTGAGGATAGTCATAGAGAACTTCCATGACCTCCATATAGTTTTCATCTGTAACCTGAATGGTTGATTGGGTGAGGTATTTGTCAGCTGTAGACCTCATTTCCTTTTCATAAGCAGATTTGGAAAAATAGGTGCTGGTATCGGGTTTGAGGTATTGACTGGATGTTCCTTCGCTTGCCTGAATGGCTGTGTCGATTCCCTCAGCAAGTGGGAAATGGTATCCCTTAGCAGAAACGGTTCTCGAGTCCAAACTTACGGTAGGAAAGGCAACTCCAATCAACAGAGGTAGTGACAGTAACAGGATGCTGATTCGTCTAGCTTGACGACTTTCCAAATGGCTGTGAGAATTGATTTTCTTGATCCAGATGTAGAATTGGACCAGAGCCAATAGAAGAGAAAGGAGCATGGAAATATAGACTAGATAGGAATAGTGGAGGTTGATGTAGTGACTGAGCTTGCCAGATAGCTTTAGGTAAAAGGTCAGAGAAAAATAGCCCAGTAGAATGAAAAATCGAATCATAGCGTCACCCCTATCATGTAAGAATAAAGCAAGACAAGCACTGTCACAATGCCCATGAATTGCCAGATGAAGCGCGCTTTGAGATAGTGCTTCATCATGAGGAGATTTTTGATATCAAGCATAGGACCAATGACCAGAAAGGCAAGGACTGGTGCTAGGCCGAAGCTCGAGAGGAGAGAAGCTCCGATAAAGGCGTCCGCCTCGCTACAAAGCGAGAGGAGAAAGGCTAGAAACATGAGCAAGAGAATCGCAAGGACTGGACTAGCACTGATAGAGATCAGGATCCGAGTCGGGACATAGACCTGCACGATAGCCGCAAAGAGACAGCCAAAGACCAAGTAACGCCCCATATCGAAAAATTCTTCAATAGCTTGTATAAAGACCTGTAATACTTTTCTAGCAGGATTCAAGTGTGAAAAGTCATGTTCGTGACAAGTGATAGGATTCTCTTTTTGAATGGGTTCCTTCCAGAAAAATCCTAGGAAAATCCCAAGCACCAAAGCAATCACAATGGCTCCCAGCGCTCGCAAGAAGGCAAGTTTTATTGAATTGCCAAAGGCAGAATAAGTGGCGAAAAGAACGATAGGATTGATGATGGGAGCAGTCACCAGAAAAGGAACCGCTGTGTAGCTGGGCACTCTCTTTTCCAAAAAACGATTGATAATCGGAACAATCCCACATTCGCAAGAAGGAAAGAGAAAACCAATGAAGGTACCAAAAAAGATCCTCCCCCAACGATTGCGAGGAAGAAACCTATAAACTTTATCAGGTGTGATATAGACCTCAATCAACCCCGAAATGAGACTCCCAATTAGAACAAAAGGAAGGGCTTCAATCATGATGGAGAGAAAAATAGCTCCCGCTTGTAATACACTAGGAGGAAGAGATTGGAAAACAGTCATCTATTTTTTCTTCTCAACTTTTTCTTTTTTATCTTTTTCATCTGGAAAAGTGACTTGTGTTAAGTCAGGAAGTTTTGCGAATTCTTCAAACATCTTGTCCAAGTCATCGGTTTTTGTAAATTTAACAGCCATGGGCCTACCTCTTTTCTACATTCTACCTCTATTATACTATTATTTTGTGGAAAAGGGATTATTTTGATAATCAAAGATGCAAAAACAGGTAAGGCAAAACAAGAGCTGTTCCTTATGGTATAATAGGTTTATGGATAAAAAATATGAAAAAATCTCCCAAGATTTGGGTGTAACCTTAAAGCAAATCGATACTGTTCTAAGTCTGACGGCAGAAGGGGCGACAATTCCCTTCATCGCGCGTTATCGAAAGGATATGACTGGTAGTCTGGATGAGGTGGCGATTAAGGCCATTATTGACCTGGATAAAACTCTGACAAATCTCAATGATCGTAAGGAAGCTGTCTTGGCTAAGATTCAAGAACAAGGCAAACTAACCAAGGAATTGGAAGAAGCTATTTTGGCAGCTGAAAAATTAGCAGACGTTGAAGAACTCTATCTTCCTTATAAGGAAAAACGTCGAACCAAGGCAACCATTGCCCGTGAAGCTGGACTCTTTCCTCTTGCTCGATTGATTTTGCAAAACGTAGATGGCTTAGAGAAAGAAGGTGAGAAGTTTGTTTGTGAAGGATTTGCGACTGGTCAAGAAGCCTTGGCTGGTGCGGTTGATATTTTGGTCGAAGCCTTATCGGAAGATGTCAATTTGCGTTCACTGACCTATCAGGAAGTGTTGAGACACTCTAAAATCACTTCACAAGTCAAGGATGAAAGTCTTGATGAAAAACAAGTTTTTCAGATTTATTATGATTTTTCAGAGACAGTTGGCAATATGCAGGGCTATCGTACCTTGGCCCTCAATCGTGGGGAAAAACTAGGTATTTTGAAGGTTGGCTTTGAACATGCGACGGACCGTATCTTATCTTTCTTTGCTGCCCGATTCAAGGTGAAAAATGCCTACATAGATGAAGTGGTTCAACAGTCAGTTAAGAAAAAGGTCTTGCCTGCTATCGAACGACGCATTCGGACAGAATTAACTGAGAAGGCAGAAGAAGGAGCTATCCAACTCTTTTCTGACAACCTGCGCAATCTCCTCTTGGTTGCTCCGCTGAAAGGGCGCGTGATTTTAGGATTTGACCCTGCTTTTCGTACAGGTGCCAAGCTTGCTGTCGTTGATACGACAGGGAAAATGCTGACGACTCAGGTCATTTATCCTGTCAAACCAGCATCAGCTCGTCAGATCGAAGAAGCCAAGCGAGACTTGGCAGACTTGATTGGTCAGTATAGTGTCGAAATTATTGCTATCGGAAATGGAACGGCCAGCCGGGAAAGCGAAGCCTTTGTGGCGGAAGTTCTGAAAGATTTTCCTGAGGTCAGCTATGTTATCGTCAATGAAAGTGGCGCTTCTGTATACTCTGCCAGCGAACTTGCTCGTCAGGAGTTTCCAGAATTAACTGTTGAAAAACGCTCTGCTATCTCTATCGCTCGACGTTTGCAAGATCCCCTCGCTGAATTGGTCAAAATTGATCCCAAGTCAATCGGTGTTGGTCAATACCAGCACGATGTCAGTCAGAAGAAACTGTCTGAAAGTCTGGACTTTGTCGTGGATACCGTGGTTAACCAAGTCGGTGTCAATGTCAATACAGCCAGCCCAGCACTTCTTTCCCATGTAGCTGGACTCAATAAAACCATTTCTGAAAATATCGTCAAATACCGTGAGGAAGAAGGAAAAATTACTTCACGCGCTCAAATTAAGAAAGTTCCTCGCCTGGGAGCTAAAGCCTTTGAGCAAGCTGCTGGTTTCCTCCGTATCCCGGAAAGTAGCAATATTCTTGATAATACAGGAGTTCATCCAGAGAACTATGCTGCCGTCAAGGAGCTCTTCAAACGCTTGGATATCAAAGACTTGAATGAAGAGGCACAAAGTAAGCTTAAGTCCCTTTCAGTTAAGGAGATGGCACAGGAACTGAATCTTGGCCCAGAAACCCTTAAAGATATCATTGCTGACCTTCTCAAACCTGGTCGAGATTTCCGGGACTCCTTTGATGCTCCTGTGCTTCGCCAAGATGTCTTGGATATCAAAGACTTAAAAGTCGGCCAGAAGCTAGAAGGTGTGGTGCGTAATGTCGTTGACTTCGGTGCATTCGTTGATATCGGGATTCACGAGGATGGCTTGATCCATATTTCCCACATGAGTCGTAAATTTATCAAACATCCCAGCCAAGTGGTGTCAGTCGGAGATTTGGTAACGGTTTGGGTTAAAAAAATCGATACTGAACGTGAAAAAGTTAATCTGTCGCTCTTAGCTCCAGATGAAACTGACTGAGTACGTTCAGTCTGTTTCACTCGAAGACTTTGGTAGACCTTTTATACACCAAGCCCGGTGGAATTCTCGTCTGCGAACGACAGGTGGGCGATTTTTCCCTAAAGATGGGCATTTGGATTTTAATCCCAAGGTCTATAATGAACTTGGTTTGGAGGTTTTTCGGAAAATCGTGCGTCATGAACTCTGTCACTACCACCTTTATTTTCAGAAAAAGGGTTATCGACATAAGGACCGAGATTTCAAGGAACTTTTGAAAGAAGTGGATGGACTGCGCTATGTTCCCCCTTTGAAAGACCAAAGTAATTTCCTGGTCTATCAGTGCCAATCCTGCCAGCAGACTTATCAGCGCAAGCGTAGGATTGATACAAAACGCTATCGCTGTGGCGTCTGCCGTGGCAAACTCGTCATCATAAATCGGCCTAAGGACTGATGTTTTTGTCCCCGTTTCATGCTATACTACTTGTAAGAATACCGAAAGAGGAACAAATCATGAATAATAAATTTTATAAAGTGAAACGAAATAGTATGGTATCGGGAGTTTTAGCTGGCCTATCAGACAAGTGGAATTTTGATGTCACCTTAGTTCGCTTTCTCTTCGCCATTTTTACCATATCAAATTTTGGGATTGGCGTGATTATCTACATCATCCTCGCCTCTATCCTGCCAACTAAGGAAGAGATTGAAGCAGAAATGTACGGAACAGGACCACGCAAACGCAAGGAAGCCGAAGCCATTGATGACAATGATGGACGGTTTTGGTGAGTTGGATTTTGAAATAGTTTATAGATACTTTCCTTATTTCTCAAAGAGGTCAGAAAAAGAAGTGAACCTTAACCCTTGTATCCACAAGGGTTTTCTTCTTGCCTTTCTTTTATGGTAAAATATTGATAGCGAAATTGCTTGATATTCCTCAATCTTACAAAAATGTAAGATTAAAGTCTCTTTTGTAAGGTTAGGTTATGGCAAGCCATCTTTTTTTGCGATAAACTAGACTCATAAAGAACAAAGGAGCAAAACCATGAAAAGAATATTACAAAAGAAAAGAAGAAAACCAAGTCAAAAAGATATCGAGCGTGTTCAACTGGGATGCGCTATGATGCAAGCACAGTTTCAAATGATGGGATATTAAGAAGGAGATAACAATGACACTTTTAGATGTAAAACACGTTCAAAAAATCTACAAAACACGTTTCCAAGGTAACCAAGTAGAGGCCCTCAAAGACATTCACTTTACTGTAGAAAAGGGTGACTACGTTGCCATCATGGGAGAGTCTGGCTCAGGGAAGTCTACCCTACTCAACATCCTAGCTATGCTGGATAAACCAACTCGTGGTCAGGTTTACCTAAATGGAACAGACACAGCAACCATTAAAAATTCTCAGGCTTCTAGCTTCCGTCGTGAGAAGTTGGGATTTGTCTTCCAAGACTTTAACTTGCTAGATACCCTGTCTGTTAAGGACAATATCTTACTTCCGTTAGTGTTATCACGAAAACCTATCACAGAGATGATGAAAAAATTGGTGGTGACTGCTGAGAATCTAGGCATAAACCAATTGCAAGAGAAGTACCCTTATGAGATTTCTGGTGGTCAAAAGCAACGGGTAGCAGTAGCACGCGCCATCATCACAGAACCTGAAATTCTCCTTGCCGATGAGCCAACAGGAGCCCTTGACTCCAAGTCATCTGCAGCACTTCTGGATGTATTTGATGAAATCAATGAACGTGGCCAAACCATTCTCATGGTAACTCACTCAACGGCAGCAGCCAGCAGGGCCAAGCGCGTTCTCTTTATCAAAGACGGCATTCTTTACAACCAAATCTACCGTGGAGACAAGACAGAGCGTCAGATGTTCCAAGAAATCTCTGATACTTTGACTGTTATGGCAAGCGAGGTGAATTAGTATGTTCCGATTAACCAATAAGTTAGCGGTATCCAACTTGATCAAAAACCGCAAACTCTACTATCCCTTTGCTTTAGCTGTTCTCTTAGCAGTGACCATCACCTATCTCTTTTACTCACTGTCGCTTAATCCTAACATTGGCAAGATCCGAGGGGGAGAAACTATCTCTATGACGCTTGCCCTCGGTATGGTGGTTGTTACCATCGCTTCTGGAATTATTGTACTTTATGCCAATAGTTTTGTCATGAAGAACCGCTCCAAGGAGCTGGGTGTATATGGTATGCTGGGTCTCGAAAAGCGCCATTTGATCAGTATGGTTTTTAAGGAGCTTCTTATTTTTGGTTCCTTAACCTTGACAGCTGGTCTCGGTCTAGGAGCTCTCTTTGATAAGCTAATCTTCGCCCTTCTTCTGAAGCTGATGAAGATGAAAGTGGAGCTCGTTTCGACTTTCCAACCAATTGTCTTTATCCTAGTTCTCATCGTCTTTGGAGCTATCTTCCTAGGTCTGATTTTTATCAATGCCTTTCGTATTGCACGCATGAATGCCCTTCAGCTCTCTCGTGAGAAGGCCAGTGGTGAGAAAAAAGGACGTTTCTTAGGTGTCCAAACCATTCTAGGTCTGATTAGTTTGGGAGCGGGTTACTATCTAGCAGTAACAGTCGAAAACCCACTTTCTGCTGTTCTGATTTTCTTCGTAGCAGTTTTGTTAGTAATTTTGGGAACTTATCTTCTCTTCAATGCAGGGATTACAGTTTTCTTACAAATCTTAAAGAAAAACAAGCGTTATTATTACCAACCCAACAACATGATTTCCGTATCCAATCTCATTTTCCGTATGAAGAAAAATGCGGTTGGTCTGGCGACGATTGCTATTCTCTCAACCATGGTCTTAGTGACTATGTCTGCTGCAACAAGTATCTTTAAGGCATCAGAAAACTTCAAGAAGGTCATGAATCCACATGATTTTGGGATTACAGGACAGAATGTTGAAAAAGAAGATATCGAAAAACTCTTGAGCCAGTATGCTAGTGAAAAAGGATTGACTGTCACAAAGAAAGAAGTCCTTACATACAGTAACTTTGGTGTGGCAAATCAAGAAGGTACGAAATTGACAATTTTTGAGAAAGGTCAAAATCGTGTTCAACCGAAAACTATTTTTATGGTCTTTGACCAAAAAGACTATGAGAATATGACAGGACAGAAACTTGCACTTTCAGGTAAGGAAGTTGGATTGTTTGCTCAAAACAAGCAACTTCAAGGTCAAAAAGAACTGACTCTGAATGACCAGACCTACACGATCAAAGAAGAAATCAAAAAAGATTTTATTCTTGAACATGTCCCAAATCAGTACAATATTCTAACTTCGGATTATAACTATTTGGTTGTTCCTGACTTGAAAGCCTTTCTTGACCAGCATCCTAATTCTTCCATCTTTAATCAATACTATGGTGGTATGAATGTAACGGCTAGTGAGGAAGAGCAGCTTAAAATTGCAGATGACTATTCAAAATTCGTTAACAACTTTAATAGAGAACTAAACAAAGAAGGAAGCTATGTTTACGGAAGCAATCTGGCTGATAGTAGTGCGCAGATGAGTGCTCTCTTTGGTGGAGTTTTCTTCATCGGTATCTTCCTCTCTATCATCTTTATGGTGGGAACGGTTCTTGTCATCTACTACAAACAAATCTCTGAAGGCTATGAAGATCGTGAACGCTTTATCATTTTGCAAAAAGTCGGTCTCGATCAAAAGCAAATCAAGCAAACCATCAATAAACAGGTCCTAACTGTTTTCTTCCTTCCATTGCTCTTTGCCTTCCTACACCTTGCTTTTGCCTATCATATGCTTAGCCTCATCCTAAAAGTCATTGGGGTGCTAGATGCGACCATGATGTTGACCGTCACTCTGTCCATCTGTGCCATCTTCCTTATCATCTATGTTTTGATCTTTATGATTACGTCAAGAAGCTATCGCAAGATTGTGCAAATGTAAAAAAGATACCTCGATATTTATCGAGGTATTTCTTTATCTTAAATGCTAAAGAGTTGTCCCAAGAGGAAGGTTACTCCCATGGTCAGAAGTCCGATACAGAGGTTACGGATCATAGCAGTTTTCGTAGGTGCCTTGCCTAGTTTAGCACTGGTATAGCCAGTGACAAGAAGGGAAAGGGCCACGATAAAAACAGTAGCAGGAATGCGATAATCGCTTGGAAAGATAGTGATAGAAAGCATAGGAGGAAGGCTTCCCAGTACAAAGGCGATAAAGCTAGAGATCGCAGCATGCCAAGGATTGGTAAACTCTTCGTACTCGATACCGTATTTTTCCTCAACCAAGGCTTTGAGTGGATTTTTTAAAAAGGCCTTGTTGGTCAAAAGTTGGGCGGACGTTTCACACTCACCATTTTGTAAGTAAGCAGCATAGAGGGATTGTTTTGCAGATTCGATGTCTTTATCCAAGAGTAATTGTTCTCGGGCAACAGCGGCTTCTTCCGTGTCTTTTTGAGTGGATACAGAGACATACTCTCCCCCTGCCATAGAAAAAGCACCAGCGAGGATAGCAGCCAAACCTGATAAAAAGATAATCCAGATATTGCTTGTCGCACTAGCAACCCCGATAACCACTCCAGCAATGGAAATAATCCCATCATTGGCACCCAGAACACCTGCGCGTAGGATATTAAGTCGGCCTGCAAAGTTTGCATCAATTTCATGTTTTATTTCAGTCATAGTCATCTCCTTTCTCTCCATTATAGAGAAAAGGGTAGGGGAATACAAACTTTTTAAACTATCTGAAAAAAGTTCTACGATTCTAATTTTTAGGCCCTTTGAAGTTTCTCCGAAAAAGTAGTGCTATCCTACTGTACTGGACCTTTTTAAACTTATCTATGGTATAATAGAAGATAGATTTATCAATTGGAGTATGAAGGATTTTATGATTAAACTTGTAGCAACCGATATGGATGGAACCTTTCTAGATGGAGAGGGTCGGTTTGATATGGAACGCCTCAAAAACGTACTTGTTTCCTACAAGGAAAAGGGGATTTATTTTGCTGTGGCTTCGGGTCGTGGGATCTTGTCCCTGAAAAAGTTGTTTGCGGATGTGCGTGACGAAGTGATTTTTATAGCTGAAAATGGCAGCTACGTTGAGTTTCATGGTGAGGATATGTACGAGGCTACGATGTCTCGCGACTTTTACTTGAGTACTTTTGAAGCTTTAAAGAAATCACCCTATTTTGATGAAAGAAAAATGCTTCTGACAGGGAAAAAAGCTTGTTATGTATTGGAAACAGTGGAAGAAACCTATCTAAAGTTAAGTAGTCACTACAATGAGAACATTCAAAAAGTAGAGAGTCTGGAAGCTATCACTGATGAGATTTTTAAATTCACCACGAACTTCACAGAAGATACGATAGAAGCTGGAGAGACCTGGGTCAACGAAAATGTTCCTGGTGTCAATGCCATGACAACAGGTTTTGAATCCATCGATATTGTCTTGGACTACGTTGATAAGGGTGTGGCTATTGTTGAGCTAGCCAAAAAACTTGGTTTAACCATGGATCAGGTCATGGCGTTTGGAGATAATCTCAATGACCTTCACATGATGCAGGTCGTAGGGCACCCAATCGCTCCTGAAAATGCGCGACCAGAGATTTTAGAATTAGCAGAAGCAGTGATTGGCCACCACAAGGACCAGTCAGTGATGGCTTATATGGAGGGCTTGTAATGGCAGATATTAAATTGATTGCACTTGATTTGGATGGCACCTTGCTGACAACGGATAAAAGGCTGACAGATCGAACTAAGGCAGTCCTCAAAGCTGCGCGTGATCGTGGCATCAAGGTCGTACTGACAACAGGGCGTCCTTTGAAGGCTATGGATTTCTTTCTCCATGAGCTAGGGACTGACGGTCAGGAGGATGAGTACACCATCACCTTTAATGGTGGTCTGGTACAGAAAAACACAGGGGAGATTCTCGATAAAACTGTCTTTTCAATCGACGATGTAGCACGATTGTACGAGGAAACTGAAAAACTCGGATTACCGTTAGATGCCATTTCAGAAGGAACCGTCTATCAAATCCAGTCAGACCAAGAAAGTCTCTATGCTAAGTTCAACCCAGCCTTGACTTTCGTACCTGTCGCTTTTGAGGATCTATCTAGTCAGATGACGTATAATAAATGTGTGACTGCCTTTGCCCAAGAACCTTTGGATGCAGCGATTCAACAGATTTCTCCAGAATTGTTTGACCAATATGAAATCTTCAAATCGCGTGAACTCTTATTGGAATGGTCGCCGAAAAACGTCCACAAGGCAACAGGTTTATCGAAATTAATTAAACACTTAGGAATCGATCAAAGTCAAGTCATGGCTTGTGGTGACGAGGCCAATGATCTTTCTATGATTGAGTGGGCAGGTCTGGGAGTTGCTATGCAAAATGCAGTTCCAGCGGTTAAGGCGGTTGCCAATGTCATTACCCCCATGACCAACGACGAGGAAGCCGTTGCCTGGGCTATCGAAGAATACGTGCTAAAGGAGAAGTAGAATATGGGATTATTTGACCGTCTATTCGGAAAAAAAGAAGAGCCGAAAATCGAAGATATTGTTAAAGAAGCTCTGGAAAATCTTGATTTGTCAGAAGAGGTTGAAGAAAACCAAACGGCAGTCGAAGAAACTGCTCAGGAAGAGAAAGCAAGAGACAAAGTGGAAGAAACACCTGCTCAAGAAGAAATTCCTCAGGTCTCGACAGATGAGGCCATTGAACTAGAAGCAGTCGAGAAAACAGACCAAGAGGAGCCTGAGCTAGAAGCTGATGAATTGGAGCAAATCCAAGAGCCTGAAGAAATTCTAGAAGAAGAGAACCAAGAAACTGTAGAATTCGAAGAAGAGCTAGCTTCTGAAGTAGTAGAAGAAGAACTTCCTCAAGTTGAAGAAACCGTTCAGGAAAAATATGACCGCAGTCTCAAGAAAACTCGTACGGGATTCGGTGCTCGTTTGAATGCCTTCTTTGCCAACTTCCGTTCTGTCGATGAAGAATTCTTCGAGGAATTGGAAGAACTGCTCATCATGAGCGACGTCGGTGTGCAAGTCGCTTCAAACTTAACAGAAGAACTACGTTATGAAGCCAAACTTGAAAACGCTAAGAAGCCTGACGCGCTCCGTCGTGTCATTATCGAGAAATTGGTTGAACTCTATGAGAAGGATGGCAACTACGATGAACAAATCCATTTCCAAGATGGTTTGACAGTCATGCTCTTTGTTGGTGTTAATGGTGTTGGGAAAACAACTTCTATCGGGAAATTAGCTCATCGCTACAAACAAGCTGGAAAGAAAGTCATGCTGGTTGCGGCAGATACCTTCCGTGCTGGCGCCGTTGCCCAGCTAGCTGAATGGGGGCGTCGTGTGGATGTTCCTGTTGTGACGGGGCCTGAAAAGGCTGATCCAGCAAGTGTGGTCTTTGATGGTATGGAACGCGCTGTAGCTGAAGGGATTGATATCCTTATGATTGATACAGCAGGTCGTCTGCAAAACAAGGACAACCTTATGGCTGAGTTGGAAAAGATTGGTCGCATTATCAAGCGTGTCGTTCCAGAAGCACCTCATGAAACCTTCCTGGCACTCGATGCTTCAACTGGACAGAACGCCTTGGTACAAGCTAAGGAATTTTCGAAGATAACACCATTGACTGGAATTGTTTTGACAAAAATTGACGGAACTGCTCGCGGTGGTGTTGTTCTGGCAATTCGAGAAGAACTCAATATCCCTGTAAAATTGATTGGTTTCGGTGAGAAAATCGATGATATTGGTGAGTTCAACTCTGAAAACTTTATGAAAGGTCTCTTAGAGGGCTTGATTTAATACAAAATAAATATCCTGCAAGTCAATCTTGCAGGATATTTTTGCTATTCTAAACGGCCATCTTCACGATAAGCGATATCGGGCTGCCAGGTCCATTTGGCTCCATACTTCTCAAGTAAGTCAAAGCTAGCTTGTGGTCCCATACTTCCGGCTTTATAGTCATGAAGTGGGGCGCCATTTTCAGCCCAGAGCTCTTCGATACGGTCAATCAATTTCCACGAAGCACTTACCTCATCCCAGTGGCTAAAGTTGGTAGAGTTGTTATTCAAGACATCGTAGATTAGCTTTTCGTATGGATCTGGTGAAGCCCCAGTAGCAGTAGCATCTGTACGGTAATCCAGAGAGCTTGGTGCTAGGTTAAATTCTTCACCGACTTGTTTACCATTGAGGCTGAGAGAGAATCCTTCAGTTGGTTGGATATAGATGGTCAAGATATTTGGTGCCAAAGGCTCACCGAAGATAGAGTCCATTTGCTTAAAGACAATATTGACGTGAGTTCCTTTTTCCGTCAGGCGTTTTCCTGTACGGAAGAAGAAGGGAACACCACGGAAGCGATCGCTGTCTACAAAGAAGGCACCAGATGCAAAGGTTTCTGTTGTAGATTCAGGATCGACGTTTGGCTCGCTTCGATAGGAGATGTATTTCATGCCATCGATTTTACCAGAGCGATATTGACCACGGATAAAATGTTCTTTCAATTCTTCCTCAGTTGGATGATAGAGGTTTTTAAAGACATTTATCTTTTCAGCACGAATCTCATCCTTTGTAAAGCTAGCTGGTTTGTCCATGGCTAGAAGAGAGAGGAGTTGGAGTGTATGGTTTTGCACCATATCACGAAGGGCACCAGATTGATCATAGTAGCCACCACGTTCTTCTACACCCAAGCGCTCTGCAAAGGTAATCTGAACATTATCGATGTGTTCGCGATTCCAAACATTCTCAAAAATCATGTTGGCAAAACGAACAGCAAAGATACTCTGAATCATCTCTTTACCTAGGTAATGGTCGATACGGTAGATTTGCTCCTCATCAAAGGCCGCAAGGAGATCTTCATTGAGTTTGCTAGCTGTTTCGTAGTCTGTACCAAATGGTTTCTCAACGATCAAGCGCTCAAAACCTTTACCATCGACAATGTTTTCAGATTTGAGGTGCTTGGCAATGGTTCCAAAGAACTGAGGTGCCATGGACAAGAAGAAGAGTTTATTGTGTTCAGCTTGGTATTTTTCGTTCAGCTCAGCTTGTAATTGACGCAAAGCAATGTAATGTTCCGTATCATTCACATCATGGCTTTGATAGTAGAAGTGGCTAGCAAATTCTTGGGCTTGCTCGGTACTATCTGCCAAATCAAGGATGGACTCAACAACTACAGATTCAAAATATTCCTTACTCCAAGGTCTACGAGCTGTTCCGATAACAGCAAAATGCTCAGAGAGATTGCCTGATTTATAGAGTCTGAAAAGGGAAGGGTAGAGTTTGCGTTTAGCTAAATCTCCACTCGCACCGAAAATTGTAACAATAACCTTTGATGACATCTAGCTACCTAATTTCTATATTTTTTCCTAGTTGGACTAGGGATGAGATTTCCTCATTATCATAGTTTTTATTTTATCATAATTTTCAAAAAAAACAAAAAATCCAATACGCAATTAAAAAACTGTAAGGAGAACCTTACAGTTTTGTTTTATACATTTAAGACCTTATCCAAGAACTCTTTTAGACGAGGATGTTGCGGGTTGTCGAAGATTTGATCTGGAGTTCCATCTTCCAGGAATTCACCATCAGCCGTAAAGATAACACGGTTGGCTACCTGACGAGCAAATCCCATCTCATGGGTTACGATGATCATGGTCATACCTTGTTCCGCCAATTCCTTCATAACATTCAGTACATCTCCAACCATTTCAGGGTCAAGAGCGGAAGTTGGCTCATCAAAGAGCATGATATCAGGATTCATGGCAAGTCCACGAGCGATAGCTACACGCTGTTTCTGACCACCTGAAAGGCTATCTGGGTTGGCATTAGCTTTATCTGCTAGTCCTACCTTTTCAAGCAACTCCATCCCCAATTTTTCAGCTTCTTCTTTGGTCATCCGTTTGTGTTCAATAGGTGCAAAAGTGATATTTTCTAGGACGGACATGTGAGGGAAGAGGTTGAAATGTTGGAAGACCATTCCCACGTTTTCGCGAACATGGTCGACATTGGTTGATTTTTCAGTCAGATCATAACCATTTACTGTGATGTGGCCACTCGTTACCTCCTCGAGAAGGTTAAGGCTACGGAGGAAAGTGGATTTACCAGAACCAGAAGGACCGATGATACAAACGACATCTCCTTCATAAAACTTAGTAGTAATACCTTTTAAAACTTCGTTTTTTCCATAATACTTATGCAAATCATTTACATCAATTTTTAGTTTTGCCATTAACGAATCCTCTTTTCTAAGCGTTTCGCTAGTCTAGTCAAAAGCGTGATAATTACAAGATAGAAGATAGCAAGGATTGCATACATCTTGAAACTTTGGTAGTTACGGGCGATGATAATCTTACCAGTTTGGAAAAGTTCCACCAAACCGATAGCAGATACAATGGTTGTATCTTTTAGAGCGATAACGAATTGGTTGACGAAGTTTGGCAACATCAATTTAGTTGCTTGTGGCAAGATAATCTTACGCATGGTTTTTCCATAAGAGATACCTAGACTGCGGCTGGCTTCCATTTGACCAACTGGAACGGCTTGGATCCCACCACGAACGATTTCAGCGATATAAGCAGCTGCATTGAGTGAGAGGGCGATAGTACCAGCTACAAAATCATTGATTGGACTTTGTTGGCCAGTAATGGACTCGATGAAGTTTGGAATACCCCAGAAGATGAAGGCTGCAAGAATCATCAAGGGAATACCACGGATAACGTCAACGAAAATCTCAGAGATCAGACGAAGAGATTTGTATGGACTAACGCTAAACATACCAAAGATAATCCCAATTACAATGGCAATTGCAAATGAAATAAGCGCTAGAGCAAGAGTGATTCCAAGTCCACTAAGAAGTTGTTTGTAGTTGTTTTGAAGCAAGCCCCAGATAGTTGTTTCGTCAACCGTACTTGTAGAGTCAGTTGAAGTTTCGCTAGCTAGATACTTGTCAAGAATCTTTTGGAATTCTCCGTTAGCTTTGAGGTTAGCAAGTCCATTATTGAACATCTGGATCAATTCAGGATTTGTTCCTTTTTTAACCGCAAAGGCAGTTTCACCGATTGGAGTTCCAGCGATTGGTGTTTTCAATTTTTGCCCTTGACTGATAGAATATTTGAGAACAGGCTCATCATCCATCACAGCATCAATAGATCCAGTATTCAGACTGTCATACATTGAAGCGCCATCTGCAAAGGTTTTAATCTTATAGCCGTATTTGTTTTGATTCTCAGTAAGGAACGTTTGAGAGGCAGTTCCGTTTTTAACACCGACAGTTTTATCCTTGAGGTCTTCATAAGAAGCAATGGTGCTTGATTCTTTCACACCGAGAATCGTATTTGCTGTGTAGTATGATTCTGAGAAATCGAAGGTTTCCTTACGGGCATCTGTTACAGACATACCAGCAATGATACCATCTGCTTGTCCTGCTTGAACAGCACTGATGGCTGCGTCAAATCCTGGGTTGGTAATTTCAATTTCAAAACCTTGATCTTTGGCAATGGCCTTGATGAGGTCCATATCAATACCGGTGTATTGATTGCTTGAATTTTGAAAGACGAATGGGGCGAAAGATGAGTCACTGGCAATAATGTACTTGCTTTTCACTGGAGTAGCTTTTTGCCCAGCAGCAGTAGTTGTCGTTGGGGTTGCCGTAGTTGTAGAAGCTGTCCATTTTTGGATGATTTGCTCCAAGCTACCATCCTTTTTCATTTGGGCTAGGGCTTCGTTAAACTCGGTAACCAAGTGTTCATACTTGCTCCCTTTCTTGACACCAAAAGCAAAGCTTCCAACAGCCTCACCATCCATATTGATGCTGAGATCTTGTCCTTGGTTAATCGCATACTCAATAACAGGTTTATCATCCATGATGGCATTTACAGCACCAGCGCTTAGACTATTATTCATCAAATCACCAGTATCAAAGGTTTTAATAGAGAAACCGTATTTATCTTTGATACTTTCGAGGAAACGTTGAGCGGCAGTTCCGTTCTTAACTCCAACTGTTTTCCCGCTAAGTTCCTCATATTTGGTGATTTTATTTGCCTTTGTTGTAGCAATGACAACTTTTGTATCATAATAGGTATCAGACATGGTAAAGACATTTTCACGTTCTTTTGTTTTTGTCATACCTGCCATAATAGCATCTGCTTGACCTGATTGCACTGCATTTACAGCTGCATCAAAGCCAGGATAAGACATTTGGATGTTCCATCCTTTGATTTCTGCGACTTTATTGATAATATCAACATCAATCCCTTTATAGGTTTGATCTGAATCTTTAAACTCAAAAGGTGCGTAAGCTGTATCAGACACAATCTTAACAGTATCAGCTTTTGCCATACCTAGTGAGAAAATGGGAAATAAAATGAGCAAACATGCTAGTATTTTTTTCTTCATTTTTAGTCTCCTTTTCCGAATATTTTCCCATTATATCAGAAAATGAATAAAAAGGCAAATTTTATGGATTTTATGTAAGGAAATGTAACATGGAATACTCACTCTTATCAACCTAGAGTAGAGTCTGAAAAGTAAATTTATGGTAAAATAGAAGGATAGAAAAATTCAGATGAGGCAATCATGATAAATCGAATTACAGATAATAAATTTAAACTAGTATCAAAATATGAACCTTCAGGAGATCAACCCCAAGCGATTGAGCAGTTGGTTGACAATATCGAGGGTGGAGAAAAGGCACAGATTTTGATGGGGGCGACGGGTACAGGGAAGACCTACACCATGAGTCAGGTCATTTCCAAAGTAAATAAACCTACTTTGGTCATTGCCCATAACAAAACCCTAGCTGGTCAGCTCTATGGAGAGTTTAAGGAATTTTTCCCTGAAAATGCTGTTGAGTACTTTGTGTCTTACTATGATTATTATCAACCAGAGGCCTATGTCCCTTCGAGCGATACCTATATTGAGAAGGATAGCTCGGTCAATGATGAGATTGACAAGCTTCGACACTCAGCGACTTCAGCTCTTCTGGAGCGTAACGATGTCATCGTCGTAGCTTCTGTCTCTTGTATCTATGGTTTGGGTTCGCCCAAGGAATATTCTGATAGTGTTGTTAGTCTTCGTCCAGGTCTTGAGATTTCTCGTGACAAACTTTTAAATGATTTAGTTGACATTCAGTTTGAACGCAATGATATTGATTTCCAACGGGGAAGATTTCGCGTTCGTGGGGATGTGGTGGAGATTTTCCCAGCTTCCCGTGATGAACACGCTTTTCGAGTAGAGTTTTTCGGGGATGAAATTGATCGTATCCGTGAAGTTGAGGCTTTGACAGGTCAGGTATTGGGAGAAGTGGATCATTTGGCGATTTTCCCTGCCACTCACTTTGTGACCAATGATGACCACATGGAGATTGCCATTGCTAAGATTCAGGCAGAGTTGGAGGAGCAGTTGGCTGTCTTTGAAAAGGAAGGCAAACTGCTAGAAGCTCAGCGTTTGAAACAGCGGACAGAGTATGATATTGAGATGCTACGTGAGATGGGTTATACCAACGGTGTTGAAAACTATTCTCGTCACATGGATGGTCGTAGCGAAGGAGAGCCTCCTTATACGCTTCTTGATTTCTTCCCAGATGATTTCTTAATCATGATTGATGAAAGTCACATGACCATGGGGCAGATTAAGGGCATGTACAATGGAGACCGTTCACGTAAGGAAATGTTGGTCAATTATGGTTTCCGTTTGCCTTCTGCCTTGGACAATCGTCCTCTCCGTCGGGAAGAGTTTGAAAGTCATGTTCACCAGATTGTATATGTTTCAGCGACACCAGGTGACTATGAAAATGAACAGACCGAGACAGTGATTGAGCAAATCATTCGTCCAACAGGGCTTCTAGACCCAGAAGTGGAAGTTCGTCCGACTATGGGACAGATTGATGACCTCCTAGGTGAAATCAATGCCCGTGTTGAAAAGAATGAACGGACCTTTATCACCACTTTGACTAAGAAAATGGCTGAAGACTTAACCGACTACTTCAAAGAAATGGGCATCAAGGTCAAGTACATGCACTCGGATATCAAGACTTTGGAGCGGACGGAGATTATCCGTGACCTACGCTTGGGTGTTTTTGATGTCTTGGTCGGAATCAACCTGCTCCGTGAAGGGATTGACGTTCCTGAAGTAAGTTTAGTAGCCATTCTCGATGCCGACAAGGAAGGATTCCTACGTAACGAACGTGGCTTAATCCAGACCATTGGACGTGCCGCCCGTAACAGTGAAGGTCATGTCATCATGTATGCTGATACCATGACCCAGTCTATGCAACGTGCTATCGATGAAACTGCCCGCCGTCGGAAAATCCAGATGGCCTATAATGAAGAACACGGTATTGTGCCTCAGACAATCAAGAAAGAAATCCGTGACCTGATTGCTGTGACCAAGGCAGTTGCTAAGGAAGAGGACAAGGAAGTCGATATCAATAGCCTCAACAAACAAGAGCGCAAGGAACTCGTTAAAAAACTGGAAAAACAAATGCAAGAAGCCGTCGAAGTGCTTGACTTTGAACTCGCAGCTCAGATTCGTGATATGATGTTGGAAGTGAAGGCGTTAAACTGAAAAAATTATAAAGAAATAGAAATATATAGAGAGACATAATATGACAGCAAAAAAAACTAAACACATAGGCATTGAATGTTGTAGAATTTTCGCTATGTTGATGATTTGCAACTTACATGTTTTGGGTATGGGAGGAATTTTGGAGAAAGTTGATAGTCAAAAAGATTTTTACTATATTTTTGCCAATTTTTTAGAAGCTTTCTCATATTCAGCTGTAAATATTTATATTTTAATCAGTGGGTATGTCGGTCTTTATTCACAATTTAGTTATAAAAAAATGTTTAGCTTTTGGGTACAGATTATTTTCTATACTATTTCAATTACTTTTGTATTTGCTATTTTTTCAAAATCATCTGTCAACTTAAGTGATTGGTTTTCAGCTTTAACTCCAATAAGTCATGGACAGTATTGGTATATGAGTTGCTATTTTGGTTTAGTCTTAATAGCACCATTTTTGAATCAAGCAGTGTTGACATTGAAAAAAGAACAATTGCTTCCAATTGTTAGTGGAGCATTTATATACTTTTCTGTCATACCCACAGTATTTAAACAAGATATTCTAGGTTTGTGGGGTGGTTATAGTGTATTATGGATGATCCTCTTGTACATTTTAGGAGCAATAATTAGAAAATCAAATTACGAAAGTCGTTTTCAAATACGTAACGTTAGAGGATTCATTTTATTTCTAACTAGTTTAACTTTTATATTGTGCTGGCTTGGTTTTGAACAGTGGAGAAGTTATATTTCTCCTACGATCACACTGCAAGGAATAGCAATATTTTTACTCTTCTTGAATATTAAAGATATTCCCTTAACTTTTAAGAGACTAGTTCTTTTAATATCTCCACTAACTTTGGGGGTTTATCTGTTTCATGTACATCCTCTTATTTTTAGAAGAATTATACCAACCATCCATACTTTAGTTGAAGAACAAGAATTTCCCATTTTTGTCATTATGATTCTAGTTATGACACTGGCCCTGTTCTTTTCTGGCGCTATGATTGAGTATTTTAGAAATAAATTAATGGCGTATATTCTTACTTTAATAAAGAGTGTTAAAAATCTTAAACAGACTTAAAACTTTATTGTCTTATTAAAAATAGAAGTAAGAGAGACTAAATTATACACTGTATTGAGAATTTAGGGTTTATTGAGATTATCCTTGTCCTAATCGACGTAACCAAGGCAGTTTCCAAAGAAGAGGACAAGGAACTCGTCAAAAAACTCGAAAAACAAATGCAAGAAGCTGTCGAAGTGCTTGATTTTGAACTGGCAGCACAAATCCGTGATATGATGTTGGAAGTGAAGGCGTTGGATTAGATAGGAGAAAACGAATGAAAATTTTAGTCATCAATGGACATCCTGACAAGGGAAGTTTCTGTCAAGAAATTTTTCGAACGATTGTAGAAAATATTGACTCAAATCGCCATGAGCTTGAATCTATTAACCTAAATGAGATAGATTTTGATCCTGTGTTACGTTATGGTTATCGAAAACGGATGGAAGAGGACTCTTTCATACTTCGCTCTCAGGAATTAATTCAGTGGGCAGATCATTTCATTTTCGTTTATCCAATTTGGTGGAGTAGTATGCCTAGTTTATTGAAGGGGTGGATTGATCGTGTTTTCACGCCAGGAATTGCTTACTCTGCCAATAATCAAGGAAGTTTTATTTTAAACTACTTAAGGGGTCAGCAGTTTAAAAAGTTACTAAAAGGAAAAACAGCTAGTATTTACGCAACATCCATGGCACCAACATGGTGGTACAAAGTATTTTCAGGTCCTATCAATATCCCAGACAGTTATGGAATATCAGTATTAAAGAATGCTGTCCTAAATCACTGCGGTATTAAAACAAAGAAAGTTTCAATTTTGGGTGAGTTAGGGCGTGAGGTGAATACAAATTCTACAAGACAAAAATATCTACAAAAAGTAGCTGAGGAAGTCAAGGATTTGGATTAGTGAAATAAATTTTAATATGTTTATCTAGGAGAATGTAGTAATGAAAAAAGGGTTAGTGTTGAATTTCAGTGTTTTATCGCAATTATCCTCTCAGCCTGTTTTCTGAGTTTTGTAGTCATTTTAGTAGTTACCTTTCATACTACTTTTTCTGGACCAAATCAAAACGACATTGAGGCGGTAGCAAGCAGAACATTGAAATTATATGGTTTTAAAGGTGATGTGAAGGTTACGAAGTTTTCTAGATATAGATGGCCTTCTGAAGATTATGAAATTGAATATGATTATACTGAAGAAGTTAATGGAAGAAAGATTACTGTAAGTGACAGTTTAATATATTTTCCTAAATCTCCAGGAAATTCTAGACGGACGAGTGAAGAACTAGCCTACGATGGAACTATTGGAACGATGTTGCATCAATTTTCACATATAGCAGATCAGCTACTCAACCAGAATCCTGTCAGTGTTTCTAACAAAGAAAAGGTAGAGAGTTTTTTCAAGCAATATGAAAATCCCAATTTGGAATTCGTAAGTAGTTACTGGAGTGTCGATACTGAATCTGACAATATCCAAGACTATTATGCCCTCATCGAAAAGAACCATAAGGAAGGGAAAGCTTTTCAAGGTTTATATGACCTCCCTATTGATGAATTTTTGGAAAAAGGAATTATTAAAGGAAGTGTTAGATATAAAGACACTGTTTTAGAAGAGGGTGAGAAAGATTATTTTGATGGTGAAGGTGGACTGACAGGATTTATTTCAAATGGGATAGATAATGCCGAGTTGCCAGATGCCTTTTATGAGGTTTCTTACTACTATGGTGCTAAAGGATATCGTTCAGGTAGTGGTGTTTCTTTAAAGATTCAGAATCATAAACTGATAAGTTACGAAAAGAACAGAATTAAGAAATTTTAAATCTTAAAATTTAACTTTGAACCTATACCACCTATACGTTTTAGCAGATATTTTAAATGGAAAGAAGTTATTATGAAATTGAAAGAGAAGAATTATAAGAAGTCATCAGGGTTAGATTTTGTTCGTTTTTGGTTACAAGGACATCGATTTATCAAATTTATGCTTGATATGTTCTTTTATATTATCTTGTTCCTAATTATAGAATTTACAACATCACAGAACAAAAGCATTCCAGCTGATTTTCGGCACAGAGAGCTCTTGTTTCCCTTGCAATTGAATCTTTTTATCTTGGGTAATAGGTTCTATGCTCTCTTTTTGTCAGTGAAAACGGAAAAAGAAAGGACCCTTAAAAGATTTTGTGAACCCTTTATTTATATCAATATCCTTAGCTTCATTTTTCAACTGATTGGCGTGAGAAAAAGAGGAAGAGTTGTTCTGTCACCTTTGTTTTCACTGGAGTCATCCTATATCTGGTTTCCTATTGTCATCTACCTTCTAGTTTTGATGTTAACTTTGGCAATCTTCTTTCTCTCTAAAACTTCAAAAAAAGGAGTAGATGAAAATGAAGATGAGTAGGCAAATGAAGTACAAGACAAAAGAAAAGTCTTCTTGGACTAAGAGGATTTTTCTTTGGATGGAAAGTCACAGAAGGATTGGTCAACTTTTGGATACGAGTGTGTTATTTGGATCTATGTTTGTATCATTTCTTGCCGCCTCTTACATTAGTTATCCATTACCGAACATAAACTATCTTTCTCCCTTAAGCTTCAATCTTATCCTTCTGATCTTATCAACCTATTTCCTTGTCTTTCGTTTTAGTAGTGATAAACTTCAGAAATGGCGTTACTTTTCATGGGGATTTATTGGGTTTAATGGTCTTCTTTTTCCCTTTCATCTCTTGGTAGGTCTGAATTGGCTAGGACGTCGTAAGTCAACGAATTTCCCTCCCATAATTTCTATGGATCCAGCCTATGTCTGGGTCCCTATTGTAAGTTATCTCTTTTTCTTTTTCTTGGGGCTGGGCATCCTGCTTTTGATTATACGAATAGAAAAGAGAAGAAGGAGGCGTAAATGGAACGAAAGATTAAGAGAAAAAAGAAGGTCAAACAACAGGACAGAAAAATGAGAAAAATCCATAAAAAGTATTCTTTGGTAGCTCACGTCCAATTGTGGCTGGAAAGACATTCAAAGATTGCTTCTTTTATGGATGGTGGTATAATATTATTATCTATTTTTGGTATCATGTATGTGTTGTTCGGGACGTCACTTATCCCGAAACCATATCAAGAAATGTCCTATGTCTTGCCAATTATTATGAATTTTGTCTTTTTGGTGCACACACTTTATCAAGGTATTTTTAGAGATGGTTTTAGCAATAAGGATTCAGTACAAGGATTTTTAGAAACTTTTCTATTCATAAACGGACCTATTTTTCTCCTCCACTTAATTGTTGGGGTGAAAGGGAGAAATGTTAAAAAAATTCCTTCCTTATTATCTGTTGATTATCGCTACATCTGGCTTCCAATTGCTACCTATCTAATCTTTTTCATCATTCCAGCGATATTGATGGTGATTTTGAAATATAATGATAAAAAGAGGAAAAATTATGACAAAAGAAAATCTAACTAAGTTAATTTCGTTTAAGACACTTTATTTGGCTTTGCTGACCTTTGTGGTTCTTCATTTGGTGTTGCTGGTTTTTGGACTATCTTTTACGCCGATTTTGTGGAATAGTTGGTTTTTCATTCTTTGTTTGACCTTCCTAATCCATCCTTGGAGAATCTTTTATAGAACAAGAGATGCTAAATGGTATCACCTTATTTTTCAAATATTTAGTGGATTGGTGACATTTTACCTTTGGTTTGCAGCATTCTTTGTTTTATCAGTTATCTCGGATCCAGCCGTCCCTATCAATATAGACTATCGCATACAAGATAAGGAAATCATCATTGCTAGAGGTTTTTTGGCCCGTAGTACTTATGAACATCACGAGTTGATTAATCCATTCATCATGAAATCTGATATTAAGTTCGAAAAAGGCATATAACAACTTAGAAAGCGAGCTAATCCATAGCCTGTTTGATATCTAGTCATAATCTTAAGATGAGGAAAAATTTATTTTGAAATATTTAAATGTGTTTAGAATAGTGTATCTAGCCCTGTTATCCTTTGTCATTATCCATCTTATTTTATTAGCATTTGGTTTAGCATTTATTCCAACTTTGTGGAATATCTGGTTGCTTTGTCTTGGTTTAACCTTGTTGTCGCATTTATGGGCTCGATTTTATAAATCAAGGATAGATCAAAAACGTCCTCTTATCCTAGAGCTTTTTAGTGTTTTTGCAGTTTTTTGTATCTGGGGTGTCTCACTTTTAGCTTTTTCTTTTATAGAAGATTCACGCATTCCAATTACAGTAGATTTTAGAATAGTAGATAGAGAAGCTATCATCGTTAGAGGATCTTTGCTCCATGGTTATCGTGAATACCACGATTTAGTTAATCCTTTTATGATGAAGTCCGAAGTAAAATATCGAGCTGAATATTAACAAGTAGAAAGCGAGTGAATCCATGTCCTGTGCCCAAGCAACCATTTTAACCAATATCTGTCTAATCGAAGATCTAGAAAATAAGCGTGTAGTCATGCAATATCGCTCTCCTGAAAACAATCGCTGGTCTGGCTATGCCTTTCCAGGAGGTCATGTTGAGAACGGCGAGGCCTTTGCCGAGTCTGTCATTCGTGAAATATACGAAGAAACTGGCCTAACCATTCAGAATCCTCAACTAGTCGGCATTAAAAACTGGCCCTTAGACACAGGTGGGCGCTACATCGTTGTTTGTTATAAGGCGACAGAGTTTACTGGAAGTCTCCAATCCTCAGAAGAAGGAGAAGTATCTTGGGTGAAAAAAGACCAGATTCCAAACTTGGATCTGGCCTATGATATGTTGCCTTTGATGGAAATGATGGAAGCACCTGACAAGTCTGAGTTCTTCTATCGCCACCGTACAGAGGACGGCTGGGAAAAAGAAATTTTCTAGTCTTTTACTAAATAACCTAACTGCTCCAAGACCTCCTCGATATAGTGGAGGTCTTGTTGTGTCTCGGCTTCAACAAGGTGGTAATGGATGCCGTCTGTCAATTCAGAAAGGGGTCTAAAGTCTGAATTCTCAACTTGTTCCAGAAAGTGCTGGACATCTCGGCGGCAAGTGAGTTTGAGTAGGGTTTCAATTTCGCCATAAACGGGATGATCGATTAAGATATTTTGAACGCGTCCGCCATTGTCTACAATAGCTAGTAGTTCCTGTCCGATTTCTTCCAGTTCATGTTTCACTTTAAAGAGTTTGTGGACGTAGGGGCTGGCATCATTTTCCTTGTAGATATAACCACGATTGGTGGATAGGATAGGAGCTCCATCTGCTCGAAGAATAGCGATGTCCTGTACAATGACTTGGCGCGTAACATGAAAGTGTTCAGCCAAGGTTTGGCCATTGAGGGCTTTTGGTGCATCTTTTAACAGTTTGAGAAGGGCCTGTTTGCGATTTTTTGTCATAGTTTTTCCTTTTAGCGACGTTTTCGAAGCACTTTAAATACAGCTAGTGCTAAGGTATAGTCTACCATACTATGGACAATTGTGCCAAAACCAACTAGAACAAAGAGAACATAAAACATATTTTCAACATTTGTCCCTGAAGTAGCATAGAAGATGATACAAGCTATTACTTCAGCGATAGCATGAACAACACCCAAAACAAAGTTAAAAATCCAAGATGTCTTTGGTTTATCCAAGGTTTCAGGGAATTTCTTTAAGTACAAAGCCCCCAAAGTACCAAAAACAATGTGAGAGAAGGCACGAAGTACAATAACAGGCGGATAACCTGCCATCAGGAAACCAAGACTAGAAGCAATAATCACAAAAGCAGCCATCAAAGGCGAAAGAAACATGGCGATAAAGATGGGGATATGACTTCCCAAGGTGTAAGAAGCCGGTGGGATAACGATTTTAAAAGGCATAATGATTGGAATCAAAATCGCTATTGCAGTGAGTAGGGCAGTCATGGTCATAAACTGCGTTTTTTTCCGTATATCCATAAGAACCTCCATTTATCTGTATATACACAAGTATAGTACAATAAATAGTCAGCTAAGTCAAGAAGCATTATTGATTTTTCAGGAAAATTTGGTTAAAATGTGGTAAAGAATAATAGGAACTGAGGAGAAATTGTGATGATACTTTTTGTTTACCTAATCGTGGTAATCGTGATGATGTCAAAACAGAAAAGTGAAGGGAAAGTCGTCTCAGGTTGGACTCGCTTCCTAGTTTATAGTTTATTGGTCCTTTCGCTACTCTCTCTATTAGCAAGCAGTCTGGCTGTTTCACTCTTTAGCCTTCCTTTATTAGGTTTTCTTTTGATGGCAGCAATACTCGAAATTGCTTATTTCGTCAGATTGGTGATTGCATTTGGTTTGGTTTTTCTATCACTAACCCTATATTTGGATAGTCAGAAAAGTCAGCAACCTACCCCTCTTTCGTATCATCTCCTGCGCTTTGGCTTTCATATTCTATTGATGTTTCTCATGTTTTAAATGCTAAAACTCCACCTTCAGGACGAAAGTGGAGTTTTTTTTATTTCTTCAAGGTTTCGAGACGGGGGACAATTGCTACTGTTAGGACGGCAGAAATGACAAGCTCGGCAATTGAGTTTGTAGAAATAACGGTTGCTAAGAGTTTTTGAATATTGCCGTCGAAGACATTTCCAAAAAGGAAGAAGATTCCCCCAAGGACAAAGACGGTGTTGGTAAGGGAACCGAGAGCACCAGCAAAGATGAGACCTGTTCTATTTTTTAATAATTTATAAACCAAGTAAGGTGTCAGCCCAATCAAAACGCGAGGGACAATAGCGATAATAGCAGAATAGATGTTTCCGTTCGGTACGAATGGTGAGAAGAGGTAGCTGGTTGGAAGGATGGTAATCGTGTTTACCGTTAAGCTCAATAGTCCCATAAGAAAACCAAGTGTAACTCCAACTCGAGGGCCATAGATGATACTAGCAATAATGACTGGAATATGAACGATAGTTGGTTTAATTGGGAATGGGAAAAGGTTAAATAGGAGAGAACTCAAAAAGTGGATAACGAGCATAACTGCAAAAAAGATAGCAATCGGTGCAATGTTAGAGCGTTTGTTCATCGAGGGTTTCCTTTATTCTTTCTAAAATAGTATTCAGGTCAGCTAGGGCGCCTTTGCCGTGATCGCCACAGGCTAGTAGAGATTTTTTTGGAGAGATGATCTGATAACCATAGGTCTCTAATATTTTTAGATTAGCCTGAGTTGCCGGATGGTCATACATTTTTGTATTCATGGCTGGTGCGACTAACTTTTTGACGTGGTTTGGCAAGGCAAGTGCTGTACTTGTCACCATGTTATCAGCAAATCCGTGGGTTAACTTTGCGATGGTATTAGCAGTAGCTGGGGCTACAATAAAAAGGTCGGTCCTTTTGCCTAGTTCGATATGATTGACTTGATCAGGATAAGGTTCCTTCATGACATCAAGGTGGACAGGATTTTGAGAGAGGACCTGTAGTGTCAACGGTTGGATAAACTCTCTCGCTGCCTCAGTCATTAAGACAGTGACCTGATGGCCTTGTTTCTTCAAGGAACTGACTAGGTCAGCTGATTTATAGGAGGCAATGGAACCTGTCACTGCGATGAGAATATTTGCCATGGCTTTCCTTTCTATGAATCGTATGCTTGAATTTTTTCAAGGAGGAGGTTTGCAATTTCCTCTTTGGTTTGAACGGTTTGGAGTTGTTCTTTCTCAACAAAGATTGCGCGATGCTGATTTGCTGAAATTTGAGCGAGGTCATTTGCAATGATTAAGTCTGCTTGGTTCTTGATAAGACTCTTTCGTGCGATCTCAATGAGATAATCCTCAGAGACATCAACCAGCAGTTTAAAGCCAATCAGATGAATGGCAGGATTCCATTCTTTGACCAGAGAGATGATTTTGGGTGTTTTTTTCAGGAATAAGACCTGAACCTCATCAGTTGAAGAAATCTTAGTCTGATGATTCTGCTTGCTTAAAAATTCTTCCAAATTAGGGCTAGCCTGAACTTCCTCAAGCCCTGTCATATAAACAGGAGTGTAATCAGATACGGCCATTGAGTGGATTAAGACCTGATATTCCTTAACAAGTTCTTGCATCACAACTAGAAGGTCGTTGGTATTGTCAATTTCTCGAATGCTTAAGTTGGGATGAGCTTCTGGCTTCAAAGCTCGTTTTGTCGTTATCAAACAAACTTCATGCCCCGCAGCAAGCAAGGTTTCTGTGATGATTTTCCCCAAACGACCTGTAGAATGGTTAGTGATAGAGCGGACAATATCGATAGCTTCACTCGTTCCGCCCGATGTGACTAAAATTTTCATAGGACTATTGTACACAAAAATAAACAGTAAGTAAAATGAAAGCGATAAAATTTTGCTAAAACAAAGCTACACTATAGTTTACAACTATAAAGCCATATAAAATTTTTCAAAGGGCTCTAAAATTCTTGAAATTCAGGATATTTACGAACGTTTAGAGAGTTTATGGATGTTAAAAATCTTGTTTTGTGTTATAATGAATTATCACATTAGAGGTTAGAGGAGTTTTGAATGAAAACAGATATTGAAATCGCACAGAGTATTGAGTTGAAACCAATCGTTGATGTTGTTGAGAAATTGGGTATTTCTTATGATGATTTGGAATTGTACGGGAAGTATAAGGCTAAGCTCAGCTTTGATAAAATTCGTGCTGTTGAGAGCAATCCAGTTGGGAAATTGATCTTGGTTACTGCCATCAATCCAACACCAGCAGGTGAAGGAAAGTCAACCATTACCATTGGTCTTGCAGATGCCTTAAACAAAATTGGCAAGAAAACCATGATTGCTATCCGCGAACCATCTCTTGGACCAGTAATGGGGATTAAGGGTGGTGCAGCCGGTGGTGGTTATGCCCAAGTATTGCCAATGGAGGACATCAATCTTCACTTTACCGGGGATATGCATGCCATTACAACTGCTAACAATGCCCTTTCTGCCTTGATTGACAATCACCTGCATCAAGGAAATGAGCTGGGAATTGACCAACGTCGTATTCTCTGGAAACGTGTGGTGGACTTGAACGACCGCGCCCTTCGTCATGTGACCGTTGGACTTGGTGGTCCTCTAAATGGTATTCCTCGTGAGGATGGCTTTGATATTACAGTTGCTTCAGAAATCATGGCCATTCTTTGCTTGGCTACGGATATTGAAGACTTGAAACGTCGTTTGGCCAATATCGTTATCGGCTATCGTTACGATCGTACGCCAGTTACTGTTGGTGATTTGCAGGTTGAGGGGTCTTTAGCATTGATTTTGAAAGATGCTATCAAACCGAACTTGGTTCAGACAATTTACGGTACACCTGCCTTTGTACATGGTGGTCCATTTGCTAATATCGCTCATGGATGTAACTCTGTTTTGGCAACAAGCACAGCCCTTCGCTTGGCTGATTATACTGTTACTGAAGCTGGTTTTGGTGCAGACCTTGGTGCTGAGAAATTCCTTGACATTAAGACACCAAACTTGCCAACATCTCCAGATGCTGTTGTTATCGTCGCAACCCTTCGTGCCCTTAAGATGAATGGTGGCGTAGCTAAGGACGCTCTTACAGAGGAAAATGTGGAAGCAGTTCGTGCAGGTTTTGCTAACTTGAAACGCCACGTTGAGAACATCCGTAAGTTTGGTATTCCAGCAGTTGTTTCGATTAATGAATTTGTCTCTGATACAGAAGCTGAAATCGCAGCTTTGAAGGAACTCTGTGCCTCTATCAATGTGCCAGTTGAGTTGGCTAGTGTCTGGGCTGATGGCGCAGAAGGTGGCGTAGCACTTGCCGAAACACTTGTCAAGACAATCGCTGAAAACCCAGCCAACTACACTCGTCTTTATGACAATGACCTTTCTGTCCAAGAAAAGATTGAAAAAATTGTCACTGAAATCTACCGTGGTAGCAAAGTGAACTTTGAGAAGAAAGCTCAAACTCAAATTGCCCAAATCGTTCAGAATGGTTGGGACAAATTGCCAATCTGTATGGCGAAAACTCAGTACAGTTTCTCAGACAATCCAAATGCACTTGGAGCACCAGAAAACTTTGAAATTACCATTCGTGAATTGGTACCAAAATTAGGTGCAGGCTTCATCGTTGCCCTAACTGGTGATGTCATGACCATGCCAGGACTTCCAAAACGTCCAGCCGCTCTTAATATGGATGTTGAAAGTGACGGGACCGTTCTAGGTTTGTTCTAGTAAATTGCAATTGGTTTAAATGAGTTTGGAAAAGATTTCCAAGCTCATTTTCTTGTCTAGATATGAGGCGTTGTCGTCAGCTGATATAATAGAGTTACTTTCTAGACGCAATCAGTCTAGCTAAAGATATTTTCTCTGATTTCTGATATAATAGAAACATTGACTTCAAGAGTAAGGAAGAGAAAATGAACGCATTATTGAATGGAATGAATGACCGTCAGGCTGAGGCGGTGCAAACGACAGAAGGACCCTTGTTAATCATGGCGGGGGCTGGTTCTGGGAAGACTCGTGTTTTAACTCACAGAATCGCCTACTTGATTGATGAAAAGATGGTCAATCCTTGGAATATCTTGGCCATTACCTTTACCAATAAGGCTGCTCGTGAGATGAAGGAGCGTGCCTATGGGCTCAATCCAGCTACTCAGGACTGTCTGATTGCGACCTTTCACTCCATGTGTGTTCGTATCCTGCGTCGCGATGCGGATCATATTGGCTACAATCGGAATTTCACCATTGTAGATTCTAGTGAACAGCGAACCCTCATGAAACGCATTCTCAAGCAATTAAACTTGGATCCTAAAAAATGGAATGAACGGACTATTTTGGGGACTATTTCCAATGCTAAGAATGACCTGATTGATGATGTGGCTTATGCTGCTCAAGCTGGTGATATGTATACGCAAATCGTGGCTCAATGTTATACAGCCTATCAGAAAGAGCTTCGTCAGTCTGAGTCGGTTGACTTTGATGATTTGATTATGCTGACCTTGCGTCTTTTTGATCAAAATCCTGATGTTTTGACCTACTACCAGCAAAAATTCCAATATATCCACGTTGATGAGTACCAAGATACCAACCATGCCCAGTACCAATTGGTCAAACTCTTGGCTTCACGCTTTAAAAATATCTGCGTAGTCGGTGATGCTGACCAGTCTATTTACGGTTGGCGTGGGGCTGATATGCAGAATATCTTGGATTTTGAGAAAGATTACCCTCAAGCCAAGGTCGTTTTGTTGGAGGAGAATTACCGTTCAACCAAAACCATTCTCCAAGCCGCAAATGATGTCATTAAAAACAATAGAAATCGTCGTCCTAAGAATCTCTGGACCCAGAATGCTGATGGGGAGCAGATTATTTACTATCGTGCCAATGATGAACAAGATGAGGCTGTATTTGTAGCTAAAACTATCGATGAACTTGGTCGCAGTCAAAACTTCCTTTACAAGGATTTTGCAGTTCTCTATCGGACTAATGCGCAATCTCGTACTATTGAGGAGGCCCTCCTCAAGTCTAATATTCCTTATACTATGGTTGGTGGGACCAAGTTCTACAGCCGTAAGGAAATTCGCGATATTATTGCTTACCTCAATCTTATTGCCAACTTAAGTGATAACATTAGTTTTGAGCGCATTATCAACGAACCAAAACGTGGAATTGGACCAGGAACTGTTGAGAAAATCCGGGATTTTGCTAATATGCAAGAGATGTCTATGCTGGATGCTTCAGCTAATATCATGCTGTCTAGCATCAAAGGAAAAGCAGCCCAGTCTATCTGGGACTTTGCCAATATGATTCTGGATTTGCGGGAACAACTTGACCAATTAACCATCACCGAGCTGGTGGAGGCTGTTCTAGAAAAAACAGGTTATGTCGATATTCTTAATACCCAAGCTACCTTGGAAAGTAAGGCGCGGGTTGAAAATATCGAGGAATTTCTATCTGTTACCAAGAATTTTGACGACAATCCTGATAGTCAAGAAGAGGAAACTGGTTTGGACAAACTCAGTCGATTCTTGAATGACCTTGCCCTGATTGCGGATACGGATTCAGGCAGTCAGGAGACATCAGAAGTGACCTTGATGACCTTGCACGCAGCTAAGGGACTTGAGTTCCCAGTTGTCTTTATCATTGGGATGGAGGAAAATGTCTTTCCACTTAGCCGTGCAGCTGAAGATCCAGATGAGCTAGAAGAGGAACGCCGTTTGGCCTATGTAGGTATCACACGCGCTGAGAAAATCCTCTATCTGACCAATGCCAACTCACGCTTGCTTTTCGGTCGTACCAATTACAATCGTCCAACTCGTTTTATCAATGAAATTAGTTCAGACTTGCTCGAGTATCAAGGTTTGGGTCGTCCTGCTAACACCAGTTTCAAGGCTTCGTATAGCAGTGGTGGGATTGCTTTCGGGAAGGGTATGAGCCTAGCTCAAGCGCTTCAAGAACGGAAACGAAATGCCGCACCAAGCTCTATCCAGTCAAGTAGTCTCCCATTTGGACAGTTTGCAGCTGGAAATAAAAAAGATTCAAGCGATACCAACTGGTCTATTGGGGATATTGCTCTCCACAAGAAGTGGGGAGAGGGAACTGTTCTGGAAGTCTCTGGTAGCGGTGATACTCAGGAGTTGAAAATCAATTTCCCAGAAGTCGGTCTGAAAAAACTTCTAGCCAGTGTAGCTCCAATTAAGAAAAAAATCTAATTTTTCATCCTTCTCACGAATAATAAAGTGAGGAGGATTTTTATGTACAGTATCTCATTCCAAGAAGATTCACTCTTGCCTAGAGAAAGACTAGTTAAAGAAGGAGTAGAGGCTCTAAGCAATCAAGAATTGCTAGCAATTCTGCTCAGAACAGGAACACGTCAGGTCAATGTTTTTGAAATTTCCCAGAAAGTCTTGAATAGTCTTAACAGTCTAACTGATCTGAAAAATATGACCCTGCAGGAATTGCAGAGTCTGTCTGGTATAGGGCGAATAAAAGCCATTGAATTACAAGCGGTGATTGAACTGGGACATCGTATTCACAAATATGAAACTCTTGAGATGGAAAGTATTCTCAGTAGTCAAAAACTAGCCAAGAAAATGCAACAGGAACTTGGCGACAAAAAACAAGAGCACCTAGTGGCGCTCTATCTCAATACTCAAAATCAAATCATCCATCAGCAAACTATTTTTATCGGATCTGCGACACGCAGTATTGCTGAACCGAGAGAAATCCTTCACTATGCTTTGAAGCATATGGCAACGTCTGTGATTCTCGTTCACAATCATCCATCCGGTTCCGTATCTCCTAGTCGAAACGACAACCATGTCACGAAGCTAGTCAAGGAAGCCTGCGAACTGATGGGAATTGTGTTCTTGGACCATTTGATTGTCTCTCACTCTGATTACTTTAGTTACCGTGAAAAGACGGATTTGATTTAAGAATGCACATGATCTTACTCAATTACTTTTAAAACATAGGAATCTACTTCTGCCATATTGATAACAGGAAGAGGTTTTATCGTGGGTACAAGTAAATCTTCTTGAACGATAAAGTCGACAATCTCATTGAAATCTTCGATTTTATAATATCTTTTTTTATGAATGAGAATATCTCTGTAAAAGTAAAGACTTGAATGAAATTTACTTTTTAGTTTAGCATCTGCCTTTTTACAAAATAGTTTTGCCTTTTTAGACATTTCTTTCAGCTGTTTTTCTTTTTGAGATAGTTTATCGAAATTCTCTTTATTCTTAGAAAAAGATTGGTAACTTTCCGCTGTTAAAAGTCTATAGAGATTAGAAAGATGAAAGCAAACCCTTATTTCTTTTTCATTGTTTGATAAGAAAAGATTAGCTTCCTTTTCCTTATAAGATATGAAAACATTAGCTTCTATATCTCTCAAAATCTCATGAGTAGAAGGTATTTTAATTTCATTCATGATTAATAACCTATTTATAAGTCCTAGAGTTCATTAACAACATAGTCAAATAGAGTTTTATCTTTGGGGCGATTTTCAAAGAGAAATTCAGGATGCCATTGAACACCAAGATAAGGAAAGTCGTCTGTAGTTGTCACAGCCTCAATGATTCCATCTTTAGGATCATGTGCTACAACCTTAAGATTTGAAGCTAGATCTTTAATGCTCTGGTGGTGGAAGGAGTTGATGTGAGAGATTTCTCCATAGATTTCTCGGAGAATGGTATCAGGTTCCGTTACGAGGCGTTGGGTCGTGTATTCGGCTGAACAGTCCTGCCAATGATCCTCGATATCTTGGTGTAGCGTGCCTCCCATGGCGACATTGAAAAGTTGAGTACCCCGACAAACAGAGAAAATTGCCTTCTTTTGCTTAATCGCTTCTTTGATAAGGGCTAATTCAAACTGGTCTCTTTGAAGATGGTAGTCATCGCTGTCAATGGTTTTTGGCTCACCATAGTACTTTGGATCAACATTTTGCCCACCCGTTAGGATGAGCTTATCAATGATACTGATGTAATAGGCAGCCATTTCTTGATCACCAATCGGTAGGATGATTGGAATTCCGCCAGCGTCCTTGACTCCTTCAACAAAGCCTTTTGCTGCATAGCTCATCATGATGTCATCATCTGGATGAGCTTTTTCATTTCCTGTAATCCCAATAACTGGTTTTTTCATACATGCTTTCGCTTTCTAATCCTCTTTACGCATAAAATAGAGGAGGGTTTGGAGTTCGCTTGTCAAATCGACATACTGAACGACCACATCTTTTGGGAGTTGAAGGTGAACAGGGGAAAAACTGAGAATACCTTTTATACCTGCATCAACCAAAAGATTGGCAACTTCTTGTGATTTAACACTTGGAACTGTTAGGATAGCAGTTTTGACATCTGCTTCTTTGATTTTTTCTTTAATCTGTGAGATACCATAGATTGGAATTCCATCAGGTGTCTGGCTTCCAACTTCTGGATGGTCATCCAGGTCAAAGGCCATGATAATCTTCATCTTGTTGCGCTCGTGGAAGCGGTAGTGGAGAAGGGCATGCCCCATATTACCAATCCCAACCAGCATAACATTTGTAATGGAGTTATCATTTAGGAGATCAGCAAAAAAATTCATCAATTTTTTGACATCGTAACCAAAACCACGACGACCTAGTTCACCAAAATAGGAAAAATCCCGACGAACGGTCGCAGAGTCGATACCGATAGCCTCTGCAATTTGTTTGGAGTTGGCACGTTCGATTTTTTCTGCATGAAATCTCTTGAAAATTCGATAGTAAAGAGAGAGTCTTTTTGCTGTTGCTTTTGGAATAGCAGACTGTTTATCTTTCACAAAATCACAACCTTTCTATTCTTCTATTTTATAGAAACATTGTGAAAAAATCAACAAAAATAAGAAAAAACTAAGAAATTTCTTAGTTTTTATCTGAAAAATGAGCTTGTGATAGAAAACGGTAGAGATCGCCAACCAATCCTTGATAAATCACCTTATCATTCAGCGTTAAGGAGCTGATTAGGAGAGTATCAGGTAGGGTCACGCAACCTGATAGAGATAACATAAGCTCTTCGTAATCTTTATATTCAAGTGTACGTTCTACGTGATAGTTATCTTGATAGGTAAGTCGATACATAGTCAATTATCTTTCTTCTTTAGTGAAGATACCGCGTTCTACAAGGCTGTCCATGAGGAAGTAGAATTTTTCCTGATGAATGTGGTGATCTTCTGATTTAAAAATATTAACCAAACGAAGGCCAGACTTGTCAGTGATGTTGAGTTTAGCACCTGTAAGGTCTTTATTGATGATGATTTTTAGGTTGAAACCTTCACCACTGTTGGGTACTTTTTCAAGTAGACGAGTTAGTTCGAAGTTTCCAACTTTTGTTTCAAAGAAAGTATTATCTTTCAGTGTGAACTTTTTGACAGTTGGGCTAAGTGTGTAGTCGTAGCGGCAGTTTTGTAGTTTAATGGTTTTTTCGAATGCCATTAGATTAATCTCCAATAATATTTTTTAAGGTTTGTGCGAGTTGTTTCAGTTCTTCCTCAGTGTTAAGAGGAGAAAGACTGATACGGACAGATTCTTTTAAACGAGGCGAATCGGGTCCATAGAAAGCTTCGAGTACATGACTGGTTTGCACAATACCAGCAGTACAAGCGGAACCGGTAGAAATTGAAATTCCTTCAAGATCTAACCGTAGCAAGAGCAAATCATTTTTTTGGCCAGGAAAGCAAATGTTGATAACACAAGGTAGTTGGTGCTTGCTTTCATTGAGATAGTAGTCGAGACATGCAATTTCTTCTAAAAAAGCAGATTTGAGTGCGCTTAGTTTTTGGTAATGCTCAACTTGGTCATTTAAATCCTCTTTTAGAGCAGCGACCATGCCTACAATGGCAGCGAGATTTTCTGTTCCAGCACGTTTCTTTTGTTCTTGGTCTCCACCGTGAAGGTAGGAATCAAAGTCCGCTGAAGCAGCGTAAAGAAATCCGATTCCTTTTGGTCCATGGAATTTGTGGGCAGAAGCACTGAGGAAATCAATTCCTAATTCCTCGGGATGGATAGGAATTTTCCCGATAGCTTGAACAGCATCTACATGATAAGCAGCAGGGTGCTCTTTTAAAATACGTCCAATCTCAGCGATAGGTAAGAGGCTTCCTGTTTCATTATTAGCATACATGGTGGAAACGAGAATGGTATCGTCACGTAAGGCCTCTTGAATTTGCTGGGCAGTTATTTCTTGATTTACTGGTTGGATGATGGTCGCTTCAAAACCAAAATGTTGAACCAGATAATCGATAGTCTCAAGTACAGAATGGTGTTCAATAGCTGTCGTGATGATATGTTTTCCATTGTCTTGATGACGGAGACAATAGCCGATAATGGCTGTATTGTTACTTTCTGTACCGCCAGACGTAAAAAAGATATGTTGAGGTTTGGTTCCTAGTAAGTGGGCTAAGTCCTGACGAGCTTCACGCAAGAGTTTGCCAGCCTGGCGACCATGGCCATGAATACTAGAAGGATTACCATGAGTTTCTTGCATGACCTTGGTCATTTCAGAAATAGCTACTGCTGACATAGGAGTTGTAGCAGCATTGTCCAAATAAATCAAAGAATCACCTTATTTCTTTTTGTTGTAAGCAAAGAGTGGGCTGACTGGTTTTCTTTCATGGATGCGGACGATAGCATCACCAATTAATTCGCTAGCAGTAATGTAACATACATTTTCTGGAGTTCTTTCTTTGGTTGCTACTGAGTCCGTCACGAGGATTTCTTTGATGTTGGTAGCGTCAAGAAGATCTGCTGCACCTTCAACAAATAAACCGTGACTGGATACTGCATAAATCTCAGTTGCGCCTTCACGTTCAACGATTTTGGCTGCTTCAGAGAAAGTACGACCAGTATTTAGGATATCGTCAATCAAGATAGCCTTTTTGCCTTCAACATCCCCAATGATATAGCCTTCGTTACGATCAGAATCGTCTTGGGCGTAGTCAATGATAGCAATAGGAGCATCAAGGTATTCAGCCAAACTACGTGCACGTTTAACACCAGAGTTCTTTGGACTGACAACAACAACATCAGAACCAAGAAGTCCTTTATCACAGTAGTGCTTAGCAAATAGAGGAACAGTATAAAGATTGTCTACAGGAATGTCAAAGAAACCTTGGACCTGAACAGCATGGAGGTCAAGTGTTAGAACACGGCTTACACCAGCTTTGACAAGCATATTGGCAACTAGTTTTGCAGTGAGGGGTTCGCGAGAAGAAGCGATACGATCCTGACGCGCATAACCAAAGTAAGGAAGGACAACGTTGATACTATGAGCACTTGCACGTACACAAGCATCAACCATGATCAACAACTCCATCAAGTGGTTGCTAACAGGGTAGCTGGTTGACTGGATGATGTAGACATCGTAACCACGGACACTTTCTTCAATGTTGACCTGGATTTCGCCGTCAGAAAATTGTCGAGAGGATAACTTCCCGAGAGGTACACCAACTGTATCCGCAATCTTTTGAGCGATTTCATGGTTAGAGTTTAGGGTGAAAAGTTTCATGTTGTTTCTATCTGACATTATAGACCGTCCTCTGTAAACTTTGCGAATCTTCTCTGAGAAAGTTTTGTTTTTCAAAGCCAGATTCTTTTATTTTTATCTTTTCTATTTTACCAAAAAAAGGAGATTATTTCAGCTTTTTTTCATGCTTTTAATAAAACGAATTAATTTTGATGGAGCTTTCTGATAAGTAATCTGATTTTCATCTAAAAATCTCTGAAAATCTTCTTTCCCTTTTTCATGGTCGGTGACTTCAAGCTCGAGTTCATAGTCCGTCTGGTCAAAGTATCGACTTTCATCTAAGGCCATTAAGCCAATTTCAGTTTTCATTTCATAACGTAGAGTGGAAAGACAGCCTAGAACTAACCAGTCATGGCTTTCGATGCCAATCTTAGATAGCTTCTCTAGAACGAGACCCTGAGGTAGTTTTTGTTTTTCTAGGTATGATTCAGCTTCTGGAAGAGTTAGTTTCTGGTTGTATTCCATATTTCCTACAGTTTGAGGTACTTTTAAGGTCAATTCCGCCCAATCTGAAAAGGTGCGAATGCGCATGGCAACCTTCTTTTCACGCAATTGGAAATCTGGCGTGTCAATGTAGTAGTTCTTCTGAAGGACGGGTTGGATATGGGAAAACTGTTTTTTTAGATGATCATATTCCCCTTTTTTCAGAAGTGTTTTCAATTCTATTTCTAAATGTTTCATTTTTTCAACCTTTTCTATATCTTTGAAAGCGATTTATGGTATAATGGACAATGTATTTATTGTATACGAATGTACTGAAAAAATCAAAGATTTTCGACAGAGCAATCAAACATTACAAGGGAGAAAGTATGACCATAGAATGGGAAGAATTTTTAGATCCTTACATTCAGGCTGTTGGTGAATTGAAGATTAAACTTCGGGGGATTCGCAAACAGTATCGTAAGCAAAACAAGCATTCTCCGATTGAGTTTGTAACAGGTCGTGTCAAACCGATTGAAAGTATCAAAGAAAAGATGGCTCGTCGAGGAATTACATATGCAAGTCTGGAACATGATCTGCAAGACATTGCGGGTTTACGTGTCATGGTTCAGTTTGTAGATGACGTTAAAGAAGTAGTTGAGATTCTACGTAAACGCCAAGATATGAGAGTCGTTCAGGAACGAGATTATATCACTCATCGTAAGGCTTCAGGTTATCGTTCTTATCACGTGGTTGTCGAATACACAGTTGATACGATCAACGGAGCGAAGACGATTTTGGCGGAAATTCAAATACGTACTTTAGCCATGAATTTCTGGGCTACGATTGAACACTCGCTCAATTATAAATATCAGGGCGATTTTCCAGAAGAAATCAGGAAAAGACTGGAAATCACGGCCAAAATAGCCTATCAACTGGATGAAGAAATGGGTAAGATTCGTGATGATATCCAGGAAGCACAGGCTCTCTTTGATCCATTGAGCAGAAAATTAAACGATGGTGTAGGAAATAGTGACGATACAGATGAAGAATACAGGTAAACGAGTTGACCTCATAGCAAATAGAAAGCCACAAAGTCAGAAGGTCTTGCATGAACTGAGGGAAAAACTAAAGAAACAACATTTTATACTGAACGATACCAATCCCGATATCGTCATTTCCATTGGTGGTGACGGAATGCTTTTATCTGCCTTTCACAAGTATGAGAATCAGTTAGACAAGGTTCGATTTGTAGGTGTTCATACAGGGCATTTGGGATTTTACACAGATTATCGTGATTTTGAGCTGGATCAGTTGGTGACCAATCTTTTACTCGATACTGGTGCCAAAGTTTCCTATCCAGTCTTGAATGTCAAGGTAACGCTTGAAAATGGAGAAGTGAAAATCTTCCGTGCTTTAAATGAAGCCAGTATCCGTCGATCAGATCGCACCATGGTTGCGGATATCATCATTAACCATGTTCCGTTTGAGAGATTTCGTGGAGATGGAGTGACTGTTTCAACGCCAACGGGAAGTACTGCCTACAACAAGTCCTTGGGTGGAGCTGTCTTGCATCCGACCATTGAAGCCTTGCAGTTGACGGAAATAGCAAGCCTCAATAACCGAGTCTATCGCACTTTGGGCTCATCAATCATTATTCCCAAAAAAGATAAGATTGAACTTTTGCCGACACGCAATGATTACCATACGATATCAGTCGATAACAGCATCTATTCCTTCCGTAATATCGAACGGATTGAGTATCAAATCGACCATCACAAGATTCACTTCGTAGCGACTCCAAGTCACACTAGTTTCTGGAATCGTGTCAAAGATGCCTTCATCGGCGAGGTGGATGAATGAGGTTCGAATTTACCGCAGATGAGCACGTTAAAGTTAAAACTTTCCTCAAGAAACATGAGGTTTCTAAGGGACTTTTGGCTAAGATTAAGTTTCGAGGTGGGGCTATTCTGGTCAATGGCCAACCTCAAAATGCGACTTATCTCTTAGATGTTGGAGACAGGGTAACTATTGATATTCCAGCAGAGGAAGGATTTGAGAGCCTTGAAGCTATTGATCGACCACTCGATATCTTGTATGAGGATGATCATTTTCTGGTTTTAAATAAGCCTTATGGAGTAGCATCCATCCCCAGTGTCAATCATTCCAATACCATTGCCAATTTTATCAAGGGCTACTATGTTAAACAGGAATATGAAAATCAGCAAGTTCACATCGTGACTAGGCTTGATAGAGATACTTCTGGTTTGATGCTTTTTGCCAAGCACGGCTACGCTCATGCACGTTTAGACAAGCAGTTGCAACGAAAGTCTATCGAAAAACGTTACTTTGCTTTGGTTAAAGGAGCTGGTGTCTTGGAGCCTGAAGGGGAGATTATTGCCCCGATTGCGCGTGATGTGGACTCCATTATCACAAGACGGGTTGCCAAAGGTGGGAAATACGCCCATACATCTTACAAAGTTGTCGCGTCTTATGGAAATATTCACCTAGTCGATATTCGTCTTCATACTGGGCGAACTCATCAGATACGAGTGCATTTTTCTCATATCGGTTTTCCTTTGTTGGGAGACGATCTCTATGGAGGCAGCTTAGACGACGGTATCCAACGTCAGGCTCTGCATTGCCATTATTTATCTTTTTATCATCCTTTTCTAGAGCAAGATTTGCAACTAGAAAGCCCCTTACCGGATGATTTCAGCAATCTTATTACTCAGTTATCAACTAATACTCTTTAAAAATTGTTTGGAGTATAATTTATTTTCTTAAAGGAGAAAACTCATGGAAGTTTTTGAAAGTCTCAAAGCCAACCTGGTTGGCAAAAATGCTCGTATCGTTCTCCCTGAAGGGGAAGAACCTCGTATTCTTCAAGCGACAAAACGCTTGGTAAAAGAAACAGAAGTGATTCCTGTTTTGCTCGGAAACCCTGAAAAAATTAAAATTTATCTCGAAATCGAAGGGATCATGGATGGTTATGAAGTCATTGACCCTCAACACTATCCTCGATTTGAAGAAATGGTTGCTGCCTTGGTAGAGCGTCGTAAGGGCAAAATGACTGAAGAAGAAGCGCGCAAAGTTTTGGTTGAAGATGTCAACTACTTTGGTGTGATGCTAGTCTACTTGGGCTTGGTTGACGGTATGGTATCTGGTGCTATTCATTCAACTGCCTCAACAGTTCGCCCAGCCCTACAAATCATCAAAACTCGTCCAAATGTAACTCGTACTTCAGGTGCCTTCCTCATGATACGCGGTACAGAACGTTATCTATTTGGAGACTGTGCCATTAATATCAATCCAGATGCAGAAGCCTTGGCTGAAATTGCCATCAACTCAGCAATCACAGCTAAGATGTTTGGTATTGAACCTAAAATTGCTATGCTAAGCTATTCTACTAAAGGTTCAGGTTTTGGTGAAAGTGTTGACAAGGTAGTGGAAGCTACAAAAATTGCTCACGACTTGCGTCCTGATCTTGAGATTGATGGTGAGTTGCAATTTGATGCGGCCTTTGTTCCCGAAACTGCAGCTCTAAAAGCTCCAGGAAGTACGGTAGCTGGTCAAGCAAATGTGTTTATCTTCCCAGGTATCGAAGCCGGAAATATTGGCTATAAGATGGCTGAGCGCCTTGGTGGTTTTGCGGCAGTAGGACCTGTTTTGCAAGGTTTGAACAAACCTGTTAACGACCTTTCTCGTGGATGTAATGCAGATGATGTGTACAAGTTGACCCTTATCACAGCAGCTCAAGCAGTTCATCAATAAGATTTAGTCCTCTTTCCTATGGGAAGAGGCTTTTTAGTACTGAGAAAAGGACAGTTAGAAGCTTCTATGTTATACTAGATATATGTTAGATTTGAAAGAATACGGAATCGTCATGTGGCCAGAGGAGAAGATCATTTCTTTTCGTCAAAAACTCCTCAACTGGTATGATGAAAACAAGCGAGATTTACCTTGGAGGAGAAGTAAAAATCCTTATCACATCTGGGTATCTGAAATCATGCTCCAGCAGACTAGAGTGGATACAGTTATTCCATACTACGAACGATTCTTGGACTGGTTTCCAACAGTTGAAAGTCTGGCCAATGCCCCTGAAGAACGTTTGTTGAAGGCTTGGGAGGGATTGGGCTATTATTCTCGAGTGCGCAATATGCAGGCTGCAGCCCAGCAGATTATGACTGACTTTAGGGGGCAATTTCCAAATACCTATGAAGGAATTTCTAGTTTAAAAGGGATTGGCCCTTACACTGCGGGAGCTATTTCCAGTATCGCTTTTAATTTGCCTGAGCCAGCGGTTGATGGCAATGTCATGCGGGTTTTGGCACGCTTATTTGAGATTAATCATGATATCGGAGTTCCCAGCAATCGCAAAATTTTTCAGGCTATGATGGAAATCTTGATTGACCCGAAACGACCAGGTGACTTTAACCAAGCTCTGATGGATTTAGGGTCAGATATAGATGCCCCAGTTAACCCTCGACCAGAAGAAAGCCCTGTTAAGGACTTTAGCGCAGCCTATCAGAACGGAACTATGGATGTATATCCGATTAAAGAACCCAAGAAAAAGCCCCTCCCAATCTATCTCAAGGCTTTGGTTGTACGCAATGACCATGGTCAATATCTACTTGAGAAAAACGAAAGCGAGAAACTACTAGCTGGTTTTTGGCATTTCCCATTGATTGAAGTTGATGATTTCTCAAGTGATGACGATCAGCTAGATCTCTTTTCTCAAGTCAAAGAGGAAAGAAGAGTATTTGGGCCAAGTCCTCAAGAAAACTTTGAGCAGGATTATGATTTAGAAGTTAATTGGTCCCAGCAAGTATTTGACCAGGTCAAGCATGTATTTAGTCATCGGAAATGGCATATTCAAATCCTAGCTGGTCAAGTGTTGGAAACAAAACAGTTTTCGGACAGAGAAATTCGTTGGGTTTCTCCTCAGGAGTTTTCTGACTATCCACTTGCGAAACCTCAGCAAAAAATTTGGCAGGCTTATAAAACAACTTTTGAAGATAAAGGCCTACAGTAGCCATTTGTGCCTTCTTTGCATTTTTTTGTTATAATAGATAGAGAAAAGGTGATAAAATGAAAAAAATATTAATTGTAGATGATGAGAAACCAATCTCAGATATTATTAAGTTTAATATGGCCAAGGAAGGTTATGAAGTCGTTACAGCCTTCAATGGTCGTGAGGCAATCGAGCTATTTGAAGCTGAGCAACCGGATATTATTATCCTCGACTTGATGCTACCTGAAATAGATGGTTTAGAAGTTGCTAAAGCTATTCGTAAGACTAGTAGCGTGCCGATTATCATGCTATCAGCTAAGGATAGCGAATTTGACAAGGTTATTGGTTTAGAGTTAGGTGCAGATGATTATGTTACAAAACCTTTCTCAAACCGTGAGTTGCAGGCTCGTGTCAAGGCTCTGCTTCGTCGTACAGACTTGGTTTCTGTGGATAGCCAAGAGTCTGATGAGAAGAAGACCCAGCCTTTACAAATTGGTGATTTGGAAATCGTTCCAGATGCTTACGTGGCTAAGAAATATGGTGAGGAGTTAGATTTGACCCACCGTGAGTTTGAACTCTTGTATCACTTGGCGTCTCATATTGGACAAGTGATTACGCGTGAACACTTGCTTGAGACTGTATGGGGTTATGACTATTTTGGTGATGTTCGTACTGTGGACGTGACCATTAGACGATTGCGTGAAAAGATCGAAGACACACCAAGCCGTCCAGAGTACATTCTCACACGTCGTGGTGTTGGATACTATATGAGAAATAATGATTGAAGATATTAGACAAACTATCTTGACCAGCGATTTTATCTTTATCTTGATTTTACTTGGCTTTATCCTGGTGGTGACCTTGCTGTTACTGGAAAATCGTCGGGATAATATTCGTCTAAAGGAGATAAATCAAAAGGTTAAGGACTTGATTGCAGGTGATTATTCTCAAGTTTTGGACTTGCAAGGAAGTACAGAAATCACCAATATCACCAATAATCTGAACGATTTGTCAGAAGTTATTCGTTTGACCCAGGAAAATCTGGAACAAGAGAGTAAACGATTGAACAGTATTCTTTCTTACATGACAGATGGCGTTCTTGCGACCAATCGTCGTGGCCAGATTACCATGATTAATGACATGGCCAAGAAACAGCTCGGTGTGCAGAAAGAAGATGTTCTGAATAAAAGCATCCTCGAATTGCTTAAGATAGAAGATGAGTATGAGCTGCGTGATCTAATTACACAGATACCTGAGCTGACGATTGATTCCCAGGATGTGAATGGGGAGTATCTAAGCCTTCGTGTACGTTTTGCTCTGGTTCGCCGTGAGTCAGGGTTCATCTCTGGTTTGGTTGCCGTTTTACATGATACGACTGAGCAGGAGAAGGAAGAGCGTGAGCGAAGACTCTTTGTTTCGAACGTGAGTCACGAGTTGCGGACTCCTTTGACCAGTGTAAAATCTTATCTTGAAGCCTTGGACGAGGGAGCTCTTTATGATCCTGTTGCCCCTGATTTTATCAAGGTTTCACTCGATGAAACCAACCGTATGATGCGGATGGTGACAGATCTCTTACATCTCTCTCGTATTGATAATGCGACAAGTCAGCTAGATGTGGAATTGATTAATTTTACTGCATTCATCACCTTTATTCTCAACCGGTTTGATAAGATGAGAAGTCAGGATGACGAGAAAAAATATGAACTTGTTAGAGATTACCCTATTAATTCAGTTTGGATCGAGATTGATACCGATAAGATGACTCAGGTGATTGATAATATTCTTAACAATGCCATCAAGTATTCACCAGATGGTGGAAAAATTACTGTCAGCATGAAGACCACAGATGACCAGATGATTTTATCCATCAAAGACCAAGGTCTAGGTATTCCAAAGCAAGATTTGCCGAAGATTTTTGACCGCTTTTACCGTGTAGATCGTGCAAGAAGCCGGGCTCAAGGTGGTACTGGTTTAGGTCTTGCGATAGCAAAAGAAATCATCAAGCAACACAATGGATTTATCTGGGCCAAAAGTGAATACGGTAAGGGCTCAACCTTTACCATAGTGCTCCCTTATGATAAGGATGCCGTAAAAGAAGAAATATGGGAGGACGAAATAGAAGACTAGAATGAGTGAAATAGGCTTTAAATACAGTATTTTAGCATCAGGTTCCAGTGGAAATTCCTTTTATCTGGAAACCCCAAAAAAGAAAATCCTAGTGGATGCAGGCCTGTCTGGTAAGAAGATTACCAGCCTACTAGCTGAAATCAATCGTAAACCTGAAGATCTGGATGCAATCTTGATTACGCATGAGCATTCAGACCATATCCACGGAGTCGGTGTCTTGGCTCGCAAATATGGTATGGATCTTTACGCCAATGAAAAGACTTGGCGGGCTATGGAAAATAGTAAGTACCTCGGCAAGGTTGATTCTTCACAAAAGCATATCTTTGAAATGGGCAAAACCAAAACCTTTGGCGATATCGACATTGAGAGTTTTGGTGTTAGCCATGATGCAGTAGCACCCCAGTTTTACCGATTTATGAAAGACGACAAGAGCTTCGTCATGTTGACCGATACAGGTTATGTCAGTGACCGTATGGCTGGGATTGTCGAAAATGCTGACGGTTATCTCATCGAGTCCAACCACGACGTAGAAATCTTGCGAGCAGGATCTTATGCTTGGCGACTCAAACAACGAATCCTATCGGATCTCGGTCACCTTTCCAACGAGGACGGTGCTGAAGCCATGATTCGTGCAATGGGAAATCGGACTAAGAAAATCTATCTTGGGCATTTATCCAAAGAGAACAATATCAAGGAGCTGGCTCATATGACTATGGTCAATCAGTTAGCCCAGGCTGATCTGGGAGTCGGAGTAGACTTTAAGGTTTATGATACCTCACCAGATACTGCAACACCATTAACAGATATATAAAAAAGAAGGCGAGTGCCTTCTTTTGTTTTGTACTTTATCAGGGTTTTAGTGTGGTATAATGATAAAAATAACTAAAGGAGTAGTAGTGTGAAGAGAAAATGATTATTAAAGGATTACTATGACACAACGATTATCATTCTTGCATTGATATCCGTTGTCCTTGTTTTGCTTGGATTTGCTGAGATGATTGATTTGGATAATCCACCCTATAGTATTATTGACTTACTACTTTGGTTTATCTTTGCGGTGGATTATGGTTGGCGGTTTTTTTCAAGTAAAGAAAAATGGAGATTTATACTTGAAAATATCTTCGATTTGCTAGCTATCCTTCCTTTGAATGCTATTTTTACAGTATTTCGCTTAGGGCGTATCTTCCGCTTAGCAAGGCTGACAAAATTACTGAAACTAACTCGTCTTTTAAGAGTCGTTGGATTGACTGGCAAGTTGGAAAAAAAGGTTGGAAAACTCTTACGAACAAATGGCTTACTTTATATTTTCTATCTCAATTCCTTTATTGTACTGGTAGGTAGTTCAATTTTATCTGTTGTTGAAGAAAAAACTTTCTCAGATAGTCTTTGGTGGGCGCTTGTGACTGTAACGACTGTTGGTTATGGAGATATTGTTCCTGCGTCGATTTTTGGGAAGTGGTTAGCTGTTTTACTAATGCTTGTTGGTATTGGCACAATAGGGATGTTAACAAGTACTTTGACAAACTTTTTTGTAAAGGATAATCCAGATGAGCAGATAAAATTTGATAAACTCCAAGACGAATTACGGAGTCAAAGGATATTACTAGAGAAACAATCTGAAAAGATAGAAGAACTGCATAGAATGATACAAGACTTGCTTGAAAAAAATAATTTAGACCATAAAAAAACCACTCGATGAGTGGTTTTTTTACAATCCAGCAAATTCCTTGATTTCTTGTGCGGACATGGAAGAGTCGCAACGGACATTGATTTGGCCATCTGCAATGTGAACAAATCCTGGTACGGTTGGAATTCCATAATGTGAGCGGAATTCTTGCAATTCCTTGAGTTGGCTTGGTTCTTCACTGTTGATGAAGTAGATGTGGGCTTTAGTTTCAGCTACGACACCTGCCAATGTGCCAGCAAATTTACGGCAGTAAGGGCAAGTTTTGCGACCGATAAAGAAGGTTGCAGTTTCTTTCTTATCAAGTGCTTCTTGCGCACGCGCAACTGTAGTGACTTCAAGGTCTTTGATGTTTTCTAAAAATTGTTCCATGAGATTACCTCGCTTTCATTGATAAGTCTAGTATGCCATAAAGTTTCTAAAAATGCTTAGATTTGATACGAAAAAAGATGAGATTGGTTGATCTCATCTTTTATAATTTCTTATTTAACAAAGGCATTGATTTCTGCTTCGATGTTGGCAATCTTAGCTTGTGAATCTTCATTGCTTTCACCCACAACAGCAATGTAGAATTTGATTTTTGGTTCTGTACCAGAAGGGCGAACTGCAATCCATGAACCGTCAGCAAGTGTGTATTTCAAAACATCACTTGGAGGAGTTGTCAAGTTTGTAACAGTACCATCAGCAGCAGTAGCAGTTTGAGCCTTGAAGTCTTCTACGACAGTGATAGCTGTTGTGTTCCATTCTTTTGGAGCATTGTTACGGAACTTAGCCATAATGGCTTTGATTTGTTCAGCTCCATCAACACCAGAAAGGGTAACAGAGATGGTCTTTTCAGCGTAGTAGCCGTATTCTTTGTAGATTTCTTCGATACCGTCAGCAAGTGTCAAACCACGTGAACGGTAGTAGGCAGCAAGCTCAGCAACGACAAGAACGGCTTGGATAGCATCTTTATCACGTACGAATGGCTTAATCAAGTAACCGAAGCTTTCTTCAAATCCCATCATGTAAGTGTGATTGTGTTTTTCTTCAAATTCTTGAATTTTTTCAGCGATAAATTTGAAACCTGTCAAAACGTTGAACATGGTTGCGCCGTAACTTTCAGCAATCTTCGTTACCAAGTCAGTTGATACGATGGATTTGCAGAGAGCAGCATTTTCAGGAAGAGTTCCAGCATTTTTGTGTGCTTCCAAGATGTATTTAGCCATGATAGCGCCGATTTGGTTACCTGAAAGGTTGAGGTAGCTTCCATCTTTTTGAAGGACTTCAACACCAACACGGTCAGCATCAGGGTCAGTTGCCACAAGAACATCAGCGCCAACTTGACGACCAAGTTCTTCAGCAAGGGCAAAGGCAGCTTGGCTTTCTGGGTTTGGAGATTTCACAGTTGAGAAGTCAGGATCTGCAGTTGCTTGTGCTTCAACAACTTGAACAGAATCAAATCCAGCTTGGGCAAGAGCACGACGAGCCAACATTTCACCCGTACCATGGAGTGGTGTGTAGACAATCTTCATGTCTTTACCGAATTCTTCAATCAAGGTTGGGTTGATGTTTACGTCTTTAACTTCTTTAAGGTATTCTGCATCAACAGCTTCGCCAATGACTTCAATCAAACCAGAAGCTTTTTCAGTTTCCACATCAGCAACTTCCACAGCGAATGGATTTTCGATAGCACGAATATAAGTAGTCAAAGCGTCTGCATCGTGTGGAGGCATTTGTCCACCGTCTTCTCCGTAAACCTTATAACCATTAAATGGAGCAGGGTTGTGACTGGCAGTAATCATGATACCTGCGAAACAGTTGAGGTAACGAACTGCAAATGACAGTTCTGGAGTTGGACGGAGGCTTTCAAATACGTAAGATTTGATACCATGTTTTGCAAGAACTGCAGCAGATTCAAAGGCAAACTCAGGTGAGAAGTGACGGCTATCGTAGGCAATTGCTACACCACGTTCTTTTTCATTTCCGCCTTTTGACTCAATCAAACGAGCCAAACCTTCGGTGGCTTGACGAACAACATAGATATTGATGCGGTTTGTACCAGCACCGATCAAACCACGCATACCAGCAGTACCAAATTCAAGATTGGTATAAAAGGCATCTTCCTTAGTTTTTTCGTCCATATTTTCTAAATCTTGACGAAGGTAGTCTGGAAGGTTAGCAAAATCGACCCATTTTTGATAATTTTCTTGGTAAGTCATAGAGTGTCTCCTTTGTTTATTTGCTTTAATCGCTTTCATTATATCACGATTTGACATTTTAGTAAAACGTTAGCATAACTTAAAATGTAGGAAATTTACTTTTTCTTTTTTGTGGTTAAATGGTGAGTACTGTGCTTACTTATACTAAGTTAGCGATGAAAATCAATTATCTAATTTTTTAAAATATTAAAAGTTTATAGTATTTTTGTGGAATGATTAAATAAAGTAAATCGTCAATATTGTATTCTATTCTTTTTATAAAGAATCCTTTAATGTATCAAATGAACAGATAGAAAAATTTAAGTTAAAACTCTATAAATTTAAGATATTTTGAAAATATCTGGTTTCTGTTTTGAATTTTATAGGGCGTATGGTAAAATATAGTAAATCATTAAAGGAGAATCCATTATGAAAAAAATTCTTAAGCATTCTGCTTTGCTTTTATCAGCTTTAGCACTTGTTGCTTGTGGAGCTCAAAAAAAAGCAAGCGACAATGGTACTGCCTCGAACTCAAACTTTGAAGTTTCAGTAAAAGACGGTATGTTTGTATTGCCTAAAGATGAAGATTCATCTTCAAGCTACCTTGCGCTTCAAGTCGAAATCAAGAACAATCGTGATAAACAGTTTAGTTTTACTAGCCAAGATATTACGCTTTATAATGAAAAAGATGAAAAATTACAACCAATTCAAATCTACGAAAGCGACAGTAAAACTAAATTTATGTCATATGGTGATAGTCTTTCTAAAGGAAAGAGCGTTGCTGGTTATGTAGTATATGAAGTCGACAAGAACGCTAAGTATGAACTCCACTTCGCACCTAGCTTTTACGATGACATCAAAGAAAATTCTAAAAAGAATAACGATGTAGCAATCAAGGTGGATCCAAGTCAGTATGAAGACAATATTGATGAAGCGAAAGATGTAATGAAAAAATATGTCGATGCTGTTTACCTTAATGGGGAAAGTTCTGGTGGTGGAACGAACCTAAGTGCTACTGATAATAAGTCACAAGTTGTTGCGCTTGCTGATGATAAAAAATCTTCTGATAATAGTGCTGAATTCACAAACGATGCGAAAGTTGATAAAGAAGAGTTTATCAAGAAATTTACAGAGTCATTCGGAAAAGGTTTCTATAACTACAAACCTTCTGATTCAGAACTTAGAACATTCGCAGATGCCTACATCAAAGCAAATGCTAAGAGAGCAAAAGTTGATTACAAGGTGAAGACATACTTGCCTGATTATGCTGTTGTTTATGTTAGACCAGAAACAATCGACTTGGATAACTTGAATGTTCATGAATTGAGTCGTAAATTCTACGAAGAAAACAAAGGTAAATATAGCAACTACTCAGAAGCTATGAAAGCTGGTGAGAAGTACATTTTAGAAAATGCTCCAAGTCAATTTGATTCAACTCCACTAGACACTAGTGATAACATGAAGAAAGAGGGTTATGAAATTAAAATGACCAAGAAAGATGGAAAATGGACCATCGATACCTCTTCTAAAAACTATGAATTGAAAGATATGGCTCGCACATTCCGTGGCGGCATTGGATACTAATATAAAAGGTTCGGGTTTATGACTCGAACTTTTTTCGTTGCAATTGTGCAAAAGAGAAAAAGATAGTAAAATAGAGATATGATTATTTTACAAGCTAATAAAATTGAACGATCTTTTGCTGGTGAGGTTCTTTTTGATAATATTAATCTGCAGGTAGATGAACGAGACCGAATTGCTCTTGTTGGGAAAAATGGTGCAGGTAAGTCTACTCTTTTAAAGATTATGGTTGGAGAAGAGGAGCCAACTAGTGGAGAAATTAATAAGAAAAAAGATATCTCTCTGTCTTACCTAGCCCAAGATAGCCGTTTTGAGTCTGAAAATACCATCTACGATGAAATGCTTCACGTCTTTGATGACTTGCGTCGGACAGAGACACAACTGCGTCAGATGGAGTTGGAGATGGGTGAAAAGTCTGGTGAAGATCTAGATAAACTGATGGCGGATTATGATCGTTTATCAGAGAATTTCCGTCAGGCTGGTGGCTTTACCTACGAAGCTGATATTCGATCGATTTTGAATGGATTCAAGTTTGACGAGTCTATGTGGCAGATGAAAATTGCCGAGCTTTCGGGTGGTCAAAATACCCGTCTGGCACTGGCTAAAATGCTTCTTGAAAAGCCCAATCTCTTAGTCTTGGACGAGCCAACCAACCACTTGGATATTGAAACCATAGCCTGGCTAGAGAGTTACTTGGTGAACTATAGCGGCGCCCTCATTATTGTCAGTCACGACCGTTACTTTTTGGACAAGGTTGCGACTGTTACACTGGATTTGACCAAGCATTCCTTAGATCGTTATGTAGGCAATTACTCTCGCTTTGTTGAGTTAAAGGAGCAAAAGCTAGCTACTGAGGCAAAAAACTATGAAAAGCAACAAAAGGAAATCGCTGCTCTAGAAGACTTTGTCAATCGCAATCTAGTCCGAGCTTCAACGACCAAACGTGCTCAATCTCGCCGTAAACAACTAGAAAAAATGGAGCGTTTGGACAAGCCTGAAGCTGGCAAGAAATCAGCCAATATGACCTTCCAGTCTGAAAAAACGTCAGGAAATGTCGTTTTGACCGTTGAAAATGCGTCTATTGGTTATGATGGGGAAATACTCTCAGAACCTATCAACCTAGACCTTCGTAAGATGAATGCTGTTGCGATTGTCGGACCAAATGGTATTGGCAAATCAACCTTTATCAAGTCAATAGTAGACCAGATCCCTTTTATCAAGGGAGAGAGGCGTTTTGGCGCTAATGTGGATGTTGGTTACTATGACCAAACCCAAAGCAAGCTAACACCAAGTAATACGGTTCTGGATGAACTTTGGAATGATTTTAAACTGACACCAGAAGTTGAAATCCGCAACCGTCTTGGTGCCTTCCTCTTCTCTGGTGATGATGTTAAAAAGTCAGTCGGAATGCTGTCTGGTGGTGAACGAGCTCGTCTGTTGCTTGCCAAACTTTCAATGGAAAACAACAATTTCTTGATTTTGGACGAGCCGACCAACCACTTGGATATTGATAGCAAGGAAGTGTTAGAAAATGCTCTGATTGATTTTGATGGAACCCTTCTTTTTGTCAGCCACGACCGTTACTTTATCAATCGTGTAGCCACTCATGTACTGGAATTGTCTGAGAGTGGTTCAACCCTCTACCTTGGAGATTATGACTACTATGTTGATAAAAAGGCTGAAATAGAAGTCAGTCAGACAGAGGAAGCTTCAATGAGTAATCAAGCAAAAGAAGCAAGTCCATCTAATGACTATCAGGCCCAGAAAGAAAGTCAGAAAGAATCCCGTAAGCTCATGCGCCAAATAGAGAGTTTAGAGGCTGAAATAGAAGAGTTAGAAACTAAAAGCCAAGTCATTTCTGAACAAATGCTGGAAACCAACGATGCTGAAAAGCTCATGGAATTGCAGACTGAACTGGACAAAATCAGCCATCGTCAGGAAGAAGCTATGCTTGAGTGGGAAGGATTATCGGAGCAGGTGTAAGAAATGGAACATCTTGGAAAGGTATTTCGTGAATTTCGAACAAGTGGGAAGTACTCCTTAAAAGAGGCGGCAGGTGAATCATGTTCAACCTCTCAGTTATCTCGCTTCGAGCTTGGGGAGTCTGATCTAGCAGTTTCTCGTTTCTTTGAGATTTTGGACAATATTCATGTGACTATTGAAAATTTCATGGACAAGGCTAGAGATTTTCAAAATCATGAACATGTTGCCTTGATGGCACAGATTATTCCGCTTTACTACTCAAATAATATTGCAGGTTTTCAAAAGCTTCAAAGAGAACAACTTGAAAAGGCTAAGAGTTCGACCAATCCCCTCTATTTTGAGCTGAATTGGATTCTGCTACAAGGTCTGATTTGTCAAAGAGATGCTCATTATACGATGAGTCAGAGTGATTTGGAAAAGGTAGCAGATTATCTTTTTCAAACAGAAGAATGGACCATGTATGAGTTGATTCTTTTCGGTAACCTCTATACTTTCTACAATGTGGACTATGTGGCTCGGATTGGCAGAGAAGTTATGGAGCGAGAAGACTACTACAAGGAAATTGGTCGGCATCGTAAACTTGTTTTGATTTTAGCTCTTAACTGTTACCAGCATTGTTTGGAAAACCGTACCTTTGCGGATGCGGACTATTTTGAGGGCAATGTAGAGAAGTTGATTGGAAATGGTATCAAGCTTTATGAGCGTAATATCTTCCATTATCTCAAAGGTTTTGCCCTCTACCAGAGAGACTTGAAAGAAGAGGGTTGTAGTCAGATGCAGGAGGCTATACATATTTTTGATGTGCTTGGACTTCCTGAGCAAGTGGCTTACTATCAGGAACATTATGAAAAATTTGTAAATGCTTAAATTTCCCAAATAAGGGAAAAATAAAGAAACTCCTTTCAATTTTGATACAATAGTTTCAAAATTTGAGAGGAGCTTTTTATATGAATCGACATGCAATCCAGTTGATTAGTCGTGGTGCTATTAATAAGATAGGAAATATGCTCTATGATTATGGAAACAGTGTTTGGTTGGCATCAATGGGAACGATAGGTCAGACTGTTCTTGGGATTTATCAGATTTCTGAACTCGTCACATCGATTCTGGTCAATCCCTTTGGCGGAGTGATTTCAGACCGCTTTTCGCGTCGCAAAATTTTGATGACGATGGACTTGATTTGTGGCGTTCTTTGCTTAGCTATTTCTTTCATCAGAAATGATAGCTTGATGATTGCTGCCTTGATTTTTGCCAATATTGTTCAGGCGATTGCCTTTGCATTTTCTCGTACAGCCAATAAAGCCATTATAACTGAGGTTGTAGAGAAAGACGAGATTGTGACCTATAATGCTCGCTTAGAGCTCGTTTTGCAAGTTGTAGGTGTTAGCTCCCCTGTACTTTCTTTCCTCGTTTTACAATTTGCCAGTCTCCATATGACGCTCGTTTTAGATGCCATTAGTTTTTTCATCGCATTTACCTTAGTAGCTTTCCTCCCCAAAAAAGAGATTCAGGAACAAGAGAAAAAGACTTTCAGCTGGAAAAATATTTTTTCTGATATGAAGGAAGGACTGGGCTATATTTGGCGCCAGCAAGAGATCTTTTTCCTTTTGTTAGTAGCTTCCAGTGTTAATTTCTTTTTTGCAGCTTTTGAATTTCTTCTCCCTTTTTCAAATCATCTATACGGGGTAGAAGGAGCTTATGCAAGTATTTTGACTATGGGAGCTATTGGTTCGATTATCGGAGCTCTTCTAGCTAGTAGAATAAAGGCAAGTGTTTATAATCTTTTGATTCTATTGGCTTTGACTGGAGTTGGAGTTTTTATGATGGGGTTACCACTGCCAACTTTTCTTTCCTTTTCTGGAAATTTAGTTTGTGAACTGTTTATGACGATTTTTAATATTCACTTTTTTACTCAGGTGCAAACCAAGGTTGAGGGGGAATACTTGGGAAGAGTACTAAGCACCATTTTTACCTTAGCCATCCTATTTATGCCGATTGCAAAAGGCTTTATGACGGTGCTACCAAGTGTCCATCTCTCTTCTTTTCTGATAATTGGAAGTGGGGTTATCATCCTGTCTTGTTTCTCCCTCATTTACGTGCGAAGTCATTTTAAAAAAGAGTTATAATTTCTTTTTTTAGAAAATATTTCACTACGAATCATTTTTCAGCCCTTCTCTATTGTGAGGAGGGCTTGCTTTGTGGTAAAATGGGATTATGAATGAAAGAATGAATGAGTTAGTTGCCTTACTTAACCGCTATGCGACCGAGTACTATACGAGTGACAATCCCTCGGTTTCAGATAGCGAGTATGATCGCCTCTACCGAGAGTTGGTCGAATTGGAAGCTGCCTATCCAGATCAAGTTTTAGCGGACAGTCCGACCCATCGTGTTGGTGGTAAGGTTTTAGATGGTTTTGAAAAATACAGTCATCAGTATCCTCTATACAGTTTGCAGGATGCTTTTTCACGTGAAGAGTTAGAAGCTTTTGATGCGCGTGTTCGAAAGGAATTACCCCATCCAATCTATATCTGCGAGCTGAAAATCGATGGTTTGTCTATCTCGCTTACGTATGAAAAGGGGATTTTGGTTGTCGGTGCGACACGTGGGGATGGTTCTGTTGGTGAAAATATCACAGAGAACCTCAAGCGTGTCAAGGACATTCCTTTGACCTTGCCAGAAGAACTTGATATCACTGTTCGTGGAGAGTGTTACATGCCACGCGCTTCATTTGACCAGGTCAACCAAGCTCGCCAAGAAAATGGAGAGCCTGAATTTGCTAATCCTCGTAACGCAGCTGCAGGAACCCTCCGTCAGCTGGATACAGCAGTAGTGGCCAAACGCAATCTTGCGACTTTCCTCTATCAAGAAGCCAGCCCTTCTACTCGTGATAGTCAAGAAAAAGTCTTGGAGCATCTTGAACAGCTTGGTTTTGTAGTTAATCCTAAACGAATATTGGCTAAAAGTATAGATGAGATATGGGATTTCATCCAAGAAGTAGGACAAGAACGGGAGAAACTTCCTTACGATATTGATGGAGTGGTAATCAAGGTCAACGACCTAGCAGGTCAAGAAGAACTCGGCTTTACTGTTAAAGCGCCCAAGTGGGCAATCGCCTATAAATTTCCCGCTGAAGAAAAAGAAGCCCAGCTCCTTTCAGTTGACTGGACAGTAGGTCGTACGGGTGTTGTGACTCCGACTGCCAATCTAACACCCGTTCAGCTTGCTGGGACAACTGTTAGCCGTGCAACCTTGCATAATGTAGATTATATCGCTGAAAAGGATATCCGCAAAGATGATACGGTTATCGTTTATAAGGCTGGAGATATCATCCCTGCTGTTCTGCGTGTGGTAGAGTCTAAACGTGTTTCTGAAGAAAAACTAGATATTCCGACTAACTGTCCGAGCTGTGACAGTCAGTTGCTTCATTTTGAAGATGAAGTGGCTCTTCGTTGTATCAATCCACGATGTCCTGCCCAAATCATGGAAGGTTTGATTCACTTTGCCTCTCGAGACGCCATGAATATTACGGGGCTTGGACCATCTATTGTTGAAAAGCTTTTTGCCGCCAATCTAGTTAATGATGTGGCAGATATTTACCGTTTGAAAGAAGATGATTTCCTCCTTTTAGAAGGTGTCAAGGAAAAGTCTGCTTCTAAACTGTATCAGGCTATTCAAGCATCCAAGGAAAACTCTGCTGAAAAGCTCTTGTTTGGTCTGGGAATTCGCCATGTTGGAAGCAAGGCTAGTCAGCTCTTGCTCCAACATTTCCACTCTATTGAAAATCTAGCCCAAGCTGATCCTGAGGAAGTAGCAAGTATCGAGAGCTTGGGTAGTGTGATTGCACAAAGCCTTCAGACTTATTTTGCTACAGAAGGATCAAAGATTCTCTTAGACGAGTTGAAAGAAGCTGGTGTAAATCTGGACTACAAAGGGCAGACAGTAGTGGCAGATGCAGCCTTGTCAGGTTTGACCGTTGTACTCACGGGGAAATTGGAACGTCTCACGCGCTCAGAAGCCAAAAGCAAACTCGAAAGCCTTGGTGCCAAAGTTACAGGCAGTGTTTCTAAGAAAACGAATCTTGTCGTAGCAGGAGCAGATGCAGGAAGCAAGCTCCAAAAAGCACAAGAACTTGGTATCGAGGTTCGTGATGAAGCTTGGCTAGAAAGTTTGTAAAGAATAGTTGAAAACTAGATGTTAGATAGTCTGAAATTATCTCTCCTGATGTGTTTTTATATCTATTAGAACTATTCTCTATTGTGCTGAAATTCCCGTTAAATTCTTCAGCATAACTTAAAAATTAAAATTAGGAATTAGGAAAAGAAATGTATAGATACCCAGTAGTCATCCATTTTCACCGAAAGAATGGGGATTATGATGCTTGTTCATTCAGTAGAAAACAAGCAGATGTTAAAGAAAATTTGTATTATGAAAATGATTATTTTGGAGCAAAATTTTCCTTTACAGTCACAAGTGAAGAAAGACTCGATACTTTAACCTTTTCTGTCGAAATAGATGGAAAGACAAAAGACTATCTCCTACGGTTTAACTATTATCCACTGTTGACTGAGGTTTGGATATTAGATGGTGATGAGACGGTTTATTATTCTGAAAATCCAGCCATTGCAAGTCCTTGCTATAAAGATCGAAACCCGTTTGCTTTTGATAAAGCCTTTCACAGTGAAAGTTTTGATCATCATTGGGGATACCAAGGAGAGTTGGGTTATAGTATCTCAGACTACCAGACAAGCTTTAAACTCTGGGCTCCAACAGCTACAGCAGTCCAAGTGGTCGTTTATGAAAATACAAGTAACGACGCGCCGATTTGGAAAACCTTTAATCTAAAGCGAGGGAATAGCTATTCATACAGTCATAAGTACAATACCATTGGTGTTTGGAGTGTAGACCTGGATGAAAATCTTGCAGGTAAAGCTTATCACTATCAGATTGAGTTTCCGCACCACCAGACCTTGACACGAGACCCATACACTATCGCTACAAGTCCTGATGGAAAACGTTCTGTCATCCTATCTCAGCAAGATAGACAGGTAGAAGTTTTTAAAGTCAAACATGGGACAGATGCTCCTTGGCGTTTGGAAAACCCATGTAAAGCCGTTATCTGCGAGATGCACATTCGTGATTTTACAAAATCACCGACATCTGGAGTTCCAGAAAACCTTCGAGGGACCTTCCTTGGGGCTGCCCAGACTGGAACGGTTAACCAGTATGGTCAAGCAACAGCCTTTGACTATATCAAAGAACTCGGCTGTAATTATGTTCAGCTCCAACCAATCTTTGATCGCCATAAGGAATATGACGAGGATGGAAATGTAACCTATAACTGGGGTTATGACCCCCAAAACTACAATGCGCCAGAACCAAGTTTCTCTAGCAATTCAGATGATCCAGGACAGGTTATTCGAGACCTCAAGACCATGATTCAGGCATATCATGATGCGGGAATCGGTGTCATTATGGATGTCGTTTACAACCATACCTTCTCAACGGTTGATGCACCTTTCCAAACAACTGTTCCTGATTATTACTATCGTATGAATCCAGATGGAACCTTCCAAAACGGCACAGGTGTAGGAAATGAAACCGCAAGCGAACACGAAATGTACCGCAAGTATATGATTGACTCACTCCTTTATTGGGTAAAAGAATACAATATTGACGGTTTCCGTTTTGACTTGATGGGAATTCACGATATCAAAACCATGCAGGCAATTCGTTGGGCACTGGATGAAGTTGATCCTCGTATTATCACTTATGGAGAAGGTTGGAATATGGGGACCGGTCTTGCACCTTATGACAAGGCCAAGAAGGACAATGCCTACCAGATGCCAAATATTGGATTCTTCAATGATGATCAGCGTGATGCCATCAAAGGAGGAGAAGTTTATGGCTCAATCAAGGCAGGATTTGTTAGTGGTGCAGCTACAGAACCGATTGTAGCCAAAGCTATTCTTGGTAGCCGAGAGTTGGGTTCATATCTTAGTCCAAACCAAGTTCTTAACTACGTGGAAGCCCATGATAATTACAACTTGCATGATTTGTTAGTAACCCTTCATCCAGATCACAGTTCAGATAAGATTATGCGTCAGGTTGAGACAGCAACAGCGATGAGCATTCTTATGCAAGGTATGTCCTTTATAGAGCTGGGTCAAGAATTTGGACGCACCAAACTCCTTGCTACTGGAGAAAATGGCGAGCTGACTGCGGCAGATAGAGAACGTGCCATGAATAGTTACAATGCTCCAGATAGTGTCAACCAGGTCAACTGGGATTTAATCAATGAGAGACAAGAGAGCATTGACTTCATTCGCCAGATTATTCGCCTAAAAACACAAACGCGTGCTTTCTCTTATCCTACATACGAAGAAGTTTATCGTCATGTCTTTGTCCATACAGCTGCTGAAAATAGTGGGTGGATTGTTTACGAAATTCACGGTGAATCAAAGCACTTATTGGTTGTATTCAATGCTAAAGGAACTTCCTTCTACTTTGAAAATGCCGGAAATCTTGAAATGCTGGTATCCAATAGTCGTTCTAAAGAGTCTAATGTGATTGATGATATCAGCGTTGCAGTCTTGCAGGTACTTTCATAGTAAATGCAGCAAAAAGGTTTAGTTAAAACTAGACCTTTTTTGATTTTTATTGAAAAACCAATATCTAATAGGAATAAATTTCAAATAATTTGAAGAATCAAGTTTGTGAAAAAAATATCAATATTTTCACAAAAGGGGTTGTAATTTTCTGAAAATTTGATAAAATAAGTTTTAATCATTTTCAGGAGGAAGAGAATTTGACAAATTATCAGAATTTAGTGAATGGAAAATGGAAATCATCAGAGAATGAAATTGCCATCTATTCTCCCATCAATCAGGAAAAGCTGGGTACAGTACCTGCTATGAGTCAGGCTGAAGTAGATGAGGCGATGAAAGCTGCGCGTGCAGCTCTCCCAGCATGGCGTGATTTAGCACCAGTTGAGCGTGCAGCATATTTGCATAAGACAGCAGACATTTTGGAACGTGACAAAGAAAAAATTGGTACCATTCTTGCTAAAGAGGTTGCAAAAGGGATTAAAGCAGCCATTGGAGAAGTAGTACGTACAGCAGAATTGATTCGTTTTGCTGCCGAGGAAGGTCTCCGTATCACTGGACAAGCAATGGAAGGTGGCGGTTTTGAAGCTGCAAGTAAAAATAAACTAGCCGTTGTCCGTCGTGAACCAGTTGGTGTCGTTTTAGCTATTGCACCATTTAACTATCCAGTCAACCTTTCTGGATCTAAGATTGCTCCGGCTTTGATTGCAGGAAATGTCGTTATGTTCAAACCCCCAACACAAGGATCTATTTCTGGTCTCTTGTTGGCTAAAGCATTTGACGAAGCAGGAATCCCAGCAGGTGTCTTTAACACCATCACTGGACGTGGTTCTGAAATCGGAGACTACATCATCGAACACAAGGAAGTGAACTTCATTAACTTTACAGGTTCAACACCGATTGGGGAGCGTATTGGTCGTTTAGCTGGTATGCGCCCAATTATGCTTGAACTTGGTGGAAAAGACGCAGCAATTGTTTTAGAAGATGCAGATTTAGAAAATGCAGCTAAGCAGATCGTAGGTGGTGCTTTTAGCTACTCTGGTCAGCGTTGTACTGCTATCAAACGTGTTTTGGTTGTGGAAAGCGTAGCAGACAGATTGGCTGAATTGCTCCAAGCTGAAGTTGCTAAGTTAACAGTCGGTGATCCATTTGACAATGCAGATATCACACCTGTTATTGATAATGCTTCAGCTGATTTCATCTGGGGATTGATTGAAGATGCTCAGGAAAAAGGAGCTAAAGCGCTCAGCCCAATCAAACGTGAGAATAATCTCATTTGGCCAGGACTTTTTGATTATGTCACAAGAGATATGAAATTAGCCTGGGAAGAACCATTTGGACCTGTTCTCCCAATTATTCGAGTTTCAGATGCTAATGAAGCGGTAGAAATTGCTAATGAATCAGAATTCGGTCTTCAATCTTCAGTCTTTACAAATGACTTTAAGAAGGCATTTGAAATTGCTGAAAAACTTGAAGTTGGAACCGTTCATATTAATAATAAAACACAACGTGGACCAGATAATTTCCCATTCCTTGGTGTAAAAGGTTCTGGTGCAGGAGTTCAAGGAATTAAATATAGTATCGAAGCGATGACAAATGTCAAATCCATTGTTTTTGATGTGAAATAATTTATAAAATCAGGAAAATAACTTCCTGGTTTTATTTTTTTTTAAAAAATACAGTAGAAAATTGATAAAAAGCGAATATTCTGGTATTATAATAAAAAAATATATGGAAATTGTTTCGTGTTCTATTTTCTGGATATCTTTTTTAAAATGCTAGGTAATTTTTTGAAGACTTTCATAAAAAAATATGATTTCCTTCGTAAATTACTTGAAAGTTATCTTAAAAGATTGTATAATAGAATTATAGAAAACGCTTACAAAAGAAAGGGGATTGAATGAATAATCAAGAAGCATTAAGAACCTTTACTACAGGTGAGAACTTTCACCTCCAGCATTATTTAGGAGCGCATAGAGAGGAGAAAAACGGAGAAATAGGCTATACCTTTAGGGTTTGGGCCCCGAATGCACAAGCAGTTCATCTAGTTGGTGATTTTACTGATTGGGTTGAGAATCAGATTCCCATGGTTCGTAATGAAGCAGGTGTTTGGGAAGTCTTTACGAGTCAAGCTCAGGAAGGTCAGATTTATAAATATCATATCACGCGTGCAAATGGTCACCAGATTATGAAGATTGATCCTTTGGCAGTTTATTTTGAAGCTAGACCGGGTACAGGAGCTGTTTTGACTAATATCCGTGAAAAGAAATGGAAAGATGGCCTTTGGTTAGCACGTCGCAAACGTCTGGGATTTTTCGAGAGACCAGTTAATATATATGAAGCCCATGCAGGATCTTGGAAGAGAAATCCAGATGGTAGTCCCTATACTTTTTCGCAACTGAAAGACGAGTTGATTCCATACTTAGTTGAGATGAACTATACACATATTGAGTTCATGCCTTTAATGGCTCACCCACTTGGATTGAGCTGGGGCTATCAACTTATGGGTTACTTTGCTTTTGAACATTCCTATGGCAGACCTGAGGAATTCCAAGATTTCGTTGAAGAGTGTCATATAAATAACATTGGTGTTATCGTAGACTGGGTTCCAGGTCATTTCACTATTAATGATGATGCCTTGGCATATTATGACGGTACACCAACTTTTGAATACCAAGATCACAACAAGGCTCATAACTATGGTTGGGGTGCTCTGAATTTTGACCTCGGGAAAAATGAGGTCCAATCTTTCTTGATTTCAAGTATTAAATTCTGGATTGATTTTTACCACTTAGATGGTATTCGGGTCGATGCAGTGAGCAATATGCTGTATCTAGATTATGATAATGCTCCTTGGACTCCAAACAAAGATGGTGGAAACCTTAACTACGAGGGTTATTATTTCCTTCAACGGTTAAACACAGTGATTAAGTTAGCTCATCCAGACATCATGATGATTGCAGAAGAAAGTTCATCAGCGACAAAGATTACTGGTATGAAAGAAATGGGTGGCCTTGGATTTGACTATAAATGGAATATGGGCTGGATGAACGACATTCTCCGTTTCTACGAGGAAGATCCGATTTATCGCAAGTATGACTTTAATCTTGTGACTTTCAGCTTTATGTATGTTTTCAATGAAAACTATCTCCTACCTTTCTCACACGATGAAGTTGTTCATGGCAAAAAGAGTATGATGCATAAGATGTGGGGAGATCGCTACAATCAGTTCGCTGGTCTGCGCAACCTCTACACCTATCAAATTTGTCATCCAGGCAAGAAACTCTTGTTCATGGGTAGTGAGTACGGACAATTCCTCGAGTGGAAGTCCGAGGAGCAGTTGGAGTGGTCTAATCTAGAAGATCCGATGAATGCCAAGATGAAGCATTTTACTTCTCAACTCAATCAATTCTATAAAGACCATCGTTGTCTGTGGGAAATTGATACTAGTTATGATGGTATCGAGATTATCGATGCTGATAATAGAGATCAGAGCGTCCTCTCCTTTATTCGTAAGGGCAAGAAGGACGAAATGTTAGTCTGTGTCTTTAATATGGCACCAGTTGAACGTAAGGACTTTACGATTGGTTTACCTGTTGCAGGTATTTACGAAGAAGTTTGGAATACAGAATTAGAAGAATGGGGAGGTGTGTGGAAAGAGCACAATCAAACAGTTCAGACTCAAGAAAGCTTATGGAAAGATTATGAGCAGACCTTGACCTTCACCTTGCCTGCCATGGGAGCAAGCATCTGGAAAATCAAGCGTCGTTTGAAACCAACTAAGAAAAAAGAATAATGAGCTGTTGATTACAATTTTTTAGAATTTAAAACCGGATGTACTTGTATTGGACTTGAAACACAAGAAAAATGGACTTCCTATTATTTTTATAAAAAAGTTTGACTTCCGACCTTCTTACGATTTTAACGTTCACATGTCTATAAAAAGGAGTAGAAAATGAAGAATGAAATGCTAGCTTTGATCCTTGCGGGTGGGCAAGGAACACGTCTCGGAAAACTCACTCAAAGCATTGCCAAACCAGCGGTGCAATTCGGTGGGCGCTACCGTATCATTGACTTTGCGCTTTCAAACTGTGCTAACTCTGGAATCCATAATGTTGGTGTGATTACGCAATACCAACCTCTCGCTTTGAACAACCATATCGGAAATGGTTCTAGCTGGGGATTGGATGGTATCGGTTCAGGTGTCTCTATTTTACAACCTTATTCAGCCAGCGAAGGAAACCGTTGGTTTGAAGGGACCAGTCACGCTATCTACCAAAACATCGACTACATCGACAGTGTTAATCCTGAATATGTTTTGATCCTTTCAGGTGACCATATCTACAAGATGGATTATGATGATATGCTCCAATCTCATAAGGATAACAATGCCAGTTTGACAGTAGCTGTCTTAGACGTACCTCTCAAAGAAGCTAGCCGTTTTGGTATCATGAATACAGATGCCAATAATCGTATCGTTGAATTCGAAGAAAAACCTGCTCAACCTAAGTCTACAAAGGCTTCTATGGGAATTTATATCTTTGACTGGAAACGACTTCGCAATATGCTTGTTGCTGCTGAAAAGAGCAATGTGGATATGTCAGACTTTGGTAAGAACGTTATCCCTAACTATCTCGAGTCTGGTGAAAGTGTCTATGCTTATGAATTTAATGGCTACTGGAAAGACGTTGGTACGATTGAGTCGCTTTGGGAAGCCAATATGGAGTACATTTCGCCAGAAAATGCTTTGGATAGCCGTAATCGTCAGTGGAAAATTTACTCAAGAAACTTGATTTCACCACCAAACTACTTTGGTGCGCATGCACACGTTGAAGATTCATTGGTCGTGGATGGATGTTTTGTAGATGGAACTGTTAAACGTTCGATTCTTTCAACAGAAGCACAAGTACGTGAAGGTGCCGAGGTTGTTGATTCTGTCATCATGAGTGGAGCTATCATTGGCCATGGAGCAAAGATTACTCGTGCTATTATTGGTGAGGGTGCCATTATTGCAGACGGAGTAGAGATTGACGGAACGGATGAAGTACAAGTAGTAGGATACAATGAAGTAGTGGGGGTAGCAACAGATGAAGATTGATAAATATTCAGCCATTTTAGGAAACACAGTTGGTTTTCATGATATGTCAACGTTAACAGAACACCGTCCGGTAGCTAGCTTGCCTTTCGGTGGGAAATACCGTTTGATTGACTTCCCCCTTTCCAGTCTTGCAAATGCAGGTGTTCGTAGTATCTTTGGTATTTTCCAACAAGATAATATCAGCTCAGTTTTCGACCATATCCGTTCAGGTCGTGAGTGGGGATTGTCAACCCTTCTAAGTCACTACTATCTAGGAATTTACAATACTCGTGTTGAAAGCAGTACAGTTGGAAAAGAGTATTACCAACAGCTTCTCACCTACTTGAGACGTTCAGGTTCAAACCAAACCGTTTCGATTAACTGCGATGTTTTGGTGAATATTGATTTGAATCAAGTCTTTCACCTGCACAATACAACAAAAGGACCGATTACAGTTGTATATAAGAAACTTCCCAAGAAAGACATTTCTGATGTGAATGCTATCTTGGAAATTGATGAAACAGACCATGTTCGTTCGCATAAACTCTTTGATAACAAATCTACAGATGAACTCTTCAATATGTCTACAGATATCTTTGTTGTGGACACTCCTTGGTTGATTGAACGACTTGAAGAAGAGGCTCAGAAAGAATATCCTGAAAAGTTGCGCTATGTTCTTCGCGATTTAGCTGTAAAAGAAGGAGCTTTTGCTTACGAATACACAGGCTACTTAGCAAACATTCATTCTGTTCAGTCTTATTATCAAGCGAACATCGATATGCTTGAATCTAAAAAATTCTACTCACTTTTCTCACCAAATCAAAAGATTTATACAAAAGTTAAGAATGAAGAACCAACCTACTATGCGAATACTTCAAAAGTAAGTACTTCTCAGTTTGCTTCTGGTAGTATCATTGAGGGTGAAGTAGTTCAGTCAGTCCTATCTCGTAACATTTATGTTCACAAGGATAGTGTGGTGAAGGACAGCATTCTATTTCCTCGTGTTGTGATTGGTCAAGGTGCCCAGGTTGAATATGCTATCTTGGATAAGGGAGTTGAGGTTGCGGACGGTGTTGTCATTCGAGGCACAGCAGAGCATCCAGTTGTAGTGAAGAAGGGTGAAACAGTAACAGAGGACATTTATTCATGAAAATTTTATTTGTAGCGGCAGAAGGAGCACCCTTTTCAAAAACAGGTGGTTTGGGCGATGTCATTGGCGCACTTCCCAAATCACTTGTAAAAGCGGGGCACGAAGTTGCAGTTTTCTTGCCTTATTATGATATGGTAGAAGCTAAGTTCGGAGACCAGATAGAGGATGTTCATCACTTTGAAGTTAGTGTAGGATGGCGTAGACAGTACTGTGGTATTAAAAAAACTGTCTTGAATGGTGTAACCTTCTACTTCATTGATAATCAGTATTATTTCTTCCGTGGTCATGTGTATGGTGATTTTGACGACGGTGAACGCTTCGCCTTTTTCCAACTGGCTGCTCTTGAAGCCATGGAACGCATCGGCTTTATCCCTGACCTTCTCCATGTTCATGATTACCACACAGCCATGATTCCCTTCTTGTTAAAAGAAAAATACCATTGGATTCAGGCATATCAAGGTATCAGAACAGTTTTAACCATTCACAATTTGGAATTTCAAGGTCAATTTTCTGAAGGAATGTTGTGGGATTTATTCGGTGTTGGGTTTGAACGCTATGCTGATGGGACCCTTCGCTGGAATGATTGTCTCAACTGGATGAAAGCGGGGATTCTCTACGCGGATCGTGTCTCAACCGTTTCCCCTAGCTATGCGAACGAGATTATGACCAGTCAGTTTGGTTGCGGTTTGGACCAGATTCTTCGGATGGAGTCAGGTAAGGTTTCAGGTATTGTCAATGGTATTGACGCAGATCTTTATAATCCTCAAACAGACCCACTTTTAGACTATCATTTTGATAAGGAAGATTTGTCTGGAAAAGCTCAAAACAAAGCAAAATTGCAAGAGAGAGTTGGGTTACCTGTGCGAGCAGATGTTCCGCTAGTTGGGATTGTCTCTCGATTGACACGCCAAAAAGGTTTTGATGTTGTTGTAGAAAGCTTGCATCGTTTCTTACAGGAGGACGTTCAAATAGTCCTTTTAGGAACAGGTGACCCGGCTTTTGAACATTCCTTCTCCTGGTTTGCGCAAGTTTATCCTGACAAGCTATCAGCAAATATCACTTTTGACGTCAAACTTGCTCAAGAAATCTACGCAGCTTGTGATCTCTTCCTCATGCCAAGTCGTTTTGAACCATGTGGCTTGTCTCAAATGATGGCGATGCGCTATGGAACTCTACCATTGGTTCATGAAGTGGGTGGCTTGCGTGATACGGTTCAATCTTTCAATCCAATCGAAGGAACTGGAACTGGATTTAGCTTTGACAATTTAACACCATACTGGCTTAACTGGAGTTTCCAAACAGCCTTGGATGTTTATAAGAATCAGCCGGACGTTTGGAGAAATCTACAAAGGCAAGCTATGGAATGTGATTTCTCATGGGATACAGCCTGCAAATCTTACCTGGACTTGTACCATAGTTTAGTCAACTAATAGATAAAATCGTATGATTCTTTCATACGATTTTTGGGCTGTTTAGAAAGGAAAGCTTATGTCTCAAGTAAAAGGCTTGTGTGTCATGGACGTTGACAGCACCCTGATAGCAGAAGAGGTGATTGATCTTTTAGGAAGAGAAGCAGGTTGCGAAGAAGAAATATCGCAGATTACAAGCCAGGCAATGCGAGGTGAACTAGACTTTGAAACAAGTTTACGAGCGAGGGTAGCTTTGTTAAAAGGCCTTCCGGTTTCGGTCTTTGATTCAGTCTTCAAATCCATTCATCTGTCCAAGAATGCTCAAGAATTTATCTCCATACTTCAAAAGAAGGGCATTCTAGTCGGTCTAGTGTCTGGTGGATTTACACCAATAGTTGAGAGATTAGCAGAATCCCTTGGTATCTCCTATTTCTCCGCCAACCAGTTGGAAGTCAAAGACGGATTTTTAACAGGTAAATTAGTTGGTGAAATTGTGACAGGTCAAGTAAAACAAGTTACTCTTGAGAAATGGAGAAAGGAATTAGAACTGCCCAAAGAAAGAACGTTTGCTATCGGTGATGGTGCCAATGACCTCTTGATGTTAAAGTCAGCAGGATGCGGTATAGCCTTTTGTTCCAAAGAGGTCGTAAAAACAGAGATAGCTTGTCATGTAGATACGAGGGATTTTTTAGAAGTTCTACCTTTGATTGATTTCTTAGAATGAGAGGGAACTATGAAAATTGTAATTGCACCCGATTCTTTTAAAGAGAGTTTGACGGCAGAAGAGGTCGCTCAAGCTATAGAAAGGGGCTTCCAAAAATCGATAGCAGATGTAGAATGTCTGCTTTGCCCTGTAGGTGATGGTGGGGAAGGAACTGTAGATGCTATTCGACATTCTCTTGACCTAGAAGAAAAATGGCAAGAGGTGACTGGACCTTTTGGCCAAAAAGAATCCATGCGCTACTTTCAAAAAGGTCAAATAGCGCTCTTTGAAGTTGCTGACTTGGTTGGTCTTGGGAAGATTCCGCAGGAGAAACGAAACCCTCTCCATATCCAAACCAGAGGTATCGGAGAGTTGATTCGCCATCTCGTTGATCAAGGGATGAAAGAAATCTATATCGGAGTTGGTGGTACGGCTAGTAATGACGGTGGGATAGGCATTGCTGCTGGTTTAGGTTATCGTTTTTATGATAAGAATGGAAAAGAATTGCCAGCTTGCGGTCAGACTTTGCTTGAGTTTGAGTCAGTTTCAAATAGCAAGTTGTATAGAATTCCTGAAGATGTAAAAATTCGCATTTTAGCAGATGTCGTGAGCCCTTTATGTGGTCTTCAAGGAGCGACCTATACATTTGGAAAACAAAAGGGCTTGGATCCTGCTTTGTTTGAGACAGAAGATTTGGCTATACAGCGGTTCTATGAAAAATTTTCACCATCAACCCTCTCTCTTAAAGGAGCAGGAGCCGGCGGTGGGATTGCGGCTGGACTCTGTGCCTTTGCTGAGGCCACTATCGTATCTGGGATTGACACTTGCTTAGATTTGATTGACTTTGACAAGAAAGTTGAAGATGCTGATTTGGTTATCGTTGGAGAAGGCAGACTGGACAGTCAAAGCTTTGTTGGAAAAGCTCCTATTGGTGTAGCAAAAAGAACTCCTAAGGGAGTTCCAGTTATCGCTATTTGTGGTAGTCTTTCCGAGGATTTACCTTCCCTACCATTCGAAAATATACAAGCAGCCTTTTCTATTTTAGAAAAAAGTGAACCTTTGGAAGACAGTCTGAAAAATGCAAGTCTCTATTTGGAGCACACAGCAGCTAATATTGGTCGTTTATTAAATATGAGAAATCATTAACCAAACCATTTTTTCCAGATGGATTTTTTAGGTGGCTCTACCTTTTTCTCTTCCCAGAGGCTTGAGAATGCAAATCTAAGGTCCTTTTCGTCTACTTGAACAGGTTCATTTGTATGAATGACAAGACCAAAAGGAGAGGTGATATGATCATCTGAAACAATAGTCGCCTGACAGTTGCTTTCCTTTGCTTGTTTTAAGTAAAAGACCTGTTTGTCAAACTCGATATTTGGTGAAATCTTCACAAAAAGTGCCTCAACCTTTTCTTGAAAACCCTCTAAAATAGAGAAAAATCCATGTTCTAATTCAGGACTATTGGCAGTATTAATATCAGCGTAGCCAAGAACTCTTTCCTCAAAAGTGCCGAGATAGCGGCGTTGTTCGTCAGGGTTTAATTTCGGCCCACCATGAGCTTTTTCTAGTAGTTGTTTTGATAAATCTGTCATAAAAACAGTATATCACAAAAATCGCAAGAAAACAGACAAAAGAAAGCGATTACTTTATAAAGTTAAGGAAAATTTGCACAAAGATAACGTTTTTTCTTGAAAAACGCTTATTTTTAAGGTATCATAGAGGTGTAAAAAATTTAACTCAAAGGAGAGTAAAAAATGTCAATTATTACTGATGTTTACGCTCGCGAAGTCCTAGACTCACGCGGTAACCCAACACTTGAAGTAGAAGTTTATACTGAATCAGGTGCTTTCGGACGTGGTATGGTTCCATCAGGAGCTTCTACTGGTGAACACGAAGCAGTTGAACTTCGCGACGGTGACAAATCTCGTTACGGTGGTCTTGGTACACAAAAAGCTGTTGACAACGTAAACAACATCATCGCTGAAGCAATCATCGGCTACGATGTACGTGACCAACAAGCTATCGACCGTGCTATGATCGCACTTGACGGTACTCCTAACAAAGGTAAATTGGGTGCAAACGCAATTCTTGGTGTGTCTATCGCTGTAGCTCGTGCTGCTGCTGACTACCTTGAAATCCCACTTTACAGCTACCTTGGTGGATTCAACACTAAAGTTCTTCCAACTCCAATGATGAACATCATCAACGGTGGTTCTCACTCAGACGCTCCAATCGCTTTCCAAGAATTCATGATCGTACCTGCTGGTGCACCTACATTCAAAGAAGCTCTTCGTTGGGGTGCTGAAATCTTCCACGCACTTAAGAAAATCCTTAAATCACGTGGTTTGGAAACTGCCGTAGGTGACGAAGGTGGATTCGCTCCTCGTTTCGAAGGAACTGAAGACGGTGTTGAAACTATCCTTGCTGCGATCGAAGCTGCTGGATATGTTCCTGGTAAAGACGTATTTATCGGATTTGACTGTGCTTCATCAGAATTCTACGATAAAGAACGTAAAGTTTACGACTACACTAAATTCGAAGGTGAAGGAGCTGCTGTACGTACTGCTGCAGAACAAATCGACTACCTTGAAGAATTGGTAAACAAATACCCAATCATTACTATCGAAGATGGTATGGACGAAAACGACTGGGATGGTTGGAAAGCTCTTACTGAACGTCTTGGTGGTAAAGTTCAATTGGTTGGTGACGACTTCTTCGTAACAAACACTTCTTACCTTGAAAAAGGTATTGCAGAAGGTGCTGCTAACTCAATCCTTATCAAAGTTAACCAAATCGGTACTCTTACTGAAACATTCGATGCTATCGAAATGGCGAAAGAAGCTGGTTACACTGCTGTTGTATCACACCGTTCAGGTGAAACTGAAGATTCAACAATTGCTGACATCGCAGTTGCAACTAACGCAGGACAAATCAAGACTGGTTCACTTTCACGTACAGACCGTATCGCTAAATACAACCAATTGCTTCGTATCGAAGATCAACTTGGTGAAGTAGCTGAATACCGTGGATTGAAATCATTCTACAACCTTAAAAAATAATCGTTGATTTAACAACGTTTTTAGCCCCTCGGATTTTATCCGAAGGGCTTTATTCTGTTCAGGGGGGAAAAAGGGGGCTGAGATTATGGTATAATAGACAAAAACACTTGTATTAGAAAGAAACTATGTCTAAAGAAATTGATATTGAGTATTACCATCAACTAGCACTGCAAAAGCAGAAGGAGCATCGTAAAGTGTTAGCTAATCTAAAGAAAAAACCACCTAAAAACTTAGATAAGATTGCGCAGCAGATTCACCAAGAAGTCTTTGCTGAGATTGATTGCACTGCCTGTGCCAACTGTTGCAAGACTTTGGGACCCGACTTTAAAGAAGCAGATATTACCCGTATTGCTAAGTACTTTAAGATGAAATTACCAGCCTTTGAAGCAGAGTTTTTACAGGTGGATGAAGATGGGGATAAAGTTTTCAAATCCATGCCTTGCCCCTTTCTAGGAGGAGACAATCTCTGCTCAATCTATGATGTTCGTCCCAAGGCTTGCCGTGAATTTCCCCATACAGACCGGAAAAAGATCCATCAAATTAATCATTTGACGATTAAGAATACCTTGACCTGTCCAGCAGCATATCTCTTTGTTGAGAAATTAAAAAATAAGTTATAGAATTTACACCTTTAAATCTTGTACAAAGATTCTAGTGTGGAAGTATCTTGTATTTGTTAGAATATAGATAGAATTGAACACGGACTAAAAGCTATGCGAAAAAGAAAAAATTACCTAGAATCAGAAGAACCAGCGTTAATTTTCCTATTTTCACTTTGCTTTTAACGACCTTTGTATCTTGTGGAGGTAAGAAAAGAAGAATATGATGCATCAATTCAATCAAACCATGGATTATTTGGAGCAGCAGCTGACTGGAGAAGTGGATATGAAAAGATTTCAGCAGTTATCGGGCTATTCTTATCCTCTCTTTAGCAGGCTATTTTCTATCCTGGCAGATATGACATTAGCAGAATACTTGCGCAATCGCAGGTTGTCAGAAGCTTTGACAGACTTGCGGGAAGGCTCTGAGAAAGTCATTGACATAGCACTGAAATACGGCTATGAGTCTGCTGACGCCTTCAGCGCAGCATTTAAGAAATTCCATGGTTCAACTCCCTCAGAAGTTCGAAATGGAAAACCTTATCGGGTCTTTCCTAGACTTCAATTATCCTTAAAGATTACAGGAGGAAAGAACATGGATGTCAAGATTCAAAAGAAACCTGCTTTTACCGTGGCAGGCGTTCTATTGGAAGCTATTGACAATAGCAAATGCCCGTCCGCTTGGGAGAATCTCTATAACAATCACAGTGTTGAAAACCTAGAAAGTTTGGGTAGTGGGCAATCCTTTGGTGTCTGCTCGGATGTCAAAGAAGGCGAAATCATCAACTATATGGCCGCTTATGATGTCGTGGATAAAGCGAAAGCAGAAGAACTAGGTCTGTCCATCAAAGAAATTCCAGAAGCTGAATATGCTATCGTCCCAGTCAAAGGTCCTATACCAGCTAGTATTCACAATGCTTGGAAATATGTCTTGGAGGTCTTTTTCCCTGAAACAGGCTATCGCCACTCAGGCTCATCAGACTTCGAAGTCTATATCGAAGGTGACATGTTGTCACCTGACTATCAAATGGAACTCTGGATACCAGTGATTAAAAACTAGAACATTATCTGACAATTTATAAAGATGCAAATTGAACTCTGTAGAAAGAATCTCTACAGAGTTTTTAATTGTTGACATTCATGTCTGTAAACAAACAAACCATATTTTTTGTTTGGATTTTATGGGGCATGCGAATAGTTTTCTCGGTATAATAGTCCCATAGAAGATAAGGAGGCAAGAATATGCAGATGTATTTTGGAGATGTGTCGCTTTGCTATAACTATTCATTGGCTATGGCACTGGATGCCTATGGTTATGACTTTAAAGCAGAGTTTTTAGAGGCAATTATGGTGATGGGCAATGGCGCTAGTATTGTAAAGGAAGATGAACGACACCCTCTAGTATTCTTTGACAATGGAATGCCAGATCTTTCAATATCTCATTCTTTAAAAATACTTGGGTTTGACTATGAGGACTTCTATCTAAAAGATGGAGTGAAAGTAGATTTAGAAGAGGTTAAAAGAAAGTTGGAAACATTTCTGTCCAATGGACCTGTCGTACTGGGACCTCTTGATATGGGCCATCTGATCTACAATCCCAATCACACAATTCTTTATGGTGTGGATCACTTTGTAACTGTGTATGCTCTTGATAGTCAGTATCTCTATTTGCATGATCCAGCTGGTTTTTCCTGTATAAAGGTTGCTTTTAATGACATTTTAGAAGCTTGGAAGGCAGAGGCTATTGACTATAAGCGTGGAGCTTATTCCATGTGGGGAAATTTTAAGAAGGTCAAGAGTCCTAGTCAGTCTGAAATCTATCAGGAAACAGCAAGGATTATGAAAAACCGATATCTGAATGGTCAAAATGGTGTTTTGGAATGCTATGCAAAATCAGTTGCTGAAAATGGCTTAAATACAGAGCAAAAACAATTGCATCAGTATTTCAGCTTTAAACTTGCTGCTGTTCGAAATCTCTATCTCAGTAAGTTCTTAAAAGATCATGATCCAGAAGGGGCAAGATTAAAAGAGGAATTGGCTACTCTATTTGGTCAAGCCCACCTTTCATGTTTAAAAGAAGATTACCAAGAACTAGCCCACTTGCTCTATCAGATAGCAGAATTGGATGGTCGCTTTAGAGATTTATATGTAAAGTAGTGACTATAAGCATAAAAAATAGTTAGTAAAAGCAGTTTTTCGTAAAATGAAGAACTGCTTTTTGATTATGGTATAATGAAGTAAGAAAACACCTTAACCTACTAGAAAATGAAGGGAGAACTCCTATGCCTAGACCAAGAACAAAAGAGGAGTTGGTGCTAGCCTCTAAGGAAAAATATGAAAAGCTCAATCACTTTATATCTAAATTAAGTGAAGAGGGGCTACAGACTCCTTTTGATTTTTCAAAAGACCAAAAGAAAAAAGAAGCTCACTGGAATAGAGATAAAAATCTACGGGATGTCCTGATCCATCTCTATGAATGGCATCAGTTACTTTTGAATTGGGTAGATTCTAATCAAAAGGCTCATGAAAGACCTTTTCTCCCCGAACCTTATAATTGGAAAACTTATGGAGAAATGAATGTCGCTATTTGGAAGAAGCACCAGAAAACATCTTTAGAAGAAGCGACTAAACTACTAGAGCAATCGCATGAAGAGGTTTTAGAGTTGATGGAAGGCTTCAGCAATGACCAACTCTTTACCAAAGGTATCTATAAGTGGACAGGAGGGACAAGTCTAGGTTCCTACTTTGTGAGTGCCACTTCCAGTCACTATGATTGGGCTCTGAAAAAACTCAAAGCTCATCAGAAAAATTGTAAGAATAACTAGTTAAAGTGAGTATGAAGTTTAGAAAAAAGTCTTCTAAGCTTCGAATAGCTTCATTCTCGTGATTTTTGAGTTATTCTAGCTTTAGAATCCTTCTAAAATTAAAATTTAGGGTTATCATAAACTTAGAATAGCACTAAAACATTTATATCGATGCAATTCTAAGTTTAGAATTACAATGATATTAAAGAAGTTGGACTGTTCGATGCTTAGAATGCCTTTGTTCTGAGAAATGTTGACTTGAAACGGATTCGAAAGGCTTATTTCTGATATAGGGTGATAGATAGATGGGGGAAATGATGAACATACAAAAAGAGAAAGTTAGAAAAGAGTTGGTGTCCCTCTGTTTGGGAGAGTTCACAGCCGTCCTATCTATTTGGTTTTGTTTTTTCCTTTTGAAAAATAGGCTTGGTGATTGGAATGGTTTGATCTCTATTCTTCATCCGTTGTCTTTACTGACATTTATATTGCTTCAAGGTTCGACCTATTGGGCAATTTTGATTAGAAGACTGTCAAATCACCAGTTCGGAAATGGAAATGTGCGGAAAATATATGGTGGTTTCAGAATACTAGACCTTGTTTTACTTATTTCAGGCTTTCCTTTTATTGTCTGGAATACCCAGAGTATCCTAGGGACTATCTTAGCCACGTTGATACAGCTTTTTGCCCTTATAGAATGGGTTAATTATTTCCTCGTACGCCTATCTTATAGTTTGAATCCACTTGTTTTATGGAAACGAATTACCAAGGGAAAACTTGAAAAGAGCAGAATAGCCAAGGAGTTGAGGTAGGGGAATGAATGTATGTTTTAGATACTATCAATATAAAACTTTAGTTGACGTTAAATAATATTAAAAATGAATAGGAGAATATCTATGTCTGTAGGGTTAATGGTTGGTTATAATTGGTGGACTATAGGAGAAGGGAGTCTTTTTAATTCATTCTTTTCGACTATTTATGTTCGCTTAGAGAATAATGAGTGGGGAAGTAGATACCCAGTAATAATGAATAAGCTTTACTGGGGAGATGTTCCTTTTGAATCTGTTGAAAAAGGAATAGAGGAGTTGTTATCTATCCAAGAAGAGTTGAAAAAATTTCTCCCTCAGGATGTTATATGGGATTTTGAAGATTTGTCACTCACTCCTCCTTGGGGAAATAATATCGCAGAGCATATAACAAATTTATCGCATTATTTCATAACGAGTTCCGGAAAAGATTTAATAGAAGTTTTGCTGACTAGTTTTAGATTTGCACTTGAGCACGGTCAAAATGTGAGTGTAAAAAGTATTTGAAACTCAATAAATCAAAGATTCATTTATGCTATAATATTCTTAATGAATTTTCAGAAAGGAAACTCAATGCCCTACAAATTTCTACTCTTCGACCTTGACCACACCTTGCTTGATTTTGATGCTGCTGAGGATGTGGCTTTGACGCAACTTCTAAAAGAAGAAGGAGTTGCGGATATTCAAGTCTATAAAGAATACTACGTTCCTATGAACAAGGCTCTCTGGAAGGACTTGGAGCAAAAGAAAATCCGTAAACAAGAACTGGTTAACACGCGCTTTTCTCGTTTATTTGCTCATTTTGGACAGGAAAAAGATGGTAGGTTACTTGCCCAGCGTTACCAATTTTACTTAGCCCAACAGGGACAAACTCTTTCGGGTGCTCATGAACTCTTGGACAGCCTCATCGAACGTGATTATGACTTGTATGCTGCGACAAATGGCATTACTGCCATTCAGACGGGACGTTTGGCTCAATCTGGTCTGGCTCCCTATTTCAACCAAGTCTTTATCTCTGAACAGTTGCAAACACAAAAACCTGATGCACTATTCTATGAAAAAATCGGTCAGCAGATTGCAGGATTTGATAAAGAAAAGACGCTGATGATTGGAGATTCCTTAACTGCCGACATTCAAGGTGGCAATAATGCTGGCATTGACACTATCTGGTACAATCCTCAACGAATCGAAAATCACACACAAGCCCAGCCAACTTATGAAGTCCATTCTTACCAAGACTTGCTAGATTGTTTGGATGCTATGTAGTGCTTTTCCTAAGAGGGGATGATATGGAAACTAAAGTCATTGAAGAGATTGACAATTTACTAAACCTCATCGAGCAGTATCAGTTAAAAGGTGTGGTTGCTCAAGTAAATTCGTTAAAAGAGTTAAAGTATATCATAAGCAATCATATAGAGTTAAGTACTCGAGAGAAGATGAATATTCACTATTCACTCTTTCTTCCTAGGGGTGGCTTATCTGAGCTCTACTATATGGACGCTAATTTTGAACGGATGATGTCTGTAAATAATCAACTTTCCTATGCTATTGAAACAATCGAAAAGTTTTTAATGGCTGATTGATACTGTGAATACTAATGTCCAATACTAGGATGAATAACAGTATATATAAGAACTGTAAAAAGTGGTTTAGATAGCCACTTTTTGCTATAATAGAGGCAGTAAAAACGAAGGAGTTGGCGATGCAACACTCATCATGGCATGCTTTGATTAAGGAGCAATTACCTGAAGGTTATTTCGGGAAAATCAATCAATTTATGGAACAGGTCTATGCTCAGGGAACTGTCTATCCACCTAAGGAAAAAGTTTTTCAAGCTCTCTTGACTACTCATCTGGAAGAGGTTAAGGTGGTGATTCTAGGGCAAGACCCCTATCACGGGCCAGGTCAAGCGCAGGGTTTGAGTTTTTCTGTACCCGATGCTATCCCAGCTCCGCCGTCCTTGCAAAATATCTTGAAAGAATTGTCGGATGACATCGGAGCTAAGAAATCCCATGATTTGACAGCTTGGGCTGAGCAAGGAGTCTTGCTTCTCAATGCTTGCTTGACGGTTCCTGCTGGGCAAGCCAATGGTCATTCTGGGCTAATATGGGAGCCCTTTACTGATGCTGTGATTCAGGTGGTCAATCATCTAGACAGACCTGTAGTCTTTGTGCTCTGGGGCGCTTATGCACGTAAGAAGAAGGTCTTGGTTACCAATCCTCACCACTTGATTATCGAATCAGCCCATCCTAGTCCGTTATCGGTTTATAGAGGATTTTGGGGTTCCAAGCCTTTTTCCAAGGCCAATGCATTCTTAAAAGAGACAGGACAAGAGCCAATCGATTGGCTTAGATAAGGAGAAAATATGCCTCAGTTAGCGACTATTTGCTACATTGATAACGGAAAAGAACTGCTCATGCTCCATCGTAATAAGAAACCCAATGATGTCCACGAAGGAAAATGGATTGGTGTGGGTGGTAAGCTAGAGCGAGGGGAGACACCTCAGGAGTGCGCAACGCGTGAAATCCTCGAAGAAACAGGGCTCAAAGCCAAGCCAGTACTTAAAGGTGTTATCACTTTTCCTGAATTTACGCCAGATTTAGACTGGTACACCTATGTTTTTAAGGTGACAGAGTTCGAGGGTGACTTGATTGACTGCAATGAGGGAACCTTAGAATGGGTTCCCTATGATGAAGTCTTAAGCAAGCCGACTTGGGAAGGTGATCACACCTTTGTTGAGTGGCTTTTAGAGGACAAACCCTTCTTTTCAGCCAAGTTTGTTTATGATGGGGATAAATTGTTGGATACCCAAGTTGATTTCTATGAATAAAGGAGAAAGCAGATGCTACTAATCAAAAATGGTCGTGTAATGGATCCCAAGTCTGGTTTGGATCAAGTGTGTGATGTTTTGGTCCAAGATGGGAAAATTGTCAAAATTGCCCCTGAAATCAAGGAAGAAGGAGCAGAGCTAATTGATGCTACTGGTCTTGTAGTTGCGCCTGGACTAGTTGATATTCATGTTCATTTCCGTGAACCTGGTCAGACCCACAAGGAGGACATCCATACTGGGGCACTAGCGGCTGCTGCAGGTGGTTTTACAACGGTTGTTATGATGGCTAATACCAGTCCAACCATTTCGGACGTAGAAACTTTGCAAGAAGTTCTTCAGTCAGCTGCCAAGGAAAAAATTAACGTCAAAACGGTTGCGACTATTACCAAGAACTTTAATGGCCAAGATTTGACAGACTTTAAGGCACTCTTAGAAACAGGTGCGGTTGGTTTTTCTGATGACGGGATTCCCCTTGAAAGTAGTAAAGTGGTTAAGGAAGCCATGGAGGAAGCCAAAAAACTCAATACCTTTATCAGCCTTCATGAGGAAGATCCAGGTTTGAACGGGATTCTTGGCTTTAATGAAAACATCGCTAAGGAACATTTTCATATCTGTGGGGCGACTGGGGTGGCTGAGTACGCTATGATTGCGCGTGATGTTATGATTGCCTATGCAACCAAGGCCCATGTTCACATCCAGCATTTGTCTAAGGAAGAAAGTGTCAAGGTAGTGGAATTCGCTCAAGGTTTGGGAGCACAAGTCACAGCAGAAGTAGCGCCACAGCATTTCTCTAAGACAGAAGCTCTTCTTTTAACTCAAGGAAGCAATGCCAAAATGAATCCTCCGCTTCGTTTGGAATCAGACCGTCGTGCTGTTATCGAAGGTCTCAAGTCAGGTGTTATCACAGTTATCGCGACAGACCACGCTCCTCACCATGCAGATGAGAAAAATGTAGAAGATATCACCAAAGCACCATCTGGTATGACAGGTTTGGAAACCTCTCTTTCTCTTGGTTTGACTTATTTGGTGGAAGCTGGTGAGCTAAGCTTGATGGAATTGATTGAAAAAATGACTGTCAATCCAGCCAAACTTTACAACTTTGAAGCTGGTTACTTGGCTGAGAATGGTCCAGCGGATATCACTATCTTTGATGCTAAGGCTGACCGCCTTGTGGACTCACACTTTGCTTCAAAAGCAGCTAATTCACCATTTATCGGTGAAACTTTAAAAGGGCAGGTTAAATATACCATCTGTAAGGGACAAATCGTCTATCAAAACTAGATGGGATTCTGCTCTATAAACTATAAGAATAGAGAGCGTATATGTATCCAACCCATCAATTTAAAGACAAGTTTGTCTTATTTCTTAAGATATTTTTTCCTATCCTAATTTATCAATTTGCCAATTATTCTGCCTCTTTTGTTGATACAACTATGACTGGGCAGTACAATACCATGGACTTGGCGGGGGTGTCAACCGCAACGAGTCTATGGAATCCTTTCTTTACTTTTTTAACAGGGATTGTTTCGGCCATGGTTCCCATCATAGGCCATCATCTGGGACGGGGCAAAAAGGAAGAAGTAGCATCTGATTTTTACCAATTTATCTACTTGGCTTTCGGACTGTCTTTGGTCTTGCTTGGAATGGTAGTATTCTTAGCGCCACCTGTCTTAAACAACATCGGACTAGAAGCTCAAGTGGCGGCAGTTGCAGTTTCCTATCTTTGGTACCTTTCTATCGGGATTATTCCCTTGTTGCTTTTCAGTGTCATTCGGTCTTTGTTGGATTCTCTTGGTTTGACCAAGTTATCTATGTATCTGATGCTCCTATTACTTCCGCTAAATAGTGGTTTTAACTATCTCTTGATATATGGAGCATTCGGTTTTCCTGAGCTTGGTGGTGCAGGAGCAGGTCTGGGAACTTCCCTAGCCTATTGGGTTTTATTGGGGATTTCTCTGCTTATTTTGTTCAAACAAGATAGGTTAAAAGCGTTACATCTTGAGAAACGGATTCCACTCAATATAGATAAAATCAAGGAAGGTGTTCGGCTAGGTCTACCAATCGGGGGAACCGTCTTTGCGGAAGTAGCTATTTTCTCCGTAGTGGGACTAATCATGGCTAAGTTTTCATCGCTCATCATCGCCAGTCACCAGTCAGCTATGAACTTTTCGAGTCTCATGTATGCTTTTCCTATGAGTATTTCCTCTGCTATGGCGATTGTTGTGTCTTACGAGGTGGGGGCCAAACGTTTTGAGGATGCAAAAACCTATGCTCGTCTGGGAAGAGTAACCGCCCTTATGTTTGCAGGTCTTACCCTGTCCTTTCTCTACATTTTTAGAGATCGTGTAGCAAATCTATATGGAAATGGCCCTCAGTTCATTGAAACAACTGCTGTATTTCTAACCTACAGTCTCTTTTTTCAGTTAGCTGATACCTTTGCGGCTCCTCTCCAAGGAATTTTAAGAGGCTATAAGGACACTATCGTTCCTTTCTATCTTGGATTAATCGGATATTGGGGAGTAGCGATACCACTAGGATATCTACTAGATCAAGCAACTGACTTAGGGGCATTTGCCTACTGGATTGGGTTAATTGCCAGCTTGATTGTTTCTGGTTGTTTGTATCAATGGCGTTTGAAAACCGTAATGAAAAAATTGAGCTAATTTTTGGGAAATATCCTGAAAAAGAACTTTGTGAAAAAACGCTCCAACTAGAGGGAATCCCTGTTTTAACAGGGATTTATTTTTTTATATTGTGAAATTTTATTAGCCATATACTTTGACAGTGTATACTAAAAAAGGTAAAATAGTAAGGTAAGAACAAAGTTAGAAAGGCAAGATTATGTCAACTTTAGATAAGAATCTTTTGCTAGAGATGTTCCGTAAGATGGAAGAAATCCGTCGCATGGACTTAAAAATTGCTCAGTTAGTGAAAAAGGGGAAAGTTCCCGGTATGACTCACTTTTCTGTCGGAGAGGAAGCAGCTAACGTCGGAGCGATGCTGGCTCTTAATCCAGATGATCTGATTACCTCAAATCACCGTGGACACGGGCAAGCTATTGCCAAAGGGATTGACCTCAACGGAATGATGGCTGAAATCCTCGGGAAATACACTGGAACCTGTAAAGGAAAAGGTGGTTCTATGCACATCGCCGACCTTGATGCGGGTAACCTTGGTGCCAATGGTATCGTAGGTGGTGGTATGGGAATCGCTGTCGGTGCAGCCCTCAGTCAGCAAATGCAACATACTGGTAAAATCGTTGTCTGCTTCTTTGGAGATGGCGCGACCAACGAGGGTGTTTTCCACGAAGCAGTGAACATGGCTTCTATCTGGAAACTTCCTGTTATTTTCTACTGCATTAACAACGGTTATGGGATCTCTGCGGATATCAAGAAAATGACCAATGTGGAGCATATCCATCAACGTAGTGCTGCTTATGGAATCCCTGGAATGTTTATCGAAGATGGAAACAATGTCATCGATGTCTATGAAGGATTTAAGAAAGCCGTAGACCATGTTCGTGGTGGCAATGGACCAGTTTTGATCGAAAGTGTAACCTATCGCTGGCTTGGTCACTCATCATCTGACCCTGGTAAATATCGTACCCGTGAAGAAGTGGAATTGTGGAAACAAAAAGACCCAATCGAAAACCTTCGCAAGTACCTCGTTGAAAATAATATTGCGAGTGCAGAAGAATTGGAAGAAATTCAAGCACAAGTCAAGGAAGCAGTGGAAGCTTCTGTTAAATTTGCAGAAGAAAGTCCATTCCCACCACTAGAATCCGCATTTGAAGATATTTACGCAGACTAAGGAGAAAGAGATAAAAATGGAAACAAAAACAATGTCGTTCCGTGACACCATTATCCTTGCTATGTCTGAGGAAATGCGTCGCGATGAAAATGTATTCTTGATGGGAGAAGACGTCGGTGTCTTCGGAGGAGACTTCGGAACTTCTGTTGGAATGCTCGAAGAATTTGGTCCAGAACGTGTCCGTGACTGTCCGATTTCTGAAGCTGCCATCTCGGGAGCAGCAGCAGGAGCAGCCATGACAGGACTTCGTCCAATTGTCGATATGACCTTCATGGACTTCTCGGTTATTGCCATGGATAATATCGTCAACCAAGCTGCTAAAACACGTTATATGTTTGGTGGTAAAGGTCAGGTTCCAATGACTGTACGTTGTGCAGCTGGTAACGGAGTTGGTTCTGCGGCCCAGCACTCGCAATCTCTAGAGTCTTGGTTTACACACATCCCTGGTCTCAAGGTTGTAGCTCCAGGTACGCCTGCGGACATGAAAGGACTGCTCAAGTCTTCTATCCGTGATAACAACCCTGTTATCATCCTTGAATACAAGTCAGAATTTAACCAAAAAGGGGAAGTGCCAGTTGATCCAGACTACACAATCCCACTTGGAGTTGGTGAAATCAAACGCCAAGGTACAGATGTAACAGTCGTTACTTATGGAAAAATGCTTCGCCGTGTGGTTCAAGCTGCTGAAGAATTAGCAGAAGAGGGAATTTCAGTTGAAATTGTGGACCCACGTACTCTTGTACCGCTTGATAAGGATATCATCATTAACTCAGTGAAGAAGACTGGTAAGGTGGTGCTAGTCAACGACGCCCACAAAACAAGTGGCTATATCGGAGAGATTTCAGCTATTATTTCAGAATCAGAAGCATTTGATTATCTAGACGCACCAATCCGCCGTTGTGCAGGAGAAGATGTGCCAATGCCTTACGCACAAAACCTAGAAAATGCAATGATTCCAACAGTTGAAAGCATTAAAGATACCATCCGTAAGACTTATAACAAAGAATAATATTGCATAAATTAAATTACGTAAATTTTTAAAGATTTTAACTTTAGTAACTTGAGGTATGTTTTGTATCCAAGTTGTATATAAAGTTGCGACAGTTTTTTGACGAATCGATCATATTCGACAAAAAACTTAGTAAGCCTACTAGGTTGACCGCCTAATAGCGGCAACCGTAGTAACTTGAGACGCGTTTCGTGTCCAAGTTACTTGTAGAGTTGAACACGGGCTAAAAGCTCGGAAAAAAGATAAATCTCCTTGACTTCATCGAAGTCTGCGTTGATTTCCGATTTTTCGGTCGCTTTTAAACGCCCTTTGCATCATGTAATTGAATTCGGACGGAGGTCTTCGAAAAAAAGATAGATTTCCTTGTGTGCATCGAACACATGGTCAATCTCCTATTTTTTCATTGCCCTCTTCGTCCTTAATATCTTAGTATAGAATTGGAGAGGTCATGGCTGATGACAAGCTAAGAGCGACTCCTGCGGCTAGAAAGTTAGCGGATGATCTAGGGATCAACCTCTACGACGTTTCTGGCTCAGGTGCAAACGGTCGTGTCCACAAAGAAGACGTGGAAACTTATAAAGACACAAATGTGGTTCGCATTTCGCCACTTGCAAAACGAATTGCCCTCGAACATAACATTGCTTGGCAGGAAATCCAAGGAACTGGCCATCGTGGTAAGATCATGAAGAAGGACGTTTTGGCCTTCCTTCCTGAAAATATCGAAAACGACACCATCAAGTCCCCTGCTCAGATTGAAAAAGTGGAAGAAGTTCCAGACAATATCACTCCTTATGGTGAGATTGAGCGTATTCCAATGACACCAATGCGTAAGGTAATCGCCCAACGTATGGTTGAATCCTACCTAACTGCGCCAACCTTCACACTCAACTATGATGTCGATATGTCAGAAATGTTGGCTCTTCGTAAGAAGGTTCTTGAACCAATCATGGAAGCAACTGGTAAGAAAATTACGGTTACTGATCTTCTTTCACTTGCTGTTGTGAATACATTGATGAAACATCCTTACATCAATGCTTCATTGACAGAAGATGGCAAGACCATTATCACTCATAATTATGTCAACCTTGCTATGGCGGTTGGTATGGATAATGGATTGATGACACCTGTTGTCTATAATGCTGAAAAAATGAGCTTGTCAGAGTTGGTTGTAGCCTTCAAGGATGTTATTGGCCGTACCTTGGATGGTAAATTGGCTCCAAGCGAACTGCAAAATTCAACCTTCACAATCAGTAACTTGGGAATGTTTGGTGTTCAGTCCTTTGGTCCGATTATTAACCAACCCAACTCAGCAATCCTCGGGGTAAGCTCAACAGTCGAGAAACCTGTAGTTGTCAATGGTGAGATTGTTATCCGACCAATCATGAGCCTTGGTTTAACTATTGACCACCGTGTTGTAGATGGTATGGCTGGTGCTAAGTTTATGAAAGACTTGAAAGCCTTGATTGAGAATCCGATCTCAATGTTGGTTTAAGTCAGCTATTGTATTTTAGAGATTTAGATAAAGGAAGTAAGACATGGCCTTAGAAGTAATTATGCCAAAAGCCGGCGTAGATATGACAGAAGGACAAATCGTCCAATGGAATAAGAAAGTCGGAGAATTTGTAAAAGAAGGAGAAATCCTTTTGGAAATCATGACTGACAAAGTCAGTATGGAATTGGAAGCCGAAGAAGATGGATACTTGATTGCCATCCTCAAAGGAGATGGTGAAACTGTCCCTGTAACGGAAGTTATCGGTTACCTTGGGGAAGAAGGGGAAAACATCCCAACAGCTGGAGTAGCAGCACCAGAAGCTAGCCCTGCTCCCGCAGCTAGTGTCTCAAGCGACGACGGCAAGAGCGATGATGCCTTTGATATCGTTGTGATTGGTGGAGGTCCTGCTGGATATGTAGCGGCCATTAAAGCTGCCCAACTTGGCGGTAAGGTTGCCCTTGTTGAGAAATCTGAACTCGGTGGAACTTGCTTGAACCGCGGCTGTATCCCAACTAAGACATACCTTCACAATGCTGAAATCATCGAAAACATCGGTCATGCAGCAAATCGTGGTATCGTCATCGAAAATCCAAACTTCACTGTTGATATGGATAAACTTTTAGAAACTAAATCTAAAGTTGTCAATACCTTGGTAGGTGGTGTTGCGGGTCTTCTTCGTAGCTACGGAGTTACTGTTCATAAGGGTGTTGGTACGATTACTAAGGATAAGAATGTCTTGGTTAATGGTTCTGAATTGCTTGAAACCAAGAAAATTATCCTTGCTGGTGGTTCAAAAGTCAGCAAGATTAACGTCCCTGGTATGGAATCTCCACTTGTGATGACCAGCGATGATATTCTTGAAATGAACGAAGTTCCAGAAAGCCTCGTAATCATCGGTGGTGGAGTTGTCGGTATCGAACTCGGCCAAGCCTTCATGACATTTGGTTCAAAAGTAACTGTTATCGAAATGATGGACCGTATCGTTCCTGCTATGGATGCGGAAGTGTCTAAGAACCTTCGTTTGATCCTTGAGCGCAAAGGTATGACCATCTTAACTGGTACAAAATTGCAAGAAATCATCGAGGAAAATGGTCAACTTCGTATCAAGGTTGAAGGTAAAGACGATATCATTGCAAGCAAAGCCCTTCTTTCAATCGGTCGTGTGCCAGACCTCGAAGGAATTGGCAATGTTGAGTTTGAGTTGGATCGTGGACGTATCAAGGTCAATGAATACATGGAAACTTCTGTTCCAGGTATCTACGCACCAGGTGACATCAACGGTACTAAAATGTTGGCGCACGCGGCCTTCCGCATGGGTGAAGTTGCTGCTGAAAATGCCCTCAAAGGAAACCATGCTGTTGCCAAATTAAACTTAACTCCAGCAGCTATCTACACTCTTCCTGAAGTAGCAGCAGTAGGTTTGACTGAAGAACAAGCTCGTGAGAAATACGATGTAGCCATCGGTAAATTCAACTTTGCTGCGAACGGTCGTGCCATTGCTTCTGATGCAGCTCAAGGTTTCGTTAAAGTCATTGCAGATAAGAAATACGGAGAAATCCTTGGCGTCCATATCATCGGTCCTGCAGCAGCAGAATTGATCAACGAAGCGTCAAGCATCATCGAAATGGAAATTACTGTTGAAGAAATGCTGAAGACTATCCACGGACACCCAACATACTCTGAGGTTATGTACGAAGCATTTGCAGATGTTCTAGGAATGGCCATCCATTCACCTAAGAAAAAATAAATCGATGATAGAATAGACTGGAAGGGAATTTCCAGTCTCTATCGTATAAAGGGATATCATGAAATATATTATCAATCATTCAAACGAAACTGCTTTTAATATCGCCTTGGAAGAATATGCCTTTAAACACTTACTAGATGAGGATCAAATCTTCCTTCTTTGGATTAACAAACCTTCTATCATTGTTGGTCGTCACCAGAATACTATCGAAGAAATCAACCGTGATTATGTTCGCGAAAATGGTATTGAGGTAGTCCGCCGTATCAGTGGTGGCGGAGCTGTTTACCACGATCTAAACAACCTCAACTACACCATCATTTCAAAAGAAGATGAAAACAAGGCCTTCGACTTCAAGAGCTTCTCAACTCCAGTTATCAATACCTTGGCTCAACTTGGTGTTAAAGCCGAATTTACAGGCCGTAATGATCTAGAGATTGATGGCAAAAAATTCTGTGGCAATGCTCAAGCCTATATCAATGGGCGTATCATGCACCATGGTTGCTTGCTCTTTGACGTTGATTTGTCAGTTCTTGCTAACGCCCTCAAGGTTTCAAAGGATAAATTTGAGTCAAAAGGTGTCAAATCCGTCCGTGCCCGTGTAACAAATATTGTCAATGAATTGCCAGAAAAAATCACAGTTGAAGAATTCCGTGATTTGCTCTTGGAATACATGAAAAAAGAGTACCCAGAGATGACTGAATACGTTTTTTCTGAGCAAGAATTGGCTGAAATCAATCGTATCAAGGATACCAAGTTCGGTACTTGGAACTGGAACTACGGTAAATCACCTGAATTTAACGTCCGTCGTGGAACAAAATTCACCAGTGGTAAGGTCGAAGTTTTTGCCAACGTCATTGAATCAAAAATCCAAGATATCAAGATCTATGGGGACTTCTTTGGTATCGAGGACGTTGCAGCTGTAGAAGATGTCCTCCGTGGAGTGAAATACGAACGTGAAGATGTCCTCAAGTCACTAGAAACTATTGACATCACACGCTACTTTGCTGGTATTAGCCGTGAAGAAATCGCTGAAGCAGTAGTGGGGTAAGGAAAAAGAATCCATTTATGATGGATTCTTTTATTAGGGTTAAACTTAATAATCATGCTGATTAGATTATAATAGAGATGAAAAATGAAAAGGAGTTATTCATTAATGTTAGAAATTCCAGTAGAAAGTCTTAATCTATTTGAACAGTTAGACCGCAATGTTGTTGCTTTCTATAGAAATGAAGAAATTTATCAAACTGAAAGTTTAAATATAAGCATCACACAAGAACATTATGATAAGAAATACAAAGAGCTTCAACCTTTAGGATACCAAGCTGTTCAAATACCTTTAGGAATGGCTTTAGATAATGTAATCCAGCAAGCCCATTTTCAAAATCTTATAATTGGCGGTCTTCTCCCCGATGAAATCAAAGTAAACAAAGGGGACTTAATGTCTTTGAAGGACATTGTTGATAGTTTTTGTATTATGTATGCTGCAGCGAATAACCGACTAGAACATAGTAAGGCTTATGAATTTATGAAAGATAAGACAGTGTTCTTTATTGGTAAACTGTTAACTGACGATCTTAAAAATGGTGACGAAATTTCGTATATGGGAATCGAAAGAGAATCAGCTGATGGTACTTCTTATGAAGCAGTAAAATGTTTTCTAACTAAAGAGAGTGCTGAGCAGTACAATGATTCAAAAAAACCAGTAAGCCCAGCAAATCTAGCCTATCTGCAAGCCTTTTGGGGTAAACCAGTAATTATAGAGCCTCACCGTAACTACTGGATTGAGTTTAAATAAATAAAAAACGAAAGATAAAGGAATTGGTCTTTCGTTTTTTAGCAATAGTTGCTTTACATAATTTATAATATGTAACAATCATAAACTATCTAAAGCATTCTTTTGTTCATCATTGACGATATGGGTATAGAGGTCAGTGACTTGTGTACTGGCATGTCCTAGCTGATGGCTGACCAAAACTTGCGATTTAGTAGCATCATAGAGCCTAGTCGCCAGGGTATGGCGTAGTTTGTGTGGAGTTACACGGACTTTGAAGTCCTCAGAGTACTTAGCAACCATCTTTTCAACACTAGAAGCATCAATACGATTGGGAACGCCTCGATATAAGGTCAAAAAGAGAGCTGTATCTGTCTTTTCCGTCTTATAGCGTTGATTTCGAATGGCTAGATAATTCTCTAGGTAAGGCTTAGCAAAAGCAGCGACATTGACAGAATCACGTTTCCCCCCTTTTCGAGTGACATCGATCACCATCATTTTGAGATTGAGGTCTCTTAGATCTAGATTAACAGCTTCAGATAAGCGGACACCAGACGCTAGGAGAAGGGCAATAATGGCCAAATCACGTTCTTTGTTCTTATTAAATGATGAGAGAGCGCGATTTGAGAGCTGTTGTGGGTACTCCTGATCGATATAAGTTAGAAAACCTTCTGTTTCATCACCTAGAAAGAGTTTTTGCTTGATGTTTTCAGCTCTAGCAGCAAGTGTTTCTTTCTTTTTCTTGGTTGAAACTTTCTTCATTACATTACGATAGAAATAGGGTTCTCCCAGGTCGTTTTCAACCTCCTCTGTTAGATACTTGTAAAGACTAGAAAGTGCTGATAAGGTCCGATTGATGGTCGTCTGAGATACACCTTGCTTGGTTGTATTAGCATTCAGCAATGGACGTTCACGTAGATATAGGATAAAAGCTTCCATATCTTTCTTAGACATATTTTCCAAGACAGATAAAGGAATATCAGACATTTTATCAGCATTTGAAATTCCAGACTCTAAAACCCAGCTGAAAAATCGATCGTATTCCTTGAGATATTCGTACAAGGTTGTAAAACTGTAGGGCACAGCAAGCTTGGATTGGTAGTATTCCAGAACATACCAGGGCATGATTTGTTTTAGTTTGTCGATTCGTTCCAGTAAAATCTCACGTTTCATGTATTTTCTCCATAATTAAGTCTACTAGTAGTATAGCATAGACTCATATATTTTTCAAGAAAATTATAGTTTTTCGGAAAGACGTTATAGGTGTTTGATGGATTCTAGAAAAAACAAGGACCTGGTTCCACAATCATAAGAAACAGGTCTTTTGTGTGTATGTAATCCGGCAATATGTTTATATTTCAATTTCTCTAAAATATTGCAATTGCCATTTTTGTGTTGCTCGAGCTGTTGTATTTAAATTTGAGCACCAAGGAGGATAAAATCGCATAGACATTTTTCCATTGCTATCTTTTGTCGACAGAATGTTTTTACGAATAGCCACCTCGTTTGGAATAATGAATAGTCCCCTCTTATCATTATCGATGATAACGATTATAAGTTCATTTCCTAAGTCCTCATTGGTATAAGGAATGTTCTTGTTATTTTGGTCTTTTTTCCAAAAAACTGTAAAATATCCTTCTTTTTTTGGTGTTCTTTTTGCCAAGCGGCATCTTTTATACCCTTGCTCTTCCTTTATATTGATAAGAATACCTTCATATTTTTCATTGTATTTTTCTTCAATGAAATCAAAATCACCATAAAAATTATATAAAACATCGAGTATTTTCATTATGATGTATGTCCTCCTTAGCAAATAACTTTTCCAAAGAATAATACTGTTTCCAACAAAATCAGCTACCGACTATGCACACCTTTTTTATGTATTACTATATAGCAGGATACCAAGATGATGAAGATTTTAAGCAGGTAGGTTTCGGATCGATTAGTGTCTATGGTTAGCTGAGACAAGACATTAATGATCGAATGTGTCATAACGCAAATCCAGAGATTCTTTGTTTTGTTATAAAGAGCTGAGAGTATGAAAGAATTCGTCAGCAATCCAAATAAAAACGGTAGAATTTGCAGTGTTGCTAGGGAACCATCTATGTAAAAGAACAACAGATGCCAAAGCGCCCAGCTGAAAAAGGTTAAGATTGTTGAGTAAAAATATGGCAACTTTTCTTGTAAAATTGGTTGAAAAACATATCGCCATCCAATCTCTTCTATACCACCAAAGACAATAAATTTGAAGAACATCAAAAATGGGAGATACCAGCTAAATTCTATTATTTTTCCACCAAACATTAGAAAAGAAAAATCAAGGATAATAAGGAAAAAAGATAATAAATAGTGTTTATAACTGGTATGAATGTTAAAAAAAACGTTTACAATCTTCTTAAAATGAATATGAAAATAGTGATTTGCAACAATTGTTCCCCAAAGAGCTGAAGAAATGCCACCTAGAAAGATTCCTAAAATAGTTAATAGATTGGACTGAACAGAAAAATGATTCAAGAGAAAGAAAAGGAGACAAACTGATACTAACTGGCTAAATGTGCCTAGCAAATATACTGCAATTGCCTTATTTCTTTTCATAGAGAATCCTTTCAATGATATTTTACGTAAAATAAATTATGTAAACAGAACTCATAACAACAAATCTTTGACTTTTCCAATTTCACTTTTTGGAATCACCAGGTGAATCATATCACCCAGATACATTCTAGTTGAGCCATTAACCGTTTGGCTTTTGCCATTATGGACTTTGGTAGTGATGAGGACATTGTGTGGTAGGTTGAGTTCATGAACCTGTTTTCCAGCGATTTTATCTGATACAGGGATTTCAATGAGGGTGACTTCTCCTTCATCTGTCGCTTCTTCTGGCAACATTTTTTCCAGCATAGCCTCATAGACTGGAGCACCCTTGAGCAGATCCATGACAATGTAGGCGACTAAGGTCACTAAGCCAAGTGGCATGAGGTTGCGAATGTCCCCAACCATCTCAGTAACAAGTATCATAGCGGTTAAGGGAGCCTTGGAAATTGCACCAAAGTAGCCACTCATTCCTAAAATGACAAATATAGGAAACTGCTCCTGACTAACAAGCCCAAGATTGACACAAATGACACCGACTAGGGCACCAAGTAAGGAACCAAGCGCCAAAATGGGTAGGAAAATTCCTCCTGGGAGACCACTTCCATAACTAATCATGCTCCAAACAAAGCGAATCAAAAAGTAAGCTAATAGAACTTGAAAACTAAAATTTTGCTCAGTTAGGGAAAGAACAAGCTGATTTCCACCACCAAGAATTTGAGGTAAGAAAATTCCGACTGGGATGATGAGGATAAAGGCTAGGATTGGGTAATAAGCTTTATCTAAATGGATTCTTTGACCAATCCAGTCATAAATTCGACCGACATTGAGTACAGCCTTCTCATAGAGAAAACCAGAAAGTCCCAGAAAAACTCCCATAAGGAGGTAAATCCAATATTGATCCAGCGTCATGAGAGGGATGTTGTCTGGCATATCCAGTACGGGTGTTAGGCCAAATATAAGTAGTGAGACAAAGTTTGCTACGATGCTGGCTGCTAGAGTTGAGATCCAGAAAAAGCGTGAAAAATGGTGATAGACTTCTTCTACAACAAAGAGGAGACCTGCAATTGGTGCATTAAAGGCAGCTGCTAAACCTGCAGCAGCTCCACTGGCAATCAGGGAACGTTCCTCTACTGGGCTAGATTTGAGCCACTTGGCTATACCTTTACCACCAACTGCTCCAAGTTGAATACTTGGCCCTTCTCGACCTAGCATAAGGCCACTGGCAATAGCAAGAATACCTAATACATATTTCTTCCAGAGGACACTCCACCAGTTAAGAGTCATGAGTCCCTTTAGTTCGGCTTCGACTTGAGGAATTCCTGAACCCTTGATATCTTTTTCTGACCGAGTTAGTTTCGCACTGAGCCAGCAAACGATTACATAAAATAGACCAATGATAAAAAGATTGCGCACTAGGTGCGCTTGATCTTGATAGAGTCCTTGTATCAGGTGGAAGCCCTTTTCGATTAAGAAACGAAAGGATCCGACGATGAGACCAACGACGATACCAACAATGATTCCTCGTCCAACTTGGGATAATATGGTGCTTGAGGCAAAGGCAAATTCTTTCTTGGATCGGAGTATTTCTGACTGTTCCTCCATAATCATTTCCTCTTACTTATCTTTCTTAGTTGAAACTAGTGTTTTGACTGGTTCAAAACTGGTTCGGTGAATTGGGCTGACACCTAGTTTTTCAAGCCCTTCTAGATGTTTAGCTGTTCCATAACCTGCATTAGCTGTAAAATCATAGCCAGGATATTGCTGATCGTATTCCTTCATCAATTCATCCCGTGTCACCTTGGCCACTATAGATGCAGCTGCGATGGAGAGGGAGTTGGCATCTCCTTTGATAATGGCTGTTTGGTAAATAGACAAATCCAGTTTCATGGCATCAATCAAGAGGTGCTCAGGTTGCGGACTGAGCTGGGAGATTGCTTCCTTCATGGCTAGTTTGGTAGCTTCATAGATATTGACTTGGTCGATGACCTGATTATCCATGATACCAATCCCGATTGACAAGGCTTGGTCTTGAACGGCTTGATAAATTTCCAGATGTTTCTTTTTAGGGATTTTTTTGCTATCGTTGAGGCCTTTAATCTTACAATTTTTGGGCAAGATAACGGCTGCAGCGACTACAGGTCCAGCCAGAGGACCACGGCCGACCTCATCAACACCTGCTATTAAGGTCAATTCTTGCTTGTAAAGCTCTTTTTCATAGGAAAGCATGGATTCCAGACGAAGATCCTCATCCAGTTCAGCCTGAATGGCTTTTTTACGTTTGTTGATTTCCTTTTGAACTCCAGAACGAGGATCCTTTTCCAGTTCAAGAAAAAGGGGATTGTCTAATTCTTTGACAGTGGCAAGAAGTTCTTTGATTTCTTTAATCGTCGTCATCGATGTCGTCCAATGTATCTAAGGTGTAGTTACCGAGTTTTCCATCACGGACTTCCTTGACGAAGAGGCTGTAAAAGCGGTCGTAATCATCTCGGAAACCGAGAGCACGGGTCATATCCATGATGATAACAGGTGCTTCTTCTTCTATCTTCATTTGTTTGAAGCGTTCAGCTAGCTTTTCTGGATAATGTTTTTTGAAATAATTGAGACCAAAAATGGTCACTTCATCCATTGGGAGTAGTTGATCTTTAATTGCTCCAGTCAAGGCTAGTTTCAAAGCAACGGTTTCGTCTTCAAATTTAGGCCAGAGAATCCCTGGTGTGTCTAAAATTTCAAGGTCTTTGTTGGTTTTGAGCCACTGTTGCCCCTTGGTAACACCTGGTTTATTGCCAACAACCGCAATCTTTTTCCCAGCCAAACGGTTCATGAGAGTTGACTTACCAGCATTTGGAATTCCGATAATCATGGTCCGCAAGGTTTCGATCTTGATACCGCGTTCTTTCTGGCGTGCAATCTTATCAGCCATGAGTTTTTTAGCTGCATCTGTCACAACTTTTACAGTTACTTGCTCTTTGGAATTGATAGCCAGAGTTTGGATTCCCTGTGATTCAAAATACTGACGCCATTCTTTGGTCATTGCAGGATCAGCCAGATCCGCCTTATTTAAAATCAAAAGTTTAGGTTTATCACCCACAATCTTGGTTAACATAGGATTTTGACTAGATAAAGGTAGTCGAGCATCCACCAAAATTGTCACAAAATCAACAAACTTAAGATTCTCCTGAACTTGCCGCCGAGCCTTAGACATGTGACCCGGAAACCATTGAATAGTAGCCATAATATTTTCCCCTTCCGACTAAAAAAAACGTAGTAAAAACGTTTTCTTTCTTACTACCTATTCTATCATAAATGAGGAACTTTTGCACAGGCTTTGACCACAATAAATGACAAATAGTATGGGTGCGAAACATCCTTGATACCAGTAAGGATTGACTTGACTTTTTTTGATGATAGGTATATACTTAGTGTATACATTTTTCTGGAGGTAGAGCGATGAATACAGTAAAGACTCGGAAGGTAGGGAATTCTCTCACTGTGACTATTCCTAAAAATTTGGGGATGGCAGAAGGTCAAGAAATGGTTGTCTACAAAGGGATTGACGGAGTCATTGTTTTAGCTCCAAAACTGAAAGATCCTTTTGATGGGGTTACTGATTTGAGAATGACAAACGATTTTGAAGGGGTAAGGTCACTTGATAGCGAAATCTGACTATATTCCTGAAAAGCAGGATATCATTTGGTTGGACTTTGATCCATCAGTCGGTCGGGAAATCCAGAAACGGCGACCTGCCTTGGTAGTTTCTAGGAGAGAATATGCCTTGCAAACTGGGTTTGTGGCTGTCTGTCCCATCACTCATGGCCAACAACGTTTGGCAGAAAAAGGCTTGCTCGTTCCTGTCTCGTCGGACAAGGTAGATGGCGCTGTCAATCCATTTCAACTCTATACCTTCGATTTTCGGATGCGTAATGCTCAAAAAATAACAAAAATGGACACGCAGTGTTTTCAGAAAGTCGTCCAACTTTACCAGTACATATTTGGTGATACTTAAATCCTACCATGCATAGACAAGGTAGGATTTTTTCTATATGAGAAACCTATCTAAAAACGGATGAAGACAATTGAGGAGAATCCCTCTAGTCCAGCTTTCTTGTGCAGATGATAGATGTTCTGCCTGAAGGCATTCTTTTAGAAAATCGCGGACTTGTTCGGGTTCAATTTCAAACTCAAAGGCTTTCATCTTGTAGAAAAAGTCGATGAGATGTTCAGATAAGTATTCATCTGAAAAGTGTACTTCTCCACTTTTTCGAAATTCTAATAAGAGTCGAGAAAATCTAGCTTTTTCATCAGGTAAATCCCGAAAATAAGAATTAAGAAGCCAAGTCTGCTTCTGCTTTCGTTCAATAGGATCTTGATTTGCAATTCGCTGATCCTTTTCCAGCTCCTTTTGGTTTTGCTTATCCTTGATAGCCCGTTCGTCTCTATTCTTACCAAAGAGGATTTTCTCCCACTTTCGTTCTTCTTGGGTCAAGGTTTCTGTAAAGCCAAAGTAATCTTGATAGGCTCGTTCTGCAGGTCCCATGGCAAGAATGAGGTTGTCAGCGTATTGCTTGGCAATTTTATCTCTTTTCTTGCGTTCTTTCTCCGCTTGAATCCGTAAATGCTGCTCGTAGTTAATTTTCTCCTTGCCTAGTTTGACAAGGTAGAGTTGATCATCGGTCTTACCAAGTAGAAAAGGTTTGATACACTTTTCCAGCACTTCTTCCATACGAGCCTTCTTCTTTGGCTCTGCCTTGGTCCAACTTCCGCCTTGAAAGACCTCTAGGAAGAGCTGATAGTCTCTCTCAGGTGCGAATTGATTGCCACGATTGGCTTTGAAAACACCTTTCTCCCAAAACCATTTTAGAAGTCGTTCGTCAAAATCGCTTTTATTGACCTTGATTTTTTCCTTTTTCTGAGCTTTTCTGGTTAGGTTTTCAACTTTTCTGAGTAGTTTTTCCTCCTCTTCTAGTTGCTGATCGAGGCTAATACGATGAAAATGGCGAACACAGTCGCTTCCTATAGGAAAGAGACGTTGGCCTGTAACTCCGTTAAAGAGTTCGTAGGCGTATTTTATGGCATTCCCGCAGACACAATTACTACGGCCAATGCCATTAAAAATCAAGGAAACTTCATTCCATTCCTTGGTAGCTTGATCCCAAGTATCGGCTTTTGAAGCCTGTAAAACCGCATCGTGCAGGGATTTTCTAACTGGAAGTGTCACGAGGTCTCCTTTCTAATACTCAATGAAAATCAAATAGCAAACTAGGAAGCTAGCCGCAGGTTGCTCAAAGCACTGCTTTGAGGTTGTAGATAAGACTGACGAAGTCAGCTCAAAACATGGTTTTGAGGTTGTGGATAGAACTGACGAAGTCAGTCACCTATATACGGCAAGGTGAAGCTGACGTGGTTTGAATTTGATTTTCGAAGAGTATAAATTATACTTTTACAACTTGAACCTCATCTTTACCTAGTATAATCAAGTATTTTTCTATGTTTTCAATTGAATAGGCACGAGATAAAGCCTCTCCGTATAGGGCTAACTGACTACGATAGCGGTCTATGAGTTGACTTGGTTGATCGTAACGGTCTGTCTTGTAGTCGAAAAGAACGATACGATCCTCATAAAGCAGATAGCCGTCCAAGATCCCACGGACAACGAAGTCTTCCTGACTCTTTTGGTCTCGTTTAAGCATGGAGAAAGGTTGCTCGCGGTAGAGAAGGTCGGTATTAGCGAGAATTTCCTGACCAAGTGCTGTATCAAAGAATGCGAGAATTTTAGAAAGATTGATCTTGTCTCTTACAGCTGGACTAGTCTGAACTTGTTTGAGAGTCTCTGTCAAGCTAGCAAGTGTTGGTTGCTGACTAAGGTCAATTCTCTGCATGAGTTCATGAGTGGCACTACCAACCTCAGCTCCAGTTACCTTTTCTTTAGTTGAAAAATCAGGTAAATCAAAGCTGATTTTCTTCTCAGTTGATTGAGTTTGGTTAGTAACTTCTACCCCTTCCATATCCATAACCGGTTCGTAGAATTTCTTGATTTGGCTTGGGGTTTGAACACTTGGTAGTTCAATGGCTGCGCGGTGAAGAGTATTATAAACTTCCACCTCTTTCAGCATTTCCAGAGCTTCTTTGATGGTCTCTGACTGACGGTTGCTTGATTGAGAGCTATCTTGTAGAGGACTCTTGTTTTCCAACTCTCCGATAGCTTCTCTAGTCAACTGGTCTTCACCAATAAAACGATAGCTAAAGTTGAGATTGTCCTTGGCAAATACTTTACTGATAGCCCAGATCCAATCTTGGAAATTTCTTGCTTGCAGTCTGGTATTGCCATCTAATTTTCCATTGTTTGCTGCTGGGTATTCCTTGGCTTCTAGCTTTTCACGAGACCCCTTACCGACAAGATAAAGTTTTCTCTCCGCCCTCGTCATGGCAACATACAGCAGACGCATCTGCTCTGAATAGCTAGCCAGTTGCAATTCTTCTTCATTCTGGGTATAGGTAAGGCTGGGAATGGAGAGTTTGATGGTTTTAGGATAGTGTGCTTCCACTGCTCCTGTATCCACTTTGGCAATGTATTTGACACCAAGCCCATTTTGACGACTGAGAATAACTTCTGACATTGAGTCTTGCTTGTTGAAGTCCTGATCCATGTTGAGGATAAAGACATAAGGAAACTCCAGTCCTTTGCTCTTGTGAATGGTCATGAGTTCCACGGCATCTTTAAGTGGAGCGACAGCTACGCTTGCGAGGTCATGCTGAGCCTCTAAAACTTGGTCAATCATACGGATAAAACGAGACAAGCCCTTGAAATTGCTCTTTTCAAACTGATCAGCTCGCAGAGCTAGGGCATAGAGATTAGCCTGTCTAGCAGGTCCGTTCGGCAAAGCCCCAACATAGTCATAATAAAAACGGTCGTTGTAAATCTTCCAAATCAAGTCATAGAGAGAGTGGGTTTTGGCATACAAGCGCCAAGAATCCAAGATATCCATGAATTGATTTAATTTTTCAGCTAGGTCCTTGTGAATTAACTCTTTCTGATCAGTTACCTGTCTTTGAGCATTAACTAGTTTCTCATAAAGATTCTCTTGTACTTTATCTTCTGCTTTCTGAAGAGATAAACGCGCCAACTCGTCCTCATCGAAACTAAACATAGGAGACTTCATAAGGGCAACCAAGGCGTAGTCTTGCAGGGGATTGTGGATGACACGAAGGGTGTCCAACATGACTTGTACTTCTAAGGATTGGAGGTAGTTGTTTTGCTCACCGTCGGTTTTGACAGGTATCCCGTACTCAGACAGGGCAAGTAGAATCTGGTCATTACGACTGCGACTGGAAGTCAGAAGGGCAATTTCTTTGAAGGCCACACCTTTTTCTTGATGTAGCTTTAAGATTTCCTTGATGACAAGGCGCATTTCCCCAGTGAGTTTCGTGTCTTCATCACTTTCTTCTTTCTCTTGCCCACTATCGCCCTTATCGTAGAGGAGAAATTCTGCCTTGTTGTCTGGATTAGGAGTCAGTTTGGTATTGGCAAAAACAAGCTGGTGCATGCTGTCATAGTTGATTTCACCGACCTCTTGGTCCATAAGGCGTCCAAAAACATCATTGGTTGCTGACAGCACTTCTGAACTACTACGGAAATTTTCCTTGAGCAAAATCAGCTTTCCTTCTTGAGGATTTTGCGCATAGCGTTGAAATTTTTCATTGAAAATCTGCGGGTCTGCCTGACGGAAACGGTAGATGGACTGCTTGATATCTCCCACCATAAAGCGATTGTGACCATTCGACAGCAATTCCAGCATTCGTTCTTGAATGTGGTTAGTATCCTGATACTCATCGACCATGACTTCATGGAATCGTTCCTGATAAGCCTCACGAACTTGTGGGAAATTCTCTAAAATCTCAATGGTGTAATGACTGATATCAGCGAATTCAAAGGCATTTTCCTGACGTTTACGTTCACGATAAGCTTCCACAAAATCGCTCATAAAGTTTTGGAAAGTTTTAGCTAGATCCCAGGTGTCTACATGATAACGCTCTTGATAGTCGAGAATGGTTATCTGGTCTGCTAGTTGTCCTAGTTTAGCAAACTGGGTCTTTCTCTCTTCGTTGTAGGCATCAGCCAGTGGCTTTAAATCAGCCTTTCGACTAGAGTTAGCTAGAGCTCGACCATTCTTTTCTTTCGATATTGCGACAATACGCGCAAGCACTGCTCGATAAGCCTGGCTATCGGACTCTTGATTTAAGGAGCTAATTTCATCCAGAACCAGCTGCACATTTTCTAAATAGGCAGCTTTTGGAAACTCCTTGGCATCGTTATCCAGATGATAACGGAAGAAACTTTCCAAGTCCCAAAGCGCCTGCTTGATTTGCTCAATTAGTTTCTCTTTTTCATTTGCAAAGTCAGCTTTTTCAAACCCTTTGAGAAAAGACTCGTTCAACCATTTTTGTGGACTGCTGGTGGATTGGAGGAAATCATAGATTTTGAAGACTTGCTGGCGCAGACCACGTTCATCCTTGCCTCGTCCAGCAAAGTTTTTCACTAAACGACTAAAGTTCTCTTTATTTTCACCTTGGTAATGCTCTTCAAACACCTGATGAAAAACTTCGTTTTTTAAGAGTAACTGTTCGCTTTCATTTTGCAAAATACGGAAGTTCGGTGCGATATCAATCAAATAGCCATGTTTGCCAAGGAATTTTTGTGTGAAGGAGTCCATGGTTCCGATGGCAGCGTTTGGTAGGTCTGCCAACTGGCGTCCCAAGTGTTGTTTGAGATCAACATCATCGGTTTCTTGGATTTGTTGGCTGATTTTCTTCTCCAAACGTTCCTTAAGTTCGCTAGCAGCCTTAACGGTAAAGGTCGAGATAAAGAGTTGAGAAATTTCGACACCACGCGCTAACTGATCCAGAATGCGTTCTGCCATGACAAAGGTTTTCCCTGAACCAGCAGACGCTGATACTAGGATGTTTTGCCCAGCAGTATAAATGGCTTGGATTTGCTCGGCAGTTTTCTTCTGTTCCTTGCTTGAACTCGCTTCTGCTTCTTGCAGTTTTTGAATTTCTTCCTCAGTTAAAAAAGAAATGGGCTTCATCGATTCAACTCCTCTCTCATTTTTTCAAACCAAGCTTGCTTGAGTTTTTCTCCGACCAGACGCTTGCCGTCAGCTACTTCTAACTTTTCTAGGAAACGGGCTTGTCCCAAGTGGTAATTGGCTTCAAAACCTGTAATGGCTTGATGTTGCTGAACGTACGGGGCAATGCTTCTGCCATTTTCGGTATAGGGATTGATGGCGAACTGGCCTTCTAGAATCTTTTCAGCAGCCTTCTTGTACAGATGGGCATTATAGTCTAGTAAGAGCTGGAATTCCTCGTCTGTCAGCTGGTTAGCCTTGTTTTTGTTGTAAAATTCGCCCAAGTGACTGCTTTCTTTCTCTAAAAAGAGTCCCTGGTATTTCATTGATTTGCTGGCTTCTACTACTGCTCCTGCCAGACTTTTAACAGCTAATAAAGATTGGACGGGTTCAGCCATTTCTAAGTACATAGCACCGAAAAAGTTCTGCTCCCCTTCTCTTTTTAGGGCAGCAAGATAGGTAGGCAGTTGGGAATTAAGCCCATTGAAGAAATGAGGAAACTGGAACTGGGTCAAACTAGACTTGTAGTCTACCACTCCCAGTGCTCCATCAGCTTTCAAACGGTCAATACGGTCAACCTTGCCACGCACATGGACACTCCGACCATTATCCAATTGAATAAAGGCCTGATCTTTACCACCAAATGTTGCTTCCTCTTGAATGGTTTCGATAGCTGGATTATGACGTAGGATGTGGCCCGTAGTTCGCGCGACATCAAGTAGAACTTCCTTGATAAATTGGGCTTCCAAACTTTCTTGATAAATAGCTTCAAATTCGCGTTCTTGGCTGGTTTCCTTGATAGCTTGCTCCAAACGCTGGTCAAACGGATTTTCAGCAGGTAGTTTCAAGGCACGTTCAAAAATACGATGCAAGAAATTCCCATGACTGCGAGCATCTGGACGCAGGCGAAATTCTTCCTGCAAACCTAAGACATAACGGAGGAAATAACTGTATTCATTGCGGTAAAATTCTGTCAAACCAGAAGTAGACAGGTAAAACTCCTTGTCAGCAGGGTAGAGAGCCTGCAAGGTCTCTTTCTCTAATGGCTTGCTGCTTGGACTAGTTGGGAGTGCAGGATTTGTAAGACCTTTTTGATCTAGTTTTTTCCCCATGACACGAGCCAAAACCTTGACAAAGGTGACATCTTTTTCATTTTCACTTGAACCTGCCTGCTGGTGATAGGCAACCAGACTAGACAAAAGACTGTGATAAGAACCCATATCATCCTTAGACAGACTTTTTTGATGAATCTTCTTCTCTATTCGGCTAAATCCAAAACTCACCAGTTCCTGAAGATAGGCCGATTCCTTGCTCTCATTTTCATTGAGGAGACTTGGAGCTGACAACACCAACTGCTTACGAGCAGCATTGACTAAAGAAAGCATGGTATAGCGATTTTTCTTGAGATTTTCGCTACTTGCAATCAGTAATTGCACTCCCTCCTCAGTTGCTTGGTTTAGGCTTTGTCGTTCTTCATCTGTCAAAAGACTGGTGTTTTGCGCAATTTTTGGCAAATGATCCTGAGTCAGACCGATGGCATAGACAAAGTCAGCGGTCATAGGTGCAATCAGATCGTAACTCTGCACCAGAACGGTGTCCACTGTTGCTGGTATTGTGCGATACTGAGACAAACTCATCCCAGAATGAAGCAAGGCCAGGAAGTCCTCCAGGCTAACTTGTGAACCAGCAAAAACCGTCGCAAATTGTTCTAAAACATGGCAGAAGGCTTTCCAAACTTCGGCTTGTCTTTCCTGTTCTAGAGTTTCCATAGTAGCTGTCAAGTCTTGCATCTGCTTGCTTAAAGCAGCATTTTTTAGAAAAGTATTCCACTTTTGCAAGAGATTTTCAGCCTTTTGCTTCCGACTGGCAAATAAGGTTTCAAGTGGCGCCAAAACGCGCAGACGAAGAGCATTTAAACGCTCTAAATCAAATTTTCCATGATGGGATTTGGTAAAGTTCTGCTGAAAAGCTGGCAAGCCATTGATGCCAAGATAGCGGAGATATTGCTCAAAATCATCAATATCAGCCTGACTAAGGTCGGTATATAGACCAGTTCTGAGGAGATTAATCAAATCCTCCTGACGGAAACGGTAACGTTTTAAACGTAAAATAGACTCCACATACTGAGTCAGAGGATGATGGGCCATGGATTCACTTCTACCAAGATAGAAAGGAATCTGGTACTGGTCAAAAATAGTTTTCAGCGATAGCTGGTAAGATGCCACATCACCCAGCAAAATACGGAAATTCTTGTAACTCAGTTCTGGATGGTCATGTAATTTCTGACGAATGCTACGGGCTACTAATTCCAGCTCTTCTTTTTGCGTCAAACAAGACCAGATTTGCAGATTTTCACGGTCCTTCTCATCAACATCTAAAGCGAGTTCTGAAAAGTCATAAGAAGACTCCAGCAAATGAGAGGCCTTGTCAAAACTATCCATTTTTTCATGAGTCTGAGAACGATCCTGAGCAGGTGTTTGGTATTTTGCCCCCAAATGATGAAGAAATTCCACACTGGCTTGGTAGAGATTCCCTTCAGAGAACGGACTGATATAGGCTTTCTTGCTTGCATAGGCCCCAATAACAATCTCGGCACCTTTTTGATGAAGTAGATCCACTACACGCTCTTCCTCGGCAGAAAAACGAGTAAATCCATCAATAACCAAGGCAATCTGACTGAAATCACTGCTTACCTTGTCATTCTCAATAGCCTCAATCAAATGGGACAACTGACTTCCCTGAGCCAACTGGCTTTGATTGAGATAAGCAGTCACTTTCTCAAAAATCAAGAGTAAGTCTGCCCGCTTGTCCTCATCCGTCAAACTTTCCAAGTCCAAAAAGCTCATCTGAGCAGTCGTCATCTCGTGATAAAGTTCCATCAACTGCTGGATAAATTGAGGATCCTGCTTAATCGCACCATAAACTCGCAATTCTTTAGGATCAAGTTCCGCAAGGCACTTATAAAAAGCCATCCCAAGCCCGATGTCATCTAGACTAGTTTTAGTCGGCAAATCATTCAAGACCAGGTAACGAGCCATTTGAGCAAAGCGCGTGACGGTAATCGCAAAAGAAGCCTGCTGGGACAAGCATTCCAGCACGGCGCGTTCCTTTTCAAATGAAAGAGAGTTGGGTGCGATGTAGAAAACACGCTTGCCAGCAGCAACTAGCTCTTCTGCCTCTCTCGTTAAAATTTCAGTCAAAGAAGTCCGAATATCAGTATACAGTAATTTCATCTCAGCCTCGTTTGGTTTATCAAAGTTTCTTACTCTATTATAGCAAAGTTCGCTTCACAGTCCAAATCCAAAATTCTAGTTGACAATCATTTAATTTGCAAATCAATCATGCTTCATCATCCACTTTCATATGCTGAAAGATATAGAGGAAAAAGTCTTTGGAAACTTCAAAATGTCCATAACGAAGTCGAGAAGTATAGTCTTTCCATTCAGGATGTTGTCTGGCTATTTCTATGGAACAATCTTTGACTGGTTGATAATACTCGACATTTCGTCTAAAGGGAAAGAATCCTTCAAACTGCTCTACTTGATAGGCTTTGTCATCTATGATTTTACCTACGGCCACAAAAGCCTGTAACTTATCTTGACTGTTCATATCGTATTTGGGACTATAGTATAAAAAGTAGTCACCTTTTTTCATACGATTTAAGGGGCCGCTCTTTCCATGACAGACCTGACAAAAATTTCCTTCAACTCCTCTTAAAACATGGTTCTTCGAAACAACTCCGACCCAATATCTAGGCATTTTTATCCTCCAACTCTACTAACAAACGATTAAAAACTTCTCTATCGTTAGAAAGTTTTTCAAAAAATTTTTCATCAACCCCTTCTACTAAGGGTAAAGCTTGATTGACCTTTTCCGCGCCAGACTTCGTCACTGAGACAAGTTTTGCCCGACTATCCTTTGGATGTTGATCACGTCTAATGTAGTCCTTCTTCTCCAGTAGCCTAACAATCTGGGAAACCGTCATGACATCCATTCCAGTGAACCGAGCAATATCAACTTGCGTTACATATTCCTCTCTATTAGACAGAAACAAGAGCGAGGTTAAAACGATAAATTGAGGCAAAGTGAGTCCAACTGATTTCAAGACTCTTTTTAAGTTGCTTTCCCACTTGTTGTAGACTTTGATGAAAAGAAGACCTGTAGACTCTGTTTCATCATTTTTGTAAATTGAATTAAAGTGATACTTTGACATTATTTCTCCTTAAATATTAAGTATACATATTATATAAGATTTTATTTTCTTTTTCAAGGAAAGGAAAGCCGAATTTTACTATTCTGCCAGACATTTCATAGTCTATATGCTATAATAAAAGCAAAACACCTAGAAAAGGAAGTCTTATGATTAAACTACTTGCCTTGGATATGGACGGAACCCTCCTTAATGAAGCCAAGGAAATCCCGCAAGCCCACATCAGTGCCATTCACCAAGCCATTGAAAAAGGTGTCAAACTGGTTCTCTGTACAGGTCGCCCGCTTTTCGGTGTTCTTCCTTACTACAAAAAACTGGGACTGGACCTTCAGAATGAGTATGTCATCGTAAATAACGGTTGTTCAACCCATCAGACCAGTGACTGGAGTCTAGTTGACTGGCAAGAACTTAGTCCAGCTGACATTGAATACCTCTATGACCTAGCAGAAAAAAGCGACGTTCAGTTGACTCTTTTTGATGAGAAACATTATTTTGTCCTCGGTGGCAAGCCTAATGAAATTGTTCAGAATGATGCCAAACTTGTTTTTTCAGACCTGACTGAAATTTCACTAGAGGAAGCGACTAGTGGCAAGTATCGGATGTTCCAAGGCATGTTTTTGGGCACCAAAGAGCAAACAGACGATTTTGAGCATCGGTTTTCTGAGGAACTCTGTCAACGATTTAGCGGTGTTCGTTCGCAGCCTGTCATTTATGAAGCCATGCCACTTGGAACGACAAAGGCTACTGCTCTTTCTCGACTAGCAGCGATTTTGAAGATCGAGCCCTCAGAGATTATGGCCATGGGCGATGCCAATAACGATATCGAAATGCTTCAGTTTGCAGGACTTGGCATTGCAATGGGAAATGCCAGTGACCATGTCAAATTCCTTGCTAATGACGTTACAGCCAGCAATGAAGAAGAAGGCGTTGCACGCGCCATTGAGAAGTATATTTTATAAAAAAGAAAAGCAAATAGACAGAAATTACTGTTATTTGCTTTTTTGTTACTTAACCAAATAGGCAATCAAGGCTATAATCCATAAATGAGCTGGGTAGAAAATATAAAAGAAATATTTACTCCAACTGGTTTCCGTTCCTCGCTGTCCATTATACAAGGCCATAAAAGGAAAGACGGTGACAAAGAGCCAGTCAGAATTGAAAAGCATCATTTCCAGTGTTTGGTGCCAAGTGTCGTAAATTTGGATGGAAGTCACTAACAAGAAGGCCCACAGAAAAGCATAGAGGAGATTTCGCAAGCCCTTGCGATTTCGACAAGAGTAACTAATCAAGAGAAATGGTAGCATGGTGATACCACCCTCAGTAAAAAGACAACCGAAAATCAAGAGACCAGCAAGCCCAATCCGACGCCACAACTTCTCTTTTTTATCCAGCTCTTTTCTGGGAAAACCAATCCAAAGCATGGTGACACCGATGGCCAAAGTAAAGAAAATATTATTATTGACCATTACTCCTTTGGATGCAAATAGGGCATTGAGAAGGCTATTTCCAGCAAACATGATAAGCGCCCAACTCCAAAGGCGGATGAGATAGTCTCTCAGGTTTCGAGTATGGATGAAGCCTTCCATAGCCATATAGGCAAACCAAACTCCCACACAACGGGTCAAGGCGTGAAAGATACCTTCCCACAAAGGAGAAACGATTCCGGTAATATGCGGAATATGGTCTAGAACCATTACTGCCGCCATCAGATACTTCAACTGCGTTGCATTCCATTTTTTCATAATAAACCTCTTTCTTTTTGATCTACATAGAGTATAGCATACATTTCTACGTATAATCGTACACCCATCTTACATTTAAAAAGCCTATCTTACATTTTTGTAAGACAGGAGTGAATATCAAAAATTTATTATGAAAGTTACCTTCTAGTCGGTAATACGTTGGTACATTTCTGGTCTTCTATCACGAAACAGTCCCCAGTTGAGGCGCTCGCTTGCTCCCTTATCAAGGTCATAAGTGGCTAACAGAACAGCTTCTCCTTGTCTTTCAGCTCTCTCTAGAATAGCTCCTGTTTCATCCGTTATAAAGGAGGAACCGTAGAAGTCAAGACTGGAACTCTGTCCACCATTTTCCTCACTAGGAGTGACTTCTTCCAAACCATAGCGGTTGGCTGCAATGACTGGAACAATATTTGCTGCCGCGTGCCCTTGCATAGTACGTTGCCAATGACCACAACTATCCGTATCTAAGATAGGCTCTGAACCAATGGCTGTTGGATAAAAGAGCAATTCAGCACCATTCAGAGCAAGACAGCGGGCTGTTTCAGGGAACCATTGATCCCAACAGATGCCAATCCCAATCTTAGCGTAGCGAGTATCCCAGACCTTGAAACCAGTGTTACCAGGCGTAAAATAAAACTTTTCTTGATAATAATGATCATCTGGTATGTGGGTCTTCCGATAGACGCCAAGCACTTCTCCATCAGCATCAATGACGGCGATTGAGTTGTACAAGACATTGCCATCTTTTTCATAGAAACTGATCGGTAAAACAACTTTTAGTTCCTTAGCAATCACCTTAAAATGCTGAATGGCTGTATTTTCTGTCACCGACTGAGAATACTGGTAATAGTCATACTGACGTTCTTGACAGAAATAGGGACGTTCAAACAACTCGGGCAAGAGAATAATTTGTGCGCCTTGTTCTGCAGCCTGACGTACTAAACGCTCTGCGGTTTGGATATTTGTTGCTACATCCTTGGCGCATTGCATCTGGATCGCTGCAACTCTAACATTTCTCATCATTTTCTCCTATTCTGGGATTTGTTGGGTGATACAGTGGATATTGCCACCACCTAAGAGAATATCTCTGGCTGGAATTCCTACGACCTTACGGTCTGGGAAACACTTACTGAGGATATCTAGGGCCACTTGGTCGTTTACATCCTCAAACTGGGGAACCAAGACAGCCTTGTTGGCAATATAAAAATTGACATAGGATGCTGCAAGGCGCTCGCCCTCATAACGCTCCTCTTCCCCTTCTTCATAGGTATAGCCTGATAAATCCTCTTCAGTGACAACCTGACGAATAGCTGGGATCGGAAGCTTATGAATAGTGAAAGGGTGACCTTTCGCATCCGTTTCCTTCTCTAAAAGGGCAAGGTCAGCTGCAGACATGGCATACTGAGGATCGCTTTTGTCGTCTGTCCAAGCTAGAACAAGCTCTGCAGGACCAACAAAGGCAACAACATTGTCAACGTGTTCATTGGTTTCGTCCTGATAAATACCATAAGGAAGCCAAATAACTTTTTCAGCTCCAAGGCTCTCTAATAAGGTGTTTTCGATTTCCTCTTTAGTCAGATGGGGATTGCGTCCAGGACTGAGTAAGCAGCTTTCAGTCACAAGAATGGTTCCTTGACCATCGCTGTGTATCGCTCCACCTTCCAGTACAAAAGGTTTAGCATCATAAACAGGCATCTCTAAGACTTCTACAAAGCGACTGGCTACTTGGTCATCGGCTTCATAGTCTTGGTAAAGACCGTCAACAGCACCACCCCAAGCATTGAAAGACCAGTCTACTGCCAACTTTTCTCTCTTATCATTGACAAGAATCGTCGGACCTGTATCACGAGCCCAGGCATCATTGGTGGGAATATCTAAATAAACGACCTTGTCTCCAAGATAGGATTGGGCTTCAGATAGATAGTCCTGCTCCACCAAAAGGTAAACCCTTTCCCCTTGGGCTATGGTCTCAATAATCTGGCTAAAGGCCTTCTTAGCCGCTTTTCCTTGAAAGGGCCATGAACCTGGTCGAGTTGGCCATATCATGAGGGTACCATGATGGGGTTCGTACTCTGCTGGCATACGATAACCTGCTTTTTTCGGAGTTTCTATCATGATAATCTCCCTTTAAAGTCTTGATAGCCGAAGGCTTTGACTAAGCTGCAGTCTCCCTGCTCGTCCATAAGATAGAGACTTGGCAAGCCAATACCGTTAAAGGTATTATTTTTGACAAAAGAATAAATGGCCATGTCTTCGAAATAGAGTCTGTCACCGATTTGGACTGGATTTTCAAAGCTATAATCGCCAATCACATCACCCGTCAGACAGGTATTGGAAGAAAGTCTATAGGTATGGGATTTTTCCTGAGCTTCAAAGCCATTTCTCAAAGGTGGACGATAGGGCATCTCAAGTACGTCTGGCATATGGCAGGTCGCGGACGCATCTAAAACTAAGATATCCATACCGTTTTCGACAATGTCCAATACTTCAGTTGCTAGATAACCCGCATTGAGCGCAATAGCTTCACCAGGCTCGATATAAACTTCAAGATTGTAAGTTTCTCGGATACGCTTGATTTCAGAAATCATCAAATCCACATCATAGTCTTCTCTCGTTATGTGGTGTCCTCCACCCATATTGAGCCATTTAACTTGATGTAAGTAGGGACCAAACTGAGCTTCTACAGCTTTCAAAGTTGTCTCTAAATCATCCGCCCCCTGCTCGCAAAGGGTGTGAAAATGAAGACCATCTACTAAGTCCAGCAAATCGCTTGGTATCTTGTCTAGAGTAACTCCAAAACGAGATCCAGGTGCACAAGGGTCATAGAGCGCGTGGTCTCCTTGAGTTGAACACTGTGGGTTGAGGCGCAAACCGACACTAATGCCAGCCTCTCGACAACGAGGACCATGTTTACGCAACTGTCTCTCTGAGTTGAAGACGATATGATCCGTTATTTCCAGCAATTCCTCCAAGTCTGCATCCTTGAAAGCAGGTGCAAAGACATGGACTTCCCCCGGGAATTCTTCTCGTGCTAGTTTGGCCTCATAGATACCACTTGCAGTTGTACCAGATAGGTACTCGCTAATCAAGGGATAGGTTTTATAAAGAGAATATGCCTTCTGGGCAAGCAAAACCTTGCAACCGGCTTCTTCTTGAACATACTGTAGAATGCGACAATTCTCTTCTAATTTTCCTAAGTCAATGACATAGGCTGGTGTGGGTACTTGTTCTAACTTCATTAGTCCACCATTTGTGGATTTTCAACCACAACCCATGGCAAGCCGTACTCATTCAAAGCTTCCATGAATGGATCTGGATCCAATTCTTCAAGGTTGTAAACTCCAGGTTGTTTCCAAGTTCCGTTCATCACTAATTTGGTCCCAATCATGGCTGGAACGCCTGTTGTGTAAGAAATTGCTTGTGAACCAACTTCTGCGTAACATTCCTGATGATCACAAACATTGTAGATATAGATAGTCTTTTCAACACCGTCTTTGACACCTGTAAAGATACAGCCGATATTGGTTTTTCCAACAGTGCGTGGGCCAAGGCTTGCAGGGTCTGGAAGCAAGGCTTTCAAGAATTGAATCGGAACGATGTCTTTTCCATTAAAGTTAATAGCATCTGTACGAAGGAGACCAACGTTTTCCAAGCATTTCATATGCGTTAGATAGGATTGGCCAAAAGTCATAAAGAAACGAATCCGTTTGACACCAGGAATGTTTTTGGCCAATGATTCAATTTCTTCATGGTGAAGGAGATACATGTCTTTTTGTCCAACCTGAGGGAAATCATACTCACGCTTGATTGACATGGCTTCCACTTCGACCCATTTTCCATCTTCCCAGTAAGAACCTGGCGCAGAAACCTCGCGGAGGTTGATTTCTGGGTTAAAGTTTGTTGCAAATGGATAACCGTGGTCACCACCATTACAGTCTAAAATGTCGATATAGTGGATTTCATCAAAATAGTGTTTGAGAGCATAAGCTGAAAAGACACTGGTCACACCTGGGTCGAAACCAGAACCGAGAAGAGCAGTTAAGCCCGCTTCTTTGAATTTCTCCTGATATGTCCATTGCCATGAGTAGTCAAAGTAAGCTGTAAAACCAAGTTCCTTGCAGCGTTTTTCATAAATGGCACGCCATTCTGGGTCTTCTGTGTCCTCAGCCTCATAGTTGGCGGTATCGATATAGTGGACACCTGTTGCCAAGCAAGCATCCATAATTGTTAAATCTTGATATGGTAAAGCTACGTTCAAAACAGCTTCTGGTTTGTAGCTATCAATTAAGGCAATCACTTCTTCAACCTTGTCAGCGTCAAGGGCAGCTGTCTCAATCTTTGTACTTGTTTTACCTTCCAGTTTAGCCTTCAAGTCATCACATTTTGACTTGGTACGGCTAGCAATCATAATCTCTGTAAAGGTTTCGCTATCTTGGCAAATCTTTGAAATAGCAACTTGGGCAACGCCCCCACATCCAATAATTAGTAAACGACTCATTTTTTTCCTTCCTCTTCTTCTAAAATGTCCTCAACATACTTGGGCAACATAAAGGCTCCCACATGTAAGTTTGCAGTATAGTATTCTGTGAAAAGCTGGCGTTTTTTCCAGCCTTCCTTGTCAAAATCTTTGACAGGGTGGTATTTTTTCGATGCAAATCCAAACAACCAATAGCCCGCTGGACTGGTTGGGATATGGGCCTGATAAACCCGACTGATTGGAAAGGCTTGATTGACCTTGCGGTGCATACTTCGGCAAGCTGACTCATCCTCGTCAAAGAAGGGACTCCCATGCTGATAGATCATGATGCCATCTTCTTTGAGAGCTCTGTAACTGTTACCGTAAAATTCCTTGGTAAAGAGCCCTTCCGTATGTCCAAATGGATCTGTCGCATCGTTGATAATGATATCGTAATCATCCTCACAGTTTCTCAAAAATCGCAGTCCATTTTGGTAGTAAATGGTGACACGAGGGTCATCTAATCCAGCAGCAAAATCTGGGAAATACTCACGACAAACCTCAACCAGCATTTCATCTGGTTCAACGATATCGATTTGCTCGAGTTCAGGATAGAGCGTTAATACTTGGGCAACACCGCCGTCGCCACCCCCAATAACCAATACTTTCTTAGGATTAGGATGGACAGCCATGGGTACGTGGACGGTCATTTCATTGTAAACAAAATCATCTGCATCTGAAAACAAGACATGCCCATTTAAGATCAATATCTTTCCAAAAGCTGGCGTGTCTAAGACTTCTATATCCTGCCATTCACTCTTACCAGCGTAGAGTTGCTTGGCTGTTCTCAGGGACAGTTTCACATCTGGAGTATGAACTTCAGAAAACCATAAATCCATCTAGTTCTCCTTTCTCTTAATGACGTTGATATGATTGACCTCTGGATCTTCCGTCCCTTGGAGGGAGCAACCACGTTCCTTGGCAAATTGGATATAGTCTACAATTTCTCGTGTAATGCGTTCACCTGGTGCTAGGATTGGAATCCCTGGAGGATAGCACATGACAAATTCCCCACAGACTTGTCCAACAGAATCATCCAAGGTTAAACTTTTTCTTTCTGAATAGAAGGCTTCTTGTGGAGACAGCACCAACTCGGGCTGGATATATTCACCAGCAATCAAGTCCTTCCCATCTCTCGAGTAGAGCCTCTTGATGTCAGCCAAAGCACCGACTAAGCGCTCGATGTCTTGGATGCGGTCACCGATTGAAATATAGGCCAATATATTGCCAATATCCCCGAATTCAATCTGAATATCGTATTCGTCTCGTAAGAGGTCATAAACCTCTATCCCTGTTAGCCCAATACCCTGAGTGTAAACGGACAGCTTGGTCACGTCAAAATCACAGACGGACACTCCGTCTATTAACTCTTTTGAGTAGGCATAATAGCCACCGATAGCATTGATTTCACGACGAGCATACTCGGATAGCTCAATGACTTTCTCAAAAGACTCTTTCCCACGAAGGGCTAAGTTACGACGAGAAATATCCAGACTAGCCATCAACAAGTAAGAGGCTGATGTAGACTGGGTCAGGTTGATGATCTGACGAACGTACTCAGGATTCATCTGTTCCCCGATAAGCAGGATGGAACTTTGAGTCAAACTCCCACCAGACTTATGCATAGAGACCGCCGCCATATCAGCGCCAGCATCCATAGCAGACAGTGGCAATTTATCTGTAAAATGCAAATGCGCTCCATGGGCTTCATCCACTAAAACCAGCATGCCCGCTTCGTGAGCCATCTCTGTCAATCCCTTAAGATCTGAACAAATCCCATAGTAAGTAGGATTGTTGATTAGGATAGCTTTAGCATCTGGATGTTCCTTAATGGCCTGGGTAGCCCGGTCATTTTCAAGACCTAAAGCGATGCCGATTTTAGGATCCACACTCATCTCGATATAGATGGGAATGGCACCACATAGAACCAACGCATTGATAGCAGATTTGTGGACATTTCGTGGCAGAATAATCTTATCTCCTGCCTTACAAGTCGAAAGAATCATAGTTTGAACTGATGAGGTTGTTCCTCCAATCATGAGAAAGGCATGGGCTGCACCAAAAGCATCCGCAGCCAATTCCTCAGCATCCCTGATAATCGAAATGGGATGGCCTAGATTATCCAAGGGTTTCATCGAATTGACATCAATGCCAACACATTTTTCTCCTAATAGTTCGACAAGTTCTGGATTTCCCCGTCCACGCTTGTGACCTGGCACATCAAAGGGGACAATCCTTTTCTTGCGTAGCTTGACCAAGGCCTCATAAATTGGGGCTTGGTTTTGATCTAACTTCTTCAAGACTTACTCCTTTACCATATTTTTAGCACCTCAAGAAGATAAAGGCGCTAAAGGTTGACTTATGAAAAAAGAGCAGGTTTTCACCTGCTCTGCAATCTTCTGACGTGTGTATTTTGGTTTCTGTTGAGTATGTCTGTTCCTGATGTTTCCTAACTCTCTAGTAGCAAATATTACGTACTTTATTGATCGTTTCACAAGATGACGTGTGCTTTCACCACACTAAAATTTATGAATTAGGACAAGCGTCCTAACATCAACTTATAAAAGTAGGCTTTTAACCCTATCAATAATGTGGCTTTTTAACCACGCTTCGGCATTCAACCCTGCCTGTCCGTAGGCATTTTTTACTCGGGTTTATATTTGCTAGAAAACATCATCTCATTTTCTAAGCCTTATAACTATATCATGTTTATAAGAGCTTGTAAAGTATTTTGTGAAACTTTTTTAAAGAATTACTTTTTTTGTTCGCGAAATATTATTCAACGATAAAAGGAAATCGCTTTAAAACGTCATAGGAATAAGAAAAAAGAAACTACAACCATTAGCTGCTTCAATAATCTTAAAGTATAACTTGATATTGAAAATCAATTCTTTTCATCAGATTTCATAAATATTTCCAGCTAGGAAGTGGGAATCAACTGCTCCAATTCTACTTCTGAAAGCTGTCCTTGATTGTAAAGTTTTCTAAGTAAGTCCTCATCTACGGTAATTGAATAGTAATCCGTCACAAACTCATGAAATTTCTCAAAACTGTCAAAGAAATAGGATAATAACCATTCGCCACCGTCCTGCTCTTGATAGGTATTTTGATGTTCTTGACCGTCATACCATATAAAGAAGGTTGTTTCATCTTTTTGCTCTTCTGAGTATAGGTTTTGATACTTTTCATCCAGTCCTTTATAAAATCCGTCTATGATGTCTTGATCCCACTCATCCGCAGCAAATTGACTCAAACTGCTTTCATGATCAAAGCCCTTTATAAGGATGATTTTATCAGTAAAGATTACATCTAGAGAATCACCAGAACCATTGTCGATAAGGTAACGAACCCCATAGCTTCCCTCAGTCTTAACGATCAATCGAAGCCAGGTCTTGTTTGGATCTGTTCGATACTCATCAATGACGAGCAAAGCATCTAAGCGAGTCTTTACCTTGTCCCATTCAATTTTTCCCATCTCTTTAATCCTCCATCTTAAATTTTAAAAATTATTAAGGTTACACGTTCTATAACCAATTTCTATCTATCCCGTCCGACTACACGGTGAAATTTTTCCTTCACCAGACAAATCATCAGGTGTACGATTTTCTAAATGTGCATTCATCACGCACCTGACTAACAGTTGGTAAAAGCACTTAGCAAATAGTCACTAAGACATTCCCCCTGAGAGTTAAGATTTTCTTGTAAAAGTCTTTCATTTTTACAAAGCTGGTTCGAATATCATCCTTGATTTCTTCCTCTTCTTCAAGATAATCCCAAATATCGGGGTATAAATCTGCCTTCTTACATGCTTCCATGCTAAAGTCTACCAGAGCCCTATCCATGTCAAAATTCTCTAAAGCTTGAACAATCTCAGCTATCTTTGAGTGTTCAGTATAGGCTATATATTCTGACACATTTTCTAAAGGGGTCACTCCCAAGACAGCTTCTCTCAAAGGATCGTCATCCATAAATTCTGAACTACTAAAGCCTGTCATAACAAAGAGTAAGGCGTCCCAGATTTTGTCAATATCTAGCAACGTCTCATTTTCCTTAGTAGAATCCTCGACTAAGTCAAGCAATTCCTCTTCCTGACGAGAATCTCGCATTATTTGGCTTAATTCATTGTCAGATAGATATCGATAATTAGCAATCATTCCCATAATGTTTCCTCCTATAAGTTCCTTAGGATAGCACTGATTTTACTAGTTACCTTTCTTGAAAAGGCATAATACTGTTTTTGGACTCTCCTCCTTATTTCTCATTCTCATCTTCCGTCACTTCCCAGACTTCTGACTGGTAGCCCTCACCGTCAATATCATAGCGCTGCATATAGCCAATAAATCTTTCCTTTTTATTTGCCTTACGAGGCTTGAGAATGTTTATAGCCCAAAATCCCATAAGAATGACAACTAAAAGCGCTATTACAGTCTCCATATTACTTCTCCTTTGCCTACATTAATATCCTTCAACCCACTTTTCATTGTCCATGATGAAAGGCTTAGCTAGTCCGTCACCTGTGTAATCCGCATATTTGGTGGATAGATACTTGTAACAATCTTCCTTTCTCGCAAACTTAATAGCTTGATAAGGTTCTTCAAAAGTCAGTTTCTCTACAAATAAGAAACCATCTTCAGCCGGCACTAAAATACCAACATGCCCGACAAAAAGAAACTCTCCATCCAAATTATCATGCAACACAACAGACAGCATTCGGGCCTTGTCATTAAATTGAAACTGGGAGAAGAATTTCTCCATCTTCTGCGCGTGAACTTTTACATCCGTCGTTGCTTCCGTCTCCACCCTAGAAAATAGAATATCAAACTCTTCCTTGTCTTTCGCATCAAACACCTTTCCCTTATCAATAGCGTCGTTATCCACAAAAAGCAGCTGATCATTCTTTTCGAGTTTTGGGATTGTAACTGAATTTTTTAAGAGCGCATAGCTATTAATACGGCAGTTGGTCCCGACAAAGTCACCCTTTTTTTCATTCCATAGATTACTAATTTTCTCTACGTCGTATTCTGTCTTCGTAAAGGAGGCAAAATCACCACTTAAGCCAGTAGAGCCGACTGTCGCATTATAGTCTGTGACAAGATTGAAAAATGCCTCAACACTATTTGGATCCAAGTGAGCTGATAAGAGAGATTTGACCTCTTCGGTACTGACCTGATTATTAAGATTGGTATATGAAGCCGTCCAAGGAACTTTATCTGAGCTGGCTTGTGTCTGATTTCCAGCTCCAGTCCTCGTATTATTTTGCTCACAAGCAGTCAATCCAAATAATAACGGCAAACACAGTCCCAAGGCTACTACTTTTCTCGTTCGTTTCATGAACTTTCCTTTCTCAAGCACAAGTCTCTATTTTTCTTTAAACACTCTTCACTAATCCCTCATCCGGTAATCCGTGACTTAGCTTTATTATACTACATAAGTCAAAAAAAGACTGCACGAATCACCCATTCATTACAGCCTTTTTGAGTACGATTTTTATTGGATTATAAAACCTTTAGGCAATATCACCAGTTGCTGCTCCAATACTTGGCAATGACTGGCTAGCGCTACAGCATCACTGTCTTCTAAAAGATAGTTTTCAGTTGATTGGTTAAAAATAGCTTGGATTTTTTTTCCATCATAATTCCATTCTAGAGCTAGAACATCTGGCTTGATTTCTTGCAGACTATAGGTGCCATGTTGGATAATGCCTGAAACATCCTTACGAAGTTGAATCAATTTCTTCATAAAATTCAACATCTCATTGCTATCGGAAACACGTTCCCAAGGCATGACACGACGGCAATCTGGATCTGGTCCGCCACCTAACTCCAACTCAGTTCCATAGTAGAAACACGGTGTCCCCCTTTGTAGAAAGAGGCAAGCAAGGGCAGACTTAACGAGTTGGACATCTCCCTTGGCAGTAGCCAAAATGCGCTCCGTATCGTGCGAATCCAAAAGATTGAACATCACTTCCGAAATCTGTTGTCTATAGTACATAGACTGGCTTTTGATCTCATTGATGAATTGAGGTGACTTCTTAACCCCTCGCAAGAAATAATCCTTGATGCTGTCGGAGAGAGGATAGTTCATGACTGCGTGGAATTCATCTCCGTTTAGCCAGGGTTGGGAAGTGTGCCAGACCTCTCCAAGAATATAAAGGTCAGACTTTTTAGCTAAGACAGCCTTACGGAAATCTCGCCAAAATTGATGGTCTACTTCATTTGCCACATCCAGTCGCCAAGCATCAATATCAAACTCTTCAATCCAGTAGGTAGCAACTTTTAAGAGATAGTCTTTGACTTGAGGGTTTGCCGTATTGAGCTTGGGCATATAGCTGGCAAAGGCAAAGGTATGGTAAGGGAGCTTTCTTGGATTTCCAAGCTTATCTTTGGTCACGGGAAATTCTTGAACATGGAACCAGTCTTTGTAAACAGAATCTTCACCATGCTTGAGAACATCCTGCCACTGAGGAGACTGATCCCCGATATGATTGAAAACAGCATCCAGCATGATTTTCATCCCTCTCTGATGGGCCTCCTCCACCAGTTTACGAAAGGTTTCCTTATCTCCAAAATGACGATCAATTTCGAAATAATCCGTCGTATTATACTTGTGATTGCTTGGGGATTCAAAAATCGGACAGAGATAAAGACCTGTAATCCCTAAGTCTTGCAAGTAATCCAGATGATCAATAATGCCCTGTAAATCACCACCAAAAAAATCACTCGTCTTTGGCTTGATAGAGGAATCCCAAGTTAGTGCACCTTCGGGTGAAATCTCAGGGGTCCCATTAGCAAAGCGTTCTGGGAAAATCTGGTACCATACCGTCTCTGCTACCCAGTCAGGAACATGGCAAGCATCAATCTCATGGATATACGGAATTTTAAAGCCATTTCCTTCATAATGAAGGTTTTCTAGCGTGTTTTCAACATATCCCTTATCGCCATATAAAATACTCTGACCTAGCTTATCTTTGAGTTCAAAAAGATACTGTAGTCGAGCATAGCCCACTGAAACTTCTGCTTGCCAGTAATCAAATAAGGCATCAGAAGTTACTTTGATCATTGCCTTGCTTGCTTCATAATGGTCCTCTAAAAAGATAAAAGTATCTCCATAATGCAAATGGATGCTTTCAATATCATCTTTCTTAGTCCGGATACGAATGTGCATTATCTTATCCTTATAAAGATAAGCATACTCTGACTCTGGTCTATGGTAAATGGCACTTAATTCCATTGTATCTGTCTCCTAGTTTACTTTCATTCATTTGCGAAGCAAACGTTTTCACAATTGTGATTCTAGTATACTACTTTAAAATTTTATTTTCAAGACTTGTCCGTAGTTTCGAGTGGATTGTTTTTGAGAATATAAAAAAGCAGTAAGTCTTAATACCTACTACTTTCTGATTGATGATTTACAAATGCCTTTCCAGCCAATCTATCTTTTTAAAATCCTTATTGTTATTGTGGTCATTTCTATAGGAATCTTGAGAAGAAGCTTTATATATACTGAAATACTGTTCTAAACTTGGAACACGAAACGTGATGTCCTCGGGATGAATCAACTCTATATCTGATTCAGATACTCCTGCAAAATCAGGTAAGGAATCGATACTTCCAAATTCAACGCTCACATCATCTTTTTGGAATTCGTGCTCGTGAATATCTACCAAGGTATAGCCTAAGTGGTTCATCACTTTCATTATCTTGTCCCACTCATAAATCCTGAGATGATCAGGCGCATCCCAGCCTCTAGGATCTCCAGGAACATGAATGTCAATGTCAGACGGCTGCCATTCTTCATTTGAACGGTATTCAAAACCCAAAGACCCCATGAGTGTCGGTGTGATTCCGACTTGGTTTAAATGAAAACAAATTGTTCGAAATTCATCAAATAGAGAATTCATTCCTCCTCCAATCGTTGATATAGAACTTAATTTCGTTGTGAACAATAAACTAATTTTTACCTTCTACTCTTTCGGTTTTGAAAATACTTCTACTCGTTGAGCTAGGACTTTGATTTCTACAGGTAGGTTATCCGATTTATCGCCGTCAACATCTGACTCCAATTCACTATCTGAAGAGATTTTAATATTACGTGCTCTGATATACTCAATATTATCATTTCCGACAACATCTCCTTTTAGTAAATCAGGAATAACGGATAATTTAGAGAATATAGAAGCATCTTTTAGAATCAAAATATTAGCATAGCCATCTTTGTCTTCTTCAAAGATTTTCTTATCAGCGAAGTAATTGGTCAAGAGAACCAAAACATGGCTCGCTTCACCTTCATAATTTCCATTTTCTGTCTCAATCTTAATGTTAAAGACCTGATCCGTCATCACAGACTTCATGGTATTTACAGCGTAGGCTAAAATACCGAATTTTGTCTTGTCCTCGATCTCCACATTGTGAATCGCCTCAGGCAGAGAACCGATACTAAAGATATAACCAAAATAGTTGTCATTCGCTTTACCAATATCAATCTTATTGGTTAAATTAAAATCGAGTTCATCAATCGCGCCATCGATGTCTTGATTGATTTCCAACAGTTTCGTAATGAGGTTGCCCGTACCGCCAGGGATAATCCCTAACTTCGGAATGTAGTCTCTCTCAGCAATACCCGAAATGACTTCATTGACAGTCCCGTCTCCACCGAAAACAACCACTGCATCGTACTCCTCACGAGACGCTTCCTCAGCAAAGTGTGTTGCATCCAGTGCTTTTTCGGTAATTTTGGTTTCCACGTGCTCAAAATAATCTTTGGCCTTATTCTCCAGCTTGACCTTATAATCCAAGGCCTTTTCCCCACCAGAGGTAGGGTTAATAATTAACATTGCTTTTTTCATTAATAATACTCCTTTAAAAGTTACAAAAATTCTAGTAACTAATTATATCACTTGAGTTGTGGAAACGCCATCTAAATGCTTGAAAAATCGAATCCACTAACTAGAATAGAGACGTTAATCTGTCAAATAAAACACTCAACTTTTTAAAAATTCTTTAGACTTCCGTACGATATAGTGCTGTTCATCTTCTTGAGCGAGTTTTCTAAACAATTCATTCGCCCTAGTCATATCCCCTTTTAATTTAGAGTTCAAAGCTTGATAGTAACTGATTTCCAATTGTTGATATTTAAACTCGTTTTCCAATTCTTCAAAATAATCATTGAATTGATGAGCAATTGTTAAATCGTAAAGCGCAATACTAACGCTTTTTGTTTTCTCAGCTAGAGACGAATCTGAGATGGACATTTTGTTTAGTATAAGATCAAGCTGGTCCCTGGTCAGGTTTGGATTTGCAAGAACTGTCGAGCGAATAAGATAACTTTCTAAAAAATCCCTATATTTCGGCTTCAGTTTTTGATCAGTCATTGCTTCAGAAGCCTCCTTAATGGCAGCATCGAAATCACCAATCATATAGGAATAGCCAACAGATGTTAGTGTCACATCCATTTTTATAATAGCTCTTTTTGCAACTTTCTTCAATTCAATGTATTGCTTCCAAGACGGTAAATCTAAATCCATATGAAGTAACTTAGTACCGCTCCTTAAATACCCTCTTCTGATTAGCGCAATGAAAAGAAATAAGAGTGCATTTATGAATAAAATACAAAGGGTTTGAATAGTCCTATCTTTCACCATCCAAGCTACAAAAAGAATGAGAAGAACAGCCAAAACAATCACGACTTTTCTATAAAATCCATATTTCTTGCGTATTTCTAGATAATTCATTTTTACTCCCTTTCTAAATTATAAAATATCATTACGTGAGCAGTTCTTGACCTTAAATGAGTAATTGACCAACAAAATGCTCTCTATTCAGTTCCCTAATTTTTCTTATAAAATAACCCAATGTGACCTGCAAAAGAGGATCATAAAATAGCTTTCATCTTAATTTATAACTTCTCAATCTTTTCAAAAACAAGTTCTTGCTTTTCGACACTTTCTCGGAGTGGTGACATGCCTAAAATCACTGTAAAAAATCCCAATAATAGAATACTATTAATAACAAGTAAGGCTCCCTCTGTTCCATTAACAGTATATAGATAAAATGCAAAACATCCAAGAGTCGGAACAAGGATAAAAGGAAGAAGTTTGTAATGTTTTAATTGACGCTTATTTCCAACTGGTTTAAAAGTTATTTGATAGTTTGAAACTTTATTCTCAAGTCTTTTTTGGACGCTATGACGAGCTCTTATGGCAATGAACCAGAAAGCAAGATAAGCTAGGAAAATGAATAGGCCATATAAGCCTATCTTTAAAGGAAGGTTGTGACTAATCCCATTGTTTCTAAAAAAATTTGTCACAAGCCGATAGCCAGATCCCCCTATTGCTGTACCAATTGCAATCCCAATTGATTTACTCATAGTTGGAGCTACACTCTCAAAACGCATATCTCTTTTATCTAACTTTTGCATTTTTGCAGTAATTTCATCGGGAAGAGAACCCCAGAAATAGGATTTTGGACTAATGGTCGTCAAATCTAGAATATACTTTTCTCCCTCAACTTCCACTATTTTGAAAAAAGCTTTATTCGTTTCTTTAAATTTTACTTTCATACTCACCTTTAAATCCTTCTCAGAGTTAAAAAACTCTTTTCAATAACATTGCTAAATCGTTAGCCCCGTTTTTTAATAATAGTTAAACCAATTTTGACAGACATCTCTTTCGATGTTAACTGTATTGTGATCCCATAATTTGTTTTATCTGAGTGATCTATTCTAATTTGGCATGTTGTTTCCTCAGGTAAATCATATTTGCTTTTCAATTTCTGAAAGAGTTCAGAGTGAGTGTCTGGCTGGTAGATAATTTCACTAAGCTCTGTTGTTCCAGTTCTTAACGTTCTTTTTACATTCAAGGAGTCAAAAACATCTCTTTTGACAACTAAGTTAAGAATCTCTTCATCAAATAAAGGGTCTATCTCCGAATCGTAATGCAACTTGCCATTAGAATAACTAACAGGAACCGTTTTTTTGTTTTCTCCGATTTGTATTCTATAGTCACCCTTACCCTCTGCCTTGGTAATGTCTAGGTCAATTTCATATCTTTTGACTTCGTCACCATTTTTTATATAGACTCTGCTTTTATAAGCTTCCAGCCCATTAAAATCCTTCTGCTCTTGTTCCAAAAATTTAAACATAGACTCAAACGTTTTTTCAAACTCGAACTGTTCCTTTGTTCTATTTTGGGTAATAGTTTCACCACCAAAACTACAAGCATTCAATGAAGATGCTGTCAAAAGAATAACAAGAACTCCAGTTAACCATAAACACCATTTAAACTTTTTCATATTTTATTTAATCCTTTTTTCGAGTCATAAAAGTAAGATTTTTTCAAAAATCTATAAATGTTTAGTTTAACTTACGCTAGTTCTACGTCAACTCCAGCTGCAGCAAAAGTTTCCTTAACTTGTTCAAAATTACTTGACATGATTGTCGCTTGTTTTAAATTTGGGAACTGCTTTAATTCAGCCAAACTAACCTCATTCAAATCAAAAATACTATCCTCACCATCCCACTGAGGAATCAGATTCATAAAGATTTCATTCCCGCCATCCATATCAATCTCTTTTACAAGACTTGCATACTTCTGTGAAATCTGAAAATTTTTAAAGTATTCTAAGGCAGGCTCGACAAATTCTGTACTTTCTGTATCAATATCCAACTCGCTAAATTCCTCTGAAAAATCAAAAATATCAAAAGCTGGATTTAAAAGCTCAAAATCATACATCAATACTTGGATAATAGCTAGTTTAAAATTCAGATTATCAAAATGAAGATATTTTTCTTGAACAACTTTTGGATTTGATTTTTGACGTTCATGCTTGATTTCTGGATAGTAAGAAATGGTGAGTGGATATCTCATTACATCTGGTCTTCCATTAAAATTTGTTCCACGAGGGGTCCATAAAATAAAATTGAAATCCCCAGTTCTGTGTCTATCATAAAGAAAATAGGGAGTCTTCCCATCAGTGGATACTAAGGCATGACAAGGCATCTTGGGTAATTCTTCTTCCCCAAACATAGGTTTTACAACATCACCGTAGTAGAGACTGATAGTAGAAAGTAGATGCTCATCATCAATATAGACCCTGCATTTCTTTAAATGATTCTTGACAGAAAGAGAATGTTCAAATACAATACCAGCATTGTCGTAAATGTACTTTATGTATTTATTTTCTTTTTTGACAACCTGATCAGGCTTTCCTAATACAGCCTCAATATCTTTCAAAGATAAAGGAAAAGACAAGCTGGTTCCGTTCATTACCATTGAATTGTCATGAAAATTGATTTCGAGGTTTTTAGGACTTTTCTTTTTAAAAAAACTAAACATTTGATTCTCCTATTTATAATTTGTTTATCTAAATGCATCAAATCTATTTTTCTAACATCAGAAAATTTACTGTATAAAATAAGGTTTTGCCGTATTTTTCGTCCGTAGGATTAAAAAAGCAGGAAGCCTTCTGAAAATTAATTACTCTTCACTAATAGACTTACCGCCTCTGCATGATGCGTTTGCGGAACTCAAAAGGTTTGGGGAGTTCAAAGCTCCAGTGGAGCTTTGAAGCCTTCTTGCCTTAAAATGAAAAGGTAAGAGGATTAGCTACGTTTCACTAACAAACTTACACATTCAGCGGTTCGGATTTACCGTATCATCCGTGAAAAAACAATCCTCACGAAATAATGGAAAGTCTTTTGTTTTGATGTTGTTCCATTCGTAAACTGAACCTACAATATCTCCAATAATAGCTCCTAGCATGGTATTCCTCCTTACAAACTGTTAGTTTAGACTGACATTTCTACTTGTCATACTCGTCTATTTTATCAGCATATTCAGTTAAAAGATTCTTTGAATAAATTTTTGCATTACTTGAATTTCTAACTTCTTTCCAAAGAATAGAAGCAACTTTTAACTTGTTTGAGTAGTTACGACTATTTTCGTCTGCACAGAAGTCCTTTAAAAATTGATTCCATTGACAAACCGAATGGTCATACTTGGCATAATCTGAATCTCCATAATAAACTTTTAGCATATCTTGGATTGTGAAATTCAAATCATTTTCTTTTTTTACTTTTCTCCAAGCAGTGGCCATATCAGCAGTAAATTTAAAGGGCGAAACACCTGTTAAAGTTGAGAAATATTCTCTAAAGTGTGCATTAAAGGAGAATCCACATTCAAGTAAGGGCGTATCTAAAGTAACGACTTCTACTCGTTTCTTTTTCCTTTTTACTGATGATTTTTTAATCAAATTCCCCTTAAAGTACTGCTCAATAATATCATTGAGTTCTTGTTTTGTACCTCTATTTTCAAGCCCTAATGACTGGCATATCTGTGAAAGTTCATCACGATACCAGTAGTATTTATTAAACTCATTAAAGGATGAGATTTTTTCAAACACAGGTCTGCTCTCTATCAATATAACACCTCCTTAAAAACAGTTTAGGTTTTCATTTCTAAATAATAGTATTTGGGTTTCTTTATTTTGAGGATTAGCAACGTTTCACTAACAAACTCACACACTCAGCGGTTCGGACTTACCGTATCATCCGTGAAAAACAAAGGCTTTCCCTTCTTCTAAAGAATCAAAAGCGACTAAATTTTTAAAATAATCATTTTGGTACAATTCCAATAGATACATCTTTAATCTCTCAATACTTGAAAAACTAACCGATATTTTAAGCAACTTACAATCAAATTATCTAGCCTTAATATACGCATTTATCATATAACGAAGATAATTAAGTGTTGTTTATCCAGGGTCGACATCTATAGAAGTTATTTTGTAACCATCATTATTGTATAAAAATTCTAATTGTAGGGTTAAATCTACTAATTCAGAATCGGAGGTCATCTCATATTCAACAACAAAGCCAGTTTGATCATTAAATTCATAAACTTGTAGTTGGGAGTACTCATAATTCGGATGGAAATTACAATCTACACCATATTCATCAATTTTATCAAAATCATTTAATTGTAATGAATCGTCAATATATTCAAGTAACTCTCTTACATCATCAACTTCTGAACCATCAACACAATCCAAAATATCTCTATAATTATTTAGATGAATTGCTCTTAAAATCTTTTTGAGTACTTCAATTACTTTTTCTTCATCTTGGTAGTTTTCTTTGTACTCAAAATCATCGAATATTCCCATGATAATACTTCCTTTTTTTGTAATCAACTTTAAATCTTATGAATATTAAAAATGTTTCACTAACAAACTCACACACTCAGCGGTTCGGACTTACCGTATCATCCGTGAAAAAACAATCATCACAAAATAAAGGAAAATCCTTCGTTTTGATATTGTTCCAATCGTAAACTGAACCTACAATATCTCCAATAATTGCTCCTAGCATAAGATTCCTCCTTATGGCATATCAGATTCGTTACACATTTCTAATGAGTCACTCTTTAAAAATGGAACCACCAAATCAATCCACTCATAAGGCAGGTAAGCTGATAAATAGCCGTGGTTATAGCCCTTTGCTTCATACAAAATTGTATTTGAATGTAGCTGATGAAATAATTTCGCTGATTCTTTCACACAGTTCAATTCTTTTTCACCATAGATATACAGAACCTGAGCCTTGCTAGCAGAAATCATATCTTTCAGCTTGTAACATCCCATATAGTTTTTGTAAATGGTCACCAATGTTTTGACAGGCGTCCTTGGCAAATCTTCTAAATAATAAGCTTTTATTTCCTCTGGATAAGCCAGTTTAGGATAGAGTTTGTTCATCATGCTTAACTCAAGTTCGCAAGAGAATTTATTGAACATCAACTTACCAAATAGAGACACTAGAAAGATGCTGATTTTAGCTAACCATGGTTGAGGAATACAGAGACTTCCGTCTATGATGGCCTTCTTAGCAATTTCACTGTCTAAAGACAAAAGCTCCATGGCAATTTGACCACCAAGTGAAACACCACCGATTGCAAACAATTTCCCATCACAATTTGATTTGATATAGTCTAGAATCTCCAAAGCAGAATCTTCAGTAGAAACATAATCAAGTTGATATTCCTCGCCGTGGCCATTCAAAGTGGGTAGAATAACACGGTATTCTTCTGACAAGATTCGTGCTTGACGAAGATAGTTCCACCAAGAACTGCCACCACCATGTATCAGTAAGATAGGAGGCAAATTCTTATCACCAAATTCATGGAATTTCATGTTTAAACTCCTTACTTTAGGACTTTCACTAGCTACATCCTTGTTTAATCAGCTCGTACAAGCAAAGCTACACACTCTACGTGGTGCGTTTGAGGAAACAAATCCACCGGTTGGACTTTCTTCAATTCATATCCCAACTCTTGGTAGAGTTTGATATCACGCGCCATGGTTGCGACATTACAAGAGATATAAGCAATGCGGTCTACTCCTGTTTGAGCGCTTGCCTTGATAAAGCTTTCAGTGAGTCCTTTTCTCGGTGGGTCCACTAATATAACACTTGGTTGAATACCGTCTTTGAGCCAGTTCTTCATGGCATTTTCAGCTGTGTCGCAGACATAGTGGGCATTTGTGATATTATTTAATGCAGCATTCTTCTGGCTATTCTCAACTGCTTCTGGGATGACCTCAACTCCATAGACTTCCTTAACATGTTTCGCAACAGAGAGGCCAATCGTTCCAATACCAGAATAAGCATCGATCACCACATCATCTGCTTTTAACTCCGCAAAGTCAATGGCCGTTTGATAAAGTTTCTCTGCCATTTCAGTATTGACCTGGTAAAAGGCTGGGCCAGCGATTTGGAAGTCATTTCCCAACATCTGGTCCGTAATATAGTCTTGACCATAAAGAGTGCGCCACTCCTTACCAAAAATCGCATTGGTATTCTGGTCGTTGATATTCTGCATGACAGACACAATCTCTGGGAACTGCTTGATAAGGTGTTCAATCAATTGCTCTACTCGGAAAACTTTCGGACGAGTTGTTACTAAAATGACCATGATTTGCCCTGAATAGTGCCCACGTCGCACCACAAGATTTCGAATCAAGCCAGACTGTTCCTTTTCGTCATAAGGTTTTAAATCAAAACGACGAAGCAAATCGCGTAAAACTACTACGACTTGGTCAATAACAGGATCTTGGATAAAGAAATCTTCAAGAGGCATGAGGTCGTGCGAATTCTTACGGAAAAAACCAGTTTCCAAGATACCATTCACTCGACGAACAGGTACCTGCGCCTTATTTCGATACTGGATTGGATGGTCCATGCCGAGCGTTTCAGAGACCTCTACATCTGTAATACCAGCAATCTTGTAGAGACTGTCTTTGACTTGCTTGGTTTTAAACTTTAGCTGCTCTGGATAGGCAAGATGCCCCAAGTCAGCGATACCTGAGCGTAGATGAGCTAGGTCAAGGTCTTGGTTACGATGCGGAGAATATGTAAGGTATTCTTCAACCTTCCCAAAGCCAATCTTTTTAGTGACTTTAAGGACACGCATGAGGATTTTCTCAGTTGGTAAAGCATTCTCTACAAAGAAAACCAAACCATCTACCTTGGCAACTCCTGCCCCTTCATGGGTCAAATCAACAATTTCAACTTCTACAATATCATTTTTCTTTAGCATATTTTTCACTTTCTATCGGCCGACAAAAAAGACGGCAACATTTCTGTTACCATCTATTATATCATGAAATGACCTAAGCACCAAAACTCTTGAAGAAGTTGACAATGGCTTGCCAAAGAGAGCTAAAGAAGTTGCCCCCCTCTTCTAGCGCTTTATTAGCATCAAAGTTGAGGTTGATATTTTTAAAACTATCTCCAGCTTGGGAAACGATGCTTTGTTTGAGATCATTTAGGGTTTTGGTGAAATCAGCATTGTTCAAGATATCACTCTTTGAGAGGTTGAGCGCAAAATTGACGATGATATTGATCTGGTTTCCTGTTATAACCTGATCGAGTTTGTAGTTTTTTAGAGTGTCTTCAACGATTTTGCGAACATCTTCTTCTATCAGATTTCCTTTGGCTTCTTTTGCCTTTGCGATTCCTGCCTTGATATCTGTCATAGCCGCATTGAGCTTATTGGCATCGTAGCCTGACTTGTCCTTGTTTTCAGCATTAATATCGGACAAGGCTTTCAACTCTTCTTGAGCCAAGTCTTTATTGGCTTGCGGTACTTTAGCACCATTGGCCTCTAACGAGTAGTAAATCCCAGCTAGGGCGCTCTCACCTGTAACTGGTATAGGAGCTGCAACTGTGATTTTGGCATGCTCAACTCCCAGGGTCACTGCTGCATTACGGTACATATCCTGTGTCACCTTGGTGATATTTTCAGGCGTTTCAATCTTGACCTCTAGAGGTGATTTGTCACCCAGCTTTTGAATCTTGGCCGAAGAATAGAGTTGTAGACTAGCATCATTAGCCACATTCATGATTTTCGAATAGATATCAGGTGTCATGGTTTTGATATCTTTGGTGTCTTTTGATGTGTCATAGCCAAGTTTGCTAAGAGTTTGATTTTTCTGGTCTTCAGATAGAGAAGAACCTAGGACATATTCGGGTTGTACATAGGTTTCATCGATTACTTTTTGAACATCTGTTGCTGCGTGGACACTCGTCATAGCGGTTGCGGCCCACAATACTGCAGCACTTGTTAGAAAGAATTTCTTTCTCATGGGGTATTCCCTCCTTTACCTTTCTAGGTTAATAAAACAATCTTAAAGAAAACTTATAGTGAAAAAACACCTGATCAAACCAGATGTTTAAAAGAAATTAAAGAATTTCATGATATAGAGATTAAAGCGAACCTGTCTTGAGTAGTAATAATTTCCACCATTTTCATAAAGTTCTGCACCATGAAAGATAGAAATTGGGTTGATGTAGGTATAGGTCTTCCCAGTGGTATTTCCAAGGATAGGAGCGACCGTTTCTCGGGAGTAACGCTTAGCTAGTGCCAGAGTATTTTCCTTACCATTCTGAGCGATAAAGTCTATATAGGCAGGTCCAAAATTATAGGCTTGAACAGCGGTCCAGACATCTACTCCTTTGCTCTGTGCCAAATAGAGGTTATCTGTTAGTGTCTGTATCCCTTGGCGAATACTAGAGGCATCGTCTTTGATGGTATTGGTAGCGCCACTAGCAGACTCACTAGACTGCATGACATCCCGCTCTTTACCCTTCGTTTCGGTATAAATCATGGCGAGCACCAACTCTTCATTGGCTGGAGTATCTCTTTCGCTCAAGATTTCTCGAACCATGGGTTGGTAGGTCATGACCTGTTTAACATCCTGATGGATATGATAAGCTTTATATCCTACGAAAAGGAAGACTGCTAGCACAAGCACTCTTCTTATAAATTTAAACATTATTTACTTTGAATATCCTCGATATTTTTGATTAAGATAGAATAGGTTCCATTGTCATTTTGGATAAACTCAACAGACTCCGCATCTTGATAGACGTTATTGGGAACGATGAGCTCAATTCCATTTGACAAGGAAAGTTTTTGGTTTTCAAATTTCTTGAGCTGACGACTGGCATCAATTTCATCAAACTGGACTGGTTCTGGTACAGCTTCCTTGACTTGGTCGATAAAGCTCAAGCGAGCTGTCAGATTATTATCAAAAAGGTCGTTGGCTAATTTTTCAGGAGACAACTCATTGTTTTCTTCCAGATTGTTGAAAATCGCTGATTTGACCTTGGATTGAAACTGAAAATCATCTGTGTTAAAGGACTCTGCAATTCTCTGAGCCGTTTTTTCCAGTTCCTTGATGGATTTCTTGGGAGAAATCTTAGGAGCGACAGCAAGGAGATTTTCTGAAAAATAATTCAAAAAAGTCCCATTATACTTGATGCGTTTCTCGATGAGATGGTACTTGCGACTTTGAAGATTGACCACCAAAGCCTCATCAGCCCCCGTTCCAAATCCAGGTAGGTTATTCTGAGTTAGCTTAATTGGGTTATCAACTTCTCCACCAAGGTGAGTCAAGGTCTCACGTAGAGCAATTCGCAAAAAAGCGAAATGTTCAACGCCTTCTTTAGAAAACTGAACAAAAATCAAGTCATTGGTCTTGAGATTTTCAGAAATGCTAAACTCCTCTTTCCAGAGATTAGCCAGTGTTACTGATGTCTCCAACAAATCATCCGTGATATGATTGAAGAAGGGATTTTCTTCTTCGAAAATCCCAGTCTTGGCTTCATCTGAATACACGCGTTCAATTTTTTTGCGCAGGTATTCTTCGATTTTTGGAGTGATATTGAGAAACTTATCCGCTAGAAACAGCTCTGTATCATCCGGGCTAAACTGATGGATAATGGCTTTCTTAATATAAATGTCCATAAAAGTATTAGTCCTCGTATAGTGGGAAGGCATCTGTCAATGCTTTGACTTCGCTTCTCACTTCTTCTAAGACAGCTTCATTTTCTGCATTCTTAAGGGTTTTAATGATGAGTTCAGCTACTTTACGGCTTTCTTCTTCACCAAATCCACGTGCAGTGATGGCTGCAGAACCGATACGAATCCCACTTGTCTTGAATGGTGACAAGGTTTCGTATGGAATTGAGTTTTTATTTAGGGTAATATTAACTTCATCTAGCAAGTTTTGAGCAACTTTTCCGTTTTCTACAACCTTGGTTACATCCACTAGGAAGAGGTGATTTTCAGTTCCACCAGAAATGATACGGAAATCAGGATCCTGCAAGAAGACTTCAACCATAGCCTTGCTGTTTTTGATGACATTAGCAGCATATTCCTTGAAGGCTGGGTCCAAAACTTCTTTGAAGGAAACCGCCTTAGCCGCCACAACATGCTCCAAAGGACCACCCTGAATACCAGGGAAAATAGCTGAGTTGATTTTCTTAGCTAAGTCCTCATCATTTGTCAAAATCAAACCACCACGCGGTCCACGAAGAGTTTTGTGGGTCGTTGTTGTAGTGATATGAGCGTATGGCACTGGGCTTGGATGGAGTCCAGCTGCAACCAAACCAGCGATATGGGCCATATCGACCATGAGCTTAGCTCCAACAGCATCTGCGATTTCACGGAATTTTGAGAAGTCAATAATTTGAGAATAGGCTGAAGCACCCGCTACAATTAGTTTTGGTTTTACTTCTTGGGCTTGTTTCAAGATAGCATCAAAGTCCAAGAGTTCTGTTTCAGGATCCACACTATAGGAAACAAAGTTGTAGGTTTGACCAGAGAAGCTAACTGGAGCTCCGTGGGTCAAGTGTCCACCTGCTGCCAAATCCATCCCCATAACGGTATCACCAGGCTCAATCAAGGCCATGTAAGCCGCACAGTTAGCTTGGCTTCCTGAGTGAGGTTGGACATTGGCGAATTTAGCACCGAAAATTTCTTTTGCACGTTCAATAGCTAGAGTTTCTACCACGTCTACTACATCAGTTCCACCATAATAACGGCGTCCTGGGTAACCTTCAGCATATTTATTCGTCAAGATAGACCCTTGAGCTGCCATAACAGCCTTGGAAACCACGTTTTCCGAAGCAATCAACTCAATATTGTTTTGCTGGCGTTCTTCTTCTTTGGCAATAGCATTCCAGAGATCAGCATCGTATGCTTTAAAATCGTCTTTGTCAAAAATCATAGGTCTTCTCCTTTATAGTGTGACTGGTCCTTTAGTTTGTTTTTCCAATAAGAAAATAAACTAAAAGATGCGAATAAACCGTTTCTGCACTTTATCACAAGTATAACCAACTTTTTCATAAAATGCATGAGCTCCCAGACGATGATCAGCAGAGTTTAAGCGGATAAACCCATAACCCCGTCTTTTTGCTTCTTGATCCAACCCTTGCAGTAAACTTTTACCGATACCTTGCCCTTGTGCTTGAGGCGAAACCGCTAAGCCTAAGATATTAAAGCCTGCTTTGGAATAGAGGGATTCATAAACTTCAGCATGGACATATCCAAGTAGGACATGGCTGACCTCATCCTCATAGCCAAGTAGGAAATGATGAGAATCCTGAGACAGTCTAGCTAGTTGACTAGCTGTGTCCTCTGGACTAAAAGAATAGCCCAAAGCCTCTTGGTTAATCTCACATATAGCATTCACATCTGTTTCTTGCAAATCTCTTAACATCTCATTCCTCCTCAAAAGAAATCTCTGGCAACCGAGCAAGAATGTCTTCTCGCTTAATCGCCCCCTGGCGTAAGATTTTCACCTTGTCTCCAGACAAATCCAAAATCGTCGAATCCTGTCCAGTTAAAGAAGCATCGTCCTCCAGCCCCAGAACCTCTTGGTCAAAATCCTCTAGAATTTGAGCAAAGGTCACGCCACTTGCCTGACCTGAAATATTGGCAGACGGCCCAATCAAGGGTCCTGTCTCTCGAATCAAATCAAGTGTAATGGGGTGACTCGGCATCCGAAATCCGACAGTTGCAATACCAGAGTTGACCCAATAGGGAACTCGGTCATTGGCTTCGAGGATAATGGTCAGGGGACCCGGTAAAAAGGCCTCTACAAGCTTTTGTAGATAAGTTGGCTGATTCTTTGAAAAGTGCAAGATGTCCTCTAGAGAAGCGACATTAAGATTGAGTGCCTTATCTCTGGGACGACGTTTGAGTTGGTAAACATGGTCGACAGCTTTTTCGTCTAAGGCCTTAGCAAAGAGACCATAAACTGTCTCTGTAGGCAAAACAACAGCTCCGCCTTTTTCCAACTCTTGTCTAATCCTGTCCATCATCAACTACAACCATCCTATCTTGACCAAATTGGTCCTTGAGTGTTCGTACCCGTTTTTCAGGAAGATGTTTCCTAAAAAGCGCAGGAACACTTTGACCTTGCTTGTATCCAATTTCAAGGTAAATCTTACCACCATCTGTGAGATAGTCTTTTGCATCTTCCGCAATTCTGCGATAAATAGCTAGGCCATCCTCATCTGCAAAGAGAGCTAGATGAGGTTCTGAATGCAAAACATTCAAACCAACCTCTGACTCATCTTCACGAGAGATATAGGGTGGATTGGATACAATTATATCATATTTTTCAGAAATTTCTGCAAAACAATCAGATTTTTTAAAAAATATATTAAGATTTTGATTGCTAGCATTCTCTGATGCAAGCTCTAAGGCGGCTTGGGAAATATCTGCTGCTGTCACTGACCAATCTGGTCTGTTTTTAGCTAATGCAAGGGCTATGGCACCACTTCCAGTCCCGATATCTAGAATCTTAAGACTTTCCTCAGGATTTTCTGTGAGGATGAGATCCACCAACTCTTCTGTCTCTGGCCGAGGAATCAAAACTCGCTCATCCACTTTTAACTGCATTCCAAAGAATTCTGCCTGTCCGATGATATACTGAGCTGGTTTATGGGACGCTAACTGCTGGTAAATTTCTTCTACAAATCGTTTTTCTTCCTCTGTTACCTCTTGCTGGAGGGCAAAGACAAAGTCTGTAAAAGAGAGATTTTTTAAGCTACGATAGACAAAAGAGAGGCTTTCTGCTTCCTCTCCTTGTCTTATCAACGCTTCTTCAAAATCTGAAAATAATTGGGCTAATTTCATTATTTATTTAATTCTTCTAATTTTTGTGTTTGGTCATAGAGCACCAAGGCATCCACAACTTCATCCAATTTACCAGATAAAATCATATCTAGTTTTTGGAGGGTCAAGCCAATACGGTGGTCCGTAACACGGTTTTGCGGGAAATTATAAGTACGAATCCGTTCTGAACGGTCACCAGTACCGACTGTTGACTTACGCTCAGCGTCTTGTTCATCCTGGGCAATTTGTGCAAAGTGGTCAGCAACACGCGCACGGATGATTTTCATGGCTTTCTCACGGTTCTTCTGCTGGGTACGTTCTTCCTGCATCTCAACCTTGATATTGGTTGGCAAGTGAACGATACGCACGGCAGTCGCAACCTTATTGACGTTCTGTCCACCAGCACCTGATGCGTGGTAGATGTCAACACGAAGGTCTTTTGGATCGATATCGTATTCTACTTCTTCCACTTCAGGCATGACTAGAACTGTCGCTGTCGAGGTATGAACACGCCCTTGACTTTCTGTCACAGGGACACGTTGAACACGGTGGGCTCCAGACTCATACTTGAGTTTAGAGTATACAGATTGACCCGAAACCATGGCAACCACTTCTTTGAAACCACCAACACCATTCATAGAAGCTTCCATGACTTCAAAGCGCCAGCCTTGGGCTTCCGCATACTTTTGGTACATAGTTAGCAAATCTCCAGCGAAGAGCGCTGCTTCGTCTCCACCAGCTGCTCCACGGATTTCAAGGATGATGTTCTTGTCATCGTTTGGATCCTTTGGAAGGAGCAAGATTTTGAGTTTTTCTTCGTATTCTTCTTTTTCAGCCTTGGCGTCTTTGAGTTCTTGCTTAGCCATTTCTTCCAAGTCCGCATCTCCGCCAGACTCTTTAATCATTTCTTCAGCATCGATGATATTTTGAAGGACTTGTTTGTATTCTCGGTAAGCCGTCACCGTATCACGGGTTGAAGCTTCTTCTTTGGACAATTCCATAAAACGCTTGGTATCAGAGACTACATCAGGGTCACTAAGCAATTCTCCTAATTCTTCATAACGGTCTTCTACAGCTTGTAGTTGATCATAGATGTTCATTTTTCTTCATTCTCCTTATTGATTTCAGGGGCAAAATAATGTTTTCGGCAGACTGAGATATAGGTTTCATTTCCACCGATCTGAATTTGTTCGCCATCATAGACTGGCACACCATCCTGCGTACGCAACACCATAGTCGCCTTTTTCTTACAATACTGACAGATAGTCTTGATTTCGTCAATCTTATCTGCTAAAAGCAAGAGGTATTTGGAACCTTCGAACAATTCATTGCGAAAGTCATTTTTCAAACCAAAAGCCATGACAGGTATATCTAACTCATCAACAACACGAGCTAAGTCGTAAACATGGTGACGCTTGAGAAACTGGGCCTCATCGACCAACACACAGTAAGGTTTTTCAGGTAAATCTCGGATATAGCCGAAGATATCCGTCGTTTCCTCAATCGCAATAGCTGGGCGTTTCATACCAATCCGACTGGATACATAGCCAACTCCGTCACGCGTATCCAGAGCCGAAGTCATAATCACAACTCCCTTTCCTTGCTCCTCGTAGTTATAGGCCACCTTGAGAATCTCAATCGTCTTACCAGAGTTCATGGTCCCATAACGATAATACAACTGTGCCATGCTTCTAATTCACGTCCATTTCTAAATTTTTGCTACATTCTAGTATATCATAATTTTCTGAAGCTTTAAACGGCAAAATGTGGTAAAATAGAAGAAATCAAAAACTAGTGGAGGAAGTTATTATGCCATTTGTACGCATCGATTTATTTGAAGGACGCACGCTCGAGCAAAGGAAAGCTCTGGCTAAGGAAGTAACGGAAGCTGTTGTCCGCAACACTGGAGCCCCTCAATCAGCCGTTCATGTCATCATCAACGACATGCCAGAAGGAACTTACTTCCCACAAGGAGAAATGCGCACCAAATAAACTAGCTTAAGCAGAATTGCTTAGGCTTTTTCAATCTCCAAGTGGCATCCATTGAAGAAATAGTCTAATTTTGTTACAATTTGAAGAGATGCTTGGATACCTATCCTAAGAAAAGAAATACAAAAGGAATTAGTATGATTACACGTGAATTTGATACCATCGCTGCTATCTCTACTCCACTAGGTGAAGGAGCCATTGGTATTGTCCGCCTGAGCGGAACAGATAGTTTTGCCATTGCGCAAAAGATTTTCAAAGGGAAAGACTTGAGTAAGGTTGCTAGCCACACTCTTAACTATGGTCACATTGTTGATCCTCTGACTGAAAAAGTCATGGACGAGGTCATGGTTGGAGCCATGAAGTCTCCAAAGACCTTCACTTGTGAAGATATTATCGAGATTAACACCCACGGTGGGATTGCCGTGACCAATGAAATTCTTCAACTTGTAATACGTGAAGGAGCTCGTATGGCAGAACCTGGTGAATTTACCAAGCGCGCCTTTCTAAATGGACGTGTGGACTTGACTCAGGCTGAGGCAGTGATGGACATCATTCGTGCCAAGACAGATAAGGCCATGAATATTGCAGTCAAACAATTGGACGGTTCTCTTTCTGACCTCATTAATAATACTCGCCGAGAAATCCTCAATACACTTGCCCAAGTTGAGGTCAATATTGACTATCCTGAGTATGATGATGTTGAGGAAGCTACTACTGCTGTTGTCCGCGAGAAGACTATGGAGTTTGAACAATTGCTAACCAATCTCCTTAGAACAGCTCGTCGCGGTAAGATCCTTCGCGAAGGAATTTCAACAGCTATCATCGGCCGTCCCAACGTTGGAAAATCGAGCCTCCTCAACAACCTCTTGCGTGAGGACAAGGCCATCGTTACAGACATCGCTGGTACCACCCGTGATGTCATCGAAGAATACGTCAACATTAATGGTGTACCTCTCAAATTGATTGATACAGCTGGAATTCGGGAAACAGATGATGTCGTGGAACAAATCGGAGTTGAACGCTCCAAGAAAGCCCTCAAGGAAGCTGACTTGGTACTACTAGTACTAAATGCCAGCGAACCACTAACCGCCCAAGACCGCCAACTCCTAGAAATCAGTCAAGATACTAACCGCATTATTTTACTTAATAAAACAGACCTGCCAGAAGCGATTGAAACTTCAGAACTTCCTGAAGATGTCATTCGTATTTCAGTTCTTAAAAATCAAAACATTGATAAAATTGAAGAGCGTATCAATAACCTCTTCTTTGAAAATGCTGGTTTGGTCGAGCAAGATGTCACTTACCTGTCTAATGCCCGTCATATTTCCTTGATTGAGAAGGCTGTTGAAAGCCTACAAGCTGTTAATGAAGGTCTTGAACTGGGGATGCCAGTTGACTTGCTTCAAGTTGACTTGACTCGTACTTGGGAAATCCTCGGAGAAATCACTGGGGATGCTGCTCCAGATGAACTCATCACCCAGCTCTTTAGCCAATTCTGTTTAGGAAAATAAGCAAAATCCATGATCCTTCTTGCGGTCATGGATTTTATTGTCTTTATTAGTAATCTGGCCTAAGGACTCCTGTTACGGTTGCCTTAGTCGCTTCGTAGTCGCCATCTACAACAACCTTGATAATGCGTTTAGCATCTTCCTCTGGTGCTGGAACTAGAGGTAATCGAGTTGGTCCAGCTTCAAATCCCATATAGTTCAAAACAGCCTTAACTGGAGCAGGGCTTGGATAAGAGAAGAGGGCATTGACCTTAGGAATGAACTTGCGCTGAATAGCTGCGGCTTTCTTCATATCGCTTTCTGCAATGGCAGTGAGCATCTCGTGCATCTCATCTCCATTTGTATGGGAGGCAACAGAAATAACCCCATCCGCACCAAGGTTCATGGCATGGAAGGCATCTCCATCTTCACCTGTATAAATCAAGAATTCTTCTGGCTTGTGCTCAATCAAGTAAGCCATATTAGCCAAGCTAGTACATTCTTTGACACCAATGATATTTGGATGGTCAGCCAAACGAAGCATGGTTTCTGGAGTTAATTCCACTACTACGCGTCCTGGAATGTTATAGATAATAATTGGTAGGTCAGAAGCATCTGCAATCGCTTTAAAGTGCTGATACATTCCTTCTTGAGAAGGTTTGTTGTAGTATGGTACGATAGCAAGTCCAGCAGCGAAGCCACCAAAGTCTGCTACTTCTTTGACAAACTCAATCGAGTCACGCGTATCATTGGTACCAACACCCGCAATCAAAGGAACACGTCCATTAACAATCTTTTGTACAGCCGCAAAGAGTTCCAACTCCTCATCGTGGGTCAAGGTCGGACTCTCAGCAGTCGTTCCAGCTAGAAGAATTCCATCTGTATGATGGGCCAATAAATGCTCAATCAAGGCTGGAATGGCATCAAAGTTGATGGAACCATCCTCATGGAAAGGGGTAATAAAGGCTGTGATGATTTTACACTCTTTTAAATCTTGATAAGACATGAGAAACACCTCTCTATTTCAAAGAAGGAGTTCATCTGAACTCCTAAACGATATGACTATTTTAATTCAAATTTCAACTCAGCTGTTGGACGAACCAATCCACGTTCGTGAAGCGTTTCTGCAATCTGAACTGAGTTCCAGGCAGCACCTTTAAGAAGGTTATCTGAAACAACCCACATATGGATTCCTTTTTCAGCATCCAAGTCTTTTCGGATACGACCAACAAAGGTATCACGTGAACCAACTGCATTGATGGCTTGCGGATAGATTTGATGAGCTACATCATCTTCAAGAACTGCACCTGGAAAGGCTGCGATAGCTGCTTTCACTTCTTCGATTGGGGCCACTTCTTTTGTTTCAATGTAAACAGACTCAGAGTGAGCTGACAAGACAGGAATACGCACACATGTTGCAGACACTGCGATGCTATCATCTTCCATGATTTTCTTCGTTTCCTTGGTCATCTTCATCTCTTCGTAAGTGTAATCATTGTCAGTGAAGACATCGATTTGTGGAAGAGCGTTAAAGGCGATAGGATAGTGTTTCTTATCACCACCTGAAGGCAAGATTTCCGCATGCAAATCACGTGGATTCACACCATCATTCAAGACTTCACGAAGTTCACGTTGTGTTTCAAGAATCGCTCCCATACCAGCACCTGAGACCGCTTGGTAAGTTGAAACGATGATACGGTCCAAGCCCCATTTTTGACGAACAGGCTCAAGCGCCACCATCATTTGGATTGTTGAACAGTTAGGGCAAGCAATAATCCCGTTGTGGGCATCAAGTGCGTGAGCATTGACCTCTGGAACAACCAAAGGTACGTCTGGATTTTGGCGGAAATAAGATGTGTTATCTACTACTACCGCTCCAGCTTGAACTGCGTATGGTGCATACTTAGCTGATGTCGAACCACCTGCTGAGAAGAGTGCAATATCAACACCCTCAAAAGCGGTCTCAGTCGTTTCTTCAATCGTAATATCTTGGTCTTTAAATTTCAAAGTCTTGCCTGCTGAACGTGCAGAAGCAAGGTAACGAATTTTATCGATCGGAAGTGTTGATTCTTCCAACATTTTTATCATCTGAGCTCCGACAGCACCTGTCGCGCCGACTACAGCAACTGTATATCCCATAAATAACCTCTTTCGGAATTTTCTAAAAATTTCTATAATAGATGTATTATACTACTTTTTCCAGAAATTGAAAAGCATTTTTGGGTTATATTCTCTGAAAACTAAAAATCCCTAGTCATTGACTAGGGACTAAGAGGCATCTTCATGTGATGAGCAGGTTCACACAACTCATCAAGGTCCGCTCCTGCGTTATGACCTCCTTATGCTCAATAGCAATCCGAAGACTACCTATCGACTCATCGCATCTACTATTCTACTAGATAGGGGCACTTTTGTCAACAGCCAAAACGCTTTAACTTCATTTATACAGGTAGATAAGAAAAACCTTGGTCTCCCAAGGTCATTTTGTTTCTATCATGCTAATTGCCGGGATTGAACCGGCGACCTCATCCTTACCATGGATGCGCTCTGCCAACTGAGCTAAATCAGCTTACCTAAAAAGTATACTATAGTTCTATGTTCTTGTCAAGCGCTCTCTTTTAATTTATGGAATGAAAAAAGCTAGACTTATCAAGAATCTAGCTTATAAACTTTTTATTTTGTTAGATCGATTCGCTGTCCCAGTTTACCAATCAAAATCGCTCCCACTATAAGTGATGCAAACTCACCAATTCCAGTAGAGAACCATGTGAAGAAGAAGGGAGCTTCTGTCAAGATATGGAGTTCAGCTGCAATGGTAATCATTGAAATAGAGAAGAGGATTGAAAAGAAGAAATGATCTTTTCGAATCAATCCGTTAAAGAGGTAATCTTTGCTGTATTTTGCAAAGAGCCATACCCCTAGACTAAGGAAAACTAGGGTAGAACCTCCACCGACAAAGACATCTATTAGGCCAAAACTACTAAATAAATTAGCAATCATACATCCAATTGTCACACCGATGATGTATTTAGGGTTGTAAAATGCCAAAAAATTCAACATTTCTGAAATACGGAACTGATACACCCCAAAACTAAGAACATTGATTGGTGGCGTAATAGTCAAAACTACATAAATAGCAGCAACGATAGCGATGTCTGCCATGTCACGAACAGTTAATTTTTTCATGATTTCTCCTTTAACGGTTTCCCGCGTAAAATATGCTTGGTGAAAGAAGCTAAGCACCAAGGGTTGAGATTGTCAACCTTACTAGTATAGCACATTAGCCAGCTTTATGCTATACTAAAATCATGAAAAAACTAATAAGAGCTTTCTTTGATAACGAGATTCTCTCCTACATATTTTTCGGTGGTGCTACGACTCTGGTTTCTATTGTATCACGTTTGGTTATTTATTATATCACCCACCAAGAAATCCTCGCAACTGCACTCGCAAACCTTATCGGGATTCTCTTTGCCTTTCTCACAAATGATACAATCGTCTTTAAACAAGAGAGAAGAAATTGGCCGACTCGCCTGGCTAAGTTTTTCTTAGCTCGTCTCTCTACTCTTGGACTGGACCTTCTTTTAACTTATATCTTTGTTACAACCTTTCCGGATATTATTGGCCAGTTTGTCGAACAGAATATAGATAGGGTTAATACTGTTGAAACTATTCTAGCACAAATTTTGATCATCATTTTAAACTATATTTTCAGCAAAATCTATATATTTAAAAGCTATGACTGACTTCCTGAGCATCTATGTTGATTTCTTTTACAAATTAAGATATAATTAGATAGAAATTTAGGAAAGGACATTATGAAAATGTTAAAGGATTTAAAAGAATTCTTGCTTCGTGGTAATGTTGTTGACCTTGCTGTCGGTGTAATCATTGCCTCTGCTTTTGGTGCTATCGTTACTTCATTTGTTAATGATATCATCACTCCACTTCTATTGAACCCAGCTTTGGAAGCTGCGCAAGTACAAAACATAGCTGAGCTTGCATGGAATGGTGTTACATATGGTAAATTCTTGAGTGCTATTATCAACTTTCTCGTTGTAGGTACTGTGCTTTTCTTCGTTATTAAAGGTATGGAAAAAGCGCAAAACCTTCGTAAGAAAGAGGAAGTGGTTGAGGAAGCACCTGCTGCTCCAACTGAACTTGAAGTTCTTCAAGAAATCAAAGCTCTTCTTGAGAAAAAATAAAACAGATAAAGGATTTAGCTTTAAGTTAAATCCTTTTTTCTTTACTCTTTTGGTAACTTCCCAGCCTTTTCGAGCATTTTCTTAATCAAGTAAGGCATCTTCACATTTTCACGGCCTTTTTTCTCAATGAGTTTTTTGACAAATTCTGGCATCTGAAGATCATCTGTCTCTTTCATGATGTCCTTGGTAGTTGCCGAAGGCGCTAACTCATCAAAGGTTTCTTCTTCTGGGAGAAAAGCTTTAAATTCTTTGTTTTCGTTGGCTCGTACAGTAGCAACTAAAGAGTCAATTAAACGGCTATCCGTATTGGGCATAGGTGGGCGATGGTAGGTGACACCTAATTCTTGACACAACTCATAACATTCTACATCGTTATCAAAAAGAACTTCGATATGTTCACTGATAAAGCTAATCGGGACAAAAATATAATGCTCTGGATGTTGCTTTTGTTCTCGCAAATATTCTAAGACATCTGGCTTGATCCAAGGGATTCCAATATCGCTTTCGCTCTGCCAAGTATTGGTATACTGATCGGTTGTCAGGCCGAGTTGTTCAGCGATTAGCTTGCTATTATCAAAAATCTGATCGATATATGGATCTCCATAGTCCAAGGCAAAAATGGGAACACTGTGAGCTGAAAAGATCACCTTGAAAGGCTCTTCTCCCACATGGTTTCGTAAAATTTTTTCAATCTCATCTGTCCAGAAGTCCAGCAAAGGCTGTTGTTGATACCAGTCTTTAATTACTAAAAATCGGATCTGCTGACTTTCCAAAAACTTTTCATACCCCATCACCGAGTAAAAGGAATAATGAGGTTCCAAAATCAAGCAGATACATTCTTCAACACCATCAGCTTCCATCTGCTTGATCACGTCTGGAATAAAGGGGCGAGAAAACTTATTGGCAAAGTAGATACCGTACTCCTCCCCTATACGTTCTCTTACTAAAGCAACTTCTTCCCTTGTAATCCGCTGCAAAGGTGTCCCACCGATAAGGACGTAGTTGTCATAGAGGGTCTGAATCTCGTGGTCTTCGGGTCTAACACCACGACGAATGTTTGTAAAAAATTCTGCTACTCCTTCAAAACTAATCTCCTCTGGAGATCCAAAGGTCATCATTAATATTGCTTTTTTCATGTTATTATCCTTATGATATTATTTTCACTATCCATTCTATCACGAAAGACAAAAATAGTAAACGCTTCCGACGTCTACTATTTCTTTTGTTCTTTTGTCTTTCTATCTCGCCTTATGATTAGGATGATAACAACAAGGAGTAAAATAACGATAATCAGGAGAAGAAAGGCAAGGATATAAATCCAATGCGTTGGAATCCCTTGATCGAAATACCGTGTTCCTACTGCTTCTCCACTTTTATCCTGGGCTACTTTTACTGGTGCATCCGTTATTTTAGCTAAGAGGATATGCCGTCCGTTGGTAATATTAAGGAAACAGGTGCTTAATAAAACAATCTTGTCCGTTGAGGTCAAGGAGACATCTCGCTTGTACTTGGCTTTACTTAGCAGATATTGATAGTAGGCCTGGTGCTCCTCATCGTTGGAACTCAAAGTTCGGTAAATATCCGTGTCATAGGCATCTACTTCTAAAATCCCAAAAATCTCAAGCCCTCGTTCACGACCGTTATAATAGATAGAGCCATAACGGTGATTTTCGAAAAACTCTTGGTTAGCAAACTTTTGTATCTCACCAAACATGGCACCAGAGGCCATAGAGTGACCATAGATGATGGTGTTAAAGTCGGTAAAGTTGGGGTTAAAACGATAGTCTAGGAATATAGAACCTGACACAGTATAATCGCCAAAAGCATTTCGGTCAAGGTATTTGACATTATCCTGACTCTGCAAGAGGGGATAGTCTACCTTGGTCCCATCGAGGCTAATCCAACCACAAACATCCTTGTTAAGGTGTTGCAAGGTTTCAAAGCCCGTACTGCTAGCATCCTTTTCAATGGGATTATAATGATCGTAGTCACTCGCAAGAACTCTATCAGCTGTAAAAAGACAGAAAAAAGCTAGAAAGAGGGATAGAATGACCTTTATGATCTTGTGACTCGTACTTGTTTTCATATTTCCTTCTTTCTCCTTTCTAGCCTTGAAAATAAAAGAGCAAGAGAGGCTATCCCTTTCTCTATTATTGGTAGTTTAGTCAGTAATGGTATCTTCTCCTTCTTCCTTTGCTTCTCTTCTACGACGCAAGATCAAGTAGAGAATGATGAGCAAGAAGATCAATAGCAAGAGCAAGATAAATAAGATGATATACCATATCCACAAAGGAATCGATGAGAGAAATCGTCCGAGCGACGAATCATCAAAGACGCTGTAAGGGAATGGTTTTGATTTTTTCGTATGGAAGGTGTTCTTTGGAACTGTATCCGTAATCTTGGCAACTACGATATGTCTCCCATTTGTTACGTCTAGGAAACAGGTACTGAGAAGGATGATATGGTCATTTGGCCCCAGTGTAATGTCTCGTTTGTGAATGGCAACCGAGAGTAAGTGATCGATATATTCTTGGCGCCGATCATCCCCATTAATACCTGGATCGTAGATGTTAAAGTCATAGGCGTCCACCTCGAGCATCTCAAAGATCTCAAGACCTTTTTCAACACCATTATAGTAAATACTACCGTAGCGATGCTGGTCAAAGAATTCCTTATCAGAAAACTTTGCTACATCTCCAAACATAACCCCATTTTCTACATGGTGTCCGTAGATGATGGTATTAAAGTCTTCGAACTTGGATTCATTTCGAGCCTCTAGAAAGATAGCTCCTGTAGCTGCAAATTCTCCCTTGGAATCCTTGTTCAGGTATTTCTCATTATCTTTGGCTTGGACTAAGGGATAGTCTATATTAGTGCCATAGACATTGATCCAGCCGAGAACCTCTGGATTGACTTGCTGTAGCTTGTGAAAGCCAGAAAAACTAGCAAGCTCATCCTTCTCACTGGTACTAACAGGTCTATAAGCCTCATACTCACTTGATGAAGCCTGAGAATAAACCTGATTGGCATCCCAAAGGGCGTAGAAACCAAAGAGAAAGACTAAGGCTGCCAAGAGGAGCAAGATATGATTCATCAATGCATCTACAGCAAGGACCAGACGCCTAGACAAACTCCTTTTTGGTTTCTCACGCTTGATTTTCATCGGTCAAACCACTTGCCTAAGCTTGTCTGCGTTTTTTAGACAAAACAACAAATCCAGCCAAACCAAGACCAATCATCAAGATGAAAGGAAGATTGTCAATCAAGAGACCAGTAGGGGTAACGTCTTGATATTTATTGGTAAAAGTGTTGTCGTTCAATTTTTCACCGACAAGAACATTTTCAACTGTATAATCTTGGGCTTGAGTACCATCTGATTTGGTTTTACTTTCACCATTCTCAGTATATTTAGAAGTAGCGGTATATCCTTTGCTTCCGGTTTCTTTTACAGTATAACGAGAACCTGCTGGAAGATTAGCAATGGCAAACTCTTGACCATGCTTCAAAGTAAAAGTTTTAGTAAATGTGACTTTATCGGTAGCAACATCAACATTTTCAGTTTTATCACCATAATGAACTGTAATTTGTGTTACAGGAGATACTGCTGTTTCATTTGTTTTGGGTAATTTTACTGTTATCTCAAATTGGAAATCTTTTGTACGATCCGCAGTCCCTCCGTCAACTTTTTTTAGAATAGTTAAGGATTTTTTTGCATTGTCTGTTATATCTTTTGTTGGTTCATTTGGGTGTTTAGGATCTGTTGGATCAATTTTCCCTCCATTTTTAGTATATGTGTTCTCAAATAAATCATATTTGAAAATATTTGAATTTGAGGATGGAGCAACTTTAGCAGCGCCAGGTTTATTCTCTTCTCTAAAGTAAACAGAAGAAATAAAGGTACCTGAATTTTCTTTATTTTTGACAATTACATGCATTTTATAAGTGCGAGTATCATATTTCACAGCATCTATATCTTGATCATTTTTATCTTTAATAGGTGTATAAGTTTTATCTGTTTCCTTTACGAGGTAAACATACTCGCCTGCATGATCATATGAAACTCCAGCAAAAATGTCACCTGTATCTTTTTTAATGCTTGATTGACCACTAGCTAAGCGATCAGCTTCCGAATATGTCACCGTACGATCAGGAATGAATCCCTTATTACTTTCCGAATTTGAAGCCATTTGATAAGGAGCATCATTTGAAGAAGTTCCAGGTTGTGGAGTAAAAGTAAACCTAAAAGTCGCTTTCGGTGTTGTAATTCCTTCAGCAATATTCAGTGTTTTATTAATAGCTACTTTTGCACTTGTTTCACCAGTTGCTTTAGCAGTTGCCACATCATTATCATCCGCAAATGTTGGCACTCCTCTAAAGACCGACAAGGCGGTTACAGCTGCAATACTTGCAGTAACTAATTTTTTCAAAAATGTTTTTTTCATGATTATTCCTTTTATTTTTATATTTCTTTTTTCATAAATTGTCATCAAAAGCCCCGTCGCCTTAGGACTGTTACCACCTTGCCATGGGTATCCTGTATTGGAATGGTTCCAAAAGCACGGCTATCTACAGCCGTTGTTCGATTGTCTCCGAGGACAAAGAGTTGTCCTGCTGGGACTTTCATCGGGAAGGTAACCCCTTCCTTATAGAGCAGCGTTTCTTTGTAGATATCCTGTTCTTGTTGAGGAGAACCGTTGATGATGAGACCATTTTCATTTATATCGATCGTACTTCCTTCGGTTGCAATGACACGCGCCACTCTTTCCTTACCCTTATAACTATAGACAAGCAGATCACCAATCGAATAACGCTTATCCAATCTATAGTAGACAACCAAGTCGCCATCTTTTAAGGCTGGTTTCATGCCATCGTCATTGTATCTCAATAGTCCAAAGACAAAAAAGTAAAGGGTGGCCAGTATAAACCCAACCATCAAAAGCTTACTGACTAAGTAGAGGATATCTCCCCATACACTAGGCGGAGACTTATCCCGATTGACTTGTGTTACTGTTTTCTTATGTTTCTTTTTAAGTAGCATTATTTTCTCCTATGTACCACTAGATATCCGAGTAGAATTGTAAAGAAGATTCCTCCTAGAGGAAGGATTATTCCTAACACGAGTGTACTGCTGAGGAAGTCAATCCCGGTCTCAGGTACACTATTCTTATCATTTGTAACTGTTGCATACTTGTCCGCATCAAGCTTACCTTCTTTGTTTTCATAAGTAACCTGATAACCAATCGAAGAGTTTGATTCTTCTTCTACGGTATAGGAGCTATCGAGTGGTAGCCCATAAATTTTTATCGTGTGGTCTTTGTTAAGATCAACAGACGCTCGTCCATCAGTAAACTGCAAGATCGTTCTTTTGTTATTCACCAATACATTATAGGAACCATTCAATGGTCTATTCTGAGCATCCTTTATGTTAATGGTAATCTTAAAAGATTTTAATAGATTGGCAAATACACCCGTAACCTTTTTTGTAACGTACAAGCTTGGAAGCTTGTGGTTCGTGACAGTACTGGTTTCATCTTTATTCAGATACCCCTCTTGATTCTCATATGTAACATGGTAACCAATTGTTGATGTGGCTTCTTCTTCAACCTTGTAATGGGTTCCTCGAGGAAGATAGCTTAGAATACCTTTCCAACGTTTTCGTTTGTCAACACGAATCTTCGCTTCTCCATTCACAACATTTATTTCACCAAAAGTTCCATTCAATGGGTTAGAATCAGGTGAGGTTAGTTTTACTTTAATCCAAAACTCCTTGTTCAAGTTGTTTTCAGATTTCAACACTTTTTTGATTGTCAGGCTTGGTAATTGTTTATAGATTACCTTAAAGGATGGGTTAGTTTCTGTACCAACATTTTTTATTTCTTTGGTAAAGGCTGGGACGTCCGGTGCAATTAAATCGTATTGATATCCTTTGGCAACTTTTTCAAAGTTCCTCGTTTCATTAGATACGTTTTTTCTAACATTCACATTGGTCTTTCGATATTCTTGATTGTCAGAACCTCCGTTCTTGTTCTTTTGAACCAGTTTCAGCTCAACATTACTCGGTTGATCAGCTGTAATAACAGTTCTCGCACCCGTCACACCTTGCCATTCAACTTCCACTGGTACCGTTAATGGATCCGAAGGCTTAAATGTTGGGTTGTCAGAGTATTCTTTGGTCTTGGTTTGGGAGGTGCCTATTCCATAGGAATAGGTGACACTGGCACCTTTATTGGAATAGAGTTTATTGACATCAGAACCTTCAGCATCACCAGCCTCTATCTTCTTATCACCAGCAATAGCATCTAAGGCATCTTGACTAGATGTAACAGTAAATTTAAGGACATATCTAGCTCCATCTTCTAAGGAATAATTCGGAGAAAATTTAGCCGTAACTTCCACTAATCCTTCTGAGGTTGTTTTGGTATCAAAAGTTACTTGATTTTCAGTTAATATTTCACTACTACCAGCCTTTTCTTTCACTACACGAAACTCTGACGATCCGTTCGGTAATAGCTGAACATACTTAGAAAGAACATCCTTTATGGTCACGTGGTGGATTCCCAGTGGCAGAATCTTATCAGTGATATCTTTGAAACTGTCTTGTAACTGGTCTTCATCATTTGCAGAGAATATTTCATTTGGAATGGAGGCATTATGTTGCCTCATATAATATTGCAGACTGGTAATACTGTCGACATTATTTGAATAACGAAACTTAATGGAATAAAAGCCATCTAGTTTTGGAGCGAGACTATAGGCTAGATTATTGATAGAGCCATCTAAATTATTCCAGAACCATTCAGGCGCCGTTTCTGATCCATCCTGATTATTATAGTTGTAAACTGTATAACCATTATCATTGTAATACATATTGGCAAAACCATCTGATAGAACAATAACAACCTTCTTGGCATTTGGTCTTGCACTATCTATCAATTGATTAGCAATACGAATACCCGCACTAATATTGGTTCCTGTACCGATTCCTGATTCAGTCCCTATTGATTTGCCACCAGCAATTCTCATATTACTGACAGCAGTCTTTGAACCACTAGCATCGTTATTCCAATTTAAAATTGTTTCCGCATCATCCCATGGGGACACACCATCATAAAATGCTGTTCTCTCTTCATACGGCCAATACCGATACCCCCACTCCCATTTTCGGTAGTAGGCATTCCATGCTTGTTCCGCAAACTTATTATCAATCTTTCCGCCAAAACCTACCATGGATAACCGATTATTTGAATTGGATAAAATCGTATCAATTAATCCCTGACGATCTCGAGTTCCTTTAAGGGTATTTTTTAAAGCATCCAATCTTGTAATTGTTCGGCCAGTAGAAGAAGGAACATCTCTCTTGTTCATACTTCCTGAGAGATCTGCTACTAAAACAACATCTAAGGGATCCGTTTGAGTTTCTGTCCCAAGCTTAGAAGTGATATCCAATGACAACTCATACTTGTCATCTTGTCCGGATATCGGAGTAATTGTCTTGTGAAGAGTTGTCTGAGGTTCTGTATTAGAATCAGCATTTAACATACCTATCGGAGCACACAAAAAGAGAATAGCTAACAGTGTAACTAAACGGCGCGCAATAATTTGAACTTTCTTAAAATCAAAGCGAATGTTCATTTTATTCTCCTTAACTAGAATGTTTTTTACATTGTTACTATATCAATCTATAGATTGATAAAACAATTTTACACTAAAGTCCAAACAGTGTCAATCAATATAATTATTTTATATTATATCGATTGTGAAATGGCATGATTCTTCTTTGTCTTTCAAACTATTCTATGGTAAAATGAAAAAAGAATAGAATAACCGTTTTTCTATTTGAGATTATTATGGATTTGAGTTATTATATTTTTTAAATCATAAAACCTTCGGAATTAGTTTTTTCTGAAGATAGCATTTTATTTTTAATTGTAAAAGGAGTTTTTATGACTTATCCGAACCTTTTAGATCGTTTTTTGACCTACGTTAAGGTCAACACGCGTTCTGATGAACACTCTACTACTACTCCAAGTACGCAAAGCCAGGTAGATTTTGCGACCAATGTCCTTATTCCCGAAATGAAACGTGTCGGTCTGCAAAACGTCTACTACCTTCCAAATGGTTTTGCTATTGGTACCTTACCAGCTAATGATCCCAGCCTGACACGCAAGGTTGGCTTCATCTCCCACATGGACACTGCTGACTTTAATGCTGAGGGAGTTAATCCGCAAGTCATCGAAAATTACGATGGTGGAGCTATCGACTTGGGTGATTCAGGCTTCAAACTGGATCCTGCTGATTTCAAGAGTCTTCAGAAATATCCGGGCCAAACACTTATCACAACCGATGGCACGACCTTGCTGGGTGCTGATGACAAGTCTGGGATTGCTGAGATTATGACTGCTATTGAATATCTGGCTGCTCATCCTGAAATCAAGCATTGTGAAATCCGTGTCGGTTTTGGACCAGATGAAGAAATTGGTGTCGGTGCCAATAAGTTTGATGCAGAAGACTTTGATGTTGACTTTGCCTATACTGTTGATGGGGGCCCACTAGGGGAGCTTCAGTACGAGACTTTCTCAGCAGCTGCTGCTGAACTCCATTTTCAAGGGCGCAATGTCCATCCTGGTACTGCTAAAGGTCAGATGGTCAATGCACTTCAGCTAGCGATTGATTTTCATAATCAACTTCCTGAGAATGACCGACCTGAACTAACAGATGGTTACCAAGGTTTCTATCATCTTATGGATGTGTCAGGTAGTGTAGAGGAGGCGCGTGCAATCTATATCATTCGAGACTTTGAAAAAGATGCCTTTGAAGCACGTAAAGAAGCTATGCAGTCTATTGCTGACAAGATGAATCAAGAACTTGGGAATGATCGCGTGACCTTGACTCTGACTGACCAGTACTACAATATGAAGGAAGTCATTGAGCAAGACATGACTCCCGTTACCATTGCTAAAGCTGTTATGGAAGATTTAGGAATCACGCCTATTATCGAACCAATTCGTGGAGGAACAGATGGCTCTAAGATTTCCTTTATGGGTATCCCGACTCCAAATATCTTTGCTGGTGGTGAAAACATGCATGGACGTTTTGAATACGTCAGCCTTCAGACTATGGAGCGTGCGGTTGATACCATCATTGGCATTGTAACTTATAAAGACTAAAAAAGACGAGGTAGCTCAGCTACTTCGCCTTTTTTTATTCGTTTTATTGAGCACTTGGCTCAGACTCACTTTGCGCTTGCTTTTCTGTTGGTTTAGAAGCAGCTGTTTCACTGTCTTTCTCAGACTTAGATTGGCTATCCGTTTCACTTGCTTTTGAACGGAATTCCTGGTTCAAGCTAATGATTTCTTTAGCTAGAGTGAGGAGACCTTCTTTATCACTGCTTTTGGCTGCAAGTTGATCAAATAGGCCATCAACACGTTCAAAGTCTGCATCGGATCCCTTGTTATCCTCAAGATACTTGTGAAGAGAGAGCAAGACATTATAGAGTTTTTGATAGATGATCACCGTTTGTGGATCTTGTTCTGCTTCTTTTTTCTCTCGTTGGATAGTCGCTGCAATACGATTTAAAAGATCCTCAAGTTGTGTTTTAGCTTCGTCAAGGTCTGCATTTTCCTTTTCAGTAGCCGCTTTGATATTAGCTGCTTCTTCAGCTAGGGATTGTTTGACACCATCTTCTTTGACACGTGCTAGGAGTTGGGCAGCTTTAGTTAGGAGAGCATCCACTTCTTCCTTCTTAACATGGCTAACCCGCTCTTCTGGCATAAAATCACCGTAGAGTTCTTTTAGGAATTCATAGATGGCGGTCTTAGCAGTTTGACTATCTACTTTTTCCGTATCTAGAATAGTCTTACCAACTTTTGTAGAAACGGGTTCTTCTTTGAGAGCTTCTTCTACTTCTAGCTTAGTTTGGTAAATAGTTGGGAATAACTTGTTCAAGTCGGTTGCTTTGAGGAAAGATTGTGACTGGTAAAGTTCCCATGTCAATTTAGCAACACGGTTTCGAAGTTCTTCTCTCAAACGACCATCAGATACATGTTCGTAGAAGTACTTGATGTACTCTACTGTTGTAACTCCTGTCCGATCTCGGAAATCTTGCAAGGCCTGCAGTTTCGCTTCAATGGCAGCCAACTCTGTCTCATCCTGTGCTAGTTTTGCTTCCTGCAAATGTACCAAAAGATCTTTCTTAGGCAAGCCATAAGTGTCCGTATCCAGTGTATTGATCTTATCTACAAGGGCTTGGTACTTCTTATCTAAAGGTGAAGTTTCAACCGGTGCCACACTTTGATCCACATGGATGTATTGTTTATCGAAGAGATCCAAGGCTGCTAGGTATCCAGCAGTTGAGTTTGTTGCCAGTTTTTTCATATTTTCGGTGAACTGCCCCAAAACAAGTTCAACACGTCTCTGCATGATTGGCTGATCTTTGTAGAGACTTCTGCTATCTGCTAAAAGTTGATCCACCTTAGATAGAACTGTTTGTTCATCAAATGCTCCAGGTTGATAGGTCGATTGTAGGGCTGGAATCTTGTTTTTCAAAGCTACTTCATATCCCTTAGTTTGAACCTTGATGTAGTGATTGTGGTCTCCGTGAGGAATCACAAAACTACCACTTTCTACCTGTAAACTATAAGGAGATACCCCATCACGTAGGGCAGTCGTATACAGTTCATTTAGGAAATCCAGTTCTGGATTCCCAGTTTGGAGAGGAATACGAACATGTTCTTTTCGAACAGCATAGGGATGGATATGGGTTGGATCATAGGCTTGATCCGGATTTCCAAAGACAAAGAAGCCGTTTGAAATACGAATCGCTTCGAGCGGAACCCCGTAGGTCTGTGAGATATACTTGATTTTTTCTTCATCGCTAGCATCTCTTGAGAAACTTTCCACAGTCTTTGCAAGTGGTTGAACGTGCTGAGACTGATGATTTTCTTTCAAGTGATCTTGGGCAGCTTTGATTTGGGCTGCAGTCAAGTCTTTCTTAAAGAAATAATGAGCGTGATCTCCATGAGAAACTACAAACCCTTGCTCATCTTCACTAATAACACGGTCAGTTGCAAAACCATGATCATGTTCTTCACCGTGGTGATGGTCATGCTCCTCTCCATCATGGTCATGATCTTCGTGGTTGGTATCCTGACTTCCATGGTCACCGTCTTGGTCATGAGGATGATTTGGTTGAGCTGGATGTTCTGCTGGTTTGCTTGGATTTTCCAAAGGTGTTGGCTTCCCACTGTCGCTAGATAAAGGAATCATACGCGCAATCTTTTCTTCCAAGGCAGAAAGCTTTGTATATGGGATGAAATGATAGTGATTACCGTGAGGAATCGCCACGCCACTCGGTGTTCTGCTCGAAATCTTAGCAGGGTCAAAAATCAAGCCATCTGATTCAGCATAACGTTGACTACTTGGAAGAGCATAGAGTTGCTGCAATAGACTCTGTAAGCTCTCTTCTGGATTTCTTGATCTTTCAGCTTCTTGACTCGGATTGCTAGTTTGACTAGTTGTGTTTGGACTCGGACGATAGTCAGTCACACTTGCTTGTTTTCTAGTTCCAGAGAGGTAGGCTTGGGCAGCAGCTAATTCGCTAGCAGACAAGGAGCTCTTTGGAATGTAGTGGTAATGTCCACCATGAGGGACAATATAGGCATCTCCAGTATCCTCTATAATATCAGACGGATTAAAGATGTAGCCATCATCTGTAGTATAACGACCTTGAGATTGCGCAAGCGCCACTGCACTGTTAGAAGTTGGTGCATCGTGAGTATGACCTTGTTTTTGGCGCTCAATTTCGTCCTTCGTACGAATGTTATCAGCATGAGCCGCATCTTTAAGGTAGACATAATACTTACCATCCACCTTGATAATGTAGCCACCTTTGATTTCATTGACAATATCAGCGTCTTTCAGTTGAAAATTGACATCTTTCATCAACAGTTCTTCGCTGAAAATCGCGTCAAAAGGAACTTTACCATTGTAATAATGGAAATGATCACCGTGTGAAGTCACATAACCTTGATCGGTAATTTTCACAACAATTTGTTCAGCCTGAATATCTTCTTTTTTGTTAACTTGATCTGGTGTCTGGGTCTCTGTTTTTTGAGAATCTTGCTTCCCGTCGACATAAGACACACGGTTATTATCTTTGTTTCCTTCTACCTGGTGTTGGTTCAATGCATAGATGCAAAGGCTTAGGGAAAGGACAAGAGCCGATCCTGCTGCAAGGTATTTCTTCTTCATTTTCATCATCTCCTCATTTTAATTCTTCTGCTAGAACATTCATGTTTTCTTCTAGATTTTCTAAGTAAGTTTTGTCATTTTCAGGATCTGCTTCTAAAGGATTGAGTGTCTTTAGACTAACTCCTGTTGATTTGACCAAGGTCTCAGCGACTTTAGAAGAAGCATTGCTCTCAGTAAAGATGGTTTTAACCTTATAGGTTTTAACGAATTCTTGGATTTCTGTCAACTGTCTCGGACTTGGCTCTTGTTCAGGGGAAATCCCTGCTATACCAAGTTGTTTCAAACCAAAGCGTTTAGCGAGATAAGAAAAGGCTGTGTGTTGTGTAACAAAGGTCTTTTGACTCGCTTTTTCAAAAATAGGCTGGTACTTCTTAGTCAATTCTTGGGCTTTAGCGATAAAGTTTTTAGCATTCTTTTGATACGTTTCCTTATTAGCACTATCAATCTCCGAAAGTTTGTCAGCGATAATCTGAGCTTCTTCACCTGCTTTTTCAGGATCTAACCAAGTGTGTGGGTCGTAGAGTGTTTTTTCATCGATGCCGTCACCAGCTTCTACATCTTCTAAACCTGGAACACGCTCCAAGGTCATTCCTTCAGAAGCTTCTAAAACCTTAACTTTTGAGTTTTTCAAGTTAGGATCTAGACTTCCAGCCCAAGATTCGAGCGTATGAGAATGGTAGACAAAGACATCCGCGTCATAGATAGCAGCAATGTCATTTGCTGACGGTTCAAAGGAGTGAATCCCACTACTTGACTGAATCATCCGTACGTCATTCAAATCACCTGATACCTCTTTGACCATGGCATAGATTGGGTAAAAACTTGTTACAATCTTCATCCCTTTTGCTTCTTGTTTTTCTTTTTGACCACATGCTCCTAAGACAAGAACCAGCAGACCTACCACTAATAATAGAAATGTTCTTTTTTTCATCGTTACTCCTTAACTAGTATTTAACCATTTAATTAACTAGTAAATAGTTTATCTTTTTTTATTTAATAAGTCAAGATTTTAATCGTCAAAAATAAAATCACTGTTTTAGGACTCTTTGATTCATTTTTTTAAGACGGTAACCCCCAGCTTTTTTAACAAAGAAAAGGACATTATTCTATCAAAAATAGAACAATATCCTTTCGAATAGATTATAACTAATAAAAATCTTTTAAGATTTTATTTGTTTTAGTGTCTTAATGTCATACATCACTAATTCACCATTTTTATTGTAAAACTGAACCCCTTCTGGTTGAAAGATTAGAAACTTAGGATCAATTTGGGCAATTTTCGCTAACTTTTCTATATGTTCATTTAAAGTTACTTTATCTAACCCATAGTCTGGTAAATCATCATCATTTTCTTCTTTGGAAATTTCTTTATTTTCTGAAGGAATTTCGTTGTTTGTACCAGTCTCATTCTCCCCTATATTTTTCTTCGGTTGCTCCTCAGTTTTATCTACAGTAGTCTTATTCTTATCACTATTTTCAGTATTGTTTGAATCAAGTTTTAATTCTTCATTAGGATGTGTAGACGTTTCAGTTTTAGATTCCTTTTCTTTCATTCTTTTGGCTATTAAGTCCTGCGCTTGTTTCCATTCTACTTCTGATAAGTCGGATTTAGTGATACTTCTCAATGAACCACCTCCAGCTCTTGGAATACTAAATGATTTGTCTTCCCATACAAAAGTTTCTTTTGCCAATACATCTTTCGGATCAAAAATATAACCATCTGGAGTTGCAAATCGACCTTCTGCTAGAGCTTTCTGAACTTCTTCAGCAGAATGGATAATTTGCCAATTCTGCATTCCAGCGCGTTTTTCAAGAGGAGTCACATTAGCAATAACGGAACCTGAATCCTCGTGACCCGGCTTAGACCAAACTTCAGGACGAACCTCAGGGTGTTGCATGACATATTTAATAGTCGCAATTTGATCAGGCTCTAACCATGAGTAAGGCACAACATGAATATGATCAATGTGTGGAATAATGAATGAACTTCCAGTATCATAGGTAGTATTCGCTGCATGCATCGGCAAACTTGAGACATCTACAGCTAATCTTGGTTTGATTCCTGTGTCTACTATATCATAACGATAATGATCTCGATCCTTAAGCATGAGTTCTTGTTCAGAAAAAGCAATTTGAGTAAGATCAAGTTCATCTCGAGAGTAGAAGTATTCTTTTCCGTTTTCTTTAAGAACATAGCCTACTTTACCATCTTTAGTCACTTTACCAGTCACTTTTTTTGAATCAAATTTTGGTTTTTCTTTGTTATCCATATTCTCTGAAGGAATAACACTCTCATTAGGTTGGCCTTTTTCCTTCATCCATTTGCTAACTTCATCTAATTCGAACTGTTCTAACTCTCCAAATCCCACATAATGGAAATGATTTCCATGTCTCGCTATAATGCCTGATTTATCAACTGAATAGATAGAATCTTTACTGAATACATATCCATCACTAGTATCGTATGGTTTGCCATCCAGACCCTTACCATAAGCCTTAATTGAATTTCCTAAAAATGTATGCTCAACTGTACTGTTTGTTGGCTTTTGAGTATTTACTGGCCTGTTGTTTCCGTTATTTTGTCCTTTTACAGAAATCATTCTCGCAATCTTCTGCTCTAAGTCAGACATTTGAGAATAAGGGATGAAGTGATAATGATCTCCGTGTGGCACTGCAACACCATTCGCAGTTTTTCTTGTAATCTGCGCTGGATCAAAGACAAGCCCATCTGATTCCACGTGTCGTTGACTGAGCGGCAAGGCATAAAGTTGTTTCAGAAGGCCATCAATATCCTCATCACTTTGACTTGCTTGGTTATCGTCGCTACTGTTGTTAGCTGTGTCCGTGTTCGTATAGCTGTTGTTTTGATTGTTATAGCTGTTGCCTTGGTTATTATAGGATGGGGTCCATCTATCTACATCGCTGCTAGCACTGTTGTTATTGGTGCGGCGATAAGTAGGCGTATTTGATTGACCACTTCTACCAGATAGGAAGGCTTCTGCGGCAGCCAATTCGCTGGCTGATAACTCACTTTTAGGAATGTAATGGTAATGGTCGCCATGAGGAACGATATAAGCATCACCAGTATCTTCAATGATATCGGATGCATTAAAGATGTAACCATCATCTGTGGTGTAGCGTCCCTGTGAACGTGCCAAGGCTACCGCACCATCGTTTGCTGAAGTCCCTCTTTCACGATGCTGACTATGCTCCTGTTTTTGTCGATTGATTTCTTCTTTCGTACGGACATTATCTGCATGGGCCGCATCCTTAAGGTAAACATAGTATTTTCCATCTACCTTGATAACATACCCCCCCTTGATTTCACTGATAATATCCTCGTCCTTGAGCTGGTAGTTTGGATCCTTCATCAGCAACTCTTCACTGATGATAGCATCATAAGGAACCTTGCCATTATAGTAATGATAATGGTCTCCATGTGAAGTGACATATCCCTGGTCTGTTATCTTGATGACGATTTGCTCAGCATTGATTCCTTCTTTTTTACTAACCTCATCAGGAGTTAGATTCTCCGTTTTTTGTGCTGCTTGTTGTTTACCATCTATATAGGAAACACGATTATTTTCTTTTACAGTTTGAGCTTGATGCAAACCTAGTTCATAAGCACAGACACTTAAAACAAGTGTAGCTACTGACCCAGCTAGATATTTTTTATTGATTTTCATTCTTTCCTCTTTTCTTAAGTATATTTGATTCACTATAAAATAATAAACCAGTTAATTAACTAGTTAATAGTTTACTCTTTTTAATATTGCTTGTCAAGAATTTTACATATCCACATAATAAAAATGAAAGCCTCTTTATCGAGACTTTCATTTTTCATTAGTTTATTTTTTCCTTACTTACAGATGAAGGATTACTTTCTTTTAACAACGCAAGTAATTTTTCTGCTTCTGCCATGATACCATTATTATCCATAGTTTGAAGAATCAAACTATTTCGTAAACCAGCTAGAGTTTCTGTTGCATTAGCTTTAAGACTAGAATCCGTTACTTTCGCAAGCAAAACTTCTGCTTCTTTGAGTTTGGCTTCTACTTTTTCAGTCTCTACTTGAGGGACTTCTGGCTCAGCAGGTGTTTCCTCTACTGGCTCTTCGTCCGCTTTGAAGTTCTTATTTGGTTCATCACTGTGGTCTTTCTTGCCTAACACATGCTCACTGGCATTGCCCCATCCATCATTAGAATGTGGACGTTCGTCAGGGTGTTCTACGTAGTACTTAATCGTCGCAAACAAATCTTCCAAGGTATAGCCATTTGGAGCTTTGTATGTGTGATCATCAAACCAAGCAAATTTAATGTTATGGTAATGATCCTTATGAGGAATAATCAAATTACCGTTTTTAACCTCAACTGTATGCTCAACCATATATGGAAGTCGAACGAGTGGAATTCGTTTTTCCCCTTTCACACGATTGTAAATAGCTGCTGCACTATCTCCAGTTGGATTTGCTTGAACATCTGCGTCTGGAGATGGAGGTAGGATACCTTTTTCTTTAGTATAGGCTTGAGCTGCAACTTTTTCCTTATCAGAAAGGCTGTCTTTTCCAATCCAGTGACTATGGCCCATATGAGGCGTTACATATGCATCTCCTTCATCACTGATTATATCATGTTCGTCAAAAATGTAACCATCTGACGTTGTATACTTATCAGCTAATTGAGCAATACGAACTTCGTCTTCAGTATACTCAATCTGAGAATTTGGCTTGCCAAGTCGCTCTGGATGGGTAATTGGTGCTAGGAATGCCAATAAATCATCTACCAATTTTCCTTTATTAGAAGATTCATCATTCAAGCGTTCTGCTAATTTGTCTAAGGCTTGGAAATCAGAAGTACGACCCTTATTTTCAGACAAGGCTTTATGAGCCTCGGCCAATAAATTATATGCTTTATCATAAAATTCTTGGTCACGAGGAGCGACATTTTCTTTTTTAGCAGTTAAAGTGTGCGAAACACTCTCTTGTTTTGATAACTTGCTTTCAAGATTTTTAACAGTTTCAGATGGTAAATCTTTCGCAAAGACATAACGAGAGATGCCCTTTTCTTCGAATACATATCCTTCCCCAACTTTTCGTACCAGCTGACTAACCAAAGAAGAATCTGAGTCTATTTTAAGATTTGGTGCAGGTTGCGGGCTTGGACTAGGTTCCGGAGTCGGTTGTGGACTTGGTTGTTCTGGTCTTGAATCCGGCACCCAGTGGTTTGAACGATAGCGAAGCGGGATGATGCGAGCGATTCGTTCTTCCAATTCAGACATTTGTTCGTAAGGGATAAAATGGTAATGGTCCCCATGAGGGACAGCTACACCTCTGGCGGTTCGACTTGTAATCTGTGCCGGGTCAAAGATAAGGCCATCAGATTCCACATGTCGTTGGATTAAAGGCAGTTTGTAGAGCTGTTTCAAAAGACTATCAATGTCATCACTTTGACCTGCTTGACTATCGTCGCTACTGTTGTTAGATGTGTTTGTGTTCGTATAGCCACTGCCTTGATTATTATAGGATGGGATCCATCTATCTACATCGCTACTGGTACTGTTGTTATTGGTACGACGATAAGTAGTCGTATTTGATTGGCCACTTCTACCAGATAGGAAGGCTTCTGCTGCAGCCAATTCGCTAGCTGATAACTCACTCTTAGGAATGTAATGATAATGGTCGCCATGAGGAACGATATAAGCATCACCAGTATCCTCTATAATATCAGAAGCATTAAAGATATAACCATCATCTGTGGTGTAGCGTCCCTGTGAACGTGCCAAGGCTACCGCACCATCATTTCTTGGAGTCCCACCTTCACGCTGCTGACTATGCTCTTGTTTTTGTCGATTAATTTCTTCTTTTGTACGGACATTATCGGCATGGGCTGCATCCTTAAGGTAAACATAGTATTTTCCATCTACCTTGATAACATAACCACCCTTGATTTCACTGATAATATCCTCGTCTTTTAGCTGGTAGTTTGGATCCTTCATCAGCAACTCTTCACTGATGATAGCATCATAAGGAACCTTACCATTGTAATAATGATAGTGGTCTCCATGTGAAGTGACATAGCCTTGGTCTGTTATCTTGATGACGATTTGCTCGGCATTGATGCCTTCTTTCTTGCTGACTTCATCAGGAGTCAGATTCTCCGCTTTTTGTGCCGCTTGTTTTCCATCTATATAGGAAACACGATTATTTTCCTTGACTGTTCTGGCTTGATACAGTCCCAACTCGTAAGAGCAAACACTTAAAATTAAAGCTGCCGCAGAACCAGCAAGGTATTTTTTATTAATTTTCATTGAAACTCACTTTCTTTTTGATATTTCTAGTTGCAATTCATTTCTGAATTGCAGAAACTCCCCTCTATTACTTAACTGGTTAATAGTTTACTCTTAAATCTCCAACTTGTCAAGAATTTTATGAATCAGTTAAGCATTTTTGTTCTGACCACTACTTTTTCAAGATTGGACTTTCTATAAGAAAAATTTTCTTGAAAATTCTTTTTAAAATATCAAAAAAATCCCTGCAACTGCGTTGCAGGGATTTTTCGATTAATCAAAATTAACGTATTCTTTTTGAAGTTCAAGAACTTCTTCCATTGTTGAGCATTCTGTAAGGGCACGGTTTGCGTACTCTTCCATCTTAGCTGTATCGAGTTTCTTCATCAAGCTACGTGTACGAAGTACTGATGTTGCTGACATAGAGAACTCATCCAAGCCCATTCCGACAAGAAGTGGAACAGCTTGTTGGTCACCAGCCATCTCACCACACATACCTGCCCATTTACCTTCAGCATGAGCTGCTTTGATAACGTTGTTAATCAAACGTAGGATTGATGGGTTGTATGGTTGGTAAAGGTATGAAACTTGTTCGTTCATACGGTCTGCTGCCATTGTGTATTGGATCAAGTCGTTTGTACCAATTGAGAAGAAGTCAACTTCTTTAGCAAATTGGTCTGCAAGCATTGCTGCTGCAGGAATCTCGATCATGATACCAACTTGGATATTATCCGCAACTGCAACACCTTCAGCAAGAAGGTTTGCTTTTTCTTCGTCAAAGACTGCTTTCGCTGCACGGAATTCTTTCAAGAGCGCAACCATTGGGAACATGATACGCAATTGACCGTGAACAGACGCACGAAGAAGGGCACGGATTTGTGTGCGGAACATAGCATCTCCAGTTTCAGAAATAGAGATACGAAGAGCACGGAATCCAAGGAATGGGTTCATTTCGTGAGGCATATCGAAGTAAGGAAGTTCCTTATCTCCACCGATGTCCATTGTACGAACAACAACAGGTTTACCGTTCATTCCTTCAAGTACAGCCTTGTAAGCTTCGTACTGCTCGTCTTCTGTTGGGAAGTCTTGAGAATCCATGTACAAGAACTCTGTACGGTAAAGACCAACAGCTTCAGCACCGTTGTCATTGACACCTTCAACGTCTTTTGGAGTACCGATGTTGGCAGCCAATTCAAAGTGTTTGCCATCAGCAGTTACTGTTTGTGCATCTTTCAAGAGAGCCCATTCAGCTTTTTGCTTCGCATACGCTTCACCAGCAGCCTTGAATTCTGCTGCTTGCTCATCAGTTGGGTTGATAATAACCTCACCAGTGATACCGTTAACGGCAAGAATGTCACCGTCTTTAACGATTTCAGTGATGTTGTTTGTACCCAATACTGCTGCAATTTCAAGTGTACGCGCCATGATAGCTGAGTGGCTTGTACGTCCACCAATGTTGGTTACAAAAGCTTTTACAAAGTTTTTGTCCAATTGAGCTGTATCTGAAGGAGTCAAGTCATGCGCAATCACAATCACTTCTTCATTGATAGAAGCTGGGTTTGGCAATTTTTTACCAAGGAGGTTGGCCAATACACGTTTTGTCACGTCGCGGATATCCGCTGCGCGTTCTTGCATATATGGGTTGTCTTCCATGCCTTCAAAGATAGTGATAAACATGTCTGTTACTTCTTTCAGACCTGCTTCTGCATTCACTTTCTTCGCACGGATTGTTTCCTTGATTTGGCTGATCATTTCTGGGTCAGCAAGAACCATTAAGTGAGCGTCAAAAACTTGAGCTGCTTCTTCACCGAGCGTACCTACTGCTTTCTCGCGAATAACAGAAAGCTCGTCTTGTGATGCCTGTAGAGCGGCATCAAGGCGAGCTTCTTCTGCGTTTGTATCTTCGACTGTAATAGTCTCAAATGACAAATCCGGTTGAACGAGTAGATATGCTTTTGCAACTGCAACACCGTCAGATGCTGCGATTCCTTTAAGCATTTCTGTCATTTTCCTTATGCCAATCCTTCTTTTTCCATAGTTTCAGTGATAGCAGCGATTGCGTCGTCAGCATCTGCACCTTCAGCTGAAATTGTAACGTCAGCACCTTGGCCAACACCAAGACTCATAACACCCATGATAGATTTAAGGTTTACTGATTTACCTTTGTATTCAAGAGTGATATCTGAAGCAAATTTGCTAGCTGTTTGAACCAACAATGTTGCTGGACGTGCGTGAATACCTGTTTCTGCCACTACGTGGAAATCTTTAGAAGCCATAGTTTGACTCTCCTTTAGTTATTTCTTTTTTGGATTATATGTGATAACCCTTACAAGACTGTATTATATCACCTTCTAGATTATTTTTCAAGTGTTTTATGGACTTTCTTCTATTTCCTTTCAGATAACTTGCTGAAAATCTTCTATTTATCTTACCAATATACAGTATATAGTTTTTTTGTTTTGATAAACTTTGATAGTTCAATGAAAACCCAATTTTACACTCTGACAAAACACTATATCTTGTGCTTTGTTTTTGAAACTGTAACTTTTTAGCACAAGATTTAGTTTAAAAAGTTTGACAAAGTTTTTTTTTCTGATATACTAAGAAAGTAATCAATTTTGAAAGAGGAGTTACGAAAATGGTAACCGTTTATTCTAAAAACAACTGTGTCCAATGTAAGATGACCAAGCGTTTCTTGGACAGCAACAATGTCGCTTATCGTGAGATCAATCTCGACGAGCAACCAGAGTACATCGATCAAGTTAAAGAGCTCGGTTTCAGCGCTGCTCCTGTTATCCAAACACCAACTGAAATCTTTTCAGGCTTCCAACCAGGAAAACTGAAACAATTAGCATAATCTTAGTACATCATCCAGAAGAGATTGCTTCTAGGGCTAACTTAGAGGCCTTTCTTTTGTAATTAGATAAAGGAAATTTTATGGGATTAAAACATCTTGAGGACGTAACTTACTTCCGTCTCAATAACGAAATCAACCGTCCTGTCAATGGACAAATCATGCTTCATAAAGATAAAGAAGCCTTGGATGCCTTCTTTAAAGAAAATGTTGTTCCAAATACCATGGTTTTTGATTCAATTACTGATAAAATCAACTACCTCATTGAACATAACTACATCGAAACTGCATTTCTCAAGAAATACCGTCCAGAGTTTTTGGAAGAATTGCATCAATTTATCAAGGACCAAAACTTCCAATTCAAATCATTCATGGCTGCCTATAAGTTTTACAATCAATATGCCTTGAAGACTAATGACGGTGAATATTACCTTGAAAGTATGGAAGACCGTGTCTTCTTTAATGCACTTTACTTTGCTGACGGGAACGAAGCGATTGCGACTGATATTGCCAATGAAATCATCCACCAACGCTATCAACCAGCTACTCCTTCCTTTTTGAACGCAGGTCGTGCTCGTCGTGGGGAGTTGGTATCTTGCTTCTTGATTCAAGTAACTGATGACATGAACTCTATCGGACGTTCTATCAACTCTGCTCTCCAACTTTCACGTATCGGTGGTGGTGTGGGAATTTCCCTCAGCAACCTTCGTGAAGCCGGAGCTCCTATTAAAGGTTATGAAGGTGCTGCTTCTGGTGTCGTACCTGTTATGAAACTCTTCGAAGACAGTTTCTCCTACTCAAACCAACTTGGTCAACGTCAAGGTGCTGGTGTTGTCTACCTCAACGTCTTTCACCCAGATATCATCGCTTTCCTTTCCACTAAGAAAGAAAATGCTGATGAAAAAGTTCGTGTAAAGACCCTTTCACTTGGTGTTGTAGTACCCGATAAATTCTACGAATTAGCTCGTAAAAATGAAGAAATGTATCTCTTTAGCCCTTACTCTGTAGAGCTTGAGTACGGTGTGCCATTCAACTACATCGACATCACTGAAAAATACGATGAATTGGTCGCAAATCCAAACATCCGCAAGACAAAAATCAAGGCGCGTGATTTGGAAACTGAAATCTCTAAATTGCAACAAGAATCTGGTTACCCTTATGTCGTCAACATTGATACGGCTAACCGTGCAAATCCTGTTGATGGAAAGATTATCATGAGTAACTTGTGTTCTGAGATTCTTCAAGTCCAAGAACCAAGCTTGATCAACGATGCTCAAGAATTCCTTCAAATGGGAACGGACGTTTCATGTAACCTTGGATCAACCAACGTGGTCAACATGATGACTTCACCTGACTTTGGTCGTTCTATTCGCGCTATGGTTCGTGCCCTTACTTTCGTTACAGATAGTTCACACATCGTAGCTGTTCCTACTATCGACCACGGAAACAGTTTGGCTCACACCTTTGGTCTTGGTGCCATGGGGCTTCATAGTTACCTTGCCCAACAACTGATTGAGTACGGATCTCCTGAGTCAGTTGAATTTACAAGCATCTACTTTATGCTTATGAACTACTGGACCTTGGTAGAATCTAATAACATCGCGCGTGAACGTGGTATCACCTTCCACAACTTTGAAAAATCAGACTATGCTAACGGAAGCTACTTTGACAAGTATGTAACTGGCGAATTTGTTCCAAAATCAGACCGTGTTAAAGAACTCTTTAAAGATGTCTTTATCCCAAGTGCTACTGACTGGGCTGAACTTCGCGAAAAGGTTCAAGCAGATGGACTTTACCATCAAAACCGTCTAGCTGTTGCTCCAAATGGTTCTATCAGCTACATCAACGACGTTTCTGCTTCTATCCATCCTATTACACAACGTATCGAAGAACGCCAAGAGAAGAAAATCGGTAAGATCTACTATCCTGCTGCAGGTTTGTCTACAGATACCATTCCTTACTACACTTCTGCTTATGACATGGATATGCGTAAGGTGATTGATGTTTACGCTGCTGCAACAGAGCACGTGGACCAAGGGCTTTCACTCACTCTCTTCATGCGTAGCGACATTCCAAAAGGTCTTTACGAATGGAAGAAAGAAAATAAACAAACTACACGTGACCTGTCTATCCTTCGTAACTATGCCTTTAACAAGGGTATCAAGTCTATCTACTATGTCCGTACCTTTACAGACGACGGTGGAGAAGTCGGTGCTAACCAATGTGAAAGCTGTGTGATTTAATTTTTATCTGAGGCAGCCACGTTTTCTCAGACTACTGATTAAGTTACCCGCCAGACAAAACTTGATAAGTATCTTAAATACTATGAAAAACTAAAAAGTCGGGCTTCCGACTTTTTGTGCGATACTCTTCTCAGACTATGATAAAATAGAGATGATTCGACAATCGCATTATTACATACAGAAAGAGATTTCAAATGGAAACTTACTACAAAGCCATTAACTGGAATGCCATCGAAGATGTCATCGACAAATCAACTTGGGAAAAGCTAACGGAGCAATTTTGGCTCGATACGCGTATCCCCTTGTCAAATGACCTAGACGACTGGAGAAAACTATCAAACAAAGAAAAAGACTTGGTTGGAAAAGTCTTTGGTGGTTTGACCCTTTTGGATACCATGCAATCTGAAACAGGGGTTCAAGCACTTCGCTCGGACATCCGTACACCGCATGAGGAAGCTGTTTTTAACAACATCCAATTTATGGAATCTGTCCACGCAAAATCTTACTCTTCTATCTTTTCGACCTTGAACACCAAGGCCGAAATCGAAGAAATCTTTGAATGGACCAACACTAACCCCTACCTACAAAGAAAAGCGGAAATTATCAATGAAATCTACCTCAATGGTAGCCCACTTGAAAAGAAAGTTGCCAGTGTTTTCCTTGAAACCTTCCTCTTCTACTCTGGTTTCTTCACCCCCCTCTACTATCTCGGTAACAACAAACTAGCCAACGTTGCGGAAATCATCAAACTGATCATCCGTGATGAGTCTGTTCACGGAACTTATATTGGTTACAAATTCCAACTTGGTTTCAACGAATTACCTGAAGAAGAGCAAGAAAAGCTCAAAGAATGGATGTACGACCTGCTCTACACCCTCTACGAGAACGAAGAGGGCTATACAGAAAGCCTCTATGACGGTGTTGGCTGGACTGAGGAAGTTAAAACCTTCCTTCGTTACAATGCCAATAAGGCCCTTATGAACCTAGGACAAGATCCACTCTTCCCAGATTCAGCAGATGATGTCAATCCTATCGTCATGAACGGTATTTCAACAGGAACTTCTAACCACGACTTCTTCTCTCAAGTCGGAAATGGTTACCTCCTTGGTGAAGTTGAAGCCATGCAAGACGAGGATTACAACTACGGTTTGGACTAATTTGACCAATCATTCAAAATATCATGGTTTGTTTAAAACAACCATGATATTTTTGTTTTTGTTTTATTTTGTTTTTTTCTATTTGATTGATTGAGCGTTTTATGGTAAGATAATAATAGTAGAAATCGAGGTGATAAGGATGCTAAAGCAAGAAAAACTAGATAGTATTCTAGAAGCAGTAAACACAAAAGGCACTATTACTGTAAAAGAGATTATGGAGAGTCTTGATGTGTCAGATATGACAGCTCGCCGCTACTTACAAGAATTGGCAGACAAGGATTTGCTGGTCCGTGTGCATGGTGGCGCTGAAAAACTTCGTACAGGTTCTCTCTTAAACAACGAACGCTCAAACGTTGAAAAACAAGGCTTGCAGATTGCTGAAAAACAAGAAATTAGCCGTTTTGCTGGTCATTTGATTGACGAAGGTGAAACTATTTTTATCGGGCCAGGAACAACCTTAGAATGTTTTGCTCGTGAGCTCCCTATCGATAACATTCGTGTTGTAACAAACAGTCTTCCTGTTTTTCTCATCCTAAACGAACGAAAACTAACAGATTTGATTTTGATTGGTGGAAATTATCGCTCTATCACTGGAGCTTTTGTGGGAACACTTACCCTGCAGGATTTAGCCAATCTTCAGTTTTCTAAAGCTTTTGTAAGCTGTAATGGTATTAAGGATAAGGCAATTGCTACTTTCAGTGAAGAAGAGGGCGAGGTACAACGAATCGCCTTGAACAATGCCAATAAAAAATACTTACTGGCAGACCACAGTAAGTTTAATAAGTTTGATTTTTACACGTTCTACAATATCTCAGAGATTGATACCATCGTTTCAGATGCCAAACTGAGTCAGGAAACATTTGAAGAGCTGTCGAAACAAACAACCATTCTTTTATCAAAACCATAAAAATTCCCCTGCCTTTTGGCGGGGAATTTTTATGGAATTTTAATCAATAAGTTGGGTCTCAGCTAGTTTCTTGTACCAGTGAGCTGATTTCTTTGGATAACGCTCCTGGGTTTCAAAATCAACATAGAAGAGGCCATAACGCTTTTCATAGCCATTTGACCAAGAAAAGACATCCATCAGCGACCAGATAAAGTAGCCTTTGACTTTGGCTCCATCAGTGATTGCATCTGCAATCACTTCCATATGTTTCTTAACATAATCAATCCGCCCATCATCGTAGACTGTCCCATCCACAAACTCATCTTTGTATCCGAGACCATTCTCAGTGATGTAGATTTTCTTGTAATTAGGATAATCTTTCTTCACGCGCATGATTTGGTCATACAAACCTTGAGGGTAGATAATCCAATCCCAATCCGTACGTGGTACATAATCAGGAGCTACACGACGACCAACACCTTTGATTTGGTACTTAGAGCTTCCTTTCTCACCTTTTCCATTGTGGATGATTTCCGTCTCACCATCAAAGGCTTGCATCCAATCACTCATGTAATAGTTAATTCCAAGAAAGTCGTTCAAATCTTTAGCTGCTTCAAGTGCTGCAAAGTCTTCGTCACGAAGATCCAAGCTACCACCATTTACTGATAAGATGTGGTTTACACCTTCCATGGTTTCTTCGGAATATCGTCCTAGATAAGTAGCGTCTAGGATAAACTTGTTATGGATAATATCTTCTAACTCAGCTGCACGGATATCTGCAGGATTTTTAGGATCCAGAGAATACTTGGTAGGCAGGGCGTGAACAACCCCGATTTCACCTTTATAGCCTTTGTCTTTGTACAATTTCACAGCACGAGCATGAGAAACCATCATATTGTGATGGGATTGAAAGACTTTGGCAAGGTCATATTGAATACCTGGTGGGAATTTACCGACCAAGTATTGACCATCACCGATTGGACCAATTTCATTAAAGGTCGTCCAGTAGTTGACTTCTGGGAATTCTTCAAAACAGAAAGCCGCGTAGTCTACAAAGTGTTCAATGTTTTCACGGTTTAAGAAGTCTCCATTTGAATGTAGAGCTTCTGGCGTATCAAAGTGATGAAGAGTTACAAAGGGCTTAACATGACGTTTGTGGCACTCTGCAAATAGATTATGATAGAACTCAACTCCCTTGGCATTGACTTTCCCGTAACCAGTTGGAAAGATACGTGACCAAGCGATTGAAATACGGATACCATTGACACCATACTCTTCTGCTAGTTTGAGGTCAACTGGGTATTTATGGTAGAAATCACTGGCTGGCTCAGCAGTGTACCAATAGTTATCTTTGAGGTATTTGTCCCAGGCGACTGGCCCTTTACCATCAGTATTGGTCGCACCTTCTGCTTGATAGGCTGCTGTTGCCCCGCCAAAAATAAAGTCTTTTGGAAGTGTTTTTGTCATTTGATTCACCTTTCAAGAAATAGAAATGAGATGGAGATAGAGTTGGGAGGAGTTCCGCCATCTCACTTCTTCGCTATTTACATTTTATTCTTCGAACTGCGCTTGAACAAAGGCAAGAGCGCCTTTTCCATCGCGAGTCAATTTAATGTATTGGCCACCTTCTGTCTTGGCAAGTTTGATACCAAGTTTGTCGGTTTCGGCCTTCATGTCTTCAAAGTTTGAAGCAACTTGAGGAGCAAGGATAACCAGATCAAACTCAGGCAACATTTCACGGTGAGCACCATAGCCACCAGCTGCTGCTTTAACAGGAACCTTGTACTCCGCAGCTGCCTTGTTTAGAGCATTTGCAAGGAGACCACTTGTTCCTCCTCCTGCACAGAGAACCAAGACATTGGTTTCTTCAGTGATTGTGTTTTGCGCTGCTTCTACACCAGCTTTTTCAAGAATAGCATCTGCTTTAGCAGTATTGAAGTTTGCTGCTACTTTTTCTTTCAATTCATCATTGGCTTTACCTGAACGCTCTTCTTCAAGAATTTGTTCATCATAAACCTTGAGGAATGGATAGTAGATGGCTACGTCAACAAGGATTAACAAAGCAGCAAGTACAAATGACAAGAATTGGAAGTTTGTACCGAGAACAATACCGAGCGGACCTGGTGTTGTCCAAGGAAGGTTGGCAGTAAATGAGTTCATGCTAAGCGTTTCAATGAAGAATTTAAAGATCCATACGTTGGCAATTGGCGCAAAGATAAATGGAATAAAGAAAATAGGGTTCAATACAAGCGGTGCACCAAACAGGATTGGTTCATTTACACCAAAGAAAGTTGGAACTACTGAAGCACGTCCGATTGCACGGTTACGTTTTGATTTTGTTAACCACATGAACATGAATGGAACAACCAGTGTCGCACCAGTACCACCCATGGTAACGATAAACATTTGTGTACCAGAAGTAAGAATCTTGTCAGCGTGCATCCCTTGTTGGAGAAGGTTCAAGTTGACTTCGGCATTTGCATAGGTAATAGCTGCGATTGCTGGTTCAACGATAGATGGTCCATGGATACCCACAAACCAGAAGAAGGCAAAGGCACCAAAGATAATGGTAATACCTAGATAACCATCAGCAGCAGAGAATAATGGTGCAAAGAATTTACCGATTGATTCTGCAACGCTGGCTCCAACAAACTGGCGAGCAAGTAAATCAAGGACATAAAGAGAAACAACAGATAGAGTGAATGGAATCACATCTTTAAAGACTTGTGAGATATTTGGTGGAACTTCGTCAGGCATGCGAATAGTGACGTTGTTCTTAACACAAACCTTATAGATAGCTACAGTAACAAAGGCAGCAAGGAAGGCTGAAAGCAAACCTTTTGTTCCAAGGAAACCTGTCGCAAAGCCAGCTTCAATCGGATCAGCTGCTAACATCAACAAACCAACAATTGCTGCCAACAATGTTGACATATAGTTGATTTGATTGGTTTTCTCCATGCTACGGTTTACTGAGTCAGTCAATGACTTAGCTGTTGTACCAGCTACCAAGAGAGCCAGAATCCCCATTGAATAGCTATAAGGTTTCATGAGGAGATTAACAACATCATCAGACCATTTAAAGCCCCATGAGTTTGGTACAAAAGCAATCAAGATAAAGATACTTGAGAAGAGGATAACGGGCATCCCAGCAATGAAACCATCACGAATAGCGCGAAGGTAAATATTACGAGATAATTTCTCAAAGAAAGGTTTTCCTTTCTCAATAAATGCAATTAATTTATTCATTACTTAACTCCTCTCTTGTAGAGTTCGATTAAATGGTGCATCAAATCTTTTAACAAAATGGTAGTCATCAAGTGGTCTTGACCGTGCATCATGGTTACACTATAAGCCAAATCCTCACCAGCTGCTTCCTTGGTCAAAAGGCTTGTTTGCGCGTGGTGTGCCTCAGCGATACAGCCACCAGCTTCCTCAACTAAGCTATCCGCTTTCGCGAAATCACCAGCTTCAGCGGCCTTCAAGGCTTCCAATAGTTTTGAACGAGCATCGCCAGCATAGGCTACGATTTCAAAACCTAACAATGTTACTTCTTCTCTATTCATGATAGAATTCTCCTTATGTATTTTTAATTAAATTTTTATGACAATAAACGTTGGATATGTAGAACTAGATAAACTCGTTCACTTTTATACAAATCAAGACCCGTATGTTGCGTAATCACATCATAGATCTTGGAACCAATCTCGAACGCTTTTGGATAGGATTGTTTAATATGATCTTCCATATCCAGAAGTGATTGGTTATCATCTCTAGATCTGTCTAAATAATCCAAAAAATAGTTGAGATGAATCATAAAGCGATCATAGAAATGGTTATTCTCTTTGGTTCGTTGAATAGCGTAAGTCTGTAGCACTTCTTCAACATTCCTGAGGATTTCTTTCCTCTTGTCTATCGACTCAACCACTTGAACTTCGTTCTCCCCTTCGGCATTGATGAAATGATAAGCGATCCGAATAATTTCATCCTCAGGGAAATGATCTGTCAACTTCTGACGATAGATTTCAAAGGCTTCCTTTGCGATTTGAAAAGCGATAGGATACTTGGCAGAAATATCTGGCAGATTGCTATCCTTGTACCTTCCTTGTGTTAGAGCTTGATAAGAACAGTAAATATGATCTGTCAAGGTTACGTAGAGATACTCTTGAATCGGATAATGATATTTCTTTGATAGCTTATCAATGATTTCATAAGTCACTGTGATAAAATCAAGCGGAACATCTTTGAGGAGAGCCATAAAGTTTTCTCTGGACTCTTCTGTCTTCATCCGAAAGATTTTCTCAACTTGATCTTCAGAAATTAAATCCCCCTTCTTTTTCCCAAATGCAATCCCCTTACCAATCACAATCACCTCTTCTCCTTTGTCATTTCTGACAAGCGAGACGTTGTGATTCATTGGGTTTAGAATTCGATACATGTCAACCTCCTTTTATATCTTAAAGGTATATGAGTACAAAAAATGACCACAAATGAACTAGAAAATCAGCCGATTTCTAATTCACCTGTGATCATGCCTAATATTACTTAGTAACACTCACCTTGTATTAACTTGTGATTTAAGTATAGCACAAGTAAGTTTTTTTGTAAACCTTTACATTCAACTTTTTTAAAATTTTTATTTAGATCAATGTTCCTAAGATTAGGGGGAAAACTTATACACGTTCAGTCCATGAAGTCGCTGTGGTTTGGAGAACTTTGTTGAGTTCATCAATGTTCTCAAATCCAGTTGTGCGTAGCCATTCACGAGCTGCTGCTTCACCGTCTTTAATGTAGGCTTCAACTGATCCTGCCCAGGTTGCACGTCCACAAAGAACTCCGTTGAAGTTTGCTCCTGATTCGTGGGCAAAGACAAGAGTCTCTTGGAAGAGTTTAGCTGATACACCCGCACTCAAGTAGATGTATGGTAAGTTAGTTGCTTCATCTTGAGCTTTGAAGAAGGCTGCTGCTTCTTCTCGAGTATGGACGATTTCACCATCGCCAAAGCCTTCAACGTATTTGACGTTGACTGGAACTTCCACTTTCAAAACATCGATGTTGAAGCGTGGGTCTGAGAAGACTTTCATAGCACCGATAACCTTGTGTGGCTTCACTTTTGCGTATTCTGCTGAACCTGCATCAGCAATCTTTTCATCGTAAGCCAAGATCTCAAGGAAGAAAGGAATGTCTTCTGCCACACACTCAGAACCGATGCGTTCGATGTAGGCTTGTTTTTGTTGGTTGAGTTCGTCAGAGCTGTCTACGTCATAGTAAAGCAAGAATTTGACAGCATCAGCGCCTTGTTCTTTGATGCGTTTGGCAGACCAAACATCCAAGCAGTCTGGCAAGCGTTTGGTGCTAGTTGTGTCGTATCCAGTTTTCTCATAAGCAAGGAGAAGGCCGGCGTTGGCATCAAGCGCTTTTGTAGCTGGAAGACCATACTCAGGGTCAAGAAGCATAGAGGATGCGTATTTTGTCAATTCATCTGCTACCAATACTTTGAGTTCTTCCATTTGAGCCACTGTTGGCTCTTCTGTTTGGTATTGAGCCATGAGGCGTTTCAAAGCACCACGTTGGTCAAAGGCAAGAGCTGAGATGATTCCATTTTCATCTGAAAGTTTTTCTAAGCGTGCACGTTTTTGTTCTGTTAAAGCCATTTTATACCTCTTTTACTATTAATTGATCATATAAAGCTTGATAGTTGGCCATATTGACATGACCTGTCATCTTTTCTTGAGCGTTAAGCATACCAAGGACATTTGCCTTGATGAGGAGTTCTGCATCCGATTCCTTATGAAGAAGACCTGATGAAATACCTGCAACAGTAGAATCTCCAGATCCGACAGGATTGACTACCTGAATTCTTGGAATATCTACCTTGTAGAAAGTGTCCCCATGTTTTGCAAAAGCACCATTTGCACCAAGTGAAACAATTATCCACTCAATCCCTGCAAATAGAGGCTCTTGAAGAACTTCTTTTAATTCATCCAAATCCTCAGAAACTTCTTTCCCAAGAAGCTGAGACAATTCTTCGTTATTTGGTTTAATAACTGTTGGTTTGTGTGGTGATTCAAGGACAGCCTGAAGAGCTGCACCTGAACAGTCTAGAACAACTGGTTTGCCTGCTTGATTAGCAAGTTCTACTAAGCTTGCATAGTAGTCAACTGGAAGACCTGCTGGCAGACTACCAGAGATAGCAACTACTTCCACAGTGTCAAGGAGATGCTCGAAATGAACCAAGAAATCTTGCCCTTCTTGTTCCAAAACTTCAGGCCCTTTTTCAAGGATTTCTGTTTGGTTGTCTCCGTGCAGAATAGCGATACAGTTACGAGTCTCTCCTTGAATGGAGAAGAAACGTTTCGTTACTTTATCATCGATATGCTCTACTAAAAACTCACCAAGTTTACCACCGACCAAACCGGTAGCAACAACAGAATCACCAAATTCTGAAAGAACTCGTGTAACATTGAGACCTTTACCACCAGCTGTCTTGGTCACGTCCACTACACGGTTGACAGTATCAATTTTTAATTCATCCAAAGGATAAGAAATATCAATGGATGGATTCATTGTGACTGTTAAAATCATGCGTCACCTCTTAGTCGTGGTATTCACCGCGATCCCATTTTTCAAGGAATTCTGTAAAGAAGTTTGCATCTGCTTGATGAGCATTGTGAGTTTCAACGTGCTCAATTTTCGCAATCAATTTTTTGTTTTCTTCTGATGGTTTGTATTCAGCATTGATGAAAGCTTCAATGATATCACACATGAGCAATTCACCAGTAATTTTACCACCAAAACCAATAACATTGGCGTTCAATTGTTCTTTTGCATAAAGAGCTGTTGTCATATCACGAACCAAGGCAGAACGAACTCCTGGAACTTTGTTGACAGCGTTGTTGATACCAACACCAGTACCACAGATACATACCCCAAGATCAGCTTGACCGCTAGTTACAGCTTCACCAACTTTTTTACCAAAGATTGGGTAGTGAGTACGTGTGTGGTCATATGTACCAAAGTCGATGACTTCATATCCTTTTGATTTCAAAAATTCTGAAACCGCCATTTTTTCATCTGTTACGATGTGGTCACATCCAATTGCAATTCTCATTAGTTATTCCCTCCGATTAATTATATAAATCTAATATCATTTATCCATACTCAAGAAAAATCAAGATTAGCTTAGGAAGCGAGCTGCAAGCATAACTGAAGTTAGCTAAAGTGAGCTGACGACAGATTATCTTGATTTTTGAAGAGTATTAGCACATTTTGTTCAACATGTCGACCCTGATTTGGTGACGTCCACCGTCGTATTTCCCGTTAACAAATCCTTTAGCAATATTTTTAGCCAATTCATCACCAACAAGTTGTGCACCCATAGTGATCATACGTGAGTTGTTGTGTCCACGAGTCATATATGCTGAACGTTCATCTGAAACTTCTGCAGCAACCATTCCTTTGATTTTAGTTGCGACCATGAATGGACCAGCTCCATAAGCATCAATCACGATACCAAGGTTTTGTTCTTCTTTGTTTACTTCCGCAGCAACGGCAAGAGTCACATCAACAAAGTCTTGACCTTCAGCTGTAACATCCACAACGTGGAAGTTTTCTTTTTCCAAGAAGTCTTTCACAACTTCTTTCAATCTCAAACCTGCAGCATCTGCACCGATAACAATAGACATATTGTATACTCCTTTTTATTTTTCTAGGCTAGTAAAGACTTTTATAGTTAGCAGTTTACCTACAAAAGACTTTCTAGCAGTTTATTGACAAATTTGATTGAATGAGATGAATATCACCTTATCCAAGTCCAGGAAATCAAGTTCCTAGAAAAAAACTTTCTCTGCGATAGAGAATATAACAAGCGATTATTTGTTTGTTACAAACATCATTTGTTGTTTACAAACATAATATACTCCTATTTATAGAAAAAGTCAACAGTAAATGTTTGTTTTTGTGGTTTTTTATCTAAAATATTTCAATATCAAAGCCAATCTGATCTACTTGACCAGGTTCTAGGAGACGAACGTTTTTCTTATCTTCTAAATGATCTCCTTCTTCAAGAGATGTTGACAAGCCAGACCATGGTTCAAACGCAATGAAAGGTCCCTTATTCAAAGTTGACCAGATAATGAGATTTGAAAACTCTTGGAAGTGTACTTTTAATCCCTTCTCATGCTTACGAGAACGAAGGGCAATTGTTCTGGATTGCAACTCATCCAAAGTCACTGCATCAAGACTAAACAGATCGTAACTGAGATCCACTTCCTTTTGTGAATCCAACCATGGACTTCTATCTTGAAAGTCTAACATGCCAGTTTCTGGGAAAGGACGGGGAACAGAGCAAGTCTCTTCTTTCTCAAACTCTAAATAGTAATCTTCATAAGTTTCGCCATCTAGCAGAGGGCAATTAAAGCCTGGATGTCCACCAATAAAGTATGGCATGACCTTGCTAGTTTCTTTATTGAAGACTTTGTATTGAGTACGAACAGTCTTGCCGGTCACTAGATAAGTGATTTCAAGACGGAAATGATAAGGGTAGTTTTGATAAGTATTCTCATCATCTTCGATAGCAAACGTTACGCTGTTTTCTGTTTGATCAACCAACTCAAATTCTTTTTTACGGACCAAACCATGGCGAGGAATGTTTCCTTTCGTCTCCGTTCCATCTGCATGACTGTAGAAGGCTGTATCTTCTCTTAAAGAGCCGCAGATTGGAAAAAGTACAGGCGCTTGTCCACTCCAGTAAGTGGCATCTCCTTGCCACAGATACTCAATGCCTTCTCGATCCTTGATCGACGACAAGGCGCCACCTAGAGTTTTAAACTGGACCGTTAACTGATCTGATTTTATTTCAATTACCATAATATTCTCCAACTATTTTTAGATCTTTATATAAAAAACTAGGTTGCCACTCCCAATGTAGGAAATTAACAACCTAGTTTTCACAATTTACATTTTATAGGAGCGAATTATTTAGCATTTGCTGCGTATTCTTCGTTACGTTTGATCATTTGTTTTCTATACCAAGCAAAGATACCTACATAGAATACAAGGAAGACTGCTGCACCAAGGATTGCTTTGATATCACCTGTTGTAGCATTACCGATTGCCCAACCAAATAGTTTTTCAATTGGTCCTTCAAGAGTTGAGTGGGTAATCAATTGAGTTTGGCTCACACCTTCTGGGAAGGCACCTACACCTTTAGCAAGTTCTGTTGCGAATGGTGCGATAAGAGTACCAGAAAGAAGGAAGAGAGGCAACAAGAGTGTTCCGAAGATAATCATACGGAGCAATTTACCACGTGTAACAACCAAGAGAGCTGGAGTTACACCCATAGCGATGATACCTGCAAGTGGCAAGATACCATTTCCGACGTTTGAAAGAAGCACAGCTTCTACTAGCATGATTGGAGCAAGTACGTTAGCACAAGCCCAGATTTCAGCACGACCAGCGATGAAAGGCCAGTCAAGACCGATGTTGAATTTACGTCCTTGAAGACGTTTAGTAGCAACGTTTGTAATACCTTGTGAAAGTGGTTCTACGGCTGCGATGAACCATGATCCGATAAGTGAGAAGAGTTCCAAAGCTACACCGGCTGTCAAACCAAGAGACAACCAACCTTTAATAACAAGTTCCCATGAGGAAGCATCTTCTACTCCAGCAACTGGGTGTGGAGTCCCCATCAAACCAATAACAATACCAAGGATGAAACCGATGAAGAATTTAGAACCCCAGAAACCGATTTTTTTGTTTAATTTTGCAGCGTCAAAGTCATATTTATCGAGACCAGGCAATACTTTATCAAAGATTTTATCCAAGACCATGATAACTGGGTTCATCATGTAGTTCATGTGAGTTGAAGTCATTGGTGATGAACTTGGTGCATTAAGAAGGTCGTCGAAAGTTGGTTTCATCAAATCAGAGTTGATGATTTTCAAAATACCTACAAGGACAACTGCTGCAGTTGCGATGAAGAGTGAAACCCCTTGGCTTACACCGTTGTTGTCTGCATACCATTTAATCAAAAGACCAGTGATTGACAAGTGCCAGATATCGAAGATATCGACGTCAAGTGTATCTGTTTTCTTCATTGCAAGCATCACAATGTTGACAATCAACATTACAAGCAAGAAGTAAAGTGTCCATGCAGAACCCCAAGTGATAGTTGCAAGTGGTGCCCAACCAACGTCGGTGATGTTCAATTGGATACCAGTGTTTTCAACGAATTTCGCAAGTGATGCTGAGAAAGCTCCGTTAAGCATACCGATGATAGCACCGATACCAGTAAGGGCGATGGCAAGTTTGATACCACCTTCAAGTGCTTTGGAGAATTTCACTCCAAAAAGTAGGGCCAATACTGTCAAAATGATCAGCATGATGATAGGGCCACCCATAGCCAAGATAGGTTTGAAGATATCGTTGGCCAGATTGATAATGACATCCATAATAGTTCCTCCCGTTTTTTTTAGTTATATGAATGTTAACAAGATAAAGAATAAATTAGCTTAGTCCGTGTTCTTTGATAGCTGCTTCAATATTGTCAAATACTGGAGCGCTCATTGCTGGAATACGGAACAAGATTGGTCCAGCTTCAATTACTGGAATACCAGGTTCAAAACCAAGGTCAGTTGCAGCGATTGGTGTAAAGATATCGTAGCCCTTGATAAGGTCTTCGTTTACATCTTTAACCATGACTGCATCACAGTGAACATCATAACCACGGTTTGAAAGTTCTTCTTCTAGAGCACTTTTAATTTGGTGACTTGAGTTAACACCTGCACCGCAGGCAGCAAGAATTTTAATCATTTGGATTTCCTCCGATTTTATTTTTTAATAGACAAGATTAAGCGGTTGCTTCGGAAATGTAAGCATAAAGTTTTTCTGGTTCGGAAATTTTTGATAGATCTTCCAGATGTCCATTTCCTGTGAAAAAGTCCATCAACTGAGCCAGAATATTTGTTTGACTTGAACTTGAGTTGTTAATGATAAAGAAGAGTAGGGATACTTCTACTTCCTTATCAGGAGCAATCATATTGTGAAAAGTTACTGGTTTTTCTAATCGAACAACCACCACTTTCTCAGCTAGATTATGAACAATATCTGTATGAGGAATCGCTACATTTGGCAAGTCCTTTCCTAGAAATTCCATATCTAAACCAGTTGGAAATGACTTTTCACGCGTGATCAAGGCTTCACGATAAGTTGGAGTGACAATTTCTCGTTCTTCCAACAAGCTTGCTACCTGATCAAAGAGTTGTTCTTGATTATCCGCTTCTAAGCAAAACACCAGGTTTTTGTCAAAGAAATGATCTAATCCCATAACATTTTCCCTTCTTTCAATTATCTTTTATGCTATAAGTATAACACTATATGAAATCGTTGTCAATAATTTTTGTTTTATTTTGTTCATTTTTTTGTAATTTTTGTTTTATTTAAAGAATACAATCAATATCAAACATTCTTGTTATAAAATCCACAAAAAAAGAAGGCCCAAGCCTTCTTCTCTTTCCTTACTTAATAGTAGATAAAATCTCTTCTAACTTATGGTAATCTTTTACACTATCAATTTCATAGATGCTATTTCCTTCTAATTCTTCGACATAGACATCCAATTCTTTGATATTATCCTTAACCATGTTGTCCCAGTAGAGATCAACAAATTCACCACTTTCGTAAGCTTTGTCAATAAAGCCAACAATCTTCTCTGCAGTTGGAGCATCCCAGAATGATACACCACTCAAAATACGGCCTGCCTTACTGTCAACAATGATATCTTGAACCTTATAGTCATCACCATAAACTAGGAACCATTCGTTTGTACAATCTTCACGATAAACACTGAAATACGTAGAACGTTCTAGATCATTTCTAAACATATTCTTGAAGAGGTAGTTATCCGCATCAATGACATAGCTGTTAGCCAAATCTTCTTTTACTAGATAAAGTGAGTAAAAGTTATTGTAATCAGCATACTTGTCGTTAAAGACCAAACGGACACCATATTTTTCTTTTAGGTAGTCAAATTGTTCTTTGAGGTAACCGACAACGATGATAATCTCATCAATTCCTCTCTCTTTCAAAAACTCGATTTGGTATTCTACCAAGGGTTTTTGATTAACCTTAACCAAAGCTTTTGGGGTATTTTCAGTCATAGGGCGTAGACGAGTTCCTAAGCCCGCTGCTAAAATAATCGCTTTCACACGAATCTCCTTTATTCTTTAATAATAATATAAACACCAGCCATAACAATAAGTGAAGTGATGATTGTCAGCATATCTAGCGGTGCACCCAAGAAAATAACTGCAAATAAGACAGTCCAGACTACATAGCTAACATTCAAACCTGTTGCTTTCGCAGGTTGCAAGCGATTAATGGCGATATAATAAGCTAAGTAGGAAATCATATTAAAGGCCGCAAAGACAAGCAAGAGGCCGAATAATTGCCCATCTGCCACTTCTGCAAACGAATGGTGAGAAAAGAGCACAATCACAAGATAGGACAAGAATGAGGTTACTTGTCGAATTAACAAGGCTTCAATTTCACTTAAATCACTTTCCATAGCATAGGAGCTGAGAACACTTTCACTCCCCCAGGCAATGGCACAGATAAGGGCACAAAGAATCCCAATGTAAAACGAGTTAACTTGTTCAACTTTGTAGGTTTGAGCAATGATCGCTGCAATAATCAAGAAAACACCGAATACTGTATTCTTTGAAACCTTGTGTTTCAAAATGAAGAAGGCTAGTAAAACTGAAACTGCTGGGTAAATAGCCGATACAGATGAAGCTAGAGAACTACCAATATATTTAACCGCATAAAGATTGGCCTGCATACCAATAGGTCCTGCTAGTAAAGCTCCGATAATTACACTTACATTTCGAATATTTAAGAAAATCGAGAGACGAACTTTTCTTTCTTTTACCAAAAGAAAAGCTAACAAGATAAAGATACTCAAGAAATCATGAGCGGCAGCCACAACAAAAGGCGAAAGATTTGTAAAAATTGAAAAGATATAAGCACTAATTGTTAGACCTAATCCCCAGAAGATACCAGAGAGCAGACCAAAGGAAACACCATTTTTATTCTTCATCCTAACCTCCATAATAAGTCAAACCTTCGACAGCTCTTTGGTAACGATTGACACCGTAATCTCCAAAATCAGCCCCTTGAGCTTCTTTGTACACTGTCCACAAACTCCAGATAGTATCTTGCAAGATTTTATAGATACGAATCTTCTCACGTGATACAGGCGTTTTGTCACTTTCATAGTAGGAAAGGAAATCATCTTCCTCTTGCTTTGTAAATTCAGACTCTAAGAAAAGAGCTGCCAAATCCCACATCGGGTCATTCATAGAAGAGTATTCCCAGTCAATCAAATACAAACGACCTTGTGGTGACTCGATAAAGTTTTCTGGTACCAAATCGATGTGACAGGACTTTCTATCAACACCCAAATCAGCCAATCTCTTTTCTAGTGAAAATACATCTTTTCTTACAGCTTCATAGTTTTCATAAGGGATAGGTCCCTCAATCAAGGATTCATATTTGCTGATTTCCTCAAAAGGAGCAAATTCTCCTCTTAATTCTTTCCCTGAAGCGTGGATGGTTTGTAAAATTGGTGCAATCTTTTCAAACTTGGACTTAATTGATGTTGAATCAAGAGTTACTGCTGATTCGATGTATTCATTTACTTTGATCCCTGACTCAATATCAAAGAGATAATTTTTAACATCTAAATCTAAATCCTCTAAAAGTTCAAGATTATACTTTTCATTTTGACGATTGATGAGTTTTTCAGTCCCTTTACCAAAAAATTTCACAATATACTGTTTGTTGGTTGTTTTAACCAAATAGTTCTGATTGGTCATGCCTCCCAGTTGTTCAACACTGAGTACTTCCTCTTCATCAGATAGTAAAGAAGAAATTTTTTCTTTGATGAGTTTCTCCACAATTAACCTCCATCTTCTACACTTCCCACTTAAATACTGTTTTGAAAGCAGTATTTAGGTCTGTAGCAAAGACACGGTGAATGTCCTTGATTTCTCTCACTGGTTCTTCAACATAAAGGATATTCTTCAGACGATTTGCAAACTTTTTAACTTCCATCATTTGAATGGCCTTCTCAAAATCGACGCGTCCTGAGCGAGATGATCCTACTAATAACAATCCTTTTTCCAAAGCATCTCGTGTATTGATATTAACCTTGTATTCACTCACTCCCATCATGAGAATCGTTCCCTGTGGACGAATATAGCGAATCAAGTCATTGATAGCTGGGCCTGTACCATCGCCACCGCAACACTCAAACCCATGATCAAAGGTCAAATCCTCTGGGATATTATCAGTAATATAGCACTCTTTTGCAAAAGAGAAGAGCTCTAGTTTTTCCCAATGGCGACCAAAGACGATAATCTCTGCTTCTGGCAAGGTATAATTGATAATATTTGCAACAACAAAGGCCAAACTACCATCTCCGATAACAGCAATGCGCTCTCGCTTACTATGACCAAGATGCAAGAAACGATCCATGGCATGCATACCAACACTCACAAACTCAGTAATGGCTGCAACTGTGTCCTCAATGTCATTATAAGACACAACACGATCTTTTGGAAGAGAGACAAATTCTCTCATAAAGCCATCATAACCACTTGATAGGAAGTAGGTTCCGGTCATGTAGTTCTCGTAGAACTCCTTGTCACTCTGCATAGGCGGTTGATTGGGAATCATAACTACCTTTTGACCGACTTCATAAGTCCCAGTCGGATCTGAAATAACAGTTCCACAAGACTCATGAATCATGGCCATAGGAAGTTTATTAGCCAATATCTTTGGATCACGCTTCCCTTGATAGTAACGTTGATCCGCATGACAAACCGCCATATAATTTGGACGAATCAGGATATGATTCTCCTGATCAATATCCTCTTCTTGATATTTTACATTGATAAACTTTGGTTTGGTCAGTTGATAAATTTGATTAATCATAGCCTTAGTCTTTCTCAATCATGCTTTTCGCGATTTTCAAGTCTGTCACCGTTGTGATTTTAAGGTTTGAATATTCCCCTTTAGCTAGAGCAACATCCTTTCCTTTGATAACAAAAATTTTACATGCATCCGTCAGGATTTCCTTTTCTTGATCAGATAGGGAACCATACAAATCCATGAAATCCTTGCAACGGAATGTCTGAGGTGTTTGACCTTGATAGAGGTGAGCACGATTTGGAATATCCGTGATAAACTGACCATTTGTACTTTCAACAATGGTATCAACCGCTTCTACTACTGTGTCAACCGCATCATGATCTTGAGCAAGTTTGATATTGTCCTGAATCATGCGAAGTGTGATAAAAGGACGAACAGAGTCGTGGGTAACCACGATATCTTCTGGAGTGATTGGACGATAGGCATTAATGGCTTCTATAATCTTCTCGATACTGGTATTGCGATCAGCCCCACCTTTGGTAATGATGATGCGATCCTTGTGGAGAGAAAGATACTTGTCAACTAGGTCCTCAGCGTGTGACACCCAGTCTCCATGAACTCCAACTACAATTTTTTCAATACTTGGTTCTAAGACGAATTTTTCAATTGTGTGGATCAAAATAGGTCGATCACCCAACTCCAAGAATTGTTTTGGTAAATTACTGATTCCCATGCGTGTGCCAGTTCCTCCGGCTAGGATTCCTGCATAGATCATTTATATTCTCCTTTAGTTTATTCTAAAAAACTCATTACTATCTATTATATCACAATCTGCCTCCATCATGAAAAAAAGACAGAGCGTCATTTAGTCTAATCAACACACCATTAAAGGTAAAAAGTGAACAATGTGTTACTAAATCTGGAAAGACTATAACAAATTAAGAAATAAAATTAGGTTATCCTCTATATTTTCTGCTTAACGTTCGGTTAACATAGAGTTCTCTAGAATATAATAGAATCCTTAAAGAAAACTTAAATGAAATTTATTTGTTTCGCAAAGAATACCAGGTGTGCATAGTAAATTTCTTAAAAGTTGTTTAAGGGACTCATTATAAAAGTTCATATATCTAATGAATTAAACAAATAATAGACTTTTGCACCTAAAATTGATAAAATAAAAAGGAAAATAATAGAAAAAGGAAACTGTAAACCGCCATGATGAACATGCAAAACATGATGCGCCAAGCACAAAAACTTCAAAAACAAATGGAACAGAGCCAAGCAGAACTCGCTGCCATGGAATTTGTTGGAAAATCAGCTCAGGACCTTGTCCAAGCAACCCTAACTGGAGACAAAAAAGTTGTCAGCATTGACTTCAACCCAGCAGTTGTAGATCCAGAAGATCTCGAAACCCTTTCTGACATGACTGCGCAAGCAATTAACGCTGCACTTGAACAAATTGATGAAACGACTAAGAAGAAACTAGGAGCTTTCGCTGGAAAATTGCCTTTCTAATCCACAAAAAAAGAGAAACAGATGTTTCTCTTTTTTTATTAGAAGTCAAAGAATTCCATTGCTTTCTTTAAGAGTAATTCCGTATATTCCGGATCGTCTTGAGCCGTTGTGACTTGTGACTGGACCATTTCAAGATCATCAGTAATCATGCCATCTGCGCCGAGACGAACTGCTTTATCAAATGCCTCCGAACCATTTACGGTCCAAACATAGAGTCTCTGATCAGTTGTCCAGAGTTTATTGACAAAGTATTCATCCAAAGTTGAGTACTCCATAGTGTAACCCGTTGCCTTGGTTCTTGGGAAGATACTGTTATAGGGAAGAATAAAGTAAATTGGAATTTCAGAATCATAAGTCAACACTTTATCAATCACATGATAGTCTAGTGATTGCATCTGATGCCCATATTTCTTGATAGTCGCCCCATACTTTTCGAGGAAATGGTCCATCATTTGCGGACTATCTTTTTTACTGGTTTTAATCTCAATCAGCAATTTTTGGTTTAAAGCATTTGCACGCTCTAAATAGGCATCAAAGCTTGAAATCTTTGTTTGATAACCATTCTCGTAAATATCTGTATTTGTTAATTCATCCAGAGTCAAATCTTGTGGTGTAGCATTAATACCTGTTAAATTTTTGAGGTTGGCATCGTGCATCATCACGAACTGACCGTCTTTCGTTTCCTGCACATCCATTTCGATGAGATCAGGTTTTAGTTGAGCTGTTTTTTCTAAAGACTGCACAGTATTTTGAACACCGTTTTTATTACTTACTCCTCTGTGCGAAATCACTAAAGGTGTATTGGTATCCGGAGATTCCAGATAAACGTAGCCTTCTATGGCAAAGAAGATGCTTGCACACCCCATGACACCCCATCTCATCAGATGATCTTTCTTTCGCCTTGGCATGATCTCCAACTCTTCTCCTGTCAGGAAGGAAACAAACTTCACTAAGAAGTAAGTCAGAGTCATATAATGGAAATTTTTAATCAAGACAAAATTAATCACACCGAGAATCAAGGATTCTTTTTGAGTTAAATTATCCATCACTGCTTGCGCAAAAAGCAAGGGAATTAACAAACCAAAGAAGAAGAGATAGGTTTTAATGATAATGAGTAATAGATGCCAAGAGAAGAATAGGACATTTTTCTTTGTCTTTTGGAGACTATATTTCACACTTTCTCTTACGGTCTTTCTTTCAAAGAGAATCTTAGGAAGAGCAAACATAAATCGGACAGAGATGTAGAGAAAGATCCAAGCGGATGCTATGATCATCAGACCTACCAGCCAATGTTTACCTTCCCAATAATTCACAATAAAATCAGGGATAATAATCTTGTTGAGGTAGTAGATTTTTAAAATCTTACGGATGAACGGGAAAAGCAAAGCAATGTAAAAAAAGACAAAGGCCATCTTACAAAAGCTCAATCGCTTAACGAATAGAAAGCTCTGGTGAAATACTTTTCTACTATACTCAATTAAAGTTCTCTTTTCATGATAGAGAAGGTGACGAGCACCGATAAACAAAAGACAAATCTGGAAATAGGCAACCAGGAGATTGATTGCAATTAAGATGAGAAAGGCTAAACTGATAAAAGGCGAGCCTTGTATAATCGCCCAAAAGTTATTGTAGGAGATAAACAAGTAACCTGTTTGTCTCAGAAGGATGCCAGCAATCCACGAATTTAATGGTAGCCAGACAAACTCAACCATCATAAATATCAAGAAAAATAGAAATAAAATCTTATCTAGGTTATAGTATATCTTCCTAAAACCTAGCTTTTTAGGTTTTTCAGGTTTCATAGGCACTCCTAGTCTAAAAATTGGGATAAATCTAAGCCACCGAAAGGATTATTCATAGAAAAACTACTCTGGTCTTCTATTAATAGCTTTCCTTCATCTGATTCCAAAAAAGCTTCGTAAACACGCGCCGTCATGCGGGCGTCTTCTAAACTGTTATGAGACTTCCCGTGAAAGCCTAAAAAATTCGCTACAGTTTGTAATTTAAGATTGGCTATGCCGTGTAAATCAGAACTACGGCGTTCAAAAGCCTCCTCATATAAATCAACCTTATACTGGTCACGATAATCAATACCATGCTCCAAGAGAATAGGCAAATCACTCTTAGCTGCATTGTATCCAACAATAGGTAAGTCGCCAACAAATGCTTGAAAGTCCTTTAAAACTTGTTCTACTTTTGGCGCATCTTTCAAGGTTTCAGCTGTGATTCCAGTCAAACCATTGATAAAACTCTTCAATGGTGCTGTAGTATGAACATAAGAATCAAAAGCAGCACTTTCTTGTCCATCTTGAAAGCGGACTGCCGATACTTGAATTAAATGGGTAACCCCCTCGTGTTGATTGAATTCCAAATCAAAGGCGATATAATCTCTTAATTTTTCCATTATTTACCTCAATTACTACCCAAAATAAACTATAAATAATAAAAGAAGCCATTAGGTTAGTGAGTAACCCAAACAGCTTCTTTATTTTCCTCCAAAAAGGCGAGCAAAAAAGCCTTTTTTGGTTGCTTGGACTTCTTCTTTTGCTTGGTCCAACTCGAGTTTCAAGGTTTCTTGATCCTTCATCGCTTGAAGAGTTAACTGTTGCTGTTGGTCCAACTGTTTGTCCTTTTCAGCAATCTGGCGGTCTTTGATACGCATCTGTTCATCTTTTTCTGATAACTGGCGATCTTTAGCCTTGAGCTGCTCGTACAAGCGAAGAATTTCAGCGTTTTTTTCATCGACCAAGATTTCCATCAGTTCACGTTGTTTGACATCATCACTGACAGGCTCATCTTCAAAAATTGTTTTTTTATAGATTTCTTCTAGCTTAATCAAGCCACTTCGAGTAACTACAGTTACACCTTTGTCATTTTTTTTCGTGTCCTCTTCTGGAAGTTCTTTGACACGATTGTTGATTGCTTGACGAGATAATCCTAAGACCTCTGCAATCTCACTGACGGTCATTTCAATACTCATAATATCCTCTGAAACGTTTTCTAGCTTTTCTTTATTTAAATCTTATCATAAGCTAGATAAACTGTCAAATTTCCGCTTAATCTAAGGCCTTTAAAAAGGCTAGTAAGACTTGGGCAGAACGACGTCCAGCTTCGATAATAAACTCATCAAAAGAGATAGAGGCTTCGTGATTGGCATTGTCACTCATGGCACGAATGACTAGAAACGGTAAATTAAGAGACTGAGCCGCTTGAGCAATGGCTGCACCCTCCATTTCAACTGCTAAAACATCAGGGAAGTGGGATTTGATACTAGCAATCTTATCATCTCCAGCTATAAAACTGTCCCCTGTAGCAATCAAGCCTAGGTGCCAGGTCTGTTCTAACTGAGATAAGTTTTCTTTAATCCTAGCGATAAACTTCTTATCAGATTCAAAGTAAAGAGGTTGACCAGCCATTTGGCCATAAGCATAGCCAAAAGCAGTCACATCCACATCATGATAAGCCAACTTATCCGCAATCACTACATCTCCAACAGCAATCCCTTCAGCAAGAGCACCTGCAGATCCTGTATTGATGATGGCTTCTACTTGGAAATGGTTAGCTAGAATAGCTACACTCATAGCCGACATGACCTTTCCAATCCCACTCTGAACCAGAACAACTTCTGTCTTGCCAACAGTGCCAGTGTAGTAAGTATTTCCTAAGACTTGGACTTCTTGAGGTTTATCCAAATTCTGAGTTAAATATACGAGTTCTTCTGGCATGGCAGCAATGATTCCAATTTTCATTTCAAGTCCTTTCAATTACAAGAGTTTCATTGCCAACACTAACAAAATCAAAAGTAGGATGACTGCAAACAAGATGCGATTGAGTTTCGAATTAAAAACATTTCTCTTAGTGTTCTCAATGCGGCGACTCTTATGAATTGTTGGTTCTACTTCGATTGTAAGTGTATCTTGACTAAAACCGTGGTCTCTAGAGCGTGAATAACCAAAATGTTGTGAAGACGTTGGTAGGATCTTTGTTTCCTCATCATCTTGAAGAGGTGGTCCTGAGATTTTCTCACCTCGGTTGGCACGTTCAATCATTTCGTCTGTTAATAAAGGTTTTCCCATGGGTTTCTCCTCTATTTCTTTTGTAGTTCCCAGTACTGGATCGCCATAATGGTCTTGGCATCACAGATATGACCTGACTGGATCAGGTTCTTGGCATCCTCTAGACTCACTTCTAGAACTTCCAAAGTTTCATCATCGTCTTGAGGGCGAGGATTTTCCACCTTGACCAAATCACTAGCAAGGTAGAGTTTTAGTTTTTCATTACAAAATCCAATCGCAGAATAGAAATCGTATATCAGCTCTAACTTAGCCGTGTAGGCAACTTCTTCTTCCAATTCACGAAGTGCCGCTGCCATTGGATCAGCATTTTCACCAAGTTCTAGTTTACCTGCAGGAATCTCATAAGAAACCGCCTCGATAGCCTTTCGGTATTGCTTAACGAGAACGATTTTGTCTTCGGCTGTCACAGCTAGTACACAAACAGCTCCATTGTGAAAAATCAAGTCACGTTGGGCAGTCCCCTTTCCTTCTGGTAGTTCCACCTGGTCTTGTACTAGTTTGAAAATAGGACCTTGATAGATTTCCTTCCGACTAATCGTTTTTTCTTCAAATTCCATGACAAACTCCTACTGGTTCTTTGGATGATGAGGGAGGCGAGTCGCATATTCATCTTTATTTACCTGACGTCCACGGCCGATAGCAATAGCATCAGCAGGAACATTCTTGGTAATGGTTGAACCCGCTCCAACCAGAGAATTATCCCCAAGTTCTACAGGAGCAATAATAGTTGAGTTTGAGCCAACAAAGACATTGTTGCCAATGACAGTTTTGTATTTATTTTTGCCATCGTAGTTGACTGTAATAGTTCCTGCACCAAAATTAACGTTGCTACCCACTTCACAGTTTCCAATATAAGTCAAATGACCTGCCTTGGTATTTTCACCGATTGAAGATCCTTTTACTTCAACAAAATTTCCAATGTGAACTTGAGCAGCCAGACTTGAACCTGGACGAATATGGGCATAAGGACCAACTGTTACACCGTCCTCAACACTACTTTCCTCGATCATAGAGTTGGTAATCACGGCTCCAGCTCCAACGGTACTATCTACGATATAAGTTCCATTTGATAAAATAGTCTCCGCACCAATCTTCGTTTGACCTTTTAAGGTAACGTTGGCTTCGATTTGGACTTCGGGAGCAATCTCAACATCAATATCAATGTAAGTTGCTTCCGGATTAACAAAGCTAACACCATTAACCATGTGCTTTTGATTGATGCGGCGACGCATCACTGATTCCGCAGTCGCAAGAGCTACACGGTCATTTACGCCAAGACTTTCATCAAAATCCTTGAGAGTATAGGCACCAACCTTCTCACCCGCATTACGGAAAATACCAATCACGTCAGTAATATAATACTCACCTTGGGCATTGTTGGTGTTGATGTTTTTAAGGGCTTCAAAAAGACGTTCATTGTCAAATACATAAGTTCCTGTATTGATTTCCTTAATTTGCTTTTCAAAGTCTGTGGCATCTTTCTGCTCAACAATACGAAGAACTTCAGCATTATCGTTACGGACGATACGACCATATCCAAAAGGATCAGCTGCTTCAGCTGTTAAAATCGTCGCCACATTTTTGTGGTTGATATGGAAATCCAAGAGGTTTTTCAAACTTTCACCTGTAATCAGAGGAGTATCCCCAGCAATAACCAAGGTGTGGCCAGTACGATTTTGGAGAATAGGCTCTGCCATCATGACAGCATGCCCAGTTCCTAGTTGTTCTGATTGGGTAACAAAGTCTGTCTGACCGGCTAATACTTGCTCAACTAGCTCTGCCTTGTGACCAACTACAGTAACTGTTTTTTCAGGTTGAATAGCACCAACACTACGAAAAACATGTTCCAACATCGAAATTCCAGCTACTTTATGAAGTACCTTTGGAAGATCTGATTTCATGCGAGTACCTTTACCCGCTGCTAGAATAATGGCATAATTTGACATAATCTTCTCTTTTCTCTAGAAATTCCCTTATATTATACCATAATTTAGTTTCTTAGGAGTAAACAAACAGAGAAATAGGGAAAAGACGCCCATATATTCACTTTTTCCGATGTTTTCTTTGATTTTTTTATCTATTTACGTTAAACTATTTAAATATGAGAAAAAAGATTCATCCAGCTATTATTTTTACTTTATTTACTATATTTATAGCTATTTTGATCCTCAATAGACCAACTTATGAAGACCACCCTGTCAAATCAAAACCCAATGCAGTCCAGGTTGAAAATCAGGCCTTGCATAATCTTGACAAACCTATTATTGACGTCTCTGGCTGGCAAAGACCTGAGGAAATCAACTACGATACCTTGTCTCAAAATATTTCTGGTGTTATTGTTCGTGTCCACAACGGGGCTCAGCATACTGAAACAAATAACGCCGCCCATGTCAATGGTGTCGATAAAGCCTATATAAATCATATTTCAGAATTTCAAAAACGCAATGTTCCAGTTGCTGTCTATGCCTATCTAGCAGGTACTAGCAAGGAAGAAATGGAAAAAGCTGCTGAAGTTTTCTACAACTCTGCTTCTCCTTACAACCCTAGTTACTACTGGCTTGATGTTGAAGAAAAAACAATGTCTGATATGAACGAAGGGGTCGAAGCGTTTCGTGCCAAACTGGAATCTTTAGGTGCTAAAAATATCGGGATTTACATTGGTGTTTATTTCATGCAAGAGCATAGTATCAATACAGCCAAGTTCTCTGCTGTCTGGATTCCATCTTATGGGACGGATTCAGGTTACTTTGAAACCACGCCTAATACTGATTTAGACTATGACCTCCATCAGTATACTTCAAAAGGAAGAATTGCTGGATTTGAGCATCATTTAGATATTAATCTCATTTCTACCTTGAAGGAAAAAGAAGAAACCTTCAGAAAACTATTTTTAAGACCATAAGACAAGTGAAATTGCTCTCTTTTCCACTTGTCTTTTTATTTTCTTCTCGTCTGTGTTATAATTAATTGAATAGAGAAAGAATTTTATGAAATTGAGGATTTTATGATGTTTTCATGGATTGCAAGAGTTATTAAAGGAATCGTCATCGCCTTAGGATTTATCCTACCTGGAATTTCTGGCGGTGTTTTGGCAGCTATTTTGGGAATTTACGAGCGAATGATTAGCTTTCTGGCTCATCCTTTTAAGGATTTTAAAGCGAATTTCCTATACTTTATCCCAGTAGCAATCGGGATGTTGCTAGGCATTGGTTTGTTTTCTTATCCAATCGAGTATCTGCTAGAAAATTACCAGGTCTATGTTTTATGGAGTTTTGCTGGAGCTATCATCGGTACAGTTCCAAGTCTCCTTAAAGAATCTACTCGAGAATCTGATCGTGATAAGATTGACCTAGTCTGGTTCTGGACCACCTTTATCCTTTCAGGTGTCGGGCTCTACGCATTAAATTTTGTTGTTGGTTCTCTCAGTGCTAGTTTCGCTAGTTTCATCTTAGCGGGTGCTCTTTTAGCGCTTGGTGTCTTGGTGCCTGGTTTAAGTCCGTCAAACCTACTCTTGATTTTAGGGCTGTATGCTCCAATGCTAACTGGTTTTAAGACCTTTGATTTATTCGGTACTTTCCTTCCTATCGGAATTGGTGCAGGTGCAACCCTCATCATTTTTTCAAAATTAATGGACCACGCCTTGAACAACTACCACTCGCGTGTGTATCACTTCATCATTGGGATTGTGCTGTCAAGCACTCTCTTGATTTTGATTCCAAATGCTGGAAATGCCGAAAGTATCCAATACACTGGACTTTCTATTGTGAGCTATGTTCTCATCGCCTTCTTCTTTGCACTTGGCATTTGGCTTGGTATCTGGATGAGCCAATTGGAGGATAAGTATAAATAATGGCAAAAAAAGTAAAGGTAAAAAAAACTCTTGTCGAGCAAATCTTAACCAAAGCAGGAATTGAGCACACAGGGATTCAAATCAATGCGCTTGAGGGAGAACTTCCTTCGGAATATGATCGAACTCACATCTTTAAAACCTTGGCACTATTAGGAGACAAAACGGGGCCAATCATCGGAATCGTTCCCATAACAGAACACCTGGCTGAGAAAAAACTAGCAAAGGTTTCTGGTAATAAAAAAGTGAGCATGATTCCTCAAAAAGATCTGGAAAAAACGACAGGCTATATTCATGGGGCTAATAACCCCGTCGGCATTCGCCAAAAACATAATTATCCCATTTTTATTGATCAGACAGCTTTAGATTTGGACCAAATGATTGTCTCTGCTGGAGAAGTCGGGCACAGTATCATCATCCAACCTCAAGACTTAGCCAACTTTGTAAAAGCGGACTTCGCTGATATCTTGGAGGAAAACAACTGATGAAACTCTACTTTGTCCGTCATGGTCGCACCCTCTGGAATCTTGAAGGACGTTTTCAAGGTGCTAGCGGTGATTCTCCCCTTCTTCCAGAGTCCATTAACGTTTTAAAACAACTGGGTCAACATCTCAAGGAAATTTCTTTTGATACGATTTATTCTAGTGATTTACCCAGAGCAGTCAAATCTGCTGAGATTATCCAAAGTCAACTCCTAGCCCCTTGTCCTTTGAAGAGCATTCCTGACCTACGTGAATGGCAACTTGGCAAACTAGAGGGATTAAAAATCGCTACGCTCAATGCCATCTACCCACAACAAATCAAGGCCTTTCGCTCTAATCTGGCTCAGTTTGATACGAGGATGTTTGAAGCCGAATCTCTCTACTCTACGACTCAGCGAACCATTCAGTTTATCAAATCTCTGAAAGAAAGTCCGGCTGAAAGAATTTTAATTGTCGGGCATGGGGCAAATCTCACTGCTAGCCTACGCACTCTCTTAGGCTATAAAGAGGCTCACCTTCGTAAAGATGGAGGCTTGGCCAATGCTAGTCTGACAGTTTTAGAGACCGATGATTTTGAAACCTTCACTCTAGAAAGATGGAATGACACTTCCTATCAAGAAAAATAATGGAACTTGATCTTAATAGTCAAGTTCTTTTTAGTTTTCAAAGAATATCCGTGAATTTCTCTGCTATTTATGATAAAATGGGAGTATCGCAAAAAATGACTCATCGTATCAAATTTTGAGTAAAATTAGGAGGAACCCATGTCTACAGAACATATGGAAGAACTAAATGACCAGCAGATCGTTCGCCGTGAAAAAATGGCTGCGCTCCGTGAACAAGGAATCGATCCCTTCGGAAAACGTTTTGAACGCACTGCTAACTCTCAAGAACTAAAAGACAAATTTGCAGAACTTGATAAAGAACAATTACATGAATTAAATGAAACTGCTACTATCGCTGGACGCTTAGTAACCAAACGTGGAAAAGGAAAAGTTGGCTTTGCCCATCTTCAAGACCGAGAAGGTCAAATCCAAATCTACGTTCGTAAAGATGAAGTCGGTGAAGAAAACTACGAAATCTTCAAAAAGGCTGACCTCGGTGACTTCCTCGGTGTCGAAGGTGAAGTCATGCGTACGGATATGGGTGAACTCTCTATCAAGGCAACTCATATCACTCACTTGTCTAAAGCGCTTCGCCCACTTCCTGAGAAATTCCACGGTTTGACAGACGTTGAAACCATCTATCGTAAACGTTACCTTGACTTGATTTCTAATCGTGAAAGCTTTGAACGTTTTGTCACTCGTTCAAAAATCATCTCTGAAATCCGTCGTTACCTTGACCAAAAAGGTTTCCTTGAAGTGGAAACACCTGTTCTCCACAACGAAGCTGGGGGCGCTGCTGCTCGTCCATTTATCACTCACCACAATGCCCAAAATATCGATATGGTTCTTCGTATCGCGACGGAGCTTCACTTAAAACGTCTTATCGTTGGTGGTATGGAACGTGTTTATGAGATTGGCCGTATCTTCCGTAACGAAGGAATGGACGCTACTCATAACCCTGAGTTTACTTCTATCGAAGTTTACCAAGCTTATGCAGACTTCCAAGATATCATGGACTTGACGGAAGGTATTATCCAACACGCTGCTAAGGCAGTTAAGGGGGATGGTCCAGTTAACTATCAAGGTACTGAAATTAAGATCAACGAACCATTTAAACGTGTACACATGGTAGATGCTATCAAGGAAATTACTGGTGTGGATTTCTGGCAAGACATGACTTTTGAGAAAGCTAAAGCTATCGCTGCTGAGAAGAAAGTTCCAGTTGAAAAACATTACACTGAAGTTGGTCACATCATCAATGCCTTCTTTGAAGAATTTGTTGAAGAAACCTTAATCCAACCAACTTTTGTCTACGGACATCCAGTAGCTGTATCTCCACTCGCTAAGAAAAATCCTGAAGATGAACGCTTTACTGACCGTTTCGAGCTCTTCATCATGACTAAGGAATACGGTAATGCCTTTACTGAGTTGAACGACCCAATAGATCAGCTTAGCCGTTTTGAAGCTCAAGCTAAAGCTAAAGAGCTTGGTGATGATGAAGCAACTGGTATTGACTACGACTACATCGAGGCTCTTGAATACGGTATGCCTCCAACAGGTGGTTTGGGTATCGGTATCGACCGTCTCTGCATGCTCCTCACTGATACAACTACTATCCGTGATGTATTGCTCTTCCCAACAATGAAATAATACTCTTCGAAAATCTCTTCAAACCACGTCAGCGTTTCCTTGACGTAGATACATGTTCCTGACTTTGTCAGTCTTATCTACAACCTCAAAGCAGTGCTTTGAGCAGCCTGCGGCTAGCTTTCTAGTTTGCTATTTGATTTTCATTGAGTATAAACTCTTATCCTCTGGCTCTTGTCAGAGGATTTTTCGATACAAAAAGAGACTGAGATAAACTCAATCTCTTTTTCTTATTCTTGATTTTTAACTTGACTGGTGGCTACATCTTCCCCAAACCATTTCTGGCTGATTTCCTGGAATTTTCCTTCTTGGTATAGTGAGATAAAGGCTTGGTTCAGAGCAGCTAGCAAAGTTTTATCAGCAGGTCTAACACCCACTGCAAAAGCTTCACTTTCAAATCCAGCTGAAAAGACATTGTAGTCATTTAATATTCCTTCAGACTGGAGATAATAATTGGCATATACCCGGTCAATCAACAAGGCATCAATCCGATCATTTTTCAAATCAATCAAGGCTTCATTGAAACTTTGGTATTGATTAGCCTTCTGGTCTTTCACTCGATTCTTGAGTAGTTCGGGTTGTCCCTCAAAATTCAAATATCCAGAAGATCCAGCCTGGGCCCCTAAAACTTTGTCAGTCATATCCTGAACTGAGTGGATGTTTTGAGACTTTTTAGAGACCAAAACTTGTTGATTTTCCATGTAAGGAATGGTAAAAACAACCTTCTCTTTCCGTTCATCTGTTGCTGTATAGCCATTCCAGATGGCATCAATAGTACCATTTTGTAGTTCGGTTTCTTTCATATCCCAGTCGATGGGTTGAAATTTAATCTGAATTCCTAGCTTTTCAGAGACAGCTTGGGCTAGGTCAATATCAAAACCTGCATACTGGCCATTCTTTTCCTCAAATCCCATGGGAACAAAGGTATTGTCAAATCCAATGGTAATGCTTCCCTGTTTTTGATATTTGGCCCAATTATCCTGATTTGGATCACTTGCCTTCTGAGTACAAGCCGTCAGGAAGAAGCTAAAGAACAGAGCAAGTACAAGGGCAATTTTCTTTCTCTTCATAGGCACCTCCTAGTCCTACTTTGGATCAACCTTAAGGATCTGATCAGCAATGTTTTCTGCAAACTGAAGATCGTGGGTCACAACAATCTGAGTCATCCCACGCTCTTTATTTTGAAGGATAAGTTTTTCTACTTCTAATCGCAATTCTGGGTCTAAGGCTGATGTAGGCTCATCATATCCAATAATTTCTGGGTTTATCATCATAGCGCGAGCTAAAGCCACCCGTTGTTTTTGCCCACCTGAAAGTGAGAACGGAAAGGCATCTGCGTGCCCAGCTAACCCAAGCTGTTCTAACAAACCACGCGCCTTCTTCTCAGCAACTTCCTTGTCCATACTCATCGTTTTTATGGGCGACAAGGTTAAGTTATCTAGAACTGACAAATGCGGAAAGAGTTGAAAATCTTGGAAAACAAATCCCAGAAGATTACGCTTTTCTAGTTCGTCTATAGCTAGCGATTCGCCGTTATAGTAGATTTCTCCAGAATCGATGGTTTCTAATCCAGCTAGCATACGTAATAGGGTTGTCTTTCCGCCTCCTGATGGACCTACGATTGCAAGGATTTGCTTTTCAGGAATTGATAGGCTGAAATTGGTTAAGATTTGTTTGCCACCAAAGGCCTTGTTAATGTTTCGTAATTCTAACATAGCAATCCTCCTATCTGTAATAACTGTACTTCTTCTCAAGTCTTTTCGCTACAATGGTTACAAGACCAATCATGATTAAATAAATCGCTCCAGCTAAAAACATAGGAACAAGACTGGCATCTCGATTGGCTGCTGTCCGACTTGCCAAAATCAAATCTGAAATCCCAAGGGCATAAACCAATGAAGTATCCTTGACCAAACTCATAATTTCATTAAAGACGCTCGGTAAGACAATCTTTGTAACCTGAGGCAAAATAATATAGCGCACTGTGTCAAATGGTCTAAACTTCAAGACCTTAGCAGCCTCGTACTGCCCCTTTGGAATGGTTTCAATCCCTCCACGAAAAATTTCAGCAAAGTAGGCAGCATAGTTCAATACAAAAGCGATTACAGCAGCAGGCAAACGATCTAAACGTATCCCAATGCTAGGGAGAACATAGTAAATAAAGATTAATTGCAAGAGCAAGGGAGTCCCTCGCATCACCCAAATATAAAGGTCAATGAGATAATGGAGGGGTTTCCAGCGAACTTGCAAAGCAAAGGCAACGACAATACCTAAAGGAATTGAAAATATCAAGACCAGAGCAAAGACTTGAAGAGTCATACTTGCACCGTTCAATAAACTTGGTAATATCTCAAACATATAAGACATACTGCACCTCCTAAAAATTATTGTTCCTATTATAGCATAAATAAACAATTTAGCAAGGGTTTTTGTAAAAAAATTCTATTTTTCAAAAAAAACGTATCTGCCAAATTGACGGATACGTTCTTTTAGAGAGATAACTTTTAAAGTGTTTCTAAGAGTTCTTGCATCTGAACATCATCTGGAACGAGTTTTAAATAAGCTTCAGCTTGCACTTTGGCTTCTTCAAAATACCCCAATTCACGCAAAAGATAAGTATACTGCTCCAGAAACTCAGGATTATCCTTAAGGTCAGACGATAGTGCCTGGTAGAGCTCATAGGACTTATCTAAATCCTCAATTTCCTGATAAGAACGGGCAATCATCCACTTGGTCAAGAGATTTTCAGGTTCTTGACTTTGGAGAGCAATGATATCTTCGTACCGCTCTTGTTCCATATAAATGGTTGCAAGGCGAAGGAAAATTTCTTCTGTATCCTCTGCATCATCCTTAGCAGTAAGGAGAAACTGCTCTGCAGCACTAGGATCATGCAATTCGTACGAGAACTGAGAAGCAGCTAGTAAGAGCCGAGTCTCAAATGGATTTTTCTCCAGTCCTTTTTTAACGATACGAAGGGCCTCTTCCACCTGATGTTCCTTATGCAAGGCTTGACTATAACCATATTCATATCCTTCAAAATCTGGTGAAATGGTATCAATCTGCTTAAAGTAAAGAACAGATTTTTGATACTCTTCTTGGTCAAAGTAAAGACTAGCCAGTTCAAAGGCAGTTTGGTCATCGTATTCTAGTTCTAAGGCTTTTTCTAGGAATTCAGTTGCAGCTTCAAACTTGCCTAACTGGGCATAAGCGTAACCAATTCGTTGATAGGTTGAGACACCCGTTTGCTCATAGATGGAGCGATTGTCTAATTGAGCATAACCCTGAATAGCTTCCTGATAATTTCCTAACTCACTATCCAACTCAGCCAAACCAAAAACTAATAAGGGATCGTCTGAGTAGTTTAGGGCTTCCAGTAACTTTTCACGCGCTACATCTGTCAATCCTTCCAACTGATAGAGGTCAGCCTTCAAGGCCAAGGCCGACACGTACCAGTCACTTTCGGATGTGATTTCCTCAAGGTAAGCAAAGGCTTCCTCAACATTGCCATCCTCGCTAGCAATGCTGGCTAAGTTCAGATTCACTTCTGGAAATTCTGTAACGATATGTTGGTAAATTTCTTTTGCTTGAGGATAAAAGCCAATTCCCTCAAGATAGTTTGCTAGTTCATAGAGAACCTCACTTGAATCTGTTTCGAGGGCTTTGTGAAAAAACTGATCCGCTTTGGTTAAGTCTTGGTCATCCAAAGCCTGGAGCATGCGTTGACTATTGTTCACTATTGATTTTCTCCCCTTCTTCTTCATACAAACCGCTGACTTTCTTATACCAGTTAAAGATAGCTGAGATAACGACCTTGGCAGAAGCATAGACAGGAATTCCCAGCAAGACTCCCCAAATACCAAACATGGATCCTGAAGTTAGGAGAACAAAGAGGACATTTATCGGATGGATGTTTAGCTGACTACCTAAAATAAGTGGAGAAACGAAGCGACCTTCAATCGTTTGTTCAACAATAAAGACAATAATCACTTTCAAAAGCATGACAGGCCCCGCTATTAAGCCCAAAACCAGAGCAGGCAACATCGCTAGAAAACTACCCAAGTAAGGTACTAGATTAAGGATACCAGCCGTAATACCAAGAGTCACAGCATATCTGAGACCGATAATCTTAAAGAAGATAATAAACATAATTGCCACGATAATAGCAACTGTAACCTGCCCTCTAACATAGTTTGACAACTGTTTATTAACATCTGACAAAACTTGTCCGACAGGTTCTTTTAACTTGTTTGGGATGAATTTAGTCAGGTAATCTCGCAAGCCTTTCCCATCTCTCAAAAGATAAAAGAGCATGAAGGGTACGATAATAACCGCAACAATGACCTGGGAAACGCTACTGATAAAGGCGCTAACCCAGTTAACAGCTTGAGAAGAGATTTTGCTGGCCCACATGGTCGCCTCACTAGAAATATTGGAAAGAACCTGCTCCAACTGTGGTCTAAAATCATCTGGCAAGCGTTTGGTTACAAGGTCATTGATCACCTTATCAGCATCTTCCAGGTATGTCGGCACATTCTTCGCAAAATTTAAGACTTGACGTTGCAGATTAGGAATTGCGACTGCCAATCCCCAAATGATAAAGAGTCCGATAATGACAAAAACAATACTAATGGCAAGAACACGATTGATCTTGTGCTTCTCCATCCAGTCCACAATCGGATTGAGGAGGTAATAAAGTAAACCAGATAAAATAACTGGCAACATGACAACCCCTAAAAAGTCCAATACCGGTAAAAAGATAAAACTAATCTTACTTAGAATATAAATATTTAGCCCCAGTAACAAGGTTACTAAAAATACAGTGATGGCTTTATTATCTAAAAACCACTTAAAAAACCAAGATAGGCTAAAATGTTTCTCTTTATGTTCCATAAATACATCCTTTCTGTCATTCTCTCATTATACCATTTTTAGACTAAAATAACTCTTTTTTAAAGTGCTTACATGAATGAATCTAGTGCTTCATGACTGCCATTTTGTGGTATAATGAACTTATCATTATTAAGAGGTATGGACATGAAAGAAACTGTTTATTTTGGAACTTACACTCGTCGCTTATCTAAAGGGATTTACAAGGCAGATTTTGATACAGAAACAGGCCAGCTTGAAAATCTTGAACTCTTTGCTGCTGAACCAAGTCCAACCTACCTTGCCTTTGACCAACAGCAACACTTATACACCGTAGGGAGTCAGGATGGCTTAGGCGGAATCGCTGCTTACAAGACAGATGGCGCTTTGCTAAATCATGTGGTTGAAGAAGGCGCTCCCCATTGTTATGTGGCAGTGGATGAAAAGCGTGGTCTCGTTTATGGGGCCAACTATCATAAGGGTCAAGTTCTGGTTTATAAACGTCAAACGGATGGTAGCCTTATCCAAGCGGATCTAGTTCAGCATAGTGGACAAGGTCCTCATGAAAATCAAACTTCTCCTCATGTCCACTTTACAGATCTAACACCTGACCAGTATCTCGTCACATGTGATCTAGGTACGGATGAAGTAACGACCTACGATGTCAGTCCAGAAGGAAAACTAAGTAAACTCTATACTTATCATAGCCAAGCTGGAGCAGGTGCTCGCCACATCGTTTTCCACCATCACTATAAGATTGCCTATCTCATCTGCGAACTTAATAGCACGATAGAGGTCTTGATTTATGATGGGGTTGGTGAATTTGAACGCATGCAAGTTATTTCAACCTTACCAGATGGATACGAAGGCTTTAATGCTACTGCTGCCATTCGTCTTTCAAAAGATGGCAAATACCTCTATGCATCCAACCGAGGTCATGATTCCATTGCAGTCTATACAATCCTCGCTGATGGTAGCTTGGAATTATTAGAGATTGTACCAAGCCATGGTAAAAATCCACGTGATTTCGACCTAACTCCTGATCAAGAGTTTCTCATTGCTGTTCATCAAGATTCTGATAACGCAACCGTCTTTAAGCGCAATCCTAAAAGTGGTCGTCTGGCAGAGCTTTCTAACGACTTCCATGTCCCTGAAGGAGTCTGCATCAACTTCCCACATTAAAAAAAATGAACTTGAGTTTCAAGTTCATTTTTTTATAGTCTATTTCCAACGTTAATACGGTTGATAGCACGTTGCAATGCGATTTTTGCGCGACGTTCTTGGTCAATCAAGTGCTTGTCATGGGCTTCTTCGATTTCTCGTTCAGCGCGAAGTTTCGCACGTTCTGCCCGACTGATATCAATATCACGAGCACGCTCTGCTGAGTCTGCTACAATAGTAATGATATCATTAGCAATCTCGATAATTCCTCCGTTCACTGCAATCCAGTTCACATGAGTATCATCATCGATACGTTTTACCTTCACTTCATCAACCGCTAAAACCGCAATCATATTTTCATGTCGTGGCAAGATCCCCATCTCACCATCCAGAGTTCGTACCGATACAAAGCTGGCATGGTGATCATAGACGAGGCCATCTGGTGTCACGATCTGGACAGTTAAATGAGCCATAGATCACCTCTTAAAATCCCATTTTCTCTGCCTTAGCAATGACGTCTTCGATTGAACCGACACCACGGAAGGCATCTTCTGGTAGCTGGTCATGTTTTCCTTCAAGGATTTCCTTAAAGCCACGAACTGTTTCCGCTACTGGTACATAAGAACCAGGTTGGCCAGTAAATTGTTCTGCAACGTTAAAGTTTTGAGACAAGAAGAACTGGATACGACGGGCACGAGAAACCAAGGTCTTTTCTTCATCAGAAAGTTCATCCATACCAAGGATAGCAATGATATCTTGCAATTCATGGTAACGTTGAAGGACACGTTTAACCTCAGCAGCAACTGCGTAGTGCTCCTCACCAACAATTTCAGGTGCCAAGGCACGAGAGCTTGAAGCAAGTGGGTCAACGGCTGGATAGATACCCAACTGTACCAACTTACGTTCCAAGTTAGTCGTTGAATCCAAGTGAGCAAAGGCTGTGGCTGGCGCAGGGTCAGTATAGTCATCCGCTGGCACATAGATAGCCTGAATAGAGGTTACAGAACCCTTCTTAGTTGATGTGATACGTTCTTGCAATTGACCCATTTCCGTAGCAAGTGTTGGTTGGTAACCAACGGCTGAAGGCATTCGACCCAAAAGGGCAGATACTTCTGAACCAGCTTGGGTGAAACGGAAGATATTATCGATAAAGAGAAGCACATCTTGGCCTTCTACATCACGGAAGTATTCAGCAATTGTCAAACCTGTAAGGGCAACACGCATACGTGCTCCTGGTGGCTCATTCATCTGACCAAATACCATGGCTGTTTTCTCGATAACGCCTGATTCTTTCATTTCCCAGTAAAGGTCGTTCCCTTCACGAGTACGTTCCCCAACACCAGTAAATACTGAAATACCACCGTGTTCTTGGGCAATGTTGTGAATCAATTCTTGGATTAAGACGGTTTTACCAACTCCGGCACCACCAAAGAGTCCAACTTTCCCACCTTTAAGGTAAGGGGCAAGAAGGTCGATAACCTTAATCCCTGTTTCCAAGATTTCAGATGAGGTAGACAATTCATCAAAAGTTGGAGCTTTCTTATGAATTGGCTGACGCTCAGCGTCTTCAGCGAAAGGAGCATCCAAGTCAATCGTATCCCCCAAAACGTTGAAGACACGTCCCAAAGTTTCTTTACCCACTGGCACAGAGATTGGACGGCCTGTGTCCAAAACTTCCATTCCACGAGTCAAACCATCTGTTGATTCCATGGCGATCGTACGGACCATACCATCACCCAACTCCAAGGCTACTTCAAGGACGATTTTTGTTTTTCTTTCGTCATTTTTGTAGACGACAAGTGCATTATTAATCTCAGGAAGTGTTTCCCCTGCTGCAAACAAAACGTCTACAACGGGTCCGATAACCTGAGCAATTTTACCTGAACTCATCTCCTTCTCCTATTCTATATAAGATACTGTCGGTTCCTAGTTCAACTAGGTCCTAAGTTCATTTTGATACGAGGGAGGCAAAGCCTTATTCTAAGGCACTAGCCCCCGCTACGATTTCTGTAATTTCTTGTGTAATCGCCGCCTGTCTAGCACGGTTATACTGGATTGTCAAATCATTGATGACCTTCTTGGCATTATCAGTCGCCGTTTGCATGGCGGTCATACCTGCAGCATTTTCAGCTGTCTTGGCATCGATAATAGCCCCGTAAATCATACTTTCGGCATACTGTGGCAACAACTGCTCTAGAATCTCATCACGGCTCGTTTCCAACTCAAAGGTCAAGCTATACTCTTCATCCGCTTCATTTGGATCCAAGTCAACAATCGGAAGCATTTGTTCCACACGCATTTGACTTGTGAGAGTATTGACATGATGGTTGTAGCAGACGTACAATTCATCAAAAAGTTCGTTTTGGTACATCTCAATCGTTTTTGAAATAATTTTACGAACTTCATCAAAACTAGGTTGATCAGCCAAGCCACGTAGTTCATAGATTGGCTGAATACCACGAGCCTTAAAGAAATCAGCTCCCATACCACCGATACAGATTATCTCAAAATCTTTACCATCTGGATGGTATTCTTCTTTCAACTCCATAACGGCTTTAAGGATGGAAGCATTATAACCTCCAACCAAGCCACGGTCTGAAGTGATAACGATATAGCCTGTTTTCTTAACTGGGCGACTGATGAGCATTGGATTGGTTGAACCACCAGATCCGTTACCATGTAGAATATCCGTCAAAAGCTTACGAACTTTCTGAGCGTAAACTTGGAAGTTGCGCGCTGCTTCTTCAGAGCGACCTAACTTGGCAGCCGATACCATTTGCATGGCATTAGTGATTTGACTCGTATTTTTGGTTGAGGCGATTTTTGTTTTAATATCATTTAGAGATACTGCCATCTGACACCTCTATTCTTATTGGAAGCTGGATTGATTGAGAAACTCTGTAATCGCAGCATCCAAGACTGCTTCTTCTGGCAAGTCTTTTGTTTCACGAATGGTTTCCAAAATCTCTGGATAATGAGCATCAAAGAAAGTATGGAACTCTTCCTCAAAACGAACAATGTCATCTACTGGAATCGTATCCAAGAAACCATGTGTCAAAGCATAGAGAATGGTTACTTGTTTCTCAACAGGTAGTGGTTTGTGAACAGGTTGTTTCAGTACTTCCACAGTACGACGTCCACGATTTAACTTAGCTTGAGTAGCCGCATCCAGATCCGAACCAAACTTAGTGAAGGCTTCCAACTCGCGATATGAAGCAAGGTCGATACGAAGTGTACCAGCTACTTTCTTCATAGCTTTAATCTGAGCGGAACCACCTACACGGGATACAGATGAACCCGCATCGATGGCTGGACGAATACCCGCATTGAAGAGACCATCACCAAGGAAGATTTGTCCGTCAGTGATAGAAATCACGTTGGTTGCGATATAGGCAGAGATATCTCCTGCTTGTGTCTCGATAAATGGTAGGGCTGTAATAGATCCACCACCAAGCTCATCAGAAACTTTAGCTGAGCGCTCAAGCAAACGACTGTGAAGGTAGAAAACATCCCCTGGGAAGGCTTCACGACCTGGTGGACGACGAAGCAAGAGAGAAAGCTCACGATAAGCGACCGCTTGTTTTGAAAGATCATCGTAAACGATCAAAACATGCTTGCCTTGGTACATAAATTCTTCCGCCATAGCAACTCCGGCATAAGGAGCTAGGAAGAGCAATGGAGATGGTTGTGAAGCAGAGGCTGTCACAACGATTGTGTAGTCCAAGGCACCATACTGACGAAGTGTTTCTACTTGCGTACGAACTGTTGATTCTTTTTGTCCAATTGCTACATAGATACAGATCATATCTTGCCCTTTTTGGTTCAAGATTGTATCAATCGCAATAGTTGTTTTCCCTGTCTGACGGTCACCAATAATCAACTCACGTTGACCACGACCAATTGGTACAAGGGCGTCAATAGCTTTCAAACCCGTTTGTAATGGTTCTGATACAGACTTACGTTGCATAACACCAGGAGCTGGCGCTTCTACTGGACGAGTCTTGTCAGTATGGATATCACCAAGACCATCAACTGGACGACCAAGTGGGTCGACAACACGTCCGATTAGGCTGTCCCCAACAGGTACTTCCATAATTTTACCTGTACGGCGAATAGTATCACCTTCACGAATATCTGTAAAGTCTCCAAGGATGATAATCCCAACGTCTGTAGACTCCAAGTTTTGCGCCATCCCATAAGAGCCGTTTTCAAAGATCAACAACTCTCCACTCATGGCATTTTCAAGACCGTGAGCACGCGCAATTCCGTCCCCGATATAGGTTACAACACCTGTTTCAGACACATCAAAATTGGGTTTGAAATTTTCAATTTGTTGCTTAATTAAAGCGCTGATTTCTTGTGCGTTAATTGCCAAAAGAACACCACTTTCTATTTCAAATTTTCTTTAACAACTCGAAGTTGTTGTTTTATACTCACATCAATTGTCTTGTGATTAGCAAAAATGACAAAACCACCAATGAGTCCTTCATCAATTTGTTCTTTGATACTCCGTACTTTCAGAGACATTTTTTTCTCTATCAAGGGAAGCAAACGTTCCTTCTGTTCGTCCGTTAAAGGATGAGCTGAAGAAATCGTGACAACAAAATGATTGGTTTCTCTTTCAAGACGATTCAAACAATCAACAATGATATCATAAAAAAGATTTGCTCTGTGATTGTAAATCAGAACCTGAATAAAGTTTTGCATTAAAGGTGAGACAGAGTCTTGAAAGAAACCAACTGTTTTTTCCTTATCAGACTCATCAACTGCCACCTGAGCTAAAAAAGAAGGTAAGCCCGTTTCTTCTGCGACTTGCTTGATTTGATCCAAGTCTGAAAAAATCCGGTCCTCTTCTCCTTTTTCAATCACTAATTGGACAAAAGGCATGCTGTACTTTTCAATTACCTTTGCTGTTTTCTTGTCCATTAGGCTTCTCCTAGCTGATCGATATACTGATCAATGAGTTCCTTATGAGCATGACTGTCAAGGTTTTTTGAGATGATTTTACCAGCGAGACTAATCGTCAAATCTGCCACCTCTCCCTTAACACTTTTCAAAGCTTCAGCTTTATTCTGAGCAATTTCTTGATTCGCCTTCTCTTTTAAGCGACCTGCTTCTACTTTAGCATCTGCCAGAATATCTGCTTTACTCTTCTCTGCAGTCTCTTTAGCATTTTCAATGATTGTTTTGGCTTCGTTGCGACTACCAGCCAATTCATCTTCACGTTTTTGGGCAAGAGTTTCTGCTTTTTGACGAGCTTGTTCAGCTCCATCAATATCAGCAGCAATTTTATTTGCCCTTTCTTCGAAGACACTTGTCAAGTTTGACCACGCATATTTCTTAACTAAGACAATCAAAAGGATAAAAGAGCCAGCGATTAAAATAAAGTTACCAATTAATTCACCTACTGTTACGTGCATCTGTTACTCCTTTCTACTCTCCATCATTAATTTTATTTCCTAGATACATAGAAGACAAGACTGTGAATACATAAGCCTGAACACAGGAAATAAACACAGAAAACGCCGTCCAGACAAGATTGGTAACAAATGCGACTGGATACCAATATAGAGCCTGATGAGAAAGTGTGATCAGCAAACTAGCCATTACTTCTCCGGCAAAGATATTTCCGAAAACCCGCAAAGCAAGTGATAGGAAATTCGTGACTTCTTCAAGGAGATTCATCGGTGTCATAAAACCTGGGGTAACAAAGCCTTTCAGATACTTTTTAACACCACGGCGACGAATTCCTTCTATATGGGTCATCAGGATAATTCCAAATGACAAAGCCAAGTCAAACTGAAGATTGGCAGTTGGCGATGTCCAAAGATTTGTCCCATCTGTAGTTTGAAGTTTGGCCATCAAACCAAGATTGTTTGCGATCACCATAAAAAGAAATAAACACAAGTAAAAGAGTGAGTAATCTTTCATGTACCGTGAGCCTACATTAGGTTCAGTAAATCCGACTACGAAGTCATAGAGATACTCCAGTACATTTTGCTTTCCTTTGGGTTTCACAGTCATATTCCGACTTGCCCAATAGATAAAGCCAAAAATAACGACTACTGACAGCAAGGTCAAGGCAGTCAAGGTCAAATCAAAGGTAACAGGACCAATATTGATGGTTGGATTGATACTTTCTTCCATCTAGAATCCTCCCTTTTCCATTTTATACTTCTCTTTATTTGATGATAAATGAAAATACGAGAGTTACAAAGAATGTTCCTTCGATAAAGGCAATCCCCATGATCATTAAGCTACGCAATTGTGGAATGATGTCTGGTTGACGAGCTGCTGATTTGAACAAACCGTTCATCAACATACCTTCTGCAAGGGATACACCCATACAGGCAAGACAAAGACCGAAAAATGTTAAATTCATGATGAATTCTCCTTTTATTTAAAATTTACTTACTTAGTTTAGTCCTAAAATTTTGATTTGTCAACTTTTTACTTACGTTGAAAGCGTTTCAGATAATATATTTCTATTTTTGCTATTTTTATCCTATTCTATAGAAAGTTTTTCCATTTTAGATTGCGAGTTTTTCTTGATTTTACTATATTTTCTGAAACAAACTGAAAAATCCAAGTTTAGAACTTGGATCGATTCAGTTTATTTAAAATAGCAGGAATAGTGTTGTTTACAACCTGGATTAAATGGAGCACTGCAGTAAGGACAAGCCATCAGTTTTTGGTATTCTTGGAAAGTCATTGTCCTCTTACAAACCCCACATAAAATCGGTCGATCCTCAGAAAGGACCAAGGGATAGGGCGAAAACACATGCGTTTCTATAGCATTGTGGCACTGATAGCAAGCATAGTATTTTTTACACTCATAGCACTGAAGAGAAACGATGTCCTTTTCGCCATGATAATGAACGCATCTGCCTTCATCATCAACTAACAAACCTTGTGCTTGATTCATTCACTTTTCCTTTTCTAGGCACGAACTGTGACGCTGGTTCCATCTTCCTTATAGAGATTGATAAGACCTTCCTTGAGAGCGCGGACCATGTCCCCAGCTTGAACAGGTTGTGGAACCTTGATTGTCAAGAGTTCCATTGGATTTGGAGCACGATCAATTTTATTGCCCTTGGCATCATGAAGGTCTTCGATATAAGTCTCAAAATGACGGAAACCTGGTCCATAAAACTCGACTTGATCGCCTTCGTTGATGACATTCCGTTGACGAATGGTTGCCGTTTGAGTCGCATCATCATACGCAACCACTTCAGCGACAAACTTGTATTCAGGAATTTTACGACGTGCGCCAAATAACTGTTCATTTTCAGACGGCGTACCATAGTAGAAACCTGTTGCCAATTCACGTTGGGCAACTTTCCACATCTCGTCTACTAAGTCTTGTTTGATGGCTTCAAACTTCTCAGGACTTTCGAGATAAGCATCTACAGCCGCCTTATAACAGTTGGTCACAGTTGAAACATAGTGGATAGACTTCATGCGACCTTCAATCTTGAGACTGTCTACGCCATTTTCAATCATATCTGGGATATGGTCAATCATAGACATATCAACGGCAGACATCGAAAATTCTTCTGGGATTTCACCTTTCAGACTTTTACGTTCTTGACCAAAGGGCATGTCATAAAGATCGTATTTCCAACGACAAGACTGAGAACAGCCCCCACGGTTGGCATCACGCATACTCATGTGGTTTGATAACGTACAGCGACCTGAGTAAGAAATACACATGGCTCCATGGACAAAGGCCTCAATCTCAACATCAGTACGTTTGCGAATCTCTGCCAATTCTTCCATTGAAACTTCACGGGCCAAAACCACGCGAGTTAGACCAAGTTCTTTCCAGAACTCTAAAGTTTCATAGTTCGTCGCACTGGCTTGGGTTGAAAGGTGGATTTCAAGACCTGGTGCTTCTGTTGCTGCAATCATAATCAAGGCTGGATCTGACACGATAACTGCGGCAATCCCAATGTCACGCAACTTACGGAACCATTCTCCAGCACCAGCTTCGTTTCCTTCGTGCATAACCATGTTAGCAGCCACATAGACCTTGGCACCGTACTTAGCAGCAAACTGCACGCCTTCTTCCATCTGTTCAAAGGTGAAGTTTCCTGCACGGCTACGAAGACCATAGGCTTGCCCACCGATAAAGACTGCGTCCGCACCATATTGGACAGCTACTTTCAGCTTCTCTAAAGTTCCTGCAGGTGATAAAACCTCAGGACGTTTTAATGTTTTTGTCATTTTTTCTCCTATTTGCAATATAAAAGTTTGACGTTTTTCCTTCTCATTTTATAGTAAATAATAGATAAAATCAAGCCTAGACAGATTGTTTTGACAATTCTAATCTTTTCTAAAACAAAAAACTAGCCTTTCTAGACTAGTTATTTTCAAGATAAAATTCAAAGCGTTCGCCCACGTATTGACTCTTTACATACTCAAAAGCCGTCCCATCTTCAAGATAAGAGACCTGAGTCAAGGCTAAAATGGCATGCCCCTTTTCGACTTCTAGATAGTGAGCAATCTTTTCCTTAGCCAATCTCGCATAAATGGTCTGTTGGGATTTGCCAATCCGGTAACCATGTTGCTGCAAGGTTTGAAAGAAATGACTGGTGATCTCTTCTTTTTTGAAATCCTTGATAAATTTCTCAGGAATGGATGCGACTTCATAGACTAGCGGAACTTGGTCAGCGTAACGCACCCGTTCCATACGGATAATATTCTCTGTCGGAGTAATCCCTAGCTTAGCGACCTCTTGCTCATTTGGAATGGTTCTTCTGTAAGAAATGAGCTGACTAGAAGGGACTTTCCCCTGAGATTTGACAATCTCCGTAAAACTAGTCGTTCCCCGCATTTTTTCTTGGACACGAGTGCTAGAGACAAAAGTCCCACTTCCTACACGACGCTCCAAAACTCCTTCCTCAACCAAGAGAGAGATAGCCTGGCGTAATGTCATCCGGCTAACTTGAAACTGTTCAGCTAAATCTCGCTCACTTGGAAGTCTCTCTCCGATTTTCCAATGATGCTCATCTATATCCTTCTTGATCTGATCGTGGATTTTCATATAAGCTGGTAACATGATTCTCACTTCTTTTCTTTATTTTCTCCATTGTACCGTATTTGCTAATAAAAAGTCAAACTTTGCCTTGTTTAGTTGGTAATTCGCCCCTATTTGTGATAGAATATTGAAAAAGATATTTCTTTTGAGAAAGGAAAAAGATGAGCAACATTTCAACTGATTTGCAAGATGTCGAAAAAATCATCGTGCTGGACTATGGTAGCCAATACAACCAGCTGATTTCGCGCCGTATTCGTGAAATTGGTGTTTTTTCAGAGCTAAAAAGTCATAAAATCTCAGCTGCAGAGGTTCGTGCGATTAACCCTGTAGGGATCATCCTCTCTGGTGGACCAAACTCTGTATACGAAGATGGTTCATTTGATATTGACCCAGAAATTTTTGAACTTGGCATTCCAATTTTGGGAATCTGCTATGGTATGCAACTTTTAACTCATAAACTTGGAGGAAAAGTTGTACCTGCAGGTGATGCTGGTAACCGCGAGTATGGCCAATCACCACTTACCCATACCACTTCTGCCCTCTTTGAAGGGACTCCTGAAGAACAGATTGTTTTGATGAGCCATGGCGATGCTGTTACAGAGATTCCAGCTGATTTCGTTTGTACTGGAACTTCTGCTGACTGTCCTTATGCAGCTATTGAAAACCCTAACAAGCACATCTATGGTATCCAATTCCACCCAGAAGTTCGCCATTCTGTATACGGGAATGATATCCTTCGCAACTTTGCCCTTAACATCTGTCAGGCTAAAGGCGACTGGTCAATGGACAACTTCATCGATATGCAGATCAAGAAAATCCGTGAAACTGTAGGTGACAAGCGTGTTCTTCTCGGCCTATCAGGTGGTGTTGACTCTTCTGTTGTTGGAGTTCTTCTCCAAAAAGCAATCGGTGATCAATTGATCTGTATCTTTGTAGACCACGGTCTTCTCCGTAAGGGAGAGGCTGACCAAGTTATGGACATGCTTGGTGGTAAGTTTGGTTTGAATATCGTCAAAGCAGATGCTGCAAAACGCTTCCTTGATAAACTTGCAGGTGTTTCTGACCCTGAACAAAAACGGAAGATTATCGGTAACGAGTTTGTTTATGTCTTTGATGATGAAGCAAGTAAGCTAAAAGATGTAAAATTCCTTGCTCAAGGAACACTATACACTGACGTGATTGAGTCTGGTACAGATACTGCTCAAACTATCAAGTCACACCACAACGTTGGTGGACTTCCAGAAGATATGCAGTTTGAATTGATTGAACCATTGAACACTCTTTATAAAGACGAAGTCCGTGCTCTCGGTACAGAGCTTGGTATGCCAGACCACATCGTATGGCGCCAACCATTCCCAGGACCAGGACTTGCTATCCGTGTCATGGGTGAAATCACTGAAGAAAAACTAGAAACTGTTCGTGAGTCTGATGCTATCCTTCGCGAAGAAATCGCTAAAGCTGGTCTTGACCGCGATATCTGGCAATACTTTACTGTCAACACAGGCGTTCGTTCAGTCGGTGTTATGGGTGACGGTCGTACTTATGACTACACCATCGCCATTCGTGCCATTACTTCTATCGATGGTATGACAGCTGACTTTGCCAAGATTCCTTGGGAAGTCCTTCAAAAAATCTCTGTACGTATCGTAAATGAAGTGGATCACGTTAACCGTATCGTCTACGACATTACAAGTAAACCACCTGCAACTGTTGAGTGGGAATAAACCAATCAAACACAAAAGAACTCTGAATCGGATTCAGAGTTCTTTTTTAGGTAGCACTTCTGCTTTCCTTTTTTATTTACGTTTTTTCTTCGCTTTTTTCATTTTGTTGGCCATACGTTTCATAGACTGTTTCATGGCAAATTCACCGATTTTACCTTTGAGTCCGCCACCAAACATCTGGCTCATATCTGGCATGCCTGCTCCTCCAAGACCTGACATATCCGGCATTCCACCTTGTCCCATCATGCCTTCAAGGGCAGACATATCCATCCCTCCCATATTTGGCATATTTTTTGGAAGGTTATTTGGGTTGATTCCCATCTGCTTCATCATCTTGTTCATATCCCCAGACATGACACCTTGCATGAGCTGTTTGGCCTGGTTAAAGTCCTTGATAAATTTATTGACTTCGACAAAGGTATTTCCAGAACCAGCAGCGATACGACGGCGACGACTTGGATTTAACAGATCAGGGTTTTCGCGTTCTTCAGGTGTCATAGAAGACACAATGGCACGTTTGCGCGCAATCTGGCGCTCATCCACCTTCATATTTTGAAGGGCAGGATTGTTAGCCATACCTGGAATCATCTTGAGTAAGTCTTCCATTGGCCCCATATTTTGCACCTGATCCAATTGATCAATGAAATCATTGAAATCAAAGGTGTTTTCGCGCATTTTCTCAGCCATTTCAAGAGCTTTTTGCTCATCGTATTCCTGAGAAGCTTTCTCAATCAAAGTGAGCATATCCCCCATACCAAGGATACGGCTTGACATACGGTCTGGGTGGAAGGTTTCGATATCTGTTATCTTTTCACCCGTACCAGTGAACTTGATAGGTTTTCCAGTGATGTGACGAACAGACAAAGCTGCACCACCACGAGTATCCCCATCAATCTTGGTAAGGATGACACCAGTTACTTCCAACTGAGCATTAAACTCACGGGCAACATTAGCCGCTTCCTGACCGATCATGGCATCAATGACAAGGAGGATTTCGTTTGGTTGAGCCAGTGCTTTAACATCACGAAGCTCATTCATAAGAAGTTCATCGATTTGTAAACGCCCTGCCGTATCAATCAAGACATAGTCGTTGTGATTCGCTTGAGCTTGCGCCAAACCTTGGCGAACAATCTCAACAGCTGGCACTTCTGTTCCAAGTGCAAAGACTGGAACATCAATCTGCTGTCCAAGTGTTTTCAGCTGATCGATGGCTGCTGGTCGATAAATATCCGCCGCAATCATCAAAGGACGAGCATTTTCTTCCTTCTTGAGTTTATTAGCCAGCTTACCAGCAAAGGTCGTTTTACCAGCCCCTTGCAAACCGACCATCATGATAATGGTTGGAATTTTTGGTGACTTGATAATCTCAGCCGTATCAGAACCTAAAACAGCTGTCAGTTCCTCATCAACGATTTTGATAATCTGTTGGGCAGGATTGAGGGTATCAATGACCTCGTGACCAATTGCACGTTCACGAACCTTCTTGATAAAGTCCTTTACAACTGGCAAAGCAACATCGGCTTCAAGCAAGGCCAAACGGATTTCTTTGGTTACTTCTTGGACATCAGCCTCAGAGATTTTTCCTTTTTTACGTAGATCTTTAAAGACGTTCTGCAAACGTTCTGTTAAACTTTCAAATGCCATTTTTCTTCCTCTTATTCTCTATTATCAATGCTTGTTAAAACTTCTATCTGCTCCTGCAGAAAGTCATCCTTGGGATAACGCTCCAAGATCTGGTCAAAAATCTGACTACGGACAATGTAGTCCGAATACATGTGAAGTTTCATCTCATAATCTTCTAGAATCTTTTCCGTCCGCTTGATATTATCATAGACAGCCTGACGACTGACACCGAACTCTTCAGCAATCTCAGCAAGACTATAATCATCAGCATAATAGAGTTCTATATAGTTCATCTGCTTGTCTGTCAAAAGCGCCGCATAAAATTCAAAAAGGGCGTTCATACGATTGGTTTTTTCGATTTCCATAACTTTTATTATACCAAAAAAACGATTATACTGCTAGAGTAGAAGCACTTCAAATAGAGTAAGAAGAAAAAAAGAACCTTGCAAGGCAAGATTCTTTTAGTGTCTGACTTAAATAATTGTTCTTCTGGGAACTTAATCGAATTAAGCTTCGATTTCTGTAACCATACCTGAACCAACAGTACGTCCACCCTCACGGATAGAGAATGTAGTACCTTGTTCTACGGCGATTGGGTGGATCAACTCAACGTCGATAGTCACGTTATCACCAGGCATTACCATTTCAGTACCTGCAGGAAGTTCGATTGAACCTGTAACGTCAGTAGTACGGAAGTAGAATTGTGGACGGTAGTTGTTGAAGAATGGAGTGTGACGTCCACCTTCTTCTTTAGTAAGGATGTAGACTTCACCTTTAAATTTAGTGTGTGGGTTGATTGAACCTGGTTTAGCGATAACTTGTCCACGTTCGATTTCGTCACGTTGAACACCACGAAGAAGGACACCTACGTTATCTCCAGCAAGACCTTCGTCAAGTTGTTTACGGAACATTTCAACACCAGTAACAACTGCTTTTTGAGTTTCTTCTTTGATACCAACGATTTCGATTTCGTCGTTGACACGAACAGTACCACGGTCGATACGTCCTGAAGCAACTGTACCACGTCCAGTGATTGAGAATACGTCTTCGACTGGAAGAAGCAATGGTTTTTCAGTGTCACGTTCTGGTTCTGGAATGTACTCATCAACAGTGTTCATCAATTCCATGATGATGTCTTCGTATTTAGAGTCACCTTCAAGAGCTTTAAGAGCTGAACCTTGGATAACTGGAAGATCGTCACCTGGGAAGTCATATTCTGACAAGAGGTCACGGATTTCCATTTCAACCAATTCAAGCAATTCTTCGTCGTCTACCAAGTCGATTTTGTTCATGAAGACGATAAGGTGTTTAACACCAACCTGACGTGAAAGAAGGATGTGCTCACGAGTTTGTGGCATTGGTCCGTCAGTTGAAGCTACTACAAGGATAGCTCCGTCCATTTGAGCAGCACCAGTGATCATGTTTTTAACGTAGTCCGCGTGTCCTGGAGCGTCGATGTGAGCGTAGTGACGTTTTTCAGTTTCGTACTCAACGTGCGCAGTGTTGATAGTGATACCGCGTTCGCGTTCTTCTGGAGCAGCATCGATAGACGCATAGTCTTTAGGTTGGTTAACTGCTGAAGGCAAGCGACGTGCCAATACAGTTGTGATAGCTGCAGTCAAAGTAGTTTTACCGTGGTCAACGTGTCCGATAGTACCAATGTTAACGTGTGGTTTACTACGATCGTATTTTTCTTTTGCCATTTGAGTAAAAGCCTCCAATAAAATATATTTTATAGATAGACAGTAGGCAATACAGTCTAACTTTCCTTACTATTTTATCAAATTTCTGCTAAATTGCAAGTGTTTTACACATATTTTGTGAATTAATCTAAATCTTATCAAATCCTGTTCTTCTGCTTCTTTAAGGCAATATGAATTCAAACTTATTTTGTTTGGGCGACAGTATTTTCATCAAAAAAATCAGGTTTCCCTGATTTTAATTTAATTCTGTTTTTTCCAGTTCCTTAGCTTCTTTATGATTTTCATATAATTTCGCTAGGAACTTAGTAATTTCTTTAAAAATAGAATAAGTAGGTACTGCTACGACCATTCCTATGACACCATAGATATTACTTGACAGTAAGAGGAGCACTAAGATCGTAATCGGATGCACTTTCATAACTCCTCCAACGATACGTGGATAGAGAACATTTCCATCAATCTGTTGGATAATAAGCATATAAGCAACTGCAATCAACATGCGATGAGGATCCGTGAACACATTGGCAATCACCATTGGAATCAAGCCAATACTTGGACCAACATAAGGAATCAAATTTGCGATTCCAGAGAAAATAGCAAAAACAAGGGCGTACTTTAATCCGATAACACTATAGCCAATATAGGCTAAACATCCAATAATAACCGCATCAATCGCAATTCCACTGATATAGCGCGCTATGGTTGTATTGAGATTGGTTAAAAGGCTTGAAAGATTCAATTTGTCATGCTTTAAGACGGTACGTTCCAACATTGGTAGCAACTTATGACCATCCAACAAGAAATAAATCAAGAATACAGGGGTCATAATGAGAATGAGAACTGTACTAAATAAGGCTGAAAGGACGCTTCCTAAACTATTGCTGACGCTATTAAGGATATTCTGGAGGATATCCACATAGGAGAGATTAAGTTGTTGAATTGTTTGTTGAATATCAATATTTTGGAATACTGGATTCATGGACAAATCGATGATCAAATCTTGTAGTCTACTATAGATGTTTTGACTAGAAATAATCAAGCTGGTCAACTGATTAATCAAAATCGGCAAGAGATAAACGACCCCTACAACGATAGCACCAATCAAGGCACAAAGAGTGATCAAGACACCAATTAGACGATTGATCTTACATCTCTTTTCTAAGAAAGTCACGACTGGATTTGTAATGTAGTAAAAAAATCCACCAAGTAAAAATGGAATCATAATGGTATTCACAACCGTCACGAAGGGAGTAATGATGGCTCCCATTTCTCTCCAAAGATAGAAAATCAATGTTAACAATAAAATTTCAGCTGTCCAAAAAAATAATTTGTTTCTACGGAACATAGGTATCCTCCTTCTCTCTATTTTACCATATTTCTGAAAAAGATAAGATGGCTTTAGTAAAAAAGCGAGAATATTTTTTTTCTTTATGATAAAATAAAGCTAATATGAAAAAAATAATTTTATCTTTTATGACACTTTTAGTTTTTGGAACAGCTTCCACTGTTTCTGCTCAGGAGTTTGATGTTGCTGCTAAACATGCCATTGCCGTCGAGGCTACAACTGGAAAAATCCTCTACGAAAAAGATGCAAATCAGCCTGTAGAAATTGCTTCTATTACAAAACTGGTTACAGTTTATTTGGTCTATGAAGCTCTAGAACAAGGAACTATCAGCCTATCTACACCTGTTGATATTTCGGACTATCCTTACAAACTTACAACTAATTCTGAGGCGAGTAACGTCCCTATGGAAGCTCGAAATTATACTGTTGAACAACTATTAGAGGCTACAATGGTATCCAGTGCAAACAGCGCTGCGATTGCACTAGCAGAAAAGATTGCTGGTTCTGAGAAAGACTTTGTAGACAAGATGAGGGCTAAACTTCTTGAATGGGGAATTCAAGATGCAACTATTGTAAACACAACTGGTTTAAATAATGAGACCCTTGGCGATAATATCTATCCTGGTTCTAAAAAAGACGATGAAAACAAGTTGAGTGCCTACGATGTTGCAATCGTCGCTCGTAACCTCATCCGAGATTATCCTCAAGTTTTGGAAATTACAAAAAAACCAACTTCTATCTTTGCAGGACTTGAAATCCACTCAACCAACTACATGTTGGAGGGAATGCCTGCCTATCGTGGTGGTATTGATGGACTAAAGACAGGTACTACTGATAAAGCTGGTGCTTCATTCGTTGGAACAACTGTTGAGAAAGGGATGCGTATTATTACGGTTGTTTTGAACGCAGATCAACAAGATACCAACCCTTATGCACGTTTTACTGCTACTTCTGCGCTTTTAGATTATATTTCTGCAAACTTTGCCTTAAAAACTGTTGTTCAGAAAGGTGAAGCATACAATGATAGTAAAGTAACAGTTCTGGATGGTAAAGAAGATAATGTGACAGCTGTCGCTAAGTCAGACATTTCCATCGTCCAACGCATCGGAAGCGGTACTACACCAACTCTCCAATTCACACCAAAATCAACATCAGAAATGGCTCCATTAGAAGAAGGCAAGGTTGTTGGTACTCTAACCTATGATGACCAGGATTTGGTCGGCCAGGGCTATCTCACTTCCGACAAACCATCTTTTGAAATGGTTTCTGAAAAGAAAGTAGAAAAAGCCTTCTTTTTGAAAGTTTGGTGGAATCAATTTATCCGCTTTATCAATGAAAAACTATAAAAAAAATCGCGAACAATCGCGATTTTTTCTTTATTTCATCTCTTTAAAAGCCGCTTCTGCATCAGCATTACTAATAGCACCAAATTGGATTTTTCCGATTTTACCCTGACTGTCAATCAAGTATTCCGTTGGAATACTACGAATTTGGTAGGCTTGGAAGGTAGTTGCTTGCGTATCATATAGAACAGGAATATCCTTGTAGCCTTGTTCTTGGTACCATTTTGGAAAGTCTTGAACTGTTTTTTCACCTTGTAAACCAGGTGCAATGACACTCAAGATTTCAAAGTCTCGATCTTGTTTGGCAGCTAATTCCATCAGCTCAGGCATGCTTTTTTTACATGGTCCGCACCAAGAAGCCCAGAATTTCAAATAGACCTTTTTTCCTTTATAGTCTGATAACTTCACTTCTTTACCATCCATAGACTGCAAGGTGAAGTCTGGCGCATCCTTACCAACTGCGATTTGTTGTACTGCAGGTTGTTTTGGACTGCTTGTCTGTTTGGTTTCTTTTTCACCACAGGCAATCAACAAGAATAGAGACATGAGGCTCAATCCAGCAAAAATAACTTTTTTCATTTTTTCTCCTTTTATCCAAGAATTCCTGACAAGGCATTTAACTGCCCTAGCATTAATAATAATCCCATCAAAATAATCAAAGCTCCCCCGATTTTCTTTAGTAGGATCATATGGGGTTTTAATTTACTAAAATAAGGCATAATCCAGCCCGAAGCCAAGGCCAAAACAATGAAAGGAAGGGCCATTCCCAATGTGTATACTAATGTTAACACGGCTCCTTGCCAAGCACCATTGCCACCTGAAGCCGCCAGAGCCAAGACTGAACTTAAGACTGGTCCGATACAAGGGGTCCAACCAAAACTAAAGGTTATCCCAAGTAAAAAGGCTGACAGATAGTGATTAGACTTTGATTGTTTGAATGTGACTGTCTTTTGAACTTCCAGTTTATTGAAATGCAAGATTTCCATCTGATGAAGTCCTAAAAAAATAATGACTATTCCCATAGCATAACGAAACCAGTCTGCATAGAGCATGTGCCCTAGGAATCCAGCTCCAAATCCTAAAATAAAGAAAATGAGGGAGATTCCAGCAATAAAGCACAAGGTTCGAATTAAACCTGACCATGCAACGTCTCTTCCAAAAAAGCGAAAGCTTTTCGAATTTCCCTGATCATCCAGTAAAATACCAGCATAAACAGGTAGCAAAGGAAAGATGCAGGGGGAAAAGAAGGACAGAATACCAGCTAAAAAAACAGATACTAGAAATATAATCGACTCCAACGAATTACCTACTTTCTCAAAATTCTAATCCTATTTTACTACAAAAGAATAAATTTGTAAGAAGTCCGCTACGCTTATTTATTTTGACTAAAGTTGACACAAAAAAAGGAGCTTAGCTCCTTTTTTTTAATACGTTCCTTCTTCACCTTGACTGGTCAGGATAACAGGTCCGTCTTTGGTAATCACGAACTGGTGTTCATATTGGCAAGACAGGCCGCCATCTATAGTCTTATGAGCCCAGCCAGTCTTCATATCTGTATCAATTTCCCAGTCACCAGTATTGATCATGGGTTCAATGGTTAGTACCATTCCTTCACGGAGACGGAGTCCACGGCCTGCAATACCGTAGTTAGGAACCATTGGCTCTTCGTGCATAGTTGGACCAACACCATGACCAACCAAATCACGAACGACACCGTAACCGCGACTTTCAGCGTATTCTTGAATGGCTGCACCAATATCACCGATACGATTGCCGACAACTGCTTGCTCAATTCCTACATACATAGCTTCCTTGGTTACGTCCATCAGGTTTTTCACTTCTTCAGACGGTGTACCAACCGCATAAGCCCAACATGAGTCAGCTAAACCACCAGTATAACTTTGGGTGTATTTTTTCATTTGCTCAACATTGTTGAAGTTAAGTTTAGAGACATTGAGGTCGGATTTGGCAATCGGACCACCCAGTACCATGTCAACCTTGAGCAAATCGCCATCTTTCAAGATGTAATGACGTGGAAAAGCGTGAGCTACTTCGTCGTTGAGAGAGCAACAAGTGGCATAGGGGTAATCCATGACTGCACCATCTACTCCAATCTGTAGAGGAAGGAAATTTTCCTCTTTACAACGACGACGAACGTACTCTTCAACTTCCCACATATCCACGCCTGGCTTAATCAAATCACGTAAGCCAATATGGATACTTGCTAGGAAATCACCAGCCTTGTCCATGGCTTCGATTTCACGTGCTGATTTTAAAGTTATCATTTTTTCTCCTAGATTCTAATTAATTTTAACCGTAACATTTGCTTTTGAAACAATCTGATGCCCATGATAAATATCATAATCAATAATAGCTGAGCGTCTCGTGTGGTGAATAATGCGAGCCTGAATCCGCAAAGTATCATCTATCTGCACAGCCTGCAAGAAATAAATCAACATCTGTTCAATGATGAGATTACGTCCGCTATTAACAACGAGGTCTTGGGTCATATGGTTGAGGATTTCAGCCAAGACTCCATTAGCAAGGACACCATTTTTCTCCAACATGAAGGGCTCAACAGTAATGACGACTTCATCATGATGATAAGAGAGCTTCTGCCCAATTTGCTCTGAAAAAGTTGGCAAAGCAGAAACTTGGGAACGGCTCATCTTTTCCATGACATCTCGTCGTGTTACGACACCAAGTAGAGTTTGGTTACTTCTGACAACTGGAACCATCTCAAAGTCTTCTGCAATCATTCGTTGACTGACATTGGCAATATTGGTCGCTAATCCTGTTACAAAGATACTACGTGTCATCACCTTGTCAATCGTCGTGCTGGGGGATTTATCTCCTGCGTCACGCATAGTAACAACGCCAACAACCACTTGGTGTTGGTTAATGACTGGAAAACGACTACTTCTGTTCTTACGGACCAAGTCTAGATAGTCTTTTACTGTATCGGTTTCTCTCAAAAAACCATACTCATGACTGGGACGATAGAGCTTCTCAACTGTCAGAATATCGGTTTTGATTTGAACATTTGAGAGGGCTTTGTTAATCATGGTCGCTACTGTAAAAGTGTCATGTTTACTTCTTAGAACTGGAATCCCTTTTTTATTAGCCAAATCAAGAACATCATCTTGGACATGAAAACCACCTGTCACAAGGACTGCATTTTCATTTTCCAAGGCTAAAAGTTGAATACGAGTACGGTCACCAACAATCAAAAGACCGCCATCATGGAGATAGGACAGGATATTTTGCTCTGTCATAGCTCCAATGGAGAATTTGCTAAACTCTCTCTCCAACCCTTCCTGACCAGCTAAAACTTCAGAGGAGGTGACTTCAGCGATTTCAGCATAGGTTAGCCGCTCAATAGCCACTTTCTGGGACTTGACTCGTATGGTTCCACTGCGTGGCCGAGTTTCAACGATGCCACGATTTTCAGCTTCTTTGATAGCTCGGTAGGCTGTTCCGTCACTAACACCTAGGTGATTGGAAATACTGCGAACACTAACTCTCTTCCCAATTGGCAACTCTTCCAGATAGGACAAAATTTCCTGGTGTTTACTCATTGAATTCTCCTTTTATGTATCGAAATTCAAGATAGTCCCTCATTTTACGTGTATAGCGATCGCTCCCCTTAAACTGTCGTACGAGGCTAAAGCCCGATTTTAAGGCTACTTTTTGACTAGCTTGATTCTCCAAATGAGTGATGATGGATAATTGTTTTAAACCAAATTCATCAAATGAAAGCTGACAAAGCTTGGTAACCACTTCTGTCATAAAACCTTGTGACCAAGAATCTTTTTTTAAGAAGTAACCAATTTCTGCTTCTTTTTTGATTTCATCGATTTTTTCAAATTTAATGGAGCCAATCATTTCCTGATTTCCTTGGAGACAAATTGCCCAAACCCCTAGAGGATTCTTCATAAAATAGTTAGCAAGTGCGTACTGACTTTCTTCCAAACTTGCTTGACTGGGAAAAATAAACTGCAAATTCTCAGGGTTTGAAGCAATGTCGAAAAACGCTTGACTGTCACTAAAAAAGAAAGGACGCAAATACAAGCGCTCCGTTTCAAAAAAAGAAAACATTGCTAATTTGGTCCAAATATTCATAATCACCTCAACGGCTTAGTCTTCAACGAGTGTAATATCTGCTCCAAGACTACGCAATTTTTCAATAATATCTGAGTAGCCACGAAGGATAAACTCAATATTCGTAATTTCAGTCTGGCCTTGAGCCATCAAGCCAGCGATGACAAGTGCAGCACCAGCTCGCAAGTCTGTAGCTTTTACACTTGCCCCGTGTAACTTACGACCACCGTTGTAGATAATGTGATCGTTTGTAGTCGTAATATCCGCATCCATTTTTGCTAACTCAAAGACATGATTGACACGTTTCTCATAAATCGTATCAATAATGGTTCCACGACCTTGGGCAGTTAGTAAAAGTGGCGTGATAGGCTGTTGCAAATCGGTTGCGAACCCTGGATAGGGTGCTGTTTTGATATTGATGGCCTTCAAACCAGATTGCTCTTCAACGAAGATACTGTCTTCTGAGACCGTCATACGAACGCCCATTTCCTCTAGTTTGGCGATAAAGCCTTCTAAGTGTTCATAGAGAACGTTGTTAATACGAATTCCTTTTCCTACCGCTGCAGCAAGTGAAATATAGGTTCCAGCTTCGATACGGTCTGGAATAACCTGATGACGCGTTCCATGAAGTTTCTCGACACCATCAATAATGATAATATCAGTTCCTGCACCACGAATATGGGCCCCCATATTGTTCAAAAGGGTAGCGACATCAATAATTTCCGGTTCACGAGCCGCATTTTCAATGACAGTACGTCCCTTAGCTTTAACCGCAGCAATCATCGTGTTAATCGTTGCACCTACACTGACGGTATCCATGTAAATACTTGCGCCATGAAGCCCCTTACCTTGGGCTGATAAATTCATATTATCTCCCTCATAGCTGACCTTAGCACCCATGGCTTCAAAGGCTTTTAAATGAAGGTCAATCGGACGAGGCCCCAGATCACATCCACCAGGAAGTCCAACTGTAGCTTCACCAAAGCGACCTAAAAGACTTCCGTAGAAATAATAAGAAGCACGCAAGCTATTAATCTTGCCATAAGGCATAGGAATGTTTTGAACACCTCTTGGATCAATCTCCAAGACATCCTCATAACGCTTAACAGTCGCCCCCATAATTTCCATGATTTCGACAAGACTAGCAACGTCTGAAATATCTGGAACACAATCTAAAGTGACAATATCATCTGATAAGATAATAGCTGGAATAAGCGCTACAACACTATTTTTAGCACCACTAATGGTGATCTCACCTTGCAATGGACGTCCACCATTGATGACAATTTTTCTCATGTTTTACTCTTTCAAAATTTACTAAAAAGGTCTTTTCATTCTATTATACCATAATTTTCAGTTTTTTCCCATTCCTATTTACTAAATAGCATCTCATTTTAATAAAAAAAGACCTATCACTCAAGCTTTTCAGCCTAAAATGATAGGTTTTTGTGTTAGATTAACGTACTGTACGGATACGCATTGTGTTTGTACGAACAGCTTCTCCAAGTGGCACACCTGCAACGATAACAATATCGTCACCAGATTCTACAAGACCTGCTTCAACTGCTTTACGTTCAGCGATTTCGAACATATCATCAGTTGATGATGGAGCTTCAGTCAACATTGGGATAACACCCCAGTTCAACATCAATCCACGCTCTGTCAATTCGTCGAATGTCAATGCCAAGATATCAGCATTTGGACGGTATTTAGAAATCAAACGAGCTGTGTGACCAGTCTTAGTAAGAGTAACAACCAATTTGATATTCATTGAGTTAGTAGCGTCTTTAACAGCTGAAGCCATAACTTCTGTCTTAGAATTACGTTCGAATGTATCTGAGTTCAAACGTCCGTATTCGTTAAGAAGAGTTTGTGCGTTCTTGTCAATTGTAGCCATTGTTGTTACTGACTCAAGTGGGTATTTACCGTTTGCAGACTCACCTGAAAGCATTGTAGCGTCAGTTCCGTCGATAACAGCGTTAAATACGTCTGATACTTCTGAACGAGTTGCACGTGGTTTTTCAGTCATTGTTTCAAGCATGTTTGTTGCTGTGATAACAACTTTACCTGCTGCGTTCACTTTAGTGATGATCATTTTTTGATAAACTGGAACCATTTCGAATGGTACTTCGATACCCATGTCACCACGAGCGATCATGATACCGTCAGCAGCTTCAATGATTTCATCCAAGTTATCGATACCTTGTTGGTTTTCGATTTTCGCAAACAATTGAACGTGACCATTACCAGTTTCTTCACAGATTGCACGAACTTCGTCGACGTCTTTTGCAGTACGTACGAATGAAATCGCGATGAAGTTGATACCTTGTTCCAAACCGAAACGGATATCATCGTTATCACGTTCAGCAAGAGCTGGGAAAGGAATTTTAGTGTTAGGGATGTTTACACCTTTCTGCTTAGCAATGATACCGTCATTTTCAACGACTACTTCAAATTCACGAGTTGCATCGTCTTTTGCGAAAACACGAAGACCCAATTTACCGTCGTCAACCAAAACTTGGTGACCAACTTCAACATCATCGTAGATATCAAGGGCACCAGCAACGTTCAAAGCAATCACATCACGAGTTGATTTGATTCCTTGTTTAGTTGCAACACGGATTTTTTCACCAGTTTTGTAAGAGTACTCTTTTGCGTCACCTTCAAACAATTCTGTACGGATTTCAGGTCCTTTAGTATCAAGAAGGAAACCAACTTTTTTACCTGCAAGTTTCTCAGCAAGTTTAACAGTTGCCATACGCTCACCTTGTTCTTGGTGGTCACCGTGTGAGAAGTTGAAACGGAAAGTGTTTGCTCCTGCTTCAATCAATTTAGCAATATTTTGAGCTGAAGCTTCAACGTCAAGTTTTTCACCCCAGTATCCGTCTTCACCGAATTTTTTACCACCACGGATTTCAACCGCAGGACCTAAAGTTGCAACGATTTTTACACGTTTGTTCATGATTTTTGTGACTCCTTTATATAATTCGACCTTTTAAGGTCATGTTACCAAATTAATGAAAGTTGATTAGGACAAGCTCTTGTTCAAATCAGAAAGTTCAAGATCAGCTTTATGAGGGTTGTTAACAACGATCTTACCATCCGCTGTTAAGCTAAACAAAGCTCCTTCTTCTGCTGTTCCAAGAATTGGATTCTCTACCATTTTCTCGTTACGGATACCAACAGCGACACCACCGATTCCTTGTTTAAGGAGTTTAACAGCGTGTGCACCCATGCGTGATGCCAATACTCGGTCACGAGCGGTTGGTGATCCACCACGTTGGATGTGTCCGAGTTCAGTTACACGAAGATCACTTGTATCGCCAGCTTCTTTTAGTTTTTGACCAAATTCAGCTGCTGACATGACACCTTCTGCCAAAACGATAATATTGTGTTTCTTACCGTGTTCATATCCAGCTTTGATGCTTGCTACGATGTCTTCAAATTTGAAACCTTCTTCAGGGACGATAATTTCGTCAGCACCAGTTGCGATACCTGCCCAAAGAGCGATATCACCAGCGTTACGTCCCATTACTTCAACAACGAAAGTACGACGGTGACTTGATGATGTATCACGAATCTTATCAATCGCATCCATTGCAGTCGTTACTGCAGTATCAAATCCGATTGTAAAGTCAGTACCTACGATATCGTTATCGATTGTACCTGGAAGTCCAATAGCAGGGAATCCATGCTCAGTCAAGCGCATAGCTCCATGATAAGAACCATCACCACCGATAACTACGACTCCTTCGATACCGTGTTTTTTCAATTGCTCAATCCCTTTAAGTTGGCCTTCAAGTTGTGCAAACTCAGGGTAACGAGCAGAATGAAGGAAAGTACCACCACGTGAAATGATGTCTCCTACTGAAGCAGCATCAAGTGGATAAATTTCACCGGCAACCATACCTGCGTATCCATCATAGATACCAAAAACTTCCATTCCTTCTGAGATTGCTTGGCGAACTACTGCACGGATGGCAGCATTCATACCAGGGGCGTCTCCACCACTGGTCAAAACAGCAATACGTTTCATTTGGTTTATGCTCCTTTTTCTTTTAACATTCTTACTGATTATACCACATTTAAATCGAAAATTCTTCTATTTTCCGTATTTTTAGCGATAAATCGTTTTCATAGCAATTCCCTCTAATTTTTCCTCTAGAGCAGAATCTTTTCTTACAAAATGTTGTGTAGAAACAACCGTTTTTTGTTCCTCTTCATACCTGATAATGACAGGGATTGGGCCTTTGTATTGTTCTAGGATATTTGAAATTTCTTTATCGTATTTATGATTTTTAACTTGAATCCAGAATCGTTCCGCTACTGCTTCTTTCAAATCTTGTGCAATCATTTGCAGACGACCATCTCGAGATTGAACTTTGCCATTGATGTAGTAAAATTTCCCTTCGGATAAAATGGAAGCAAATTTTCTATATTGGTCTGAAAATACAGTTACATCCATCCGAGACTTACTATCATGAACCTGTAGAAAGGCCATACTCTCGCCTTTCTTGGTTCGAATCACTTTAATCTTTTGAATTTCAACTAGGAGAGTGGCTTGAGCTCCCTCGGTTAGATTAGTGATTTGCGTGGTCGGATATAGGGCTTGTTTGGCAAGAGTTTGGAGAGGATGGGGACTGATACCTACCCCAATCAGTTCCTGCTCTTTGTAAAATTTCTCTGCTTCCGTAAAATCATCAGCTTCAGTCCAACTATAATTTGTATCCGCAAAGAGACCTCCCAACTCCTCAACAAAGACAAATAAGTTTGGTAGGTTGACTAAGATTTTCTGACGGTTCTTATCAAATTCATCAAAAAGCCCTAGTTCAACCAAAGAAGTCAAAAGCGACAGTTTCTTGTAATTCTTGGGAAGACGTGTGACGAAATCTTCAATGCTTGAGAAAGGACGATTTTCAATAATCCAGTAAGACAAATCTCTTGGCATTCCCTTAATAGCTTTCAAACCAAGATAGATTTTCTTCTGAGCAATTTTATCATGATAGGGAATGCTGTTTATTGCTAAGGGAGCTACTTCAAAGCCCATCTGCAATGCATCTAAAATGTAATCACTGCTTGAATAATTCAACATGACTTGAAAGAAAATAGTAGGATAGTGTGTCTTGAAATAAGCAAGCTGGAAAGCCAGCGCTGAGTAAGCATAAGCGTGGGATCTGTTAAATCCATAGCCGGCAAACTTTTCCATCACTGCAAAAACTTGGTTGGCCTTGTCTTCTGTATGCCCAAGTTTCATAGCTCCTGTGATAAAATCTTCCTTCATCAAATGCATCTCTTTAGCATTTTTCTTCCCCATAGCTCGTCTGAGAATATCGGCTTTACCAAGGTTAAAGCCTCCAAAACGCTGAGCAACCTGCATGACTTGCTCTTGATAGAGCATGATACCGTAGGTTGATGACAGAATGTCCTCCAAGGCAGGATCCAGCACCGTCACCTTTTCTTTACCATGCTTCCGAGCGACAAAGTTATCAATATAATCGCTTGCCCCTGGTCTGTTGAGCGAGGTTGTGGCTACTACCTCTTCAAAGACTTGCGGCTGAACACGTTTCAAGAGTCGAATGGCACCAGGTTGTTCAAATTGGAAAATCCCCTTAGTATTTCCAGCAGCAAAGAGGCCCAGAGTTGCCTTGTCTTCCAAATCAATCTCTTCGATTTTTATATGAACACCCTCTGCCTCAGCCAATAATTCCTGCATTTTTTGTACGAAAGTCAGGTTACGTAAACCGAGGAAATCCATTTTTAGAAGTCCATTGGCTTCAACACCATGAGCATCATACTGGGTGATGAGCATATCCTCACCATATTTTAGTGGAATATAGTCCGTCAAGTCTTGGTCACTCATAACGACTCCAGCGGCATGGATAGAGGTCTGACGAGGATACCCTTCAATCTTTCGAGCAATCTCAAAAGCTTTTTGATATTCAATCTTACTATTGATGATCTGCCTAAACTGTAAATTCTTTTCATAGGCTGTCGTTAGCGTATCTCGAAAACTAATTTTTTTTGTAATATTGGTTAATTCGTACTCTGGAACACCATAGCGTTTGAAAACATCACGAATTGCCTGTTTTGCTCCAAAGGTCGAATAAGTGACAATTTGTGCCACGTGTTGACTACCATACCGATCACGAACATAGCGAATGAACTCTGGTCTATAGAGGTCAGGAATGTCGATATCGATATCGGGCATGGTATAGCGCTCACGATTTAAAAAGCGCTCGAAAATCAAGTTCTTTTCAACCGGGTCAATTCCTGTAATATCCAGTGAGTAAGCTACTAGACTACCAACCGCAGAACCACGCCCCATGCCCATATAGTAGCCTTGGGAACGTCCAAAACGGAGCAAATCCCAAACTACAAGGAAATAGTCGTCAAAGCCCATATCATGAATCACAGCTAATTCCTCATTTAGTCGCTCATGATAGATAGCTGAGGTTAGCCCCTTGTCACTCAAGCCTTGCTCGGCTCTTGCTCGAAGCTCTTCTACCGCTGGTCTTTCAGGATTAAAGCGAGGAAGTTTTAAATTTGGGTCGATTTGATAGCCTACATTCTCTATCAGACCTTGGAGATTGGCAAGCGCCTGAGGGAAGCGATTCATAAAACGTGCTTCCAAGTCTGAGGCAGGTAGAAAGATACCTTGTTGTGAATGCAGATCCACTTCTCTCAGACTGACATTGTCCTTGACTGCTGACAAGATTTGTAAAACCTGTAGGTCTTCTTTCTCAAAGGAGTTGACCTGATAGAGTGGAAGAATGGGTCTTATAAAGACTTCTTGAGGAGTATCTGGACTAACACCGATAAAATAATCAACCCCCAAATCCAGCTGTTCGACCCCATTAAAATAGGGAACAATAATAGCAACATCTTCGAGGTGGGAGGTGAAGTCAGACCAATTTTTCCGTCCAGTCATTTTTAAAGTGGATAACTTCATCAACTCTTGATAACCTTTAGTGGATAGGGCTAGAAAACGTAGAGAGAGATTCTCCTCATCTTTGACCAAGGTCATTTCTAAACCAATTAAAGGTCGAATGCCATGCTTACGAGTTGCTTCTAGAAAATGATAGGCTCCATAGAGATTATCCACATCCATGATAGCAAGGTGAGAATAGCCGTATTCTTTAGCCATTTGTACATATTTTTCAATCGAAACCACACTTTCCATAAAACTATAAACAGTCTTGGTGTCGAGCTGTGCAATCATTTCTTCTCCTCCTTGCTTTCTTTTTACTACTATTATACCATTTTAAGTTAGATATTGAAGCTACTCTGCACTTTCTTTTCAATAATCATCAGTTACAAACTTCTTCTCTTCTTAGTGTTAAATTCTTCACTTTTCAAAGGAAGAAAATAAAAATTAATATTATATAATAGTTTTAAATGTAAATTTAGATATATTTATACCAAACGAAGAATAATAAAGATAGGAGTTATATGCAGTTTTACATATAAAAATCTCTAGAAAAAGGCTTACTTCTATGGTATTTATTCAGTATTTTATAATAACTTACCAAATAGATATGCTGGTTTAAGAAATTTATTTCATTTAAGTTAATTTATTCCATTTTTCCCTCTTTTTTGATATAATAAATTTAGTTGTTTTCAAAGGAGAGAAACATGCGTTTTAATCAATTCAGCTATCAACCAACCACTAGTTCTCAACGATTTGAGGAATTAGAAGGTCTTGGTCTAAAGCTGTCACCCCAACTGTCCTTAAAAAGACAGTTTGAAGACTTCATTCGTTGGAGTTTTTTCACCTATTCTAACACGGATTATGCCTTGTCGACTTTGGCTGCGGATAAAGAAACAGATTTAGTAACTTTTTTCCAGTCAGACCGTGAGTTAACTGCAGAGATTTTCTACACAGTAGTTTTTCAACTTTTAGGATTTAGCTATCTTGTTGACTTTGAGGATGCTGAACAGTTCCGTAATGAAACTGGTTTTTCTATTGTTTATGGGGATCTCATTGAAAATCTTTATCAGTTACTCAATACGAGAACGAAAAAAGGAAATACGCTCATCGATCAGCTTGTTAGTGATGGACTCATTCCAGAAGATAATCACTACCACTACTTTAACGGTAAGAGCTTGGCAACCTTCTCTACTCATGATGTCATTCGTGAAGTCGTCTATGTCGAGAGCCGTGTGGATACTGATAAAGACGGACTCCCTGATTTAGTCAAAGTCAGCGTTATCCGCCCACGTTATGATGGACAGATTCCTTCAGTCATGACTGCCAGCCCTTATCACCAAGGGACCAACGACAAAGCCAGCGACAAGGCTCTCTACAAAATGGAGGGAGAGCTTGAGGTCAAACCGCCCCACACCATTGAACTTGAGGAACCTAAGCTGAATTTAGTTGAACCACATGGTCAAGCAGAAGTCGTCTTAGAAGCTGAAGAAAAGCTATCTCATATCAATAGCTCATACACACTCAATGACTACTTCCTCCCACGTGGATTTGCCAATCTCTATGTATCAGGTGTTGGAACCAAAGATTCTCAAGGTCTCATGACCAATGGTGACTACCAGCAGATTGAAGCATATAAAAATGTCATTGATTGGCTCAATGGTCGTTGTCGTGCTTTCACGGACCACACGCGCAAGCGCCAAATCAAGGCTGACTGGTCAAACGGCAAAGTCGCAACAACAGGTATTTCCTATCTAGGTACCATGTCTAATGGTCTCGCCACCACTGGTGTTGATGGTTTGGAAGTGATCATCGCAGAAGCAGGTATTTCCTCTTGGTACAACTACTATCGTGAAAATGGTCTGGTAACCAGCCCAGGTGGTTATCCAGGTGAGGATTTTGACTCACTTGCTGAATTGACCTACTCCCGCAATCTCTTAGGCGGTGACTATATTCGTGGCAATGAAGCTCATCAAGCAGACTTAGAAAAGGTTAAAGAGAAACTCGATCGCAAGACTGGTGACTACAATCAGTTTTGGCATGACCGCAACTATCTGCTCAATGCTCACAAGGTTCAAGCTGAGGTCGTCTTTACGCATGGTTCCCAGGATTGGAACGTCAAACCTCTTCATGTTTACCAGATGTTTCATGCCCTTCCTAGCCATATCAATAAGCACCTCTTTTTCCATCATGGTGCCCATGTTTATATGAACAACTGGCAGTCAATCGACTTCCGCGAGTCCATGAATGCCTTGTTAAGTAAGAAATTGTTAGGACTTGACTCAAGCTATCAACTTCCGACTGTTATCTGGCAGGACAATATCGCACCGCAAAGATGGCAAGATCTTGATAACTTTGGCAAGCAGGATGAACTGCATACCTTCTCTCTTGGAACTGAAGAAAAAGTGATTCAAAACCAGTATGATCAAAAAGATTTTGATCGTTATGGTAAGACTTACCAGTCCTTCAACACCGAACTTTACCAAGGAAAAGCCAATCAGATCACCATTGACCTTCCAGTAAGTCAAGACCTTCACTTAAATGGGCGAGTGGAGCTGAAACTTCGTGTCAAATCAAGTACGAACAAAGGCTTATTATCAGCCCAATTGTTAGAACTTGGACAAAAGAAATATCTGCAGCCTTATCCAGCTGTTTTAAGTGCTAGAACCATTGATAATGGTCGTTACCACATGTTAGAAAATCTCTGTGAACTACCATTCAACCCAAGTGACCAACGTGTCATCACCAAAGGCTACCTTAATCTTCAAAATCGAACCAATCTCTTGACGATTGAAGAAATCCAACCAAATGAATGGATGGACTTCAAACTAGAGCTTCAACCAACTATCTACAAACTTAAAGAAGGAGATACTCTCCGTTTGGTTCTCTATACAACAGACTTTGAGATTACAATTCGAGATAATACTGACTATCAATTGACTGTTGATTTAGCACAGTCTACTCTTATCCTACCTTGTCAAAAGGTATAATCTACCAGACTTTCAATATGGAAGTATTCAAAGGAAAAGTCAATGAATTTGACCATTGAACTTCCTATAACCAAGGATTTCCACTTGAACAGTCAAATCAAACATAAACTTCGTATCAAATCCAGTTCATCTGAAAGCATTATAGAAGCCCCTAGATAGAACTTGGACAAAAGATACTCCCTCTAACCAACATGTGTAACCATTTATCATACACGCTACTAAACCATATGTTGGAAATCTCTGTGAATTACATTTAGAGTAAATTCACAAAACGCCGTGACAAAAAGCTACCCAAATTGAATGATTCACTGTCATTAAAGAACATCAATGTAGATGAACGAATCGCTACCCAGTTTATCTGCACGCAACTAGTGACAAGTTAAAAGAAGGAGAATCTCTCCATCTAGTTCTTTATCCTACTGACTGTGAAATCATCATACGTGACAATACCGCCTACCACCCGACTGACATTTTCGTTCAGTCCACGCTACTGTACCTTGTAAAAGGAGTACTTACTTTATGAACAAATCAGAACACAGACACCAACTTATCCGCGCCCTCGTTTCAAAAAACAAAATCCATACTCAAGCTGAATTACAAGCCTTATTAGCGGAAAATGATATCCAAGTTACTCAGGCTACCTTATCACGCGATATCAAAACCATGAACCTTTCAAAAGTGCGCGAAGAGGATAATTCTTACTATGTGCTAAATACAGGATCTATCTCCAAGTGGGAAAAACGTCTTGAAAACTATATGGAAGACGCTCTTGTTATGCTACGTCCTGTGCAACACCAGGTTATTTTGAAAACTTTACCCGGTTTAGCCCAATCATTTGGATCTGTAATTGATTCCTTGGCCTTTCCAGATATCGTTGCAACCCTTTGTGGAGACGATGTCTGCATGATTATCTGTGAAGATGCTACAAAAGCGCAAGCTTGTTTTGAGAGTCTCAAAAAATATACACCACCATTTTTCTTTAGTGAATAAAACAAATCCCGTGATTAAAAGATCACGGGAATTTTTTATTTCTTTGACTGTGTTTCTTCTTTCTTTGTACGCGTCAATCGAAGAGCACGTTTAGGATTTAGACGATTAAACAATTCTTCTAGTTTCTTTTCATTCCACACATCTGCTGCAGAAACAAAATTTCCATCTGCATCTCGGAATGATATCGGTTTATCTCCCATATCAATCTCCTAGTCTACAAATTCAAATTCAAATTTACCAATTCGGACCAAGTCACCATCTTTGGCACCACGTGCACGAAGAGCTTCGTCAACCCCCATACCACGAAGCTGACGGGCAAACTTCATGACCGATTCGTCACGGTCAAAGTTGGTCATGTTAAAGAGTTTCATGAGTTTTTCACCAGAAAGTACCCATGTCGCATCATCATCACGACTAATCTCAAAGGCTTTTTCTTCCTCGTCAAAGCCATAGTAAGCCTCTTCTTCCATATCGGATTCATCATAAATCGGGAATTCTGGAGTCTTGTCTAACAATTCAGCTGTCGCGTCCAAAAGAGTCGCCAACCCTTGCTTGGTCAATCCAGAAATAGGGAAGATAGCTGGAAGTTCCTCAAACTCGTCGTAGTTTGCTGCCAACTTCTCCTTGAAAGTTTTAAGATTTTCCTGACTTTCAGGCATATCCATCTTGTTGGCTACAATGATCTGTGGACGTTCCATGAGACGAAGGTTATAAGATTCCAATTCTTTATTGATAGCAAGGTAGTCCTCATAAGGATCACGTCCTTCGCTAGCTGACATATCGATGACATGGAGGATAACTCGTGTACGTTCAATATGACGGAGAAACTGGGTTCCAAGACCAACACCTTGACTAGCCCCTTCAATCAAACCTGGAAGATCTGCTACTGCAAAAGATTCACCTGACTGCGTACGAACCATACCTAAATTAGGGACAATCGTCGTAAAGTGGTAAGCACCGACTTTAGGTTTAGCTGAAGTGATGACACTAAGCAAAGTTGACTTTCCAACAGATGGGAAACCGACCAAACCGACATCCGCTAAGATTTTCAATTCCAGTTGCAACTCACGTTCTTGTCCTGGTTCTCCATTCTCAGAGATTTCAGGTGCAGGATTTTTGGGAGTGGCAAAACGGATGTTTCCACGACCACCTCGACCGCCATGAGCCACGATAAATTCTTGACCATGTTCAATCAAGTCTGTAATTACTTTGCCAGTTTCTGCATCACGTACAGTAGTCCCCTGTGGTACGCGAACACGAAGATCTTCTGCACCACGTCCGTGCATTCCTTTGGTCATCCCTTTTTCACCGGAATCAGCCTTGAAATGACGGTTATAGCGGAAATCCATCAAGGTACGCAAACCTTCGTCTACCACGAAAACAACGTTACCTCCTCGTCCACCATCACCACCCCAAGGACCGCCATTAGGGACATATTTTTCACGGCGAAAGGCAACCATGCCATCGCCACCATTACCAGCCTTAACCTTAATCTTGGCTGTATCTAAAAACATACTCATATTTTCTTCTCACTTTAAAAAGGCTGGGGAGAACCCAGTCATTAGTTATTGTTTCTATCCTCGTAGCTTGCTTAGAATCTACTAAAAGCTCCAAGCGCAGTTGCAAAGATACCAGCAAGGGTTACAAACAACATGATGAGCACGACAACAAGCGTCACCTTTTCAAACAAAGTTTTCTTACGTTTTCCGTTATCTCCAAAAGCCATAACTTCTCCTTTTTTTATATAATTCTAATTTAATAGTCTGTCGAAACTGGTGCAATCAACCATAAAATGATATAAGCAAGAACTCCTGTCCCATAACAAAATGCAAGAACAGCCCAAATGACACGAACAATTGTTGGATCGATATCAAAATAATGAGCAACTCCTGCGCATACTCCACCAATTTTTTGATCTTTCCCGCTTCTCATTAATTTTTTCATTTTTTCTTCCTCTTATTCTATTATTTGAATTCGTCTCTCCAATAATCTCTGATGCTAGACAATTGTTTTCGAGACGCTCTTAAAATACGCTTGGATTCTTTTACTGGGCTTGTAACAGCCTGTTGAGGTAGATAGAGAATCGTTTTTAAAAAGCGCTGAGTGACAGGTTGTCCATCATGTAGCTCATGTTCAAAGTTATTTGAGATAATGGCATCAAGGTAAAACTCATGTACTCGTTTCCCAAAATTTTCAGCCGAAATCTCGTACAACTTATCCGCCAACTTTTGTTCAGACATATCAGGAGTAGCGATCAAAGCTTCAAGGATAGCTCCTGCAAGCTCTCGTTCTCCATAGTAGAGGGTCCCAAACATTTTATCATTGATCAGATTTTCAAGATAGGGATTGCCATGAGCAATAACAGGCGTTCCACTGGCTAGACTTTCTAGATAGGTTAAACCCTGAGTTTCACTCGTAGAGGCTGAAATAAAGAAATCAGCTGCCTTATAGTACAAGGCTGTCTCACTTGGAGCAATCATACCTGTAAAAATCACATGTTTTTGTATGTTTAATTTCCCTGCTTGTTCTTTCAGACTATCCAGATAAGGTCCGTCTCCAGCAACAACCAACTTCACCTTGTCTTCTTCTTTCAAAACCTGCGCAAAGGCAGCTAAGACTGCTTGGATATTCTTCTCATAAGAAATACGCGAAAGGCTCAGTAGCATTTTCTCGCCTTCCTGAATACCTAACTTCGAACGAAGCTCTTGTAAGTTTTCGTCTTTGATCTCAGGTCGTTCAAACTTAGCCAGCTCAATTCCAGTTGGGATGACACGCTTTTCAACCTTGACTTTGTATTTAGATAAAAGGTCACGAACAATCTCACTAGGGCAAATCACGCCATCTACATCATGAAGGAAGCCACGCACCAAATATTTTACCATACTCGGACGAATTAGCATGCCCTTAGCAATGTAATGCACATAGTCTTCATACTGGGTATGGTAGGTATGAATAACTGGAATTTTCAATTCTCTAGCAATCCAAATCCCTAACAAACCAAGAGAAAATTCTGTCTGGGTATGAATAATATCGAGTTGATACTGCTTGGCAATTTCAAGCGCCTTTGTAAAACCTCGGTAGGCAAATCGTCGATCCTTAAATGCAAAGAAAGGGACACTCGGAATGCGAATAATTTGCCAATCCTCGTATCGATTCACATCTTTATCAGTTGTTGTAAAGATAAAAACTGCATGCCCCTGCTTTTCAAGCTCAGTTTTCAAAGTCCGAATACTAGTCGCGACCCCGGAAACCTGAGGGAAATAGGTATCTGTAAATAAACCAATTCGCATAAATTACCTCACTTTTTGCCCAAAGCAGCCTGTTCTCGATAAAATTTTAACCAGATTTCCAACAAATGCTCCTCAGAGTACTCTTTGGAGATCTCGCGAGCTTTTTCTTTCAAGTCCTTTAAGGCTTCAGGGTCATTCTTGTATTCTAGGATTGCTTCTCTCATCTCGGAAACATCACTTGTAGCACGATAATTCCCATCAAGAATAACCTTATACAGATCCAAATCTCTTAACATAATAGGAGCCTCGCAACTAGCGGCCTCTAAGATGGTCATAGGGAATAATTCATTGTAACTTGGTAGCAAGAATAGATCCGCCATAGCGTAAAGCTCCCGCATCCGTTCGGGTGACACAATCCCAGGGAAAATAAGATTTTCAGGTGGCTTGTCCATTATCTTCTTGTAGCGTTCATAACCATCTGTCATCCCACCAAATGAAAAACCACCTGCCCAGATAAAGGTAATTTCTGGCAATTCCTCAGCAAGACGAATAAAATCATCAATTCCTTTACGTTTCTGAACTTGACCCGCACCGATTACGACAAACTGATCTTCCGCAAGATCCATTTCCTTCCGGAGTTGTGCAACCTGTTCAGCTGGTAATGGATGCCATTTTTCTTTGTTTACAAAGTTTGGAATATAAGTTACTTTTTCACGCGGAATACCAGCAGCCACCAAATCCTCGATAAACATGGGATTGACCACCACCAAGTGTTCCATTCGGTTGTAAAAGGAAAAAACATAGCGTTTGACAATTCCTTTTAGGAAAAATGGAATCTTCAAACTCCCCTCAAGCGTATCAGGCAAAAAATGCACATAGCCAATTTTTCTCCCAGAGCGTTTCTTTTGGAAAGTAGATAAATAATAAGGGAAATCAATGGTGTGAAAATGAGTTACATCTGCCTCTACAGGAAGATTCTCTGTAACAATCAACTGGTCTTTGGCATCGCGGTGAAGGAGACTAACCAATTCTCGATAAGCTCCTGACACTCCTTGACCAGCTACTTTTTCACTTGAACTTAGCATATTAATACGCAATTTTTCGTTTTCCATACCTTTCATTATACCATTTTATTTCCAGAAAATCAGCAAAAGAAAGAAGAGACGATTGGAAAAAGGATAAAATTACCTTTTTTCCAATCGTCTCTCGCATTTTTCTTAGTCTTTATTTAATTCCTAGAGCGATACGTGCATATCGGCTCATTTTTTCAACCGTCCAAGCTGGATACCAGACCAATTTGACCTCGGTATTAGTTACCTCAGGCACATCTGTCATCGCATCATGTATCTGGTCTGTCAAAAGGTCAGCCAGTGGGCAGCCCATAGTTGTCAAGGTCATATCAATTTCAGTGTGACCTGTTTCACCATCAAAACGAATTTCATAAATCAAACCTAGGTTGACAATATCAATCCCCAACTCAGGGTCGATGACTTCTTCCAAGGCATTTAAAATGCGTGTTTTGATTGTTTCAATTTGCTCTTCTGTATAAGCCATGTTCATCCTCACTCTTAGTCTTCAATAAAATCACGAAGGGGTTTGCTGCGACTTGGTTGGCGCAATTTTCTCAAAGCCTTGGCCTCGATCTGACGGATACGCTCACGAGTCACGTTAAAGACTTTCCCAACATCTTCAAGAGTACGCATTTTCCCATCATCTAGCCCGAAGCGCAAGCGCAAGACGTTTTCTTCACGGTCTGTGAGAGTATCCAAAACCTCATCCAACTGCTCACGCAAAACGATACGAGTTGTGTAGTCTACTGGATTTTCAATCACTTCGTCTTCGATAAAGTCCCCAAGATGGCTATCGTCCTCTTCACCAATCGGTGTTTCAAGTGATACTGGTTCTTGAGCGATTTTCAAGATTTCACGCACCTTGTCAGGTGTCATATCCATACGCTCAGCGATTTGTTCAGGAGTTGGATCTTGACCCAATTCTTGAAGGAGATTCCGCTGTTCACGGACAAGCTTGTTAATGGTTTCTACCATGTGGACAGGGATACGGATAGTGCGGGCCTGGTCAGCGATGGCACGAGTGATTGCCTGACGAATCCACCAAGTTGCATACGTAGAAAACTTAAATCCTTTTGAATAGTCAAACTTGTCCACGGCCTTCATCAAGCCCATGTTTCCTTCTTGAATCAAGTCAAGAAACTGCATGCCACGCCCTACGTAGCGCTTAGCGATAGAAACTACCAAACGAAGGTTGGCTTCTGCAAGACGTTGTTTGGCTTCGATATCACCAGCCTCAACTGCTAGGGCCAATTCTTTTTCCTCTTCATTTGTCAAGAGAGGAACAACCCCAATTTCCTTCAAATACATACGGACAGGGTCATTAACCTTGGCAGAAGTTGAGCCAATCAGGTCCTCATCACTGAGTTCTGGTTCTTCTTCTGCACTAAGAACACGCGCACTTGGATTTCCTTCATTATCTGTGATAGAAATTCCAGCATCCTGAATCCGTTGCAAAAGGTCTTCAATGCCGTCTGCATCGAGGGTGAAAGGAATAACCAGACTTGAATTGATTTCGTCATCTGTTGCTGTTCCTGTTTTTTTGTGGTTACGGATAAAGTCTGCTACTTGCACATCAAATGTCGTTACTTCTTTTTGTTTTGTTGCCATTATTACTCCATTCTTCTCTTTTGGGAAATCAATCGTTGCAATTCTTCCAAGGCTGTGTCTGTATCTCCTACATGACTAGCTTCCTGCACTTTCTTTTTAATTCTTAAGTTGTCCTTGCTGAGGAGGGCACGGTTTCGAGTCGCTTCGACTTCCGCTAGCTCTTGGGGCGACATCTCAACTGGCAAATCCAAGCTAAGCACGTGGTACCAAGCATTTTCAACTTCAGGTGTCTGATGAGAAAGCTCCTCTGAGGCGATTTCTCCCTGCTCACTTAATAATTCGTAAAGAATCTGAAATTCTGGGGTATCAAAGAAAAAATCTTCTCTTAATCGATAGTCATTCAAAACAACTGGGTTCTCAGCCATCCTATAGAGGAGATGTGCCTCTGCTCTCATGACTGCTGTCAGTTGGCGCGTTACAGGCAAACTAATCGCTGCTGGAGGTTGCTCCTCTTTAACTCTTTCCTGCCTCTGAACAATGCGACTTTCATTTACTATCTGTTCCACCTGCTGGTAATCAAAAGAAAGTAGATTATCCGCCAGAATGTGGATATAAGAATTCTGGGCAGTGATAGACTTTTCCTTGGCGATTAGGGGCGCAATCTTTTCAATGAACTCAATTTGCGCCTGTAAGTTATCACTATTTTCTGGCTTGAGCTGGTGAATATAGAACTCTATAGGACTAATCCGGGTCTTGGTTAAAAGGTAAGCCAGGTCTTCAGTAGAATTCTTTTGCAAATACTCATCTGGGTCCATGGCATCAGGTACTCGAACAACCTCCACTGAAAAGTCTTTTAACTCCTCTAAAGCCTTGGCTGTTGCTGCCTGCCCTGCCTTGTCGCCATCATAGCTGAGAACAATTTTTTTGGTAAAGCGTTTGAGGTGGTCAACATGCTCCTTGCTTAAGGCTGTTCCCATGGAAGCTACAGCATTTTCTATACCAGCACGGTAGGCTGCAATCACATCCATGAAGCCTTCCATCAGATAGAGCTCTGTAACCTTACCTGTTCCCTTTTTTGCCTTGTCCAAATGATACAATTCGTAACTCTTGTTAAAAATTGCAGTTGAACGGCTATTTTTATACTTGGCAGTCTGACTATCCGTTTCTTGCCAGATACGACCTGAAAATGCAATAACCTGCCCCTTGTCATTGGTCAAAGGAAAGATGATCCGTCCAAAAAAAGTATCATAAAATTGATTGCCATCTGACAGATAAAACAAGCCGGAATCCAATAAATCCTTTTCCTCAAACTTGTCAGCTAAACGTTGGTAGAGATAGGTTCTCTCTGCTGGAGCTAGCCCAATCTGAAAGTGCTTCAGAACATCATCTGTCAATCCGCGTTTGTAGAGATAAGCCCTTGCTTCTTCTCCCATCTTGGTCGTCATGAGGATGGCATGGTAAAAACGGGCAGCTTCTTCATGCATATCATATAGAGCTTGATGAGGGGAAGCTTGTTGGGGACGAGACTGAACCGGCATAGCTAGTTGAATACCGACGCGCTCTCCTAAGAGCTGAACGGCTTCCATGAAGGACACGCCTTGGTATTCTTCGATAAACTTAAAGACATCTCCTGAACGCCCACATCCAAAACAGTGATAAAACTGCTTGTCTTCCACAACGTTGAAAGAGGGGGTCTTTTCACCATGAAAAGGACAGAGCCCTAAATAGTTCCGTCCAGCCTTTTGTAAAGAAATCACATCACCTATGACTTCCACAATGTTGGCATTGTTTTTGATTTCTTCAATGACTTGCTTGTCAACCATACACAATACCTCCATCTTATCATAGTTTCACGTAAACTAGTATAGCTTATTTCTGAAAAAAAGTAAACCATTTCATACGCTTTCCGTAATTCTCTTTGCCTTATTTTTCTAGATTGAAATAGAAGATAAAAAAACTCAGAAACACTTCCATGTTTCTAAGTTAATCTTCACTATTTTTTGATGAAATACAGGCTCATCTATTCAAATAATTGATAGTAGTCTGAAATTTTCATCTGAGCTTTTTCTTCTTTATTGAGGTCTTGGATGATACGACCTTCCTTCATGACAATCAGACGATTGCCATACTTCAGTGCATCTTCCATATGGTGGGTAATCATCAAGGCTGTTAGATGATCCTTGCTGACAAAGTCATCTGTTAACTCCATCAAGGCAACACTGGTCTTTGGGTCAAGGGCTGCTGTGTGTTCATCCAACAAGAGCAACTCTGGTCGTTTCAAGGTTGCCATCAAGAGACTCAAGGCCTGACGTTGACCACCTGATAGAAATTCAATCGGAGTATCTAGATGCTTTTCAAGACCATTTCCCACTTTTTCAATGGTAGTCTGAAACTCTTCTCTATGGCTTGAAAGTCTCCTAGGAAGGAGTCCTCTCTTCTCACCACGAAACTTGGCAATTAAGAGATTTTCCGCCACCGTCATACGGGGAGCCGTCCCCATCTTAGGATCCTGAAAGACACGAGACAAGTACTTAGCCCGCTTTTCAGGTGAAAAATGCGTCACATCCTCGCCCATGATACGGATACTTCCACTTGTTAAAGGTAAGGTACCTGCAATAGTGTTAAAAAGTGTTGACTTCCCTGCTCCATTTCCACCTAGGATGGTAATGAAATCATGTTCGAAAATTTCAAGAGAAACATCATTCAGAATGATTTTTTCTTCGTCAAAGCCATTCGTGATGACTTTGGTAGCATTTTTTAATTCTACAATTGCTGTCATTTGCTAAACTTGACTCCTTTCAGGTATTTGCTTTTGAAGGTTGGAATCATGAGACAAACTGCCAAAATCAAGGCGCTGTACAAACGAAGATAACTTGTATTAAACCCAAGAGCTATCACTCCCCAAACGAGGAACTGATAAGCAATAGACCCTACAACGATGGTCATGAGTCGCTCTGCCAGAGTCAAACTCTTGAACAAAACCTCACCAATAATCAAGCTAGCAAGCCCTACGACAATCACGCCGATTCCTCGAGAAACATCTGCATATCCTTCTTGTTGAGCAATCAAGGCCCCTGCAAGCGCGATAATTCCATTTGAGAGAACCAAACCCATGAGTTCCATACGTCCCGTATTGATACCAAAGCTACGTGCCATATCAGGATTGTCACCGGTAGCGATGTAGGCCTGACCTAGTTTGGTATCTAGGAAAAAGAGCATGAGACCAATAACAAGAGCTACAAAGATTAATCCAGTCAGCAGTTGGTTAAGGTCTGAATCGAAAGGCAAGACATCCTGAATTTGCTTGGTTCCAAGAAGCCCCAGATTGGCACGCCCCATAATCATGAGCATGATGGAATGGCAGGAAGTCATGACCAGAATCCCTGATAAGAGAGTTGGGATTTTTCCTTTGGTATATAAGAGACCTGTCGCCATTCCAGCTAGACAGCCCGCTCCTACTGCGGCTAGGGTTGCTAAAAATGGGTTGACTCCCTGTGTTATCAAGGTTACAGTTACTGCTCCCCCAAGAGGAAAAGAACCTTCAGTAGTCATATCAGGGAAATTCAAAATTCGAAAAGTCATAAAGATTCCCAAACCTAAAATCGCCCAGACCATCCCCTGAGAAATAATGGATACTATCATAATCTTTCACTCATTTCTTTCTTTAGTAAAAATGGGAGGAGATGTGTCCAGCTCCTCCTTTATCTTTATTCAATCACTTGTCCTGCTTCTTTTAGAACGGACTCAGGAATGGTGATACCAAGTTCCTGCGCTAGTTTTTTGTTAATCACTGACTTACCAGTTGAAAAGACATTAACTGGCGTATCAGCTGGTTTTTCACCTTTCAAAACTTTGGCAATCATTTTACCAGTAGCCACTCCAAGATCATGTTGGTCAACTACTACAGATGCTAATCCACCTGCTTCTACCATGGCAGTGGCACTTGGGTAGATTGGCTTTTTAGCTGTTTGGTTGCTTGAAACAACTGTTGAGAATGCAGATGCGATGGTGTTGTCAATTGGAACCCAAATCGCATCGACCTTGCTGGTCATAACATTGACTGTTGAAGCAATTTCATTTGTTGATGGAACGGCAAAGGTTTCGACTGTCAAACCTGCTTTTTCAGCATAAGCCTTGAATTCTTCAACTTGTGATTTTGAGTTATCTTCACTGCTTGAGTAGAGAGCGCCGATTGTTTTGACATTTGGTGTCAAAGTTTTAATCAATTCCACTTGCTGTTCAGCTGGGTTATGATCTGACACCCCTGTAATGTTGCCACCTGGTTTTTTCAAATCTTTGACCAAGTTAGCACCGATTGGGTCTGTAATAGCAGCCATGATAACAGGTAGGTCTTTTGTAGCACTAGCAAGTCCTTGAGCAGCTGGTGTCGCAATCCCAACAACAACGTCGTTTCCATTTGCTACCAATTGTTTACTCATGGTTGCAACCTTGCTCTGATCACCTTCTGAGTTCATAAAGTCGATTTTTACTTGGTCGTCCTTATAGCCTTCTTCAGCTAGTCCATCTTGAATCCCTTGGTAAATTAAGTCCAAGGATGGGTGACTAACAAATTGAAGGACACCAACCTTAGCAACCTTTTGCTCTTCCTTAGCTGCTGGCTTGTTCATTGATGAATAAATCAAGCTAGCCACTACCAATACTGCTAATCCAGCGACAATTCCAATCAAACGTTTATTTTTCATTTTTCTTTCTCCTTAATTCTTTTACCTTAACTTGTTAAATCACATCATCAAGCGATGCCATCGTTTAAATTCCAATATCTTTCCTCCCCATAGAAAAAGTCCTCACACAAAAAACTTGTGTGAGGACGTCGATGCGCGGTGCCACCTCAATTATAGGGAATATCCCTATCGCTCTTTCTCGCAATAACGAGTTGCACTGTAAGGTGTGCTCACCGAATTTTTATGATTTCAAATTCTTAAGTACATTCAGCCCAATTTCATCAATTTCATCTATCTGCTTTCACCAACCACAGACTCTCTAAAAAATGAGCAAGATTACTTTCTGAATGTTTAAATTATATCATTTTTCAACTACTTGTCAAGCTTATTTTTAGAATTATTTAAACAATTCAAAAACTTCCCCTTGAAAAAAGAGGAAGTTTGTAGAATATCAGCCTGAATTACGCAAACCGGTTGCAATTCCGTTGATAGTTGTATGGATCAGTTTTTCTTCGTCAGCCGACAATTCGCCGCGACGTTGACGTTTGATCAACTCCAACTGAATGTAGTTCAGGATATTAAAGTAAGGCATACGATAGTTTAGACTGTCTTTTAGGTAAGAGTTTTCTGCCAAGAGTTCGTCATAGCCTTCGATAGCTAAAATAACGTCCTTAGTCAACTGCCATTCATCTAAAATAGTGTAGTAGATAGCTTGTACTTCCTCGTCTTCACAGAGCTTGGCATATTCAAAAGCAATGTTCATATTAGACTTAGACAAGACCATGTCTACATTGGAAAGCAAAGATTGGAAGAAAGGCCAGTTTTGGTACATATCACGAAGAAACTCGATATTCTTTGGATCTTGATCTATAAACTCTTTAAAGCTGGATCCTACTCCATACCATCCAGGGAACATGACACGGCTTTGTGACCATGAGAAGACCCAAGGAATGGCACGCAAACCGCCAATTTCAGTGATGGTCTTACGAGCTGCTGGACGCGAACCGATATTGAAGCTTGAAATAGCCTTGATTGGACTTGATTCAAAGAAATAGTCATAGAAATGTTCATTTCCAAAGACCAAATCACGGTAGATATCATAACTACGGTCTACTACTTGATCCATGATGGCTTCGTAACGATTTGACGTATTGGTATCACTCTTCTTCTTGGTAATCATACGGTTAATGGCTGCAGAAACCAACATTTCAAGGTTGTAATAAGCAGCGTCTTTGTTACCGTATTTGTTTCCAATGACTTCTCCTTGCTCAGTCAGTCGGATGCGGTCCTTGATAGACTTGAGTGGTTGAGATGTGATAGCTTCATAAGTTGGTCCACCACCACGACCCACAGTACCACCACGACCGTGGAAGAAAGTGACTTTAACGCCAAATTCATCCCCGATAGCAGTCAGTTGTTGTTGCGCTTTATAGAGGGTCCAACATGATGACAGGTAACCACCGTCTTTGTTACTATCAGAGTAGCCAAGCATGATTTCTTGGTAGTTGTCTTTTGAAGCAATCCATTTTTTAGCCAAAGGTAGAGAGAAATATCTTCTCATAGTCTCTTCTGAGTGATCCAAGTCTTCGATTGTTTCAAAGAGGGGAACAATCTGAACACGAGCTTTTTGAGCATCCACCAAGCCGACTTCCTTAAGCATAATGGCTAGCTCTAACATATCGGATACACTAGTTGCGTGCGAAATGATAGTTTGACGAATAACATTTTCACCCAGTTTATCCTTCAACTTGCGCGCAGCTTTAAAGATAGAGAGTTCTTTTTCAAGCAGTTCTGACTTTTCAGCATGAGTCGCTGAGAGGATACGAGGATCTTCTTCCAACTCTTTTAAGAGGAGGGTACATTTTTCGTCTTCTGACAGATCGCTATAGTGGTCGTTGATGCCAGCAGATGCTAGCAATTCTGCCACACAGGCTTCGTGAACACTAGAATCTTGGCGCATATCAATAGAAGCAAGGTAGAAACCAAAAATTTCGACAGCTTGCATCAACTCGACAAATTCTCCTGAAATCAGGTATTCTCCTTTGTTCTCAAGGAGAGAGTCGCGAATGGCCAACAAATCTTGATAAAATTCATCTGCAGTAGCATATCTAGGCTGAAGGTTCTTGTCTTCAATCAAATAAGCCTTGGTTGCCTGCATCTTAGCTTGGATGTCAAAGAGGGCACGGCGATAGAGTTCTTTTTCACGATAAATGGAGTTATCTTGTGACTTCAGCGCCATCTCACGAACTTTATCACTGACATTCACGATACTGGTTGACAGTGAAAATTCACGATAAAGATTATAAATCTTTTCATCGTAGTAGTTCATGATGACTTCGCATTGAGTCAAGGCTGATTTGTTAAGAGTTTCTGCAGTTACGAAAGGATTCCCATCACGGTCTCCTCCAATCCACATCCCCATAGTAATTGGTTTTGGATGTTGGATCTCAATTCCTTGTTCTTTAGCTAGTTTCTTATACTCAGCCGTCAAACGTGGAACAGCATTCAGGAAAGAACTTTGGTAATACTCCATCACGTTGGTGATTTCGTTGGTTACTTTCAATTTTTTCTCACGAATCATGTCCGTTTGCATGATAATTTCAATGTAACGACGGAGATCCGTGTGCCATTTTTCTTTATTAATCAAGCCGAGTTTAACATCACGGTACTTGCGCAAAAGCGTATGGATATGGTTGGTTAAATCCAGCATACTCTTGCGTTGTACTTGCGTTGGATGGGCGGTCAAGACAGGAACGACATTTAACTTTTCTAAAATTTCGGCTGCATTTTCTTTTTCAGCTACCATCTTAATCGTTGTAGATAGTTTTCCTAGATAGTCTTGGTCCACATTGTTTTGGTGATTGATTTCATAGGCCAAATCCACATCCTCAGAAATATTAATTAAAAGTGGAAGGATAGAGAAATAGCGTGAAATGTAAATCATTTCTTCATTCGAAAGACTGGTCACTAGGTCATTGAGCCCTTGATAATTCTCACTAGTTGATAATTCCTTCAACTGGATAATCTTTTCAAAGGTTTCTGGCGCTAGCATATTTTTTGTGATATCTTCTAATAGCTCAGTCAGAATCAAGACTTCTTCTTGGACGACTGCTTTATTACTATAGTTTTCTAATTTTTGAAGAGACATATACTTTCCTTTCCATTCAATCCTTACAGACTTTCATCGGTTTGATTTTCGTATTCTCTGATAAGTTTGGCACGTTTTTCACTTGCATCAATGTTCAGTACAAGCGCGATGGCTACGGATAATACCAGTAGACTGTTCCCACCTTGTGAAAGGAAGGGGAAGGTTACCCCTGTAGAAGGAATCAACCCTGAAATCCCACCGATATTGACAAAGACCTGAACAAGGATCATTCCTCCGACACCAATAGCAACCATGGAGTTAAAGGGATTCTTTGCTCGAATACCAACCAAGATGATTCGCAAAATCAAGAAGAAGAGTAAAGCCAAAATCATACTGGCTCCTACGAATCCAAACTCCTCGATAACAATCGAAAAGACAAAATCCGTATGGGCTTCTGGCAGATAACCACGCTTCTCAATAGAATTTCCCAGTCCCAGTCCGAACCAGCCACCATTTACCATTGCATAGTAGGAATTTGCGAGCTGGTGCCCTGCACCCGCCAAGTCATTAAAGGGATTAAAGAAGGCACTAAAACGTTTAGCAACGTAACCAAATACAGGAATTTGAGAGAACTTTTCAACCCCAACAAAGCGAATGACAGATAAGACTAACATTGAGCTCCCTGCCAAGAGAGCCAAAATGGTCGAGAACCAACGATAGGCGATCCCACTTACAGTATACATGATGAGCGCCACCAAGACCAAGATGGTCGCATTTCCCAAGTCTGGGAAAATTCCCAAGCTACCAATCAGAACCAGCAGAACAAAACGCCAGTCATTAAAAGCTCGAGGTAGCCACTGATTCTGTGTCAAAACCTGGAAGTCATAAACCGCAATCTCATCTTGTTGTTTTGAAAATCGATGTGCTAGGTACCAGATGATGATAATCTTAAGGTATTCCGCAGGCTGAATCGTTACAGGTCCTACAGAGATCCATCCGTATGCTCCATTGACAGGTGTTCCGACCAGTCGCGCCAGAGCTAAAAGAACCATCTCCACAATCATTACGATAAAGATGAGACGACCATTTCTTAAGAATCCTAATTTTAATTTATAGATTAAGGCAATCAGAATCAAACTAGCTATCCAGAAGATCCCCTGGTTACGCACCAATTGAAAGGCGCTTTTTCCTTCTTCAATCAAGGTTGCACTCGTTGTCGAGTACACCACAATCAGCCCCAAAATCGATAAAAGGAAGTAAGGGATCAAAATGGAATAGTTTAGTAGGTGCCTTTTACTAATTTTCATATTTCACCACTCTAATAGGAACAGACGCTTCTGTTCCCAATTCCGTTTTATTTTCTAGTTTTGATTGCTATTATACCACTTTTTCAGAAAGAAAAAAACTCTTATCCTTTAATCCTTCGAATTTTACCCATTTTCTAGTATCAGGTATAAAAAAAACAAATCTCTTTTGAGATTTGTTTTTTGCTTTCTTAGTTAGATGAAGAACTGCTACTTGAGCTTGAGTCACCACCACCGATGTATTGGGTGAAGATGTTTTGGAATGATTGGTCTTTAACCTTGATGTTTGCTGCTTGCAATTCTTTACCAATTACTCCTTGAACAAAGGCTGAATCATTTTGTTTTTGAGTCAAGATGATGGTCTTCAATTTTTCTTTATAATCCTCGATATTAGAAGATTTTTCTGTTTTCTTCGTTACTTTGACGATGTAGAACTGACTACTGTAGGCTTGTGTTCCAGTAGCTGTAATCACATCAGAAACCCCGTTCACATCCAAAGCAAAAGCTGCTTTCTTGACTTGTTCTGGAAGTTCTGTTGAAGCAGAGTCAAAAGTGATTTCTCCACCATTTTCTTTTGTTTTGTCGTCGTTAGAGTTGTCTTTTGCCAACTGAGCAAAATCTGCACCTTCTGCTTTAGCTTTCTCAAGTACTTCTTTTGCCTTGTCTTCATTATCCAAACGGATGATTTGAGCTGTTACATCTGGTGTGTAAGACTCAAAAGCTTTTTGGTAAGCTTCGTCTGTCAACTCACTCTCAGCAGCCTTCTTAACTGCCAATTCAACCAATTTGCTGGTACGGATTTGAGCTTTACGAGTCTCAGGTGTCATACCTGCACGTTGAAGCACGCTGTTGTAGCTATCGCCGTATTTCTTTTGTTCTTCAGCAACGGCATCATCCACATCTTTATCCGTTACCTCTGATCCATATTGTTGTTCAAATACTTTTTGGATGGTCATATTGAGCAAGACTTGTTGTGCAGTTGGATTGTTCTTTACTTCTTCAAAGAATTGATGCTCTGTAATCACATCGCCCTTCATGCTGATCAAATCTTTTCCTTCAGAACTGTTTGAACAAGCTGCAAGTGTTGCTACTGATAAAAGTGTGATGGCTCCTGCCATAAGTTTTTTCTTCATTTTTACTCCTTTTACGGTAAGTATTACCTTATCTATTTTACTATAATTTCTTAAATTTTTCTGAAAATCATTCGCTCTCAGGAAGCTCTACTTCTGCTAGGTTCTTTCGTAGCATGAGAATACCATCTCCAAGTGGAACTAGAGTTGCTGTTAGACCTGGATTGTCCAACGTTGCGTCGAAAAGTCTTTGCAAACCTCGGTAAATGGTTCGTTGACCACGGCGGACTTCCATGATGTCCTTGGCAACATCTCCTCCTTGGAAAATATCATCCAAGACGACTACTCCACCAACTTCCAAGTGCTTGAGGATTTCAGGCAGAAAGACGATATACTTTGACTTGGCCGAATCCATAAAGACAAAGTCATAAGTTTCTGTCAAAGTAGATAAAACATCGACTGCATCTCCCTCTAAAAGAGTGATTTGCTTACGACTGTCAAACTGGGCAAAGTTTTCCTTGGCAAAGGCTATCATCTCAAGATTACGGTCAATGGTTGTAATCTTGGCATCTGGCGCATGTTCCGCCATCAAGAGGGCTGAAAAACCGATAGCTGTCCCAATCTCCAAAATGTTCTTGGGCTGTATGGTCTCCATGAGAAATCGAAAATACGCGACCGTTTCATGGGGAATAATGGGAATGTTTTCCTTGCGAGCGAAGGTCTCCAATTCTTTCAAGGAACCTGTCACCTGCTTTTGACGCTGGCGCATGAGTTCTACGATTTCTTCCTTGACGACGGGACGTCGCATATTGTGATTGGCATTTTTACTATAAGACTCTACCATCTTAAGCCAGTCCCAATTTTTCAACAAGGGCTTCAAACTCATTTAAACGGCGTTCAAAGACTGCAAAGGCGTCGTTGAGATAGTCTTCCTTCTCCATATCCACTCCCGCTTTTCTCATGACATTAAGCGGATAGTCAGACTTACCAGCCTTGAGGTAGTCGATATAACGGTCACGGTCTTCCTGACTACCATGGACAATCTTTTCAGCCAAGGCTGAAGCAGCTGCAAAACCTGTTGAATACTGATAAACATAGTAGTTATAGTAGAAGTGAGGAATGCGTGCCCACTCATATTGGATTTGAGGATTGTCTTCCTTGCTGAGTCCATAGTACTCTTGGTTCAAGTCAGCGTAGAGCTTATTGAGGAAATCACTTGTCAAGACTTCTCCATTTTGATCTGCTTGGTGGATGGCATGTTCAAACTCAGCGAATTGAGTTTGACGGAAGACTGTTCCACGGAAACCGTCTAGGAAGTTATTGAGAATTGCAAAACGAGTCGCATCGTCTTCTACTTCTTCCAACAATTTCTCTGTCAAGATATTTTCGTTAGTCGTTGAGGCAATCTCAGCCAAGAAGATAGAATAATCTCCGTAAACATAAGGTTGGGTTTCACGAGTATAGCTGGAGTGCATACTGTGACCTGTCTCATGGACAAGGGTAAAGAGATTATCTAGATTGTCCTGCCAGTTGAGAAGCATAAAGGCATTGGTATCGTAAGAACCACCAGAGTAGGCACCAGAACGCTTGCCTTGGTTTTCATAGACATCAATCCAACGCTCACTGAAGGCACGTTTAACACGGCTCAAGTAGTCGTCACCTAAAACCGCCAAAGCTTCTTCTGCCTTTTTCAAGGCTTCCTCATAAGTAAAGCTGTATTCTACTGAAGATAGCGGTGTGTAGACATCGTACATCTTGAGATCAGAAATACCCAAGATTTTAGAACGAAGGTTAAGATATCGATGCAAGAGTGGCAAGTGCTTGCGAACTGCTGCTACTAGATTGTCATAGACACTTTCTGGAACAAAATTGGCTGCGAGGGCTGCATGGCGGGCACTCTTATAGTTGCGAACTTTAGCACGGTAGTTTTGCACCTTAACATTTGTCTGCAAGGTCTTAGCATAAGTGTGTTGGAATTGCTCATATGTCGCATAAAGGGCTTCATAGGCACCACGGCGCACTTCACGGTTTTTAGACTCCATCAAGCGGATGTAAGTACCGTGTGAGAGTTGTACTTCCTTGCCTTCGTCATCAAGCACGTATGGGAAGCTAATATCCGCATTGTCCAAAATAGCGAAGGTTTCACTAGCAGCGCCAAAAATTTCTCCTGCTCCAGCAAGTAATTCTTCCTCACGTTGCGAAAGAACATGGTCTTTCTTCTGCAAGAGCTTGTCAAAAAAGTGTTTGTAAACTTGGAGTTTTGGTTGAGCTTCTAGGAAGACCGCATACTGCTCTTCCCTAATCTCCATAAACTCAGGTTCATAGAATGAAAAGGCTTGTTCTAACTGACTGTATAGGGTCATTGCCTTAGCATAGTACTCTTGATACTTGGCTTCACGCGTGTCCTGGTCATTTTTCATATGCGCATAGACATAAAGCTTTTCAACTTGGCGTTCCAAGTCGAGTGAGAATTCTGTGATCTCAAGCAAACTGTCTGCGCTGTCCAAGAGATGTCCCTCATACTGAGATGCTGTTTGTACTTTTTCAGTTAAATCTTTCAAGGCTTCTTCCCAAGCCTGGTCTGTTGGGTAGATCGTTGAAAGATCCCATGTATCTTTTTCATTTATTTCATATCGTTGTAATACCATAAGATTCCTCCATCCTTTCTATTTTACCACATTTTTTGAGAAATATAAGTGATAAAAGGCTGGTGGATAGAGCTTTTGGCGATTATTTTTCGGATTTTTTTGATAGTAAGCCTGAAAATTTCTATAATAGCTAGCCAAATCCGTTTCAATCTGCAAAAAATCACCTGACTCTATCGGTCTGACTTGAGGATACCAGTCGTCTAGTTGATGCTTTAATAGATTGTCTCCTTGATGATAGGCCTCTTCTTGCTTCTTCATCCAGTAAGGCGTTTGGTAGTACAACTGTTGGCGAATGTAGTGACAGATAGTTGAATCTTGAGAAACTGTAAGACTAGCTAGCTTTTGTTTTTGATAAGGAAATCGTAGAATTTCCAAGAGATTTCCTTGGCCATAGGGAAATTCCTTGACCTGAAAATGAAGCTTGCCACGTAGGTCCTGATGCAAAAGATATTTGAGTCTCAAAACTTGCTTTTTGATATCCAGTTCCCAAACATAAAATCCCATATTTTGACTAAAATAGAGAAATCCCCTTTGCAATTGTGTTAATCGCTCTTTTAACCAGAGTTTTTCTCCCAGTAGCCAGATAACCTGATAGTCTTGGCTACGGTATCCTTGGCTTCTATCGCCTAAAAGCTTTTGAGACAAGGAACTGCACTGAACCTCCAGAGCTAGTTTTTCATTGACGAGAACATCTGCTATCTGCTGAATCTCGGGCAGACTATATTCTAAGGCGACCTGATTGTTCTTCTTGGCCCAGTGATAAAGTGCCTCTTTGTTGCCCAAGTGTTCTGGACTTTCATTCTCAAAAATAGCCATACAATCTCTTAAAGATTCATGGGCGAAATGCGTTCGAATGCTCTGTCCTTGGCGTAATCGTAGTCCGCCCCCACAGGCGGGGCAGGTATAAGCTTGCCTGGTAACATCTTTTTCGAGGGCATTTACCAAATTCCCCTTGGCATCTCTGGCTACAAACATGGTCTACCTCCTTTTCTCATTTATTCGAAAAAGAAGTGAAAAAGACTGGAATTCCAGCCTTTCATGATATTATTTCTTATCTTTTTTGTCTCTTAGAGTATTTTTTCAGCATGGGTATGAGATTGGGGATCTGCTCGCTTCTAATGACCAGCACGCCGTATTCCTGGCAGCGATTGGCATAAACAGGATTGATTTTCCCCGTACAAACAATCAACTTGAGGCAACGCTCTCCAGCAAAATGATTGGCGTAGACTTCTAGCTCATTGATGGCTTCAACTGATAAATCTGTCATCTTGCAGGAGATAAAGGTAATCGAGCGGCCCTTTCTCAAAATGACATCAATCTCATTTTGAACATTGTCTGCCTCTGGAAAGATGCCATTCCAATCAATCTCACCGCCTATCATGCACTCATCAAACAGCTGAGACTCAAGCGCCAAGAGATAGAGATATACCTCTAAAATATACCCCTTGTTGCGGCAAAAGACTTGAGCTTCTTGACTTGGAAAGCTGTAAGCTACTCGTTTCTTGTCTTCGCTTTCCATACAAAGCATCCCCGCTTCCACAAGTAAGGGGATAAGGACTTCTGGGTAGTGATAATACTTGCCGTTGTTTTCCAGTATCTTTTCGGTTTCAGCATGAAGGTCATTGGTCTTAGCTAGAGAAAAAAATTGGGTTACTTGGTACCAATGGGCGGGATTGGCAATAGCAGAGCTGGCTAGTTTTTTAATAGCAGCAATTTGCTGAGCTGAGTGGATAGGGCGTTTTGATTTGAGCATTTTTCCACCACGCAAGGCTATCAACTGCTGGATGCTTAGGGTTGGAATGTCCAAGTCTTCTTTTTCTAACTGACCGGCTACCCACTTGTATTGTTTTCCTCGCTCGACATCCATGGCAACGATGGGGAGGTCCCGATCCAAGCCGTATTGATAGAGGGATAAGGCTAGTAGCGAATCCCCACCAAAAACATCGAGAAGGACTTGGTCGTAACCTGCTAGGCAATAATCTAACTGGTCCGCTAGTTGTTCTAAGGATAACTGACGAAAGGTCACTCGTTGGATATGAGGCACCTCATCCATGATAAACTGACGGAGGGAGAGCTTCTCTTCATTACTTATTTTCGTCAAAGATAGAAAAAGAATCTCGTCACAATCACTGATAAAGGCTTGGTAGACATTCTTTTCCAATACATGCCGATCATACAATTCCACCAAAAGACTCGTCATTCGACCACCTCCATCATAAAGACTTTCTTGCGCTGAGAGTATCAGCAACACAGTTCTACTGCTCAGATTTCCTACTTCTAGTATAGCATAAAATCCTGCTCGTCCCAATCAACCAACGCAAACAAAAACGAATAGAAACCTTGCAAAGTGATTTCTATTCGCTAGTATAGGTTTGATTTACTTGACTTTTTTGGCTAACATAGTCGCAAAGCGTAGTTGAATGCGATTGCCATTTTCATCACGACGGTGCAGATGTCCTGGGTTTTCATTATACTTGACCAATTCCCAATCCTTGTAGTAGTCCGCCAACTCCCCTTCTTTAAAGGTGAATGGGAAGTTAACCGAGCAAGGATAATCCTCCGTATCCATGGCACAGACGATAAGATTGTAACCACCGACCGTGGTGTGCTCCTGCATATTTTGGATAATATCTGGAATGCGGTCCGCTTGTAGGAACATCAGAACAACTGTCGATACGATGAAATCATAGTCTTGTCTAATGCTGGCTGAATTGATATCATAAAGTCCGACAGGCATTTCTAGATCCTCTTGTTCCACAATGCTTTGCAAGATTTCAAGGGACAATTCATTTTGATCCACAGCTGTCACATCAAAACCATTCTGTGCAAGAAAGAGAGAGTTACGTCCTTGACCACAACCCAAATCCAAGGCTCTTCCTGGTTTCACCGTCTGCATAGCCTCTAGGACCTCTGAATGGACTGGATTGGTCTGGTATTTCTTAGGGAAATAATCCTCAGGTTTACAATAAAATTCCAAGTACCATTCTACATCATCAGTGGCAGCCTCCACTCGGTGCCAGGCTTGCGGTTGTGCCATGGGATTGTCAGCTCCTGCCTCAAAGAGGTGCTCAGCTAGAACCTCACCATCTTCATTCAACTCAATAAACTTGAGTGCCCCCTTTAAGACAGTAATTTTTCCCCAAGTGCCGACCTTAGTATTGTGCTTTTGCTGGACAGCTTCTGGCATGGTCTGTTTGTTCCACAAGGGCATCCGTTTATAGGCAATTAATTTTTCCATTTTACTTCCTCTTCTTAACGCTGGTTGACAGCTTTCATCACACGCGCGATGTCGCGGTTTTGTTCACGTCGCTTGATCGACTCTCGTTTATCATAGTCGTGTTTCCCTTTTGCTAAACCTAAAAGGAGCTTGGCGTAGCCATCTTTGATGTAGACTTTAAGGGGAACAAGGGTCATCCCTGTCCCTTTGGTCTCTTGTTCCAATTTTTGAATTTGCTTCTTATGGAGCAGGAGTTTGCGACGACGTTCCGGTTCCTGGTTCCAGATATTGCCCTCTTCGTAAGGGGCAATATGAACATTGCTCAGCCAGACTTCCCCATTTTTTACTTGGGCAAAACCGTCCTTGAGATTGATTCGAGCAGCTCGAACGCTCTTGATTTCAGTTCCGGTCAGGACCATTCCTGCCTCTAGCGTATCTACGATTGTATAGTCGTGGTGCGCTTTTTTATTTTGTGCGACGACCTTTCCCTCGCCCTTTGCCATGCTTGGCTCCTTTCTTAGCTACTTCCTTGTAAAAAGGTTTCTTGCCTTTTTTCTTTTTATCTTTTGATAAGGACTTGCGTTTGTCGTTAGGACGTCCCTGTCTTCTCTTGTCCTCTTTTTTGTCCGAACGACGATTTGAACCACGACCTCTGTCACTGCGATTAGACTGTTTCAAGCCTTTTTCAATGACATCAAATTCACTTGGGATATAAGAGAAGTCAATCTCACCTGTCATCTTATCCGCTCTTTCAACGCGAATACGAATCTGCTGTCCCACGCGGAAAGTTATGCCTGATTTCTCCCCACGGAGTGTCAAATCCCGTTCATTGAAATGATAAAATTCAGGTAGATTGGTGATGTGAATCAAGCCTTCAACTGTATTCAGCAATTCGACAAAGAGACCGAACTTAACAATGCTGGATACAACCGCATCGTACTCTTCTCCCACGTATTCTTCCATGTACTCAGCCTTTTTCATAGCTTCGACTTCACGCTCTGCCTCGATGGCACGGCGCTCACGGTTGGAAGACTGGGTCGCAATCTCTGGAATCACTTGCTCAAAATGCTCTGCTATTTCCATGGAACGCCCATAGTCACGAATCATCCGGTGAACAAGGAGGTCAGGATAACGGCGAATCGGGCTGGTAAAGTGAGTGTAATAGTCTGCCGCTAGTCCATAGTGGCCGTGATTATGCTCTGAATAGCGAGCCTGCTGCATAGAACGGAGAAGCATCACGGACAATACATCCGCATAGGGTTCTCCCTCAACAGCACGCATGATGTCTTGGAGCGCCTCTTGGCTAATCTCACTAGCCGTCCCATAAATTCGTAAACCAAAGCTCGAAGCGTAATCAATAAACTTCTGAACTTTTTCAGCCTTGGGCTCCTCGTGGATTCGATAAATGAAAGGTAGATCCAGCTTGCTAAAGTGCTCGGCAACCGTTTCATTAGCAATCAACATGAAGGACTCAATCATCCTCTCAGCAATGCCACGTTGGCGAAGAACGATATCCACAGGCTTACCTTTTTTATCCACCAAGATCTTAGCTTCACTGGTATCAAAGTTAAGGGCACCACGTTTCTCACGCATGCTTTCTAGCCTTTCATGGAGCTTGGCCATGAGTTCGATACTTGGAACAATTTTCTTAAACTCTTGTCTCTTTTTCTCGTCACCAGCTAGGATATCATTAACAGCGCTATAGGTCATACGGAAACTTGTCTTGATAACCGTTTGGGTAATAGTGTAATGAACCACACGACCATGTTTATCAATTTCCATAATGGCAGACTGGGTCAAGCGATCGACTTGAGGATTGAGCGAGCAAATGCCGTTTGACAAACGCTCTGGAAGCATTGGGACCACACGGTCTGTCACGTAGACAGAAGTCGCGCGGTTAAGGGCTTCCTTGTCGAGGGCAGAACCCTCAATCACGTAGTAGGAAACATCCGCGATGTGAACTCCGAGTTCCATATTGCCATTCTTTAAAGGCTTGATGTGTACCGCATCGTCCAAGTCCTTGGCATCCGCACCGTCAATGGTAAAGGTGATTTCATCTCTCAGGTCCAGACGACCTTCCATATCCTTTTGAGACGGAGCTTCTGGCACACTTTCTGCCTCCTTGAGAACAGCTTCTGGAAATTCTGAGACAATATCCATGGATTCCAAGACTTCAAGAACGTCAATCCCGGCATCAGTCGAGTGTCCCACCACGTCCAGCACACTAGCGACAAAGAAATCATGTTTCTTACTTGGGTATTTGTCGATAAAGACCTTGAGAACTTCAGTACCTTCCAACTTGATAGCTGGTTTCTTCACATAGATTGGCTGGCTGATTTTCTGATTTTTTGAACGGATGTAGCCCGCATACTTGGGCTTTTCCTGATCCAGAACGATTTGGCCGACAACGGTTGTCAGGCTGTGTTCTAGGATATCAATAATTTTGGCTTCTGCTGCCGTTCCCTTATTACGGTCAGCAACTTTCTTAATGACTACCTCAACGGTATCGCCATCAATAGCATAGTTGACATCGTTTTTTCCTACAAAAAGGTCGTCCTCTTCGCCTTCTAGACTGACAAAGCCAAAGCCGTTTTTATGGGCATGAAAAATCCCTTTGAGGGTAATTTCATGTTTCTTCTTTTGGTCCAGACATAAGCTACCATCATCTTCAAAACGAATCTGGTGCTTTCTTTCCATCAGAGACAGAGTTTTAATCAACTCACGGAAATCCTTGGATCCATCCTTTCCGAGAGCCTGAGCTAGGTCATTTACCGTCACTCGCCCCTTCTCTTGCAAATATTCTTTGATTTTATCTTTCATGTTTTCTTTCTAGACTTTTTAATTTTCTTTTACTGTAAGACCTTCTCAAACATCATTTAATACTCAATAAAAATCAAAGAGCAAACTAGAAAGCTAGGCGCAGGCAGTACTTGAGTACGACAAGCCAACGCTGACGTGGTTTGAATTTGATTTTTGAAGAGTATAAAAATAAAAATAGGCTAAGACCTAGTCCTGCCCATTTCTTATCTACTTGATAATACCGTCAATGCTAAGGCAATGGCTAGCCAGAAAAAGACTAAAATACCTGTCAAACGTTGCATCACAGCTTCAAAACCACGCGCTTTACTACGTTCAAACAAATCACCTGAGCTGGCATCAAATACATTGCTGGATTGGTTCTTAGTTGGTTGCATGAAAATCGCAATCACAATCACAACAGATAATACTAATAAAATGGTTAATAATAGGTTATACATATCAAACTCCTTAAAATCCCTATTATTTTACCATAAATTCTACTTAGATTCAAGATGTAAAGTTACTTTTCTTTCCTTTGGACAATATTTTAACACCTCAATCTTGTCTGGATGGGTTTTGGAGTTCTTACTGGTTAGATAATTCATGCTGCCACAAGAGGAGCACTTGAGATTGATTTTTACTCGCACTAGATTTCCTTTACTTTTAATAATGATCTAAATTGCACTAAGTTACATAAACAACTGAAAGCCACACAGGCTGCTGTCGCATAAAAGACAGCATGGTAGCCCAAATATCCTGCAACTGCGGATCCCGCCATAGGTCCAATCACTCCACCGAGGTAAAAAAAGACTTGGTTGAAGGCGAAAATCCTTGAAATACCTGATTTCGGAGTCATTTTGCTAAGAAGGGCATTAACTCCCGGTATGAGAGCACCTGTTCCCAAACCAAAGAGAAAACGATACAAGCCAAGTTGAAGGGGGCTGGTCGCATGGGCACAAAGAAGGTAAATGATGACGGAATAAATCTGCGCTGCAACTAACAATCTATGATTCCCTACCTTATCGCCAAGTTTTCCTAGAATTCCAGCACTCATCATGCTAGAAAATCCCATGCTGGATACGATCAATCCTGATACAAAGAGGAGATTCTCAGTCTGCCCTAAGTCCCGCACATAGAGAGCTAGAATGGGGCCAATTGATTGAGCTGAAAATTGAATGACGAAGCTCGTCAAAAATAGATTCACTAAAAGCCTAGGATACTTGAAAGCAGAAAATACTTCTTTCGTTGGGATAGCCTTCTCCTTAGCCACTGGCTGAAAATCTTCCTTGATAAAGAAAATGGTTAGGATTGCAGCTAAAAATAAGAAAGAACCTACCAATAAAAAGACATTACGAATGCCAAAAATTTCAGCAATAAAGCCTCCAACAAAGGGACCCGTCAGTGTTCCTGCAACAACACCTGTAGATAGAGTCCCCAGAGCCGCTCCAGACTTATCTTTCGGTACCTGACTAGCAATCAAGGCCGTTGCATTGGGGACAAAACCAGTAAATACACCATTGAGCAAGCGCAAAAAGAGTAGCCAATAGATATTTGGCACAAAGGCCAAACCTCCCATGGTAATGGTCATGGCAAGACCTGCTCGAATCATCATGGGCTTTCGACCATATTTGTCAGCAAGAATACCCCAGATGGGAGAAACTAGAGCTGCTGAAACAGCGGAAACTGAGATGGCTAATCCAGCATAAAAAGCAACTTGGTCCCCTTCAATTCCCAACTGTTCTACAAAGATAGGCATGAAAGGAACGACCAAGGAAATGCTGGCGCCCGTTAGAAAACTACCAAACCAGGCGACACGAAGATTCTCTTTCCAACTAATCTCTTGCACAGCTATCGCCTCCTTCAAGTAACTTCACTACTTGAGCCACAAGCTGATCACGACTGCCATTATTATCTAATATATGGCTTGCCAATTTTTTCTTTTCTTCTAAAGACCACTGGGCAGCCAAACGGGACTCAGCTACTTCCATAGAAAGATGATCCCGTTTCATGAAACGTTCCACCTGAACATCTCGGTCCACATAGACCAGCCACGTTTCATCAAACCAGTTGGCGTAGTCCTGTTCAAAAAGCAGGGGAATATCCATGAAAAAAATCGCTTCTGTCTGGGCTAACTGGTCTCTCAGTGCAGCCAATTCCTCACGAATAATTTCCCCTTGGGTTTGCTTAGACCATTCTCGTTCCTCAGGATTTGAAAAGATGAGACTAGCCAGAAGAGGGCGATTAAGTTCTCCATTTTCAAGGATGATTTCCTGTCCAAAGTGCTGAACTAAGAGCTGATAAAGACGACCACCAGGTTTCTGTAGTTGGTGGACGACTGCGTCAGCATCCACCACTTGAAAGCCTTGCTCTCTTAGGAAATTTGTCACAGTTGATTTACCAGAGGCAATTCCTCCTGTGATTCCAATGATTTTCCCCATCAGTCCCTCCTTTGACACTGAGGACAAAAATGAGTTCCTCGTCCACCGAGCTGGAACTTCTCAATCACTGTCCCACAGCGGGAACATGCTTGTCCAGTCTTATCATAGACCTGATGGAAGTCCTGCATGGTTCCATCTTCCCCAAAGGCATTGGTATAGGTCCGAATGGTTGACCCCCCTTTTTCAACAGCCTGACCCAAAACAGCAATGGTCTGGTCATGAATTGCTTTCGCTTTCTTTGCTGTCAAACTTTGAGAAGGCCTAGCTGGATGGACCTGAGCTCGCCAGAGAACCTCATCCACATAGATATTTCCAAGACCAGCTACCAAGGTTTGGTCTAGAAGGTGGGATTTGATAGGCTTTTTAGATTTGGCTAGGGCAGCTTGGAAGGACTGCAAATCAAAATCCTGCTCTATTGGCTCCGGCCCTAGTTTTTTAGAAACAAAGTAAGCTTCCAATAGGTCGGGTGCCAACAGTTCCATGGTACCAAACTTGCGTACATCCTCATACACAAGAGTACCGCCATCCTCAAAATGGAAGAAAACATGGGCATGCTTGCGTTCTGGAACTTGGTCCGGATAGTAAAAATACTTTCCCTCCATTCGCAGATGTGAAATCAAGACCTTGTTTGTCAGGTAAAAAAGCAAATATTTTCCACGACGCCCCATTGACTCGATAATCTGACCAGGTACTTCCCTTTGAAACTCTTCCAAATCCGTCTTAATCATCTTGGGATAACGAATTTCTATACTCGAAATCTTCTTTCCTATAATCAATTTTTCTAAGCCACGACGAACCGTTTCAACCTCAGGTAATTCAGGCATAGTTCCTCCTTCTGTAAAAACAAGAAGCAGGCATGAGCCCACCTCTACTTAGTATTCTTTTTCATTATACCCAAAGTCTGCCAAATCTAGCTTTTTATCACGCCAGTTTTTCTTGACCTTGACCCAAGTTTCTAGGAAAACCTTATCCCCTAGCATGAGTTCGATATCACGACGGGCCATGGTCCCAATCTTCTTAAGCATGGCGCCACCTTTACCGATGATGATACCTTTTTGACTATCACGCTCGACCATGATGGTTGCACGGATATGAACCTTGTCTGTCTCTTCATCACGCTTCATGGAGTCAACTACCACTGCAACTGAGTGAGGAATCTCTTCTCGAGTTAGGTGCAAGACTTTCTCACGAATCATCTCTGAAACCAAGAAACGCTCAGGATGATCTGTGATTTGATCAGCTGGGAAATACTGGAACCCTTCCTCAAGATTTTCACTGAGAATGTCAATTAAACGAGAAACGTTATTTCCCTGAAGGGCTGAGATAGGAACAATTTCCTTAAAGTCCATCTGGTTACGGAAATCATCAATCTGAGCCAAGAGCTGATCAGGATGAACCTTATCAATCTTATTCACCACCAGAATCACAGGAACCTTGGCAGCTTTCAGACGCTCGATAATCATATCGTCGCCCTTACCACGTGGCTCATCAGCTGGCACCATGAATAGAACAGTATCCACTTCACGCAGAGTACTATAGGCAGATTCCACCATGAAATCTCCAAGGGCTGTTTTAGGCTTGTGTATCCCTGGTGTGTCGATAAAGACGATTTGCTCCTTATCAGTCGTGTAAATTCCCATGATTTTGTTGCGCGTTGTCTGCGCCTTGTCACTCATGATGGCAATCTTTTGCCCCATAACGTGATTTAAAAAAGTTGACTTCCCAACATTGGGACGTCCTAAAATGGCTACAAAGCCTGATTTAAATGTCATAATTTCCTCTTATTGTTTAAAATAGTATATCCCAAATACGTGGGAGAAAGATAAGTGCACCAATCACTGCAGCAAGAAGGGAAACCACAAGTACGGCACCAGCTGCCATATCCTTGGCTTTCTTAGCTAACATAGAAAAGTGATAGTGACTGGCTAGATCCACCACATTTTCAATAGCAGAGTTAATAATTTCAAAGGCTACTACCAAGAAAATGCTCATTAGGAGAAAGAGCCATTCAATCCGTGACACCTGAAAAACAAAACCTGCAAGGATGACCACTAGAGCTGTCACTGCATGTTTTCGCATATTGCGTTCTTCCTTGAAAGCAGTCAGAATTCCTGTAAGGGCAAATTCTAAACTGGATACCAGGTCACGATTTTTCCATTTTCGTTTATTGTCTTGTGAGTCCATAGGCTGTCAAAATTTCTTCTTGTAAACCGAACATCTCCGCTTCTTCTTCCGGAGTGTAGTGATCGTAGCCGTTAATGTGTAAAAAGCCGTGTACTGCCAAGAAGCCCATCTCACGCTCAAAGCTGTGGCCATATTCCTCAGCCTGCTCATGAGCCTTATCGATAGAGATGAACAGTTCCCCAATATAAGCATCAAACTCAGACATCATCTCTGCCAATTCAGGATTTTCAAGCAAATCCTCTTCGTCAAAGGCAATATCCAACTCTGGTTTATACTCAAGGCTGATAACATCTGTCGGACGATCCGTATCACGGTACTCCAGATTGAGTTCGTGGCTACGCTCGTTGGTCACAAAAGTGACTGCCATCTCCTTGTCTTCTTTTCCTATTTTTTGGGCTGCAAATTCCAAAATTTCTTGGGTTTGGTGCAAGATTTCTTGTGAAACTTGACCAGTTTCATCTACCATTTCAATATACATGTACTTCTCGATTCTCTTTACTTGGCTTTATTATACCATATTTCCATGATTTTATTCTACCTTTTTGATATAATACTATGGAATACAATCACAAGGAGAGAACGATGTCATTTGACGGATTTTTTTTACACCACATGGTTGAGGAATTGCGAAGCGAGTTGGTCAATGGTCGAATCCAAAAAATCAATCAGCCTTTTGAACAAGAGTTGGTCTTGCAAATCCGCAGCAATCGCCAAAGCCATCGCCTGCTCCTCTCTGCTCATCCCGTTTTTGGTCGCATCCAGCTGACCCAAACGACTTTTGAAAATCCAGCCCAACCTTCTACTTTTATCATGGTTTTGAGAAAGTATTTACAAGGCGCCCTGATTGAGTCAATTGAGCAAGTCGAAAACGACCGTATCGTGGAAATTACCGTTTCCAATAAAAACGAGATTGGGGACCATATCCAGGCTACCTTGATTATCGAGATTATGGGCAAACACAGCAATATTCTACTAGTCGATAAAAGCAGCCATAAAATCCTCGAAGTTATCAAACACGTCGGCTTTTCACAAAATAGCTACCGCACCTTACTTCCAGGATCGACCTATATCGCTCCGCCAAGTACCGAGTCTCTCAATCCATTTACCGTCAAGGATGAAAAGCTCTTTGAAATTCTGCAAACCCAAGAACTAACTGCAAAAAATCTTCAAAGTCTCTTTCAAGGTCTGGGACGTGATACGGCAAATGAATTGGAAAACATTCTTGTCAGTGATAAACTGTCTACTTTCCGAAACTTTTTCAGTCAAGAAACCAAGCCATGCTTAACAGAGACTTCCTTCAGCCCAGTTCCTTTTGTAAATCAGGTGGGAGAGCCTTTTGCCAGCCTTTCTGACTTGCTGGACACCTACTATAAGGACAAGGCTGAACGCGACCGTGTCAAACAGCAAGCCAGCGAACTGATTCGACGTGTTGAAAATGAACTTCAGAAAAATCGACATAAGCTGAAAAAACAAGAAAAAGAATTACTGGCAACAGACAATGCTGAGGAATTTCGCCAAAAAGGGGAATTGTTGACAACCTTCCTCCACCAAGTGCCTAATGACCAAGATCAGGTTACCTTGGACAACTACTACACCAATCAACCTATCACCATTGCGCTTGATAAGGCCTTGACTCCCAGTCAGAATGCCCAACGCTATTTTAAGCGTTACCAGAAACTCAAAGAAGCAGTCAAATACCTGACTGAACTGATCGAAGAAACCAAGGCTACCATTCTTTATTTAGAAAGTGTCGAGACTGTTCTCAATCAAGCTGGGCTGGAGGAAATCGCTGAAATCCGTGAAGAATTGATCCAAACTGGCTTTATTAGAAGACGCCAACGCGAGAAAATTCAGAAACGCAAAAAACCAGAACAGTATCTGGCGAGCGATGGCAAGACCATCATCTATGTCGGACGAAACAACCTGCAAAATGAGGAATTGACCTTTAAAATGGCCCGCAAGGAGGAACTTTGGTTCCATGCCAAGGACATTCCTGGAAGCCACGTCGTCATCTCAGGAAATCTTGCCCCATCTGATGAAGTTAAAACAGATGCGGCCGAACTAGCTGCCTACTTCTCCAAAGGGCGCTTGTCAAATCTCGTGCAGGTGGATATGATTGAAGTCAAGAAACTCAATAAACCAACTGGTGGCAAACCCGGTTTTGTAACCTACACAGGACAAAAGACCCTCCGCGTTACACCAGACCCAGAAAAAATCGCATCTATGAAAAAATCCTGATTTCAAGTGAAATCAGGATTTTCGTTTACATTTTACTCTGCAATCAAGGTTTCCAAACCAACCTTCATCATATCGGTGAAGGTATTTTGGCGTTCTTCTGCAGTAGTATCTTCATCTGGATTGACCAAGCTATCAGAAATGGTCATGATAGCAAGGGCATCAACGTGGTGTTGGGCAGCAAGATAGTAAAGGGCTGCTGCTTCCATTTCCACAGCTTTAACTCCCCATTTACCAAGTTCGATGTTCTTTTCAAAGTAGTTTGAATAAAAGACATCTGATGACAAAACGTTTCCAACGTGGGTGGTCATACCAAGTTCTTTGGCGATATGGTAGGCCTTGTCAAGCAAATCAAAGCTAGCGATTTGTGGGAAATCATACTGTGGCCAGTCGTTGCGGATGATGTTTGAGTTGGTTGCAGCTGCTTGTGCCAAAACCAATTCACGGACGTGGACATCTTCATTCAAAGAACCAGCAGTTCCCACACGGATCAATTTTTTCACACCGTAGTCCACAATCAACTCACGCGCGTAGATCGAAATGGAAGGCATTCCCATCCCAGTTCCCATGACAGATACACGGTGACCCTTGTAAGTGCCAGTGTAACCAAACATGTTACGCACTTCATTAAAACAAACAGCATCTTCAAGGAAATTCTCAGCAATAAATTTCGCACGAAGAGGATCCCCAGGAAGAAGAATTTTATCAGCAATTTCACCCTGCTTAGCAGCAATATGGATAGACATGTTTAATATATAAAGGGCGACAGAGAACAATGTAAAAATAGGAAACTGACGAAGCATCGCAGATGCTAGACAGTTTATCTTTTTTACACAGTTCTCCGCCCGTATTCAGTTCAACAAATACGGTTTACCCATCCTTTCTTTCTTGATTTTAAAATTAAATATTTCACAGAACAATTAGCCCGAGTTTGACTATAACTCAGATACTCTGCCTTTCTGTAGTTCCTAGTTTACCAATGAATCTAAAAATGCATACAGCTTTGCATTCATTTCAGAATAATCGTTTCCACGTAATTCTTCTGGTGTTTGAACAAAAGGCAACTTTTCACTTTGCTCTCTTAATTTCTCCTCACCATCCGCAGTAATTAAAAGTTTTACTGCGTCTGGATCAAATTCCAAATGAGCCTGAAAGGCATAATGTTTTGAACTGAAGCGAATAATTTGGCGTGGACAACCTTGACTGGTCGCTAAGACGACAGCTTCATCTGTCAGCCCTGGCATATCACCGTGCCAGTGGCCGGTTTCTATGTTTTTTCCGAACAAGCTGACATGAGGATCTGTTAGACCTTGCATCGTCAATGTCACAGGATAAACGCCGATCTCGCGCTCAGGACTGTGCTCATACTCCGCACCATAGGCAACAGACAGGAGTTGCGCACCAAGACAGACACCAACAATATAAATATCTGCTGCAATCGCTTCTTTCATAAAAGCAAGCTCAGCCTTTGGATCATAGTATGGGAAGTTTTCTCTATCCTCATCAGGTGATTGAGGACCACCCATGACAATCAGAAAATCAATCCCGTCAATTGTTTCAGGAAGAGGTTCTTTTTCATAAACCTTTGTTGATGTAATTTGATGACCTCGTTCTATAGCCCATTTTAGATATGCGCCTGGAACCTCAAATGTCTCATGTAAAATAAAGTGAACTCTCATGACATTACAATTCAGCAAGAATCGCTTTAAGCAAACCTTTGAAGTCACCTTTGACACGCTCTGTCACTTCCACAACTTCCTCGTGGTTAAGTTCTTCTTGGAATCCTGCAGCATGGTTAGTAATACATGAAATACCGAGAACTTTCAAGCCTGAGTGAGCGGCTACAATCACTTCAGGAACAGTGGACATACCAACTGCATCTGCCCCCAATGTCTTATAGGCACGAATTTCTGCAGGTGTTTCATAAGTCGGACCGGTTACACCGATATAGACACCTTCATCAAGCTTGATACCGAGTTTTTTAGCCACTTCATGGGCAGTAACACGGTATTCTGGTGTGTAGGCTTTAGACATATCAGGGAAACGTGGACCAAAGTCATCCAAGTTTTCACCCATTAATGGGTTTTGCCCCGTCATATTGATATGGTCTGAGATAGCCATCAAGGTACCAGGACCATAGCCAATACCACCAGCTGCATTGGTTACAATGACACCTTCACATCCGAGTACTTTCATTACACGTACTGGGAAAGTCACGACTTCAAGAGGATTGCCTTCGTAGAAATGGAAGCGTCCTTGAAGAGCCAAGACCTTGCGCCCTGCAAGTTCACCATATACCAATTTACCAGCGTGCCCAACTACTGTAGAGCGGCCCCAGTTTGGAATGTCTGCATAATCTACTACAACTGGATTTTCGATTTCTTCAGCCAATTCTCCAAGTCCTGATCCAAGGATTAGACCGAACTCAGGCGCTTGGATTCCCTTGTCTTTCAGGAAAGCAGCTGTTTCCTTGATTTTATCTAAAAATGTCATTGTGTGTCTCCTTTATTATTTTTTAACATTTGACCGATTTTGTCAAAAGTTTTAGCATTGCGAATGGTGATGTTGCGATAAAAAGGCATCTTGAGCAAGTACTTATGATAGGCAGTTGCATAGTAGGATTCCTCTGAGATTTTCCCCCAGAAAATCCCAAGTCTTCCAAAATGAACCACTTCATCTTTCAGTGCCAAACTGTTCACTTTCTCGATGACTTGATCCACATCCAAGCCCTCCGTGTAGAAGAGCACATCCTTTCGTGCCAAATCTTTGGTCCACCATTCAGGCAGATTTTCAAGTTCCGCTTCAAAGTCCTCAAGACTCAGCAAGGAAAAGCTCTGAATAAATGGATAATGGACTGCAAAGAAATCCTCTAACTTTTCAACCAATTGGGCTTTGGCATCTGTCGAAGTAAAGAAAATATTGCCACTGTTGATGTAGGTTTCAACCTTTTCCAGTCCCAACTCTGTCAGTTCTTGACGAAGTTGCGCCATAACAACCTTATTCTTCCCACCGACATTAATGCCCCTAACCAGTAAAGCATAGTGTGTCATCTTATACCAATTTATCTAAGAAACTTTCCCCAATCATGGCAGTTTCCACACCAAAGTTATCCGCAACTGTCACTGAGATATCTGCAAAATGTCCAACTGGAATGACACCATTTCCTTTAAAGGAAGGACTGTAAGCCAAAAGTGGAATATATTCGCGAGTGTGGTCTGTTCCTGCATAGGTTGGGTCATTTCCATGGTCCGCAGTAATCAAAAGAAGGTCATTTTCTCTCATAGCTGCGATAATTTCAGGCAAGCGCTCATCAAACTCATGCAAGCAATCACGGTAACCATGAGCATTGCGACGGTGGCCGTAAAGGGCATCAAAGTCCACCAAGTTTGTGAAAGAGAATCCTTTTTCAAACTCAGCAAGTCCCATGGTCTTCAAAAGTGTATCAATTCCGTGGCTGTTTGACTTGTTGTGGCCCATGTCATGATTGATACCCGCACCGTTAAAAATGTCATTGATTTTACCAACAGCGTACGTATCGATGCCAGCTTCGTTCAATTTATCCAAAACAGTTGGTGCAAATGGGGAAACGGCCAAGTCACGACGGTTAGCTGTACGAGTGAAGTTTCCTGGCTCGCCAACATACGGACGGGCAATGATACGACCTAAAAGGGCAGGACGCTCAAGGGTAATCGAACGCGCGTATTCACAGATACGGTACAATTCATCCAAAGGAATAATGTCTTCGTGGGCAGCAATCTGCAAAACAGGGTCAGCTGAAGTATAGATAATCAACTCTCCAGTTTCCATTTGACGTGGTCCGAAATCATCGATAACAGCCGTACCTGAGTAAGGTTTGTTGGCTTCACGAATGACCTTACGTCCTGAAAATTCTTCGATTTTTGTCAAGATTTCTTCTGGGAATCCGTTCCAGAAAGTATCGAAAGGCTCGGTAATATTGAGTCCCATGATTTCCCAGTGACCAGTCATGGTGTCCTTACCAAGGGAAACTTCTTCCAATTTTGTTGCATAACCTGTTGGATTGCTTTCAGCTGGTACAGTCTTAAGCGGCGTTTCGCGAGGAATATTTCCTAGACCGATTTTGGCCATGTTTGGCACATTCAAACCAACTGTTTTTGAAATGTGTCCCAATGTGTCAGAAGCTCCATCTGGAACTCCTGCATTGACAAAGTTATTAGCATCTGGTGCTGCACCGATTCCTACAGAATCCAATACCACCAAGTGAATACGATTAAATTTTGACATAGTATGTCTCCTTATTACTTTGATTAGTTTGCTTTTGTTGAAGTTAAAATCTGAACTCCTTCTCGTCCAGCTACGATAACCTTATCCACCATTTGGTTAAACAAGCCGTGCTCTACGACACCAACGACATGGTCCAACTCTTGCCCAAAGGCAATTGGATCTTCAATGACATCCAAGGCAAGATCAATGATAAAGTTCTGCATATCGGTCACAAAACGTTGACCGTCTTTTTCACGGAAACTTGGTTTGTAGCCAGCTCGCTCAAACCGACGAAAGACCTGTTCTGCACCATACTGAATCACTTCTACTGGCAATTTAAAAGCACCTAGTTTCTCTACTAGTTTGCTTTCATCTACCACCCAAATGTATTCTTTTGAGGGCGTTGCCACAACCTTCTCCATCAGAAGGGCACCACCTCCGCCTTTGATTCCATTAAACTGGCTATCTACTTCATCCGCCCCGTCAACCGTCACATCAACAAAATCCACTTGATCAATCGACTTGAGCGGGATGTTAAGTCCTTCAGCCTGTTTACTAGTCACACTGGAAGTTGTCACAGCAGTAATCTGCAAACCTTCTTCCTTGATCCGACGACCTACTTCCTCTACGAAATAGTAGGCAGTAGAGCCTGTTCCCAGACCGACTACCATGCCATCCTTGACAAACTCAGCAGCCTTGATACCTGCCATCTTTTTCAGATTCTCCACTTAAACACCTCCATTAAAGAGCTATTTTTATTATAACATGTATCCGTTTTTATTTCATGGATACACTGGAAAAACCCGAACATTTTTATTTCGGGTTTTGGTGTCCTATTTAACCATATCAGGATCGTAATCATAGAATCCTGTGTCGAGGAAACGGTTTTTAGGGTGTAACTTGCGCACTTCCTCATCTAACAAGAAGGCTTGGTCATGGCTAAAGTTACCCTCTTGAATCAAGCCACGCGCCTGAATAAAGAGTTTAGCAATCTCCACAAAGTTCTGACCTGGTGTGTAGAGTCCCTCTAGCTTCCAGTGAGTGAAACCATGTTCTACCAACTCTGTCAATTTAGTCATCAAATCAAGGTCGTTATTTGCAAAGATGTGGGTACCATGATTGTCTTCAAAGATGGAATAGTGACTTTCTGGGTCACTCGGCTCTGCCAAGAAGAGGTCACGTTTACGCGTCTTTTCATCATCGATATGCGTAAAGTTATAGTAGTTTTGCAAGAGTGGACGCTTAGAATGGTGGATGACACTAGCTCCGTAAACCAATACTTCAGCAGGAATTTCCAAAATCTCAGGCATCTTGAAGAGTTCAGCAGATGGAATTTCACGCGCCAAAACCGCCTCAGATGCGCCAGCCTTTTGACCCCAGAAGTTAATCTGACGACTACTTGTCACCATGGTTGAAGCATCGTAGATGGTCTTAAAGGAATAACCATCGCGATTGACAACGTAAAAGACACCTGCATCCCCAACAGTAATATAGTCTGTCTTAATTTCTTCCAAGAAGTCTAGGAAAGGCTTGATACGGTCCATCATATCTTGGTGCATGAGGGCATTAACCGCAACAATCAATTCTTTGCCTGCTTCATGAACCAACTTAGCAATGGTGCGTAACTCTTCATAGCTAAAGGTTGTTGGCAGACGAAGGCCAAAATCTTTCTCACCGACGTAGATACGGTCTACGCCAGCTTCGAGTAGTTGTTCAACTTGTTCAATACTTTCAGCAGTTGCTGTAATGATAATCTTTTCCATAAGAAAAATTATACCACATTTCTCAAAAATCAGCTATGGGTACTGAGAGTTTCACAAAAAGTTAAACTTGTTTCTATCTTTCCCAATCAAAAAGTGAACAGTAACTTGTACCATTCACTCTATTTTATGCATGTGTTTCTTCAACTAGGTGGCCATCGTTCATGACATAAATACGATCAACCTTATCAAGAAGGCGAGTATCATGCGTAATCATAACAACTCCTCTACCTTGTTCATGGGCAATGGCAGCCAGCATCTCCGTTACTTGGTAAGCACGCTCGGTATCAAGACTGGCTGTCGGCTCATCTGCAAGAACGATACTCGGATTGTTATAAAGCGCTCTAGCAATCGCGGCACGTTGACGTTCGCCACCCGATAGAGCCTTGGGATACTGATTCTGGACCTTTTCCAAATCCAACAAGTCAAATAGCTCTTTTCGGTCACTTTTACTATTTTTTCCCTTATCCAGTCTGTCTATCAAGTCAAGCTGTTCCTTGACCGTTAGAAAAGGAATTAGGTTTGAAGCCTGGAGAATGAAACCAAACTCTCTAAAACGGAGGTCTGTTTTTTCCTTCTCCGTCAAACTGCCTGTTTCCTTCCCCTTTACTAGAATCTTTCCACTCGATGCTTCCTGAAGTTGTCCTAGAGTTGTTAGAAAGGTTGTCTTGCCAGAGCCAGAAGGTCCAACAATAGCTACGAACTCTCCCGCATTTAGCTGAAAATTCGTCTCATGCAGGGCAACGACTTTCATCTTTCCTTCCCCGTAGGTTTTTGTCACTTGATTCATTTCAATCAATGCTGTCATACTATTCTCCTTATCATTCTGCAATCGCAGTAATCGGGTCCACCTTTAGCAAGCGTGGAAGTGAAATGACACCACCTAGAAGGGCCATCAAGGAAATTACCAAACTTAGGACAGAGTAGGCTATCCAACTTGGATAGAAAAAGAAGGTAGCTGGTAAGACTAAAATCACTCCTCCAATTGCCAGCAAGGCTAAAGCAATCCCCATACCAGCTAGGAGGAAGATTTGACAGAACAGAGACCATACAATGGTTTTGATCTGTATCCCCTGAGCCCTCATTATTCCATAAAGACCTAGTTTTTGGATGGTAATGATATAAACAAAAATTCCCACAATCAAGCCTGTAATGACAATCATAGCAAGAATCATTCCTGAAAATACATTAACCTGAGGTGTGTAACCAGGAATTTTCGATATCATTTTTGGAATGGAAATCTGTTTCAGACCATCCCCGACCACTTCTATATCATTTTTCAATACCAAGGCAGAGACGGAACGATTGGCTTTCAAGGTTCCTTGTAAGGTCCAATAAGTTGTCAGACTCGTAAAGACAACTGGCTCGGTGAAAAATTTATTTCCTTGAGTCAAGCCTACGATCTTGTAACTTGCCTCGCTTCCATTGAGCTGAATGGCATCGCCTAGCTTCATCCCATAGTTCTCAAAAGACTGATCCACGACAACCTCATCATCCCCTTCTGGGTACCTTCCCTCCGTCAAACTAGGAGAGATAAAAGAGTCCCAGTCTTGAGCAAAAATGGAAACATTGACCTTTTCACTACCATCAACTAGATTGGTTACAGCGAACATATAGCCCAATGGAGCAGCCTCTTCAGAACTCTTGTCCTTGTAGTCCTTTTCAGGAATAAAGGATGCCGTCAAATTATCATTTGCGTAGTCGGATAAAACGACACCCGTCGCTTGCCAATTATCAATAGCTGCTCGGTTGTTTCGCACAAGACCAAGAGCTAGACTGGTCATAAAAAAGACCATAAAAGCGATAAGAAAAATGGTAGTTAGAATCAAACTATATCGAAGTTTGTTTCGTAATATCTCTTTGATAGCAAGATACATGCTTATCTCCTTTTACTTTTCCCAGAGGTAGCAAGAATGCCACCCAGTCCAATAGACAGAATCTCTGTCCTTCCATCCATTCAAAACAACTCCTACCAATACTCTTCAAAAGTATCCAGGTAGCAACTTAACAAATCATCTTAGGAAAAGGCCTCAGCTTGCTATCAATTTATATAAGTTATCCTTACCTTTCTCAGTATATTTATAATAGAGAAAGTTAGGTCATCTGTTTTAAGTGTAACATCCATGCTATCATTTTCTCTAGTGGGTGTCAAGAAGAGAGACTTAGAAGTTGATAAGAGACTTTAGTAGTTTTGTAACAATTCTGTAATAATTCTCTGCATAAAAAATGATAAAATAGTTATGTACTGTTAAGGAGAGAATCATGTCCGCAAGAAAACTAGAAGCTTATGAGTTTGAACAAGCTCCCGAATCGAAACAAACTCCGCTTTACCAAGATTACACACCTGAAGCCCCAGTCGGCCCTAACCTAAAAGAGATTTTATTTTTTGTAAATATCGCTTGTTTCTGTATTTTTATGGCACTGTTTAGTTTTATCTTTTTAGCCTTAAAATTAAATACAGCTTTATCCTTTATCGCTGCAATGGGTCTTAGTTTCGCCCTTTTACAACTTCAACGAAAGATGATGAAACGAAAATTTTTAAAATAATGGTTGGTACTACTACCAACCTCTTTTCTAGTTATCAAAAAAGACAGTTATATAACTGTCTTTTTATTTATTCTTACGTTTTGAAGGAGATTGAATAGCGATTTTAACTTCAAAAATTGTTCCTCTAGGTTTGTTATCTTTTACGCTAATCGTTCCTCGTAAGGCATCTACGATCTGCTTGGCCAAGGATAGTCCAAGACCAAAGCCACCTTTCTGACGAGTTCTTGCCTTGTCTACACGATAAAAACGGTCAAAGATTTTCTTCTTGTCAGTAGCTGAGATTCCAATTCCGTTATCCGTTACTGTTAGATAGAGGTGACGATCTGTAGCATGAACTACGAACTCAATTTTCCCATCTTCTTCGGTATACTTGATGGCATTGTCAAATAAAATGGTCATGAGCTGTTTTAGGAGTAACTGATCGGTCATGAAGGGACGATAAATCCGATTTTCGTAGTTAAAAACTCGATCATTTTCAGAAGCAATCAACTCATAGTTAGCAAAGGTCGTCTTAAAGAACTGTGGTGATACTTCTGCTATTACTGGTTTGATTCCATCATCGCGACGTGCAAGGTTGAGAAGATTGGTCGTGAGGAAGCGCATGTTGCGAACTTCTTCAAGACTGGAAGCGATACTTTCGCTGGATTCCATAATCGTTGCCTCTGGTTTTCGAAAGAGATTTTCCAAACGATTTTGTAAAACGGCCAAAGGCGTTCTCAGTTCGTGACTCGCATTTTCAACAAAGGGCTTCTGCTTTTGCATGCTTTCCAGCAAGGGTTTGACACTGACGCGTGCCAAGTAAACACTGGCAATTAAAGACAGGAGCCAGAAACTAGCCATGACTACAACAATTAAATGCTCGTGATTTTGGCTGATTTGCTCGAGCTGGCTGGTATTGATTAAAACCGCCGCATATTTGACATTGCTTGAAACAGTGGACGAATTTGTTTCCATCAAAATCATCCGATAGGTTTCTTCCTGACCGTAGCTATTGACAACTTGGATTTGGCGAATGTGATTCAACTCCTTTTTGTCCAGCTTGATCTTGTCCAAACCTAAAAAACGATTGCCCAGTAAGAGTTGGTTAAAATCCTTGTCAAAGAGCAAGACTTCCGTATTGGAGCTGACATTGGGTTTGATTTCAGCCTTGTTGGCATCCGCTGTTGCTGGTTGAATATCCTTGACCTCTTCAGTTGCCCGATTCAGGGCTAACTGGATGACAGCTTGGGGACTGCTACTAAGGGCTTGGAGTTTTTCATCTACAGAAGTGTAGAGAATCGAGTGCATGACCTGGAGGATAATCAAGGTCATAGCAGAGAAGATCAGTGTGAACACTCCAAAGTTTCGAATGAAATAGCTGAAATCATCTGCATACCATGTTTTTTTTAGTTTATTGAACATCTTTTAAAATATACCCGACACTACGCAAGGTTTGAAGATTTTCAGCAAAGGCTGTTCCCTTCAATTTCTTACGAACTTTTGAGACATAGACTTCTACAACAGAAATCGTCGTATCGCTATCAAACCCCCATAGACGGTCAAAAATTTGCGTCTTAGGAAGAATAACATTTTGATTTTGAAGGAAGTAAACCAATAACTCAAACTCTTTTCCGAGTAGTTCCACAGGAGTATCTTCCACCTTCACTTCATTCGTTGAAAGGTTGACGACAATATCTCCATAGGTCAAGGTGTTTTCGTTAAACTTGCCTGAACGTTTGAGAAGGGCTTGGATCCGCATTTTGAGTTCTTCTAGGTAGAAAGGTTTGGTCAGATAATCATCTGCTCCCAACTCAAAACCATGTCCCTTGTCATCCAAACTTTCCTTAGCGGTCATGATAAGGACTGGTGTGGTAATTCCTTTTTCGCGCAATTCTTTCAAGACTTGGAAACCATTTTTTTCCGGCAACATCAGGTCAAGCAAAATCAAGTCATAAACGCCACTTTCAGCTTCGTAGAGACCTTCTTCTCCATCAAAAACCTGCATGACATCTGCAAAATCATCTAAAAAGTCAAATACTGAGTTTGACAGGCCTAGGTCATCTTCGACTAATAAGATTTTTATCATCAGAAACTCCTCCTTGTTATGATTATTATACCAAAATTGCCTTAAAAAAAACTCAACTCTCTCTTCTTTTCAGATAGAAAGTTGAGTTTTTGTTTACATTTTGAACGAATTAAGCCTTGCCATATTGGGCTACAACAGCTTCGACTGCTGCTTTTTCACGCTTAATCAAGTCAACACGCGCTGCGATATCCTTGATCCCCATGCGGATGTTACGGCTAAGAGCTAGGTCAGAAAGTTGTGGTTCAAAGAATTCCTTGTACTCTACCAAGCGTTGCTCTGTTTTAAAGATATGTGATGGGAAGATGACAAAGCTGTCAAAGCTCATGTCACCACCAAGGGCCGCCTTAATCCAATCCCAGTTTTCACGCGCCCAAACCCAAACAGTTTCTTGTGTAGCTTGGTGTCCGAGGAATTGAAGGTACCATGAAGAAAGGTCTTGTGGTTTCACCACAAATTTGTCCTTCCATGAACGAATCAAGGTTTGGATATTGTCAGCATCTGTACTGTAGGCTAGAGCAGCTGCCAACTGGCGTTTGAAAACAGCATCTGTCGCATGAGTGTAGAGGTCCAGATAAGTTGCGACCAAGTCCTTGGTCTCATGGTGTTTCATCTCATTGATGAGAACTTGTGCACGGATGGCTGCTGGAAGTCCTGCAAGATTCTCCTTATGAGCTGCAAAGATTTGGCTAGCGACTTGACTAGCTTCTGCATCATTTGAGCGAATCATCATAGAAACGGCCAACTGACGAACCAATTCATCCTCATCTGATTCCCCGTCTTTGGCTTCAAAGCCAAGACGGTCATAGTTGTGACGAGCCAATTTAGCAACGAGTGTATTAAAGGCTTTCTCAGTTTCTGTACCTTCATCAATAAAGCGCTCAAGGGCAGAAATCACTTGAGAAACAGCTGATACAACAAGGTATGACTCTTCCTTAGCAAGTTTATCAAGGACTGGGAGCAAGTCAGCATAAGAAATGTGCCCTGCTTCAGCAAGCAGACGACGTTCTTGGACGATTTGCAGTTTGCTTGTGTTATCAAGTGACTCTAGCTCAGCAAGAACAGCATCTAACAAGTCTCCTTGATAGTCTGTAATGTAGTGGGCTGTATTTTCAGTGTTGAGACGAAGAGCTCCTTCATTTTCAGCAAGAAGAGCGGCATAGCCAGGGATTTCGATACTTTCAGTTTCAAGTGTGTCTGGCAAACCTTTCCAGTTGCTGTTGAGTGGCACTACCCAGAGGCGGCTCTTGTCTTCGTGCTCACCGATAAAGAATTGTTTTTGTGAAATCTTCAAGACATCATTTTCAACTTTGACAGTGAGAACTGGATAGCCAGGCTGTTCCAACCAAGAATCCATGAAGGCTGCGACATCACGTCCTGATGCCTGACCAAGGGCATTCCAAAGGTCACGACCGATGGTGTTGCTGTACTGGTGCTTTTCAAAGTAAGCATGCAAGCCTTTAGCAAAATCCGCATCACCGAGCCAGCGACGAAGCATGTGCATGAGACGGCTTCCTTTGGCATAGACGATAGCGCCATCAAAGAGCGTATTAATTTCATCTGGGTGTTTGACTTCGACGTGAACAGACTGCACGCCATCCGTCGCATCGCGTTTAAGCGCAGCTGGAACCCCACCTGTTTGGAAATCTTCAAAGATATTCCAACTTGGTTCGATGGCATCCACACAGACGTATTCCATCATGTTTGCGAAGCTTTCATTGAGCCAGAGGTCATCCCACCATTTCATAGTCACGAGGTTTCCAAACCATTGGTGAGCCAACTCATGCGCCACCACAAGAGCTACTTGTTGACGGCTAGCAAAGGTTGAGTTCTCATCCACAACCAAGTAAACTTCACGGTAGGTCACAAGACCCCAGTTTTCCATGGCACCAGCTGAGAAGTCAGGAAGGGCGATGTGAAGTGATTGAGGGATTGGATACTTAACTCCGTAGTAATCTTCGTAAAACTCGATTGAGCGAACAGCGATGTCTAATGAGAAATCAAGGTTAGATAGTGGGTGGGCTTTGGTTGAGTAGACACCTACGAGGGTACCATTTTTAGTTTTAGCGGTCACACCTTGCAAATCACCTGCTACAAAGGCCAACAAGTAAGAAGACATGCGAGGTGTTGTTTCAAACTTCCAGATGCCTGTTTCCTTACGATTTTCCACATCAATTTCTGGCATGTTTGACAAGGCCACTTCACCTTCTGCTTGATCAAAACGAAGAGCGAGGTCAAAAGTAGCCTTGGCTTCAGGCTCATCCACACATGGGAAGGCTTCACGCGCAAAATGGCTCTCGAACTGGGTAGACAAGACTTCCTTCTTGACACCATCCACTGTGTAGTAAGAAGGGTAAATACCTGTCATGTTGTCTGTGATTTTTCCTGAAAAAGCAATAACCAATTCAACTTGACCAGCCTCAGCCAATTCGACATGAAGGGCTTCATTCTCATGATCAACTGTAAATGGACGAGCTTGACCCGCAACTTCTACAGAAGTGATTTCCAGGTCTTTTTGGTGAAGGGAAATACGGTTACTCTGTGCTTGACCAGTAATGGTCACCTTCCCAGAAAAGGTCTTGGTCTCACGACTCAAGTCTAAAAATAAATCATAATGTTCAGGAACAAATTGCGTAATAAAATGTTCAACTGCTTGCATAGTTTTCTCCTATTCTAAGTTTAAGAGTTTTACTCTTCTTCAAACAAACTTATTATATCATGTTTTGCTTAAGAAAAAAGGATTGGACGGCAATTTCCAAAACTTTCTTCATCCTAGCGGTCTACTGTGGGTAGACCTTGCAAAATTCTTCTAAAACAACCTTGCTGTCAGGTGTAAAAGTCAAGCCCGCTTCCTCCAGCCACTCCGTGAAGAATTTCTCATGAACCTGACGCCAATAGGCTAGGGATTTGTCACCTTCCCCTTCCTTAAAGGCATGGTCAGCAGAAACTTGATGAAAAGGCTGAACGAAAACCTTTGTAATTTCGACGATACAGACAGCCTGATTTTGACTGTCTAAAATGACATCGAAGGTCCCTTCTTGTGGAAGAGATTCGTCCTCTACTGCGTAAAGATCGTAAGCTGAGGCGGTTGCTGTCTTTTCGCCTTTTAAAACCAAACCTGCCAAGGTATCGGCTTCCACTCCAAAAGCCCAGGCATCTATCTCATCTCCGATAGAGGGGTTAATTTGCTTATACGCATTCCACATTTCTTGAGGTGTCATTTGTTCTCCTTCTTTTCTTTTACCTTCCAATTCTTATAACTTGTCAGTTCCAATTCTGGGAATCCTCGTAACTCTGCCTTTACCTTCAATACTAAGGGAGAAGCATTTTCTTCGGTCATCTGCTCAAGAGGAAGCCAAATTGCCTTTGCTGAATCATTGCTTCCATCAAGAACCTCCTGAGGAAGGGATTGTTGAGAGCTCTCGAAATCGAGTACGATATCATAAAAGGCCATGATATGGTGAACAGCGAAGTCTTGCCCCTCTTCTTGAACCAGCACATCATACATCCTAGGATTTGAATAACGGCTAAGAGTATATCCTGTCTCTTCCAGAACTTCTCTCTTGAGAGTTTCTGTCAACCCCTCCCCTACTTCCTGACTACCACCCGGTAGATCAAAACGATGCTGATAAGGCCCTCTCATTTTCTCAATGCAGAGTAATTTTCCTTTCTCATAGCAAATGCCATAGACGCCAAAGTGATGTTTGATTTCCATATTCCACTCTTTCTAAAAATCCAAGATTGCTAGCTCACCTTATCCCTTAAAAGGAAAGAGACTATAGATTTCATACTCTTTGATATACTTCTTCAGTATCTCCATATTCTCTTCGATTTTTGCCTGGATATCAGTCTCTTCACAAGTTGACTCAGCAATAAAGAGGTGAATTTTTAATAAATCAGTCAGGTATAGCAGACGACGTTCCATTTCTGATTCAGGGCTTGGAGCCTGCTCGATTTTTGCAAGCTTTTGCTCCAAGCTATCACCATTCAAAAATCTCTGATGAACTCTCCTTCTAATTTTTTGAGTGGATTTCTCCCCATGTTCTAATGGAGACAAAAGGAGTTTTTTATAGACGAGTACCTGATTTTCTTTTTCTCTTTCCAGATAGGCCAATAAAACCAGAGAGCTCGAAACAAAGGTCCAAGTGTTATAATTCCCTTCAAATGGAACTTGTATGATACGATCTAATAATTTCTTAGCCATTACCTCTTAACCATCCAGATAAAGTAAATAGGCCAGATGATTCAGTGATTCGAGATAGCTAGCTTGGGGCTTCTTATTCCTTTTAAGGACCAGGTTCAAATACGATACTAGCTCAGCATCATTTTCAATCTCTTCGATTAGTTCTTTCACATTCATTTCTTTTCTCCTATCCAACTCACTTTGTGTTACTAAGAAAGGCTTTTCTCAGGTCAATCTTACCGAAATAGATAATCTTTCGCTGTTGTTTGGACGCTTGGGGAAAGATAGCGCTCTATCAAGTCACCTGTCCCTACAATATATTCCTCCAGAGGGACATCTTCTCTTTGGCCCCAGAAATTTGAAAAAGCGAAATAGAACTCAAAAAACTCCGTCAAACTTTCACTGAGTTTGTAATAATTACATTCTCCAGGAATCCAAGCGTAAACAGGAGATTTTTCATCTCTTATATCGCAGAAAAGAATGTCATCTATATCTGTAGCAGCGAATATCTGGTATTGCCCCTCAGTAAACTGAGGATCATCTTGTAAAGCCCAGCATTCAACTGTCCTTGCATGAGAATCTAAAGGCAACAAAATGATATTAAAACTATCATTAGCAAAATACAAATTCTTATCAAATGCTATGTGTTGATAGTAATCAAGTAATTCTCCTGTCAAATCTGAGGACTGGATCCTCAATTTTTCATCTGAAAAACTCACCGATTGGGGGATAAACGTTGTTTCCTCATAGAGTTTAATGATCTTTTTTAATACAGTAACTACTGTCATTTTTCTCTCCTTGGTCATTCCTCTTACGTCTCCTTTAGGAATTCCTGCCATATCTTCACTTCTGGATTTATCTCATGAGCTACCTCAGCATGCTTCTTATAATCCATATCCAAGTAGCCTTGTTCATTCTGGAAAATAATACTTTGTTCATAACATACTTTAAAGGTTGTGAGCATGGATTTCAATGACCGGTATTCGATCTGAGCCTCTTCTTCAAATACCTAAAAACCAAGTATTTGCCCCTGAGCTTCTGGAGCCAGGATCATGGCATAAAAATCTCCCCCTCCGCTAGCAAAAATTGGAAACCAAGACTGGTCCCAAGTATCCGTTTCTATTAGTTCCAAGTAGGTCTGGACACTTTCTTCCAGAGACATCAAATAGAAACCAGGAAAAAATGCCAGCTCACCGAGTGTGATTCCCTCACTATCTTTTGATCCGTTTCTCCAAGCATAAAGGGCATGCAAGTCCTGGTTCGGCTGTAATGGAATTTCCTCAAACAATTCTTGGATTTTTAGAGAAGTTATTCCCGAATTTAGATGTTCTACACAAGAATGATCTAGCTGTTGGAGACTTTTTTCAATCTCATTTAATAATTGGGTAATCGTTTCCATTTGTTCTCCTTACCTTGTAGTTCAGTTTCTTCGTCCCTATAATAGGGCCTTCCCATTATTCAATCCCATCCTCTTTGTTATACTCTATCATGCATTTGACTGCATATTCTACCCATTCCCAAAAGTCGTTAAACTCTTTCCGTTGCTCCCATCCTTCGGCAGCAAAATCATGAATGAGTTGAACCTTATTGCCCTTTCCTATTTCAAAACAAGCTGTATCATCACAGTCTCCTCTTTTAGCAAACGGAATCAACTTTCTGCTTGGGTACCTTTCCTGCAATCCCTTGTACAGAGATAGAGCCCATTCTGAATCCAATAGATACCAACAATCAAAATCAACTAAATTGAGTTCGATCAATTTTTTAAACGATTCAGGATACTGGAATATCCTTTCGTCCAGTAAATAGGTTTTCATTAATTATCTCTTTTTTGTTACTATTGAAATATCACTCCCTCAAGAGGATGTTTCTTATACATTGATACTACTATAAATCGATTGCTCATCATTTCACACTGCTACTCTATGATTGTGCCAAGTATCATCTTATTTTGCTCGGATATCTGAAAGTCATCAAAGAAATAGGGTAAAAAGTCATCAAGCAAGGGATGGCTAATCCCGTCGATTGGGAGGCCTCTTTTCTGACGTTCTTTTAGTAAAACTAAGATTTCAATTGGGAAATACTGCCATAGTAAGGTATTGAATTCAACTAAATGACTATCTTTGGTGTTCGCTAAATGATAATCACACATGGATATAATTGTTTCTCTAAAAACATCAACATCCTCTGAAAAAATAGTTTCCATAACCTGTTTATAGGCATCATTCACATTATGATAAGGATTGGAGTCCAAGGGTTTATATTTAGCATCACAGGCATTTTCGAGCAAGCTAGCTAACTGCTCTCCCTGTCCATTTCCATAAAGAAAAACGACTAAAGGCAATAAACTCTGGGCTGAAAAGAAAATAATTTTTTTCCCTTTTTCAACTTGGGCTTCTTTAAAATAGGCTAATTTATCAATTAAACACTCTACATAAGTATCATCTAGATAGGCAAGGGCAAATAAGATATTCAAACAAATATCTGTATCAAAGTTTGAGCCCCCTTTAGCCAAGTATTTAGCAGAAGCCATATCTGCCATTACAGAACAAAAACAGCCATTTAGCAAAGATTGATAGGTTTCAGATGTCTTGTTTTCAATGAACTCAGAAACCAAAGTATATGGTTGAATAGCATGAACCATCCGTACATGTTTATAGGAGTAGGTTTCTGTTTTCCCGTTTTCCTCCCAATTGATCTCAAGGCTTTTTTTGCCTGCTTTTAATGCTTCTAAAATTGCTTTAGTAGTAAAAAGCTGTGCTTTTTCAAGATCAAAATCTCTCGCCTTTAGTACTTGATTTCTAATAGTTGTTAATTTTCTTTTTTGATTTGAAAGTGTTTTATTCATATTGACCTCTAACATTTCATTACTTACACTTAGACTACCACTGTCTTTTGAAACACATTTCTTCCTGTCTTCCTACATTCTTCAGTATATCACAAGGAAGAATTGATCCACTTCCCATCACCAAGCCATTCTTTCTTATCAATCCACCATCGTCCTTCTTGAAACACCATTCGAAAACGATAGAGAGTTTCTAAACCAGAACGATTCTCCTTGATATAGAAGTAAGTTTGATTCCCGTCATGCTCTTCATCAATGATGGGATGCGTTTCTATTTTATAGTCAAATGGAAATCGAACAGATAAAGATACTTCCCTTGCTCTGAGTGTTTTTTTAGATCTACAAAACTGATCAAATATAGCAGCTAATTCATCCTTCAACATCTCTTTATCAGCTTTGTTTTTTAAGCTCCTAGTGGCTTTCCTCTCCCAAGAATACATGGCCTGCATAAACTGGAGGAAGGTTTCTTTTGCTAGATTCGTATGGGGCATATTTCCTCCTAAAAACAGATTTTTCACCTACACATGACAGGAACTTATGTAGTTATATCAGTAGTTTCATAGGATCTCATTTAGTCAATTCATCCTCTACTTCTAGAACTGAAGATGATGAACTAGACAAGGAATAATGTTCCAATAAAAGCTGATCAAACCTTTTATTCCCCATAATACGCTTACTTAAAATAGCATCCCAATCATTTTTTTCTAGTTTTAACTCATTTTTTTCGATGATATACAAGATAGTCAAAAATGGATATTTATAATAATTAGGAAATCGTAAAACATCCTCTATGACCTGTTCGTTTTCTTGGAGCAGATTTCGAACCCTAGGTAGGTAAATATTCTTTACTTTCTGGTAGAGGTAGTCACAAACTTTCTCCTGCTCCTCTTCATCTAGAGGTAAACTGACCGCACCTGTAGGAGAGAATTGTCTGTACTTACTTTCCATCGATGTGTTCATCACCAATACAAAATCTGTCCGAAAATTTGGTTTATAAGGAAGGGATATTTTCTCATAGAAATCTTGAATTGCTGGAATAGATACACTTTCTGACAGATTATAGCCCTGGAGATTTCTTAGGTAGAGGAATCTTATTATCCCCTGTCCGTTTTCTGCTTCAATGAGTATTTCATTTTTTAAAACTTTAATATCTTTCTATTCTGCAAATCTATCTGCTAGATAAGCTTTTAACTTCTTTTCAAAATCAGTTTTTACGTTCTTTATCATGGCCAACCTTTTAACAATTTTTAATACTTAAATATCCTTCTTCCTCTCCCTTATCATCCAATTAAGATTGAAGTTTTATGTCTGTAGATCTGAAGAAAAGGCAAAGGATACCAGCAAGAATAGCTACTACTTACCAGGGTATTCTTGGTTTTGGTCTTTTTATTAAGTCGTTAAAATCCTTGAAACTATGTTTGCAATATTCTTCTTGAGCTGTTTCAATCGGTAAAAAACGAATGCCTCGACCACAGCGATTCGATTCGATGGCTTCTTTTACTTCCTCCGTAACGACAAAGCCAGCCGCTGCAAGTAATTCAACCCTTCCAGGCTTAAAAATATCATAGTCAACATCCTCTTTTAAGACTATTTTTCTTGATACTGTATACATCGTTTTAGAAGGGAACGATTCTGTTTTCTCATAATCAATAAAATCAGGAGCGGGATTATCTCTGGTATAGGTATTAAATTTAAATAGATAAAAGTCAGGAGCTTCCATTACATCGCCATTCACTGTAAATTTAAGCTTTTTCCAAACATGACCCTGAATTTTGAATTGTTTAAAAATGGTTGCTAACTTTTTAGAAAGGATAAAACCATGGGAATACCAATAATAATCATAATCAAAATTTATTTTATTTATGTATTGTTTTTTATTCACAAAATTATAATAGATCACATCGGGACAATTTGGATCATAGATATATTCTATCGGTTTACTCCATTCTTCTTCGTAGGGTTTCGTTTGAATCTCAAAATCCACTCGTCCGTATTCAACATCAAAATTAAAGGATTTATTTGCTTTATCATCCATCACAAAGTAGTACTTCATAGTTTTCTCCTATTAGTCTGCCTTTTAAAATTTTTTTCGCTGCTTTTTTTACCAAGGGCGTACGTCCTGAGCTTAACTCCTCTACATAGTCCATATCAAACTCCTTTATTTCTGCTTGCCAGTTCTTCTTCCAAGATTCTGTTATAAACTATACTTCCAACACAGGCTTCCCAGTCTAGGTCCTCAACTTCTTCCCTAGAAAAAATCTTAGATTCCCGCCTACCATCTAGCCAGACCTTCCCAAAGTGAAGACCATTTGGATCTCCCCACTTAAAGGCTAAATCCTTAAAAGGGCTTGGATCAAAATCCGCTTGGTGACCAATTATCTGCCAAGACCATACTGGACTTCGATCAAACAAGGTGTAGGAGTCTACAATGATGGGCTTACCTATAAATTGAGCACGACTTAGCTCCTCAACTGTTATAGTAGGACTTGCTTGAAAGATATCGAAAAATTGGATGACATGACCAACATTCACTTTTCCAAGGATTTGACCAAATACAAACATTTCCTCCGAAAATTGATAGCAAAAAATATCACCAATTTTAATAAATCGAAGTTTTGTTCTTGGCTTTTCATTCCACTCACGAATCTTTAACTGGGGCAATTTTTTCTCCATAATTAATTCCATTCCTACTGCTCTTTATTTAAGATATGAAAGAGATCATCTCTTAGAACAATTCCATCGTCTTCTATCAAATAAGCCATATGCTCCCAAAAGGGCAATTGTTGTTCAAGGTGCTTATCTAGGGCAAGTACTTGACTCTTCAAGTTTGCTGCAATTTCTTCGACTTCATCTTGCTCAATCTCATAAAACTTTGCTTTCAAAAGAAAGATGCTTGATAGAAAGAGCGAATAAGAGGAAATAAAAGCTTGCAAGGAAGAATTGACAAAAACTCTATCTTCTTGAAAAACTTCCCTTCCTTCAGAATTGCAAAGTAAAAAGATTTGCTCCTCTTCTCCAATCACAAAAAATCCTAAAAAACACTGGCCAAAAAGCCTATAGACCTCTTGCTTTCTCCTGAGTTCGACTAGTTCGTTAGCTACTTTGACAAAAGAGAATCCCATTTTTGGATAATCCTCTAAATAAGACAAAAGGTTGAAACGGACCTCATCCAGACGAAATGATTTCTCCTCTGTAGACACCACACAAAAACCGTGCTCCTTCACTAATTCATTGATATTGACTGTCATTTCTCTATCCGATCTCCCTTTTCTTGCTTACCTATTTGCAACTATCTCAGTCATTTTTCAAACAAGAGCTAGTTACTTCCATTCAAGTCCCAAACACCTAGACACATCCTCAAAATAATCATCCCAGGCCCATTTGTAATCTTTGCGACTCATCAAGTAATCCACATACTTTTCATTCATCCAGCTCTCTGTATGGATAGAAAGAGCTCGCCTTTTTCTATCATCTTGGATCGCTGCTATTTTTTCCTGAGCCTTCTTTGACCGTTCACTCAGATTTTTTATATAGAGAATATCTGGATCCGCAGGACAAATGATCTCCGTTAAATCACACCTTGTAAACTCGACAAAACTGAGTTGAGCCTCTGATAGATCTGCATACAACTTTTCTACTTTCTTTGTTTTCGACCCAAAGGTACATTCAGACAGTTTTCCAATGATTTTATTAGACTGAAATTCTGGTAGGGGAAAGAAAATATCGTGCATCCTACACTTTTTAAAGAGACAATCCCTCATCTCACTGACATTCTCCAAAAGAGGACGCTCCATCTGACAAGAAAGAAAGGTAGACGATATAATGTGACTGTCATAAAATAAAGTTCCATTTAAATTGCATCGTTTGAAAGTACAGTTTCGAATAACTGTATGATCTTTGAAGCTGATTTCCCTCAAATCACAGTTTTCAAAGAAGACATTCTCAAAGATACAGTTTTCAAACACGACTCGTGAACTCTCTAGTATTCTGATGCTTGTATCCTTAAAGTGCTGATTCCGAATAAAACGAATCCTTCTTGCTTCCTCTTTTAGATTTTCAATCGATAGCTTCTCACCACTGTTTAGGATGATCTGCCCATCCTTTATGATAATCCCATCTTTCTCAACCATCTCCTGCTCCATCTTCTCATACTTCTCTTATAACCGACCACACCTAGTAGTAAGCGACTTCTCCTAAAACATATTCTAATATTTCAAGAGAATTGAGGGAGAATTTAATACCTCTACCATGCTCCGAGTCCTCTTTCAGTCCAAATTCCAAGCCGAAAATTAAATCTATATCCCTTTGTTCAGACAAGATAAAAATGGAAAGGAGTCTTGCACTTGCTAATTCTGTAAATTCCTCCTGAATTTTTGCCAAAGCTTTTGGATACCATACTGATGATTGATCCAGGAGATTATCTAGTTTTGCTCTGTAAGACGAAGTCAACTCCTCATTGATAACCTATAAAGAATCACTTAAAACAAGGCAGACCTTTTCTCTTTCCTCTGGAATCGATACAAACATCTCGTTATGGATATCAAATTTATATCCTCTCATCATTTTCTCTCCTAATGCTATCAGTCATCAGATACCTTTTATCTAATTAACCTAGCTAATCATTAAAGGGTATAAAATTATCGTGCTGATTATAATAATTCAAAGCATCAACCAAGTCTTGGTGACTTGCATCTGGCTTTTCTTCGAGCGCTACGATGAGAACATCAATCAACTGCTCTCCATAGTAGACTAGCTGGAGGTTTTGTTCCGCCACTTCTGTCGGGTAGACATCACGGTCTTCCACGACATCTGGATAATCTGATACCCAATATAGGTTATTAAGTCTCAGTTCTCCATCCTCCTTGGCATAGAGGCAAAAATCATCTGATGATAACTTGTCCACACGCACCTGCTCGATAATCTGCTCAAGTGAAAGTTCTATATATTTACGCATCATTTCTCCTTTTCATAGTTCACCTCCACATATTCACTAAGTATCAACTATATTACTTCAAACTCCAACCACCATCTATTGTCAAAATTTGTCCCTGCATGGCAGATGCCTTTCCACTTGCTAAGAAAAGGCTGATTTCTGCTACTTCCTCTGGCTCAATCCAGCGCTTGATTGGCGTTTCACTAGCCACCCAGTCAGCTAAGCCACCTGGTTCAAAGTCGGCAGCGGTCATAGCTGTCTTAACTGCCCCTGGAGCAATCCCATAGACCTGAATCCCAGCTTCAGCATAGTCTAGGGCCAACTGCTTGGTAAATCCTGCCAAGGCATGCTTAGAGGAAGTATAGGCATGACCACCTCCGCCAGCTAGACTTGAGGCAATCGAACACATATTGATAATGATTCCTTTTTTATTTTCCAGCATTTGCGTCAAATAATAGCGAGTCAACTCAACAGGAGTCACATAGTTGATTTCAAAAATCTCTTGAATTTCCTGCGCTGTTTGATCCAACAGTGGTTTGTAATCATCCAAAACTCCTGTAGTATTACACAAAACATCCACATAAGGACACCAGTCAAAAATTGGCTCCAAGTCCAAGGTCAAATCTCTCTGTAAAAAATGAAAATCACCCTCTAAGAGTGGATTTTTGCCCTGGTCAACTCCATAAACTTGATAACCCTTCTCTAAAAAGAGTCGAGCTTGAGCAAGTCCGATACCTGAGCTCACTCCCGTAATCAATACACGTCTAGTCATGCACTTCTACCCAATCCGTCGCCAAAACATCACAAGGTGTCGGGCTCCACATGGAAAAACCTTCCCCCTCCCCAGACACGTTGATGAGGAAATAAGGCGTCACTTCAAGTGCAACCCCGTTTTGCTCGATAGTGTCAAAGAGTTGGACATAGTTTTCAGCCCCTCCCCAACCAGTGCGTACATATTTTTTCTTGGCCTTTAACCCAGGCAGGATTTCTTCAAAAGTCATGATGTTCTCCTTTAATTCTAAATTCTTAGTTTAATTATAACAAAAAACCGTTTTCCAACGGCTTTTTGACTGTGCTTTATTTAAATCTGCTTCTACTTACGGCAAATTATTCCCTGCTACAAGATAAATTTCATACCATTCTTTTCTTGTTAAGCTAAAGTTTGCCGCTTGGCTAACTTCTCTCAAATGCTTAGGATTTGTTGTACCTACGACTGCCTGCATTTTTGCTGGATAACGCAATATCCAAGAAATGGCAATAGTTGAAGGGGTTACTCCATATTTAAAAGCTAGACGATCAAGTACTTGATTCAAAGCTTGAAATTTCTCATTACCAACAAAGTTCCCTTTAAAATAACCGAATTGTAAGACAGACCATGCTTGAATGACCACATCGTGTAATTTGCAATATTCAAAAACGCTGCCATCTCGCATAGTTGCTTGACTATCTTCCATATTAACATGAAAACCTGATTCGAATCCTGGAGTAAAAGCCGCACTCAATTGTAGCTGATTAACAGCTAACGGCTGCTTGACATCTTTTTTAAGCAACTCCATCATCATAGGATTTTGATTAGAAACTCCAAAATCTCGGACCTTACCTTGTTTATAAAGAAGATCAAAGGCTTCTGCTACTTGGTCAGATTCCATCAAAGCATCTGGTCGATGAAGAAGCAAGCTATCTAGATGATCAATCTTCAATCTTTGCAAAATTCCGTCGACTGATTTTATAATATAGTCCTTAGAAAAATCAAAATAGGTAAATTCTTCAATGCGAATGCCACATTTGGACTGAATCCACATCTTTTCTCTTAAATCTGGACGATTTTTTAGGACAATACCTAACAGTTCTTCACAACGACCACGACCATAAATATCAGCCAAGTCAAAAGCATTGATTCCAACAGAAAGTGCTGTTTCTACAAGCTCTTCAACTTCTTTTACAGACTTATCTTTTATTCTCATCATTCCGAGAACAATTTCTGATAATTCTTTGTCATCTTGACCAAGAGTTATGTATCTCATCAAATTTTTCTCCTTTAATTCTTCATTCTTCATTCTTCATTTAATTATAACAAAAAACCGTTTTCCAACGGCTTTTTGACTGTATATCTACTAAATTCTTCCTACCACTGTAATCCTGCTTCTCTGATTTCTTTCTTGGAAGCAAATTTACCATTTGGTCTGTGCCATCTTCCGTTTTTATCTCTAAAGTAGCCACCTGAATTAGATGATTGCGAGTTTGATTCTTGGCTTTCTTCCTTTTCTTGTGCGGCCTGATGTGCTTTTTCCTGTTCTTCTTCTTTTGCTTTCTTTTCAGCTGCTTCTTTTTCTTCTGCCTCTTTCTTGGCTTTTTCCTCAGCTTCCTTGTTGGCCTTTTCTTCAGCTTCTTTTTTAGCTTTTTCTTCTTTGTTTTCAACTGTATTTTTAGCCGTACCGTCCAAGTAATTGATTTCCGCATTAGCTGAAACATTGTCTAAAACGACATGCGTTACTGAATACTGATCAATCTTTTCTTTACTACCACCCAATTTGATTTCCAAGAGTTTGCCATTTTCATCTATTCCCACATACTGCAATTCAATTTGTCTCGGAATTAATTCATCTTTCTGATAGATTGGGGTTACCTTGTAGTCAAGATAGTAGTTGGGGTGATTGGCCAACCAAGAGTCCAATCGATTTTCATAATAAAGCATGCTTTCTTGATTAGTATTATCTGTACCATAGTAAGTTCCAGCATTGAGCCAGTTCGTCATAGGGACCAAGTTTCTCTTTTCATCGTTTAATCCACTAAACTGGTACCCAATCAAATGACCACGATTCATCAACCAAGCCTTTTTAGAGCCATCTCCATAATAAAAATTATAGTTGTGCCAACCAACTGGGTTATAACTTATCTTAGGCTCTCTCTTCTCTGTTGGTTCATCACTGTCCTTAAGTTGAATATGAGCACCCGTTGCGCGTGATTTAGAATCCAATTCCCCAAGTTCTAGTTGTTTCTCATTTTTAAAAGGTAAGAGTCCAGCTTCTTTAAACAACTTTTCATCGAACTTGATTTGCTTCTGTTCAATTTTTTCTTCTGGGACCTTTGATTCCGCCTTATGTCCAGAACAAGCAACTAGTGTTGTGATTGAAAGCAAGGCAATTGAGAAGGATAGTAGCTTTTTCATAAAAGTCTCCTTTTTATATAGTAATTAGATTAATATCTCCTATTACATTTTACTATCATTTTGTTAATTGTTCAAGAATAAAGAGGCTGTTATTATACTATTTCTCCCCCAATGTTTAAAACAAAAACGATAACCACTTTTCAGTAGTTATCGTTGATTTCTTTTGATTAGTCTTTCCAACCAAGTTTGCTATTGATGGTCATCATGATGCTAGCTATTTTCTCACCCCAGTATGGATCAGAAGCATAGCGAACATTCATTCCGGTTGCTTTATTTCCAAGGTGGTCTCTGCCATAGTCGATGTAATTCTCACGAATCCACTTGGCCGCTCCAAGGATTCCTTTATCCACATTATCAAAACTCTTGGCTGAGAGATATGGGCTCGTATCATAAGCAGCAATACCAAAGAAGTTATTCTTATCTCTGGCAATTTGACTGCGACCCCAAGCACTTTCAAGGGCACTATGTGCCATCAAGTAAAGGGCATTGACACCGTAGCGTTCCTCAGCTTCTTTGAAAGTCGCTCCTTTACCTGCGAGAGGACTATCCTGCAAGTTCATCATCGAATACAGTTTATCCAACTCAGCTGCACTATAATTACTTGGTTCTCTCAAGTTTTTATAGAGGAAAAGATTTTTAATGGTAAAGCCATCAAAATGCTCCCCGTCAGTTGAGTAGTACTTCTTACCAATAACCATAGCAGATGTGTGTGGAGCTACTTTGATACTCGTGTATGGAGAGAGTTCATGGTAGAGGAATTTCCCATCACTAGTATAATGAGGGATAAACTCGCTACCTTCATCTACTGCTGTCAAATCACTTTGATTCATATAGCCAGACAAGCCAGAAATCGAAACTGCAAGTCGGCCGCCTTTTCGCGTCGAGCTATCCAGTGAAACAATGCTTCCTTGGTTAATGTAACTCAAGATTTCTCCAGATGCACTATAGACATAGGCTGTGATTGGTTTAACTTTGTAATATTTGGTTTTATCCGCAACATGCCATCTACCAGAAGCATCCAAGGTATGACCATCTACAGTTTCATTTTTTGCCATATAACCGCCTGATTTAAGGTAGTACCATGATTGGTCGGATGAATCGTAGATTAATTCTTTCTCAGCCATCTTTCCATTTGACTTGAGGTAGAACCAATTGTTCTTGTACCATACCCACTCACTCGCAGCCATATAACCACCAGATTTGAGATAGTAGTAACCATTATCCCAGAGCCATTCTTTATTGGCATAATTTCCATCAGAGTTGATATAGAACCAAGAGTTATAATTCTTGTCAAAGAGCCACCCTTTGCCAGCTTTTGCTCCACTGCTCGTCACATAACTGCGGTCAATCCAAGTTTCCGTAGAGAGGTAGCCGCCTGATTTGAAATGGTAATCCTTACCTTTGATAGTTTGCCAACCTTTTTCAGCATAGGTTCCGTCAGCTTTCAAGTAAAACCAAGAGTTATAATTCTTGTCAAAGAGCCATTCCGATTTCAATTTAGCTCCACTTTTAGCAACATAGAAGCGATCAATCCAGCGCTCGGTAGAAAGATACCCACCTGATTTGAAATGGTAATCTTTTTCTTTAATCGTTTCCCAGCTTTTTTCGGCATAGGTTCCGTCAGCTTTCAAGTAAAACCAAGCATCATAATTCTTATCAAAGAGCCATTCCGATTTCAATTTAGCTCCACTCTTCGCAACATAGAAGCGATCAATCCAACGCTCGGTAGAAAGATAGCCGCCTGATTTAAAATGGTAGTCCTTCCCATCTATGGTTAACCAGCCATTTTCAGCATAGGTACCATCTTGTTGAATGTAGAACCAACTGCTATAGTTGTCATCATAAATCCAGGCTTGTTTAACCTTATGACCATTTTCTGATATATAATTCTTACCAAGCCAAGCATTTTTCAGCATTTTACCTTGTGAATTGATGTAGTACTGGTTCTCCCCTTGAGTAATCCACTCATCTTTGGCCATTTTCCCGTCTTCTTTAAGGTAATATTTTTCCTGACCTTGTTGAATCCATTCGTTTTGAGCTTTCTGACCATCAGACTTGAGATAATACCAGGATTCTTGTTCCTGATTAAATACCCACTGTTCCTTGGCTTTAGTACCACTTTCAGTCACATAGTACTGGCCAACCCACGTTTTCGTAGCTAATTTTCCAACTTCGGTAAAATAGTAATCCTTACCACCAACAGTCAGCCAGCCGTTCTCAGCACGATTTCCATCAGCTGTTAAATAAAACCAGGCCTGTTGCGTTTGGTCATAGATCCATTGGTTGGTTGCTGGTTTCCCGTCTGCTTTGAGGTAGGTCTTTCCTTGCCAAGTCCCCTCTTCTGCTTTTGCTGTTTCCACTACAGTAAAAAAACACCCCAATAAGCCAGCACTTACTAGGGCCACTTTCCATCGTTTCATTTAAATGCTCCAATAACGTTTTCTAATCCCTATTGTAACATAGTTAATCGACGGAAATATTACAAATTGATGAAGATTCTATTTCTTGTTGACGATAAGGAAGACCTAGCTTATCTCAGACTGGCTTTGACTTCCTGACGGAGATCTTCCAAACTGCTAATGCCATATTTATCCATGACTTTTGGCAGATTTTCGATGATGTCAGGACAGGCATAAGGATTGGTAAAGTTGGCTGTTCCAACTCCGATGGCAGAGGCACCAGCCAGATACATTTCTAGCGTTGCTTCAGCAGAAGCCACTCCCCCCATTCCAATGATGGGAAGGTCGGTTGTTTGGGCGACTTGGCGGATGAGTTTGAGGGCTACTGGAAAAACTGCTGGACCAGACATCCCACCTGTTCCATTTGCTAGGATTGGTTTTCTGTTTTTGAGGTCAAAGCGCATACCGACTAGAGTATTGATCATGGTTAAGCCACTTGCTCCTGCATCTTCTGTGGCTTTGGCGATGGTGACAACATCCGTTACACTAGGGGTTAACTTAACATAAACTGGCACATCAGAGGCTTCCACAGCTGCTTTTACCACTTCGTAAGCTAGATCCGGATCTTGCCCAATCAAAAGTCCATGATTGCCGTGATCCACATTCGGACAAGAGATGTTGAGCTCGATAGCTTTTACATTAGCTGCCTTGGAAATTCCTCGAGAAACGGCAGCATACTCTTGTTTTGAAAAGCCTGCTACATTGGCGATGATGGGAAGTGTAGGATACTCTCTTTCCAGCCAAGGCAATTTCTCAGCTAAAACAGCTTCTAAACCTGGATTTTGCAAGCCGATTGCATTGAGCATACCAGCAGGCGTCTCTGCAACTCTTGGAGTAGGATTACCAAAACGGGGTTCAAGTGTCGTCGCCTTGATCATAATGGAGCCTAAAAGGTCCAAATCATAGTACTTGGCATATTCCTGGCCAAAACCAAAACAGCCTGATGCTGGTATGATAGGATTTTTCAAGTCCAAGCCCGGCAGAGAAACTTGTAAACGTTTGTTAGTCATGACTTTCTCCTTATAATACAACTGTTCCAGTTCGGAAAACAGGGCCATCTTCACAGACGCGTTGACTGACAGTCTCACTATCTGGCACTTTTAGAACGCAGGCATAGCAGGCCCCCATCCCGCAAGCCATACGAGATTCTAGAGATAGATAGGCTCTTGGATGATCATAAAATCTTTGATTGATATACTTCATCATTCCAGGCGCTCCACATGAGTAAACAGCATCAAACTGACTGTCTAAGTCATTGATGACGACTGACACATTTCCCTTGATGCCATACGAACCGTCATCTGTCGTTACAAAGACCTGACCATATTGGGCCAATTCGGTTTCGAGAATAACAGCATCCTTAGTCGCAAAACCAAGGACTGTCACTACTGTCACCCCACGCGCATGCAATTCCTTGGCTACTTCAAGCAAGGGGGGAACACCAATCCCACCACCAACGAGGAGAACTTGGCTCTGATTGTCTAAATCAGACAAGTCAAAACCATTTCCCTGAGGTCCCATCACATCAAGAGTATCTCCCTGACGTAAGGTTGAAAAAATTGCGGTCCCAGCCCCCTCAATCCGATAAATGAGATGACACTGCTTATTTGCCTTGTCAATAGACGAAATTGAAATAGGACGACGCAAGAGATGGGCATCATCAGGCACACGCAAGTGAAGAAATTGGCCTGCTCGCATGGCTTCAACCATTTCTCCTTCTAGGACTAATTCAAAGATTGCTGGCGCAATTTCCTCTTGTGCGACCACCTTCATGGTTTCCAAACGAATAGCACCCAAACGTTTCTTACATGTGGGATTCATGACTTTTCCTCCTTAAATTTAAGGGGACCAGATAAAGAAAAGACCTTGCTAATGCAAGGCCTCAGTTAGGTTAGGCTAGAACTCATGCGCACACTTAAAAAGTCTCCACAGAGAGTCCCCTATCCCTTTTATCTGACACCTTGTGAGTCTCTCTGGACTCCCCTTAAAGGTTAAATTTGTATTAGTATACTCTTTCAAAGAAAAAAAGTCAAGTAGAAAACGAACATTCTACTTGACTTCACTGGATTATTTTTCACGAATGACTTCGACCTTGTAGCCATCAGGATCCTTGACAAAGTAATAGTTTGGTTGAGTTCCTGGAAGTCCATTAGGGGCTGTAACCTCATAGCCTTTCGCGCTATGTTCTTGATGAAGTGCCTCAAGATCAGGTGTACTGAGGGCGATATGGGCAAAACCATCTCCTACCACGTAAGGACCGTGGTCATAGTTATAGGTCAATTCCAACTCGTAGTCATCCCCCTCAAGTCCCAGATAGACAATGGTGAAAGCATGATCTGGAAAATCTCTGCGACGCAATTCTTTAAAACCAAAAGCATCTTGATAAAAAGCGATTGATTTTTCAAGGTTTTCTACTCGCAAGCAAGTGTGTAGCATTTTTGAAGCCATTTTCATTACCTCTTTCATTTTAATAGTTCCATTATACCTTTATTCAGGAAAATTTACTAGAAACTTGAACTAGAGTCCTCTTCTCTACGCTTTCATTCTAAGCAGCACTTTTACGATTTTCCTTGCGTATATTGCGAATAAGGAAAAGCATGATAAGGACAAAAAGTCCCTCGAGGAAGTAGAACGTAAATTCGCTGTTCATGATTAGTAAGTCTTTGTAATGATAGTTATTACCGAAAACTGAATTTGGTGCAAATAGGATTCGGAACAGTCTTCTTAGGAAAATAAAGATCTGCAAGCCATAAATCATAAAGACCTTCTTCACACCAATCATGAAGCCTTGATCCTTTGTAAAATAAGACAAGGCGATTCCATTTAACAAGAGAATAACCGTTATGGCTAGAGTCTCATTTCGTAGAATAGTTGGATCAAAGATGTCTAAACGGCTGTGAATATATGGCAACGTTTGAAAGAGTAGAATTCCCAAGATTGCTGGTATGAAAATTTTCTTCAGAGATGGTGGAAATCCAGGACTAAATCTTGTAAAAGACAAGCAAATCACAAGGATTGCAAAAATATGGAAGTAAGCTATGGCAACTCCTGAAATAGTCTGGCTTCGATTTACCAAAGCAGAAAGAAAACCAGCAGAAAGAAAGATACCGATAGGAATCAGCTTATCCAAAGAATAATCCCACTTCAGCCCCTGACTCACTTGGAAGCCATCGATGAGACAGAAAAATGTAATGAACATAAGGGCACCGATGAGGCCAAACGGTAAGGATGGAAGGACCAGGGTTAATAACAAGATTAGTAGGAACCATGGATGGGGGCTGTAGTAGAATTTTCGTTTTTCCCCCCTAGCAGTCACTCCTTCCTCAATCGGTGTTTTCCTTAATTTTAGCATATAGACGTAAAAGAGAGACAACATACCAGCATGGACCCATGAATTATAACCAGGTCGCTCTATAATACTGAGTAGCAAACTTACAATCGTAAAGAGGCTAAAGAATATCTGTAGAAACTTATTTTTAAAGACCTGTCTTTTTTTCCAATCCAAGTAAGAGTGCTTAGCCTTTGGATGACTAAGTTCATAGGCATAGGCTGTCATCTCTTCTAGTTTCTGGTCTGTCTCTTCCGTCATCATTTGGCTAGCCATTTTAGAGGTCGAAAAAGGAGTTAAAACATATCTCAAGAGCTCGCCGTCTGTAAACCGATGGTACTCCTTATAGATCTGTTGAAGCAAAACCGTTAGAATGCGTGGTCTTCCTTTAAAGTAGCTTCTCCACTTCTCCCAATCATTGATATCTTCATCGCACTTAGTGAGCTTATCTATATAAAGATAACCTTCATTGTACCAGTAATCAAAATTTTCCTTTTTGTCTAGTTCATACTCCTCTACCACTGAAGGATAGGAATGGATACTCTTCCAGAAATGGAGTTTTTTCAGGTAAGGATTTGATTCCTCATCACTGTAACACTCCACAAATTGGAAAACAAGGGCTAACACTTTCGCATTGGTTAAAGGATAGACGTCCACCTTTTCTAACAAATCAAGTAGGTGCGTGTGATCTTTGACTGATTCAAAAAGGTATTGCCAATCACGTAACAGTTTGTACTCGTCTTCATAGTGAGCATGAAGCAACTCATAGAAGGCTGCCTCAACTTCATCTGGATTATCTAGAGAGTAGTGACTAAAGTCAACGTTTTCTCCCAGCTCCCCTTTTACTTTGTCTAAGTAATCAGCCAAGTCATTCAAGAGTGGATAATCCTCTTCAAATATGACTTGTCGGTTTTTTTCAAGAATATAGGTTAAAACGGGCACGCTCTTGATTATCTGACGATTTTGATTTACTTGATCTAAGACCATAAAGCTCAGATAGGGGTGCTTGAAAAACTCTATCCAAGAGCTCAATTGATTTGCTTTGTTAGAATCCTGGAGAATTTCTTGGCAAAGTTGATAAGAATAATAGAATTCTTCAGTGGCTTCATGGGCGCTTTCAAGCGAACTGCCTTCCTCTTCTGCTATAGCTCTTTTAACCTTCCAATACTTCAGTTTATAGTAATAGCCCCAGTACTTAAAGTCAGGTATATAATCTTCCAGCAAGGGAATGAGGATAGAGAATTGCTCTGGTTTGTTAAAAATATAAACATCCATTTCCTCTAAAACGGATTGAACAATGTCCATATCATATTGATACTGATGAAAGAACTGACGCCACAGATGCTCTTGTTCCTCTTGGTTATAACCGTCATTTCCAACAATGCTTTCAACCGCATTTCGGATTAGATAGGTTCCTTCATTATAACCGCTAAAGTCAAGAGTAGACCTTGTTGTTCCTTCTTGCCCACGGTTCTCTTCATCACCAAACGTTTCAAAGTTGAGGGGACTCGCAGCTCTTTCTTCAGAATCTCCATTTAGCTGAACTTCCTCGTCATAGTCACTAAAGTCAAGGGTGGACTTTGGCTCATCCTCTTCTGCTTTAAACGTTTCAAAGTTGAGGGGACTCGCAGCTCTTTCTTCAGAATCTCCATTTAGCTGAACTTCCTCGTCATAGTCACTAAAGTCAAGGGTGGACTTTGGCTCATCCTCTTCTGCTTTAAACGTTTCAAAGTTGAGGGGACTCGCAGCTCTTTCTTCAGAATCTCCATTTAGCTGAACTTCCTCGTCATAGTCACTAAAGTCAAGGGTGGACTTTTGCTTATCCTCTTCTGCTTTATAGGTTTCAAAGTTAAAGGAATCGCTGGTTTTATCAGTTGATTGCTGATAATCACTGAAATCAAGACTAGATCTTTCAGACTCTTCGTTCTCAGTCTTTGTTTCTTCAGTCAAGTTTTCAAAGTTGAGACTAGAGTTAGGCTTTCCATTCGTCTCTTCTTCAAGTTCAGTAGCTTCTTGGGAGTCACTCGCTTTTCTTAGACTATTTTCTGGTCTCGTTTTTCTAGACCTCGCATAAGTCAAGGCTTTTTGGTAAGCTTCAACAATTTCTTGGTAAATTTCTGGTTGGTCTTCTGGGTGATAGAGCCGAACCAGTTCAGCATAACGCCTTCTAATAAGCTTGACGTCAGTCGTTGGCTCTATCCCTAAAGTTTCCCATATATTCATAAGGTCTCCTCTTTTACAGTCCTCGCTCTAAGAAGTCTAAATAGTTTGAAAATGATTGATAGAGTTTTGGCAAATGATAAACAGATGCTTGACTGACCTCTTCTTCAAATCGTCTAGTTTCAGCCATTAGCTCATCTCTTCTTCTCCCCAAGAGCATACTGTACACACGATTCGCTTTTTCAATCAAGAAACGATAAACCTCTGTTTCTTGAGCATTGATCTTATAGCGAGTCAACTCTGCTTGCTTAGCCTTGATTTCCTTTTCTGTCAGAGTAACACTATCTTGGAGAATAACATGACTAAAGACTTCCTGTGTTGAATCAATTTTCACTTCGACATCCAAAATCCCATTTAAATCATAGGTAAATCGAACTGTGAAACTTTCATTTACTCTAGTATTCACAGGGACGGGAACTTCTAATTCTCCTAGAAACAGGTTTTGTGATGCCTTCATCATCTCACCTTGATAGACCTTTATCTTGACTTGGCTCTGTCCCAATTCAGCCGTATAGTACTGCTCAATACGTGAGGCAGGGAGGGTAGAATTTCGCTCAATAATCGGCGAAAAACGGTCTCCAACTATCTCAATCCCCAGAGTAAAAGGACAAATATCAGACAGCAACAAATCTCGTATCTCACCCTGACGTTCTTTGATTCCTGCTAGGAGAGCACAACCTCTCGCTATCATCCGATCGGGATCATCAGATACCTGAACCATTTGATTGATGCAGTAGGATAAAAAGTCCTGAACCAAGCGGAGTTTCGAAGTCCCACCAACAAGAACAAAATTATCAGATGACACATAGCTATAGCGTGCATCCATCAAGGCACGGTCCAAAACAGCTTTAACACGAGCGAGCAGCGGTTGACAAAGCTCATAAAAGCGCTGGTAGCTCAAGTCTAAAGAGTATTCCTGATCTTGGTCCATCACTGTCATCTTCACTTCTTCTTTATCATTCAGTTCCAGCTTTGTCTTTTCAGCCTGTACCAAAATTTTACTATAAAATTCACGGGAAATAGTATCTTTAGTTAATTGATTGGAGGCTAAAAATTCCTCTGCAATAGCCGCAGTGAAGTCTTCTCCCCCCAAGCGATTGTCCCCTGCGATCGAGACGATTTCGACGATGTTATCAAATAGCTCTACAACTGAAATATCCAGAGTGCCACCACCAAAATCGACTACAATAAAAGATTGATCTTCTTGATTTGCCATGGATCTTTTAGCAAGTGCAGCTGCGGAAGGTTCATTGATAATCCGATCAATCTGAACTCCTGCAAATTTCCCTGCTAGTTTGGTCGCATAGCGTTGAGCATCGTTGAAATAGGCTGGAACACTGACAATCACTTCCTCAACCTTTTCTCCAAGATAAGTCTCTGCATCGTCTACCAACTTTCGAATGATAAAAGAGCTCAATTCTTCAGCCTTATATGCTCGATTTCCTAGTGTCAACTCATGCTTGGTCCCCATAAAACGCTTGAACTGTGAAACCGTCTTATCTGGGTAAGTCACCAAGCGTTCCTTGGCAATTTTTCCAACAATAATCTCATCATTGTCATCTAAAGCCACAACAGAAGGAGTCAAATACTCACCAAAAGCATTGGGAATCAACTTGACCTGGCCATCTTGGTATACCCCTACTAAAGAATTAGTCGTTCCTAAATCAATACCTACTATCATCTTCTTCTAACTCCAAATCTTTTTTAGATATTCCTATTATACAGGAAATATCCTATTTTCTTTGAAAAAATCTGTCATTTACTCTTTAAAATAGAAAATCGTTTAAGGAAAATAAAAAAGTTTCACCCTACTCTTGCGGTAAAAACCACGAGAGTAAGAATGAAACAGTTTGTCATTATTTACCAAGTTTTGCTTTCGCTGCATCTGCAAGAGCTGTGAAAGCTGCTGCATCGTTAACAGCTAAGTCAGCAAGCATTTTACGGTTAACTTCGATTTCAGCCAATTTCAAACCATGCATCAATTGTGAGTATGAAAGTCCGTTCAAACGAGCTGCCGCATTGATACGAGTGATCCACAATTTACGGAAGTCACGTTTTTTCTGACGACGGTCACGGTATGCATAGTAGTAAGAGTTCATTACTTGTTCTTTTGCAGTACGGAACAAGATGTGTTTAGCTCCATAGTAACCTTTTGCTAATTTAAGAATACGTTTACGACGTTTGCGTGATACAACGCCACCTTTAACACGTGCCATGTTTTATTTCCTCCAAATATTTCCTAGAATTGTTTACTTACTGTTAGGCTATTATTTCAAGCGAGTAAGCATTGCTTTGATACGTTTGAAATCTCCTGAATGCACCATAGATGCTTTACGAAGATGACGACGTTGTTTCTTAGTTTTTCCGTGGAAACGGTGAGAAGTGTAAGCACGGAAACGTTTAAGTCCACCAGAACCTGTACGTTTGAAACGTTTAGCTGATGCGCGGTGTGTTTTTTGTTTTGGCATGATTTTTTCTCCTTTATTTAACTTTCTGACAATTATTTTTTGTCAGTTGCTGGCGCCAACTGCATGAACATTTGGCGTCCATCCATCTTAGCTCGTTGTTCGATGATCGCAATATCTTGTGTTGCTTCAGCAAACTCGGCTAAAACTTTTGCACCAATCTCTTTATGGGTGATCATACGCCCTTTAAAGCGAATGGATACCTTAACTTTATTTCCTTTTTCAAGGAACTTGCGTGCATTGCGAAGTTTCGTTTCGAAATCACCCTTATCGATAACTGGGCTCAAACGAACTTCTTTCACGGTCACAACGCTTTGTTTTTTGCGTTGTTCTTTTTGCTTTTTCTGGTACTCAAATTTGAACTTACCGTAGTCCATAATTTTAGCAACAGGCGGTTTTGCTTGGGGTTGAATCAATACTAAGTCAACATTTGCACTATCAGCCAATGCTTGCGCTTCGCTGAGTGGCTTAATGCCTAGCTGTTCTCCCTCAAGACCGATCAAGCGAACTTCACGTACACGAATTTCATCATTGATGAATAAGTCTTGCTTTGCTATGGTTTTCACCTCTTTTTTATTATTAGAGAAAAACAAGAGCGGACTCGTAATGATACAAGCCCGCACGTTATGATAGCGTTTCTTAGAAACTTTTCATCCGTAGGGCCAGGCAACTTGATGTCACAAGGCGAGAAGCTCTCACTTCTGCTTTTCTCAACTTTTATATGATACCAAGTTTTCTATCCCTTGTCAAGATAAAAAGTCAATTTTTCGAAAAGTTTGTCTATTTTATCGAACCGTTTCAATTCTCCAACTATTCCATCCTTTAAAGCGGATAGCCCCTTGCTGGTCAGTTCTGTAAATCTTACTCTTGATATTTTCCAGTTGTGTCAAGGTTTCCTGATGAGGGAGTTTTGCTCGATTGCTCTTTCCAACTGAAATGAGAGTGAACTCAGGTTTGAGCTGTTCTAGGAAAGCTGAATTGGATGATGTTTTAGCACCATGTTGGCCTGCTTTCAGGACATCCACCTCTAAGTCAGGGTATTGCTTTAGAAGATCCTTCTCTCCCTTCTCTTTCAAATTTCCTGTGAAGAGAAAGTGCTTATCCAAAAGTTTTCCATAAAGAACCAGAGAATCATCACGGTCCCCATCTCCAATCTGCCTTGGAGATAGAAGTTCTAAGTAACTGCCAAAAATCGGGAAATACTCCCCAGCTGTCACACTACGTACCTTGTTTTGACTTGCTTCTAGTCCCGCTACAAATTCCTTCTGTGTCAGACTTCCTTTTGATACTAAAATCTCCCCGACATGGAAAGCCTTGGTCACCTCCAGTAAATCACCAACATGCTCCTTATCTGTATTTGTCAAAATCAGCTGGTCAATCTTGTCTACTCCTCGACTTTTAAGATAGGGAATCAAGGTTCTCTGGGCATTGCTGGTCGTCGACTTTTCTTGCCAAGCCTCGATTTTCTTATCAGATTCTGCCTTACCACCTACATCTATGAGAATAGTTTTCCCAGTCACATCCCGTAGGAAAATACTTTCTCCTTGCCCCACATCCAGCATGGTGATTTCATTTTCCAGTGGATGCTTGGTCAAGATAAAGAGCCCCACAATAAAGAGACTGAATACTGCTAGTCTTTTAATGTTTTTCCTCATATCATAGACCAAGGCTAATGAAACTAAGAGGAGAATCAACAGCCATGTGGTGGGTTGACCAAGGACCAGGGGCCTACTTGCCAGCTGCGATACCAAGCGAATGACGCCCTCTAACCACTCAAAGACAAAGTTAAACTGAGTGACTGGGTAAATAAAAGACAGAATGAATAAGATGGACAAAAGCGGTAAGAATACCACATCAAACAGAAAGGAAAAAACAAAGGTCAAAAGAATAGACCAAGGCTGAAATTCTGCAAAATAGAAGGATAGAATGGGCAATATTCCCAAAGAAATGACCAAACTTTCTCTGGCAACAGCCTTGAGCCCATCGCCTTCTTTGCTAGTCATGGTCAAGATAAAAGCATAAGCGCAGGACAAGACTCCTCCTGCAGTTAGGAAAAAGTTGGGCATAATGATAAAAAGGACAAGGATCGTCAAGGCAAAATTATCCAAACCTTTAACACCATGTTGGGATAGTAACTTTTGCAAGAGACTGCGAATGACCGAAGCTGAAAATCCTGTCAGACCTGCATAGATAAGGGAAAAGGGATAGGTCAGCCACTTCAACTTTTCTTGGGTCAAGCCCAATCGTAAGAGGAGTTTCTTAAAGGCATCCATAAAGAAGCCCACTTGCATACCCGACAAGGCAAAGAGATGGATAATTCCAAGACTGGAATAAAGCTCATTCATCTCCTCAAAGTCCGTGTCCAAATGTCCTAAAAGAAGACCTGTCATATAATTGCGCATAGAATCTGGAAAGTGCATCTTGATCCAAACGACAGCCTTTCGACGTAAACTGGACAGATTTTCTCCTATATCCCAACTGCTAATCTTTTTCATTGACTGGATACTCTTGATAGTCAAAGTTTGGTAAATCCCCTGAGTTTTCAGATAGGCTTGGTAGTCAAAGCCACCAAAATTTCTCTGGCCTTCTGGCTCGGAAAGTTTTCCTTCTAGTTCTATCTCATGAAGGTCTGTCAAGGTTTGAAATTGCTCTTTCTCCTCCTCGGACTGGAGTTTATAGTAAACTTGGAAGGTGCGGCCCTCAGCCTTGCCCCGAAAGGACAGACTGTCTCCATTGACTTTGATGGTATCTGGTAAAATCCGTACCCTTTCAACAGAATCCACTAGGTTTTGACTAGCTTGTGTCTGTTGCCAAGTTTGAAACAGAAACCAAAATCCAAAAACTCCACAAATCGCTAGAACTTTTCCAGCAGATTTCCAAGAAAATTGAAAAAAGAGACAGACGAGCAAAAAAACAAAACCTAGCAGTGCGAGATAGGACGCTCCAAAAATGGCATAGTAAAGCCAGAGCAACAGAAAGCTCAGATAGATTAGAGGAATAGGGAAATTCTTAATCCACTGTAACATAGTCTTTTAGCTTTTCTATGGTCTTAGCGCCAATACCAGAGACCTTCTTTAATTCATCAACCGACTTGAACTTGCCATTTGCCTCACGATGATCGATAATATCCTGGGCTCGTTTTCCTCCCAAGCCTTTGACCTGCTTGAGTTCTTCCAGACTAGCTTTATTTAGGTTGACCTTCTTATCTTTACTTGTCGAAGAAGTCGTTCCAGAGGCAGTCTGCTGACTCACTGCTTCTTCTCCCTTAGTTGGAACATAGACAAGAGCCTCGTCACTGACTTTCTGTGCTAGATTGAGCGACTTACTATCTGCTTCCTCTGTCAATCCACCCGCCTTCTGAACGGCATCATGAACACGACTCCCTACTGGTAAATCATAAATCCCTGGCGATTTAACAGCACCTTTGACATCTACCGTAATCAAATCTTGTTCAGGAGACTCGTCCTTTTCTTCCTTCTTCACTTCTTTTTCAGACGATGAATCCTTTGAAACAGCTGCGACTTCAGCCTGCAAATTTGATTCTTTTACAGATGTTTGTGAAGTTGGCTTTAGTAGGAAAAATCCGCCCAAGGCCAAACCTAAACCAGCACAAATGACAAGGATTTTATACTCTTTGATTTTCTCGATAATTGCTTTCATATTTTCTCCTCTCTTAAATTATTCGTAAGTGAAAGAAAAAACAGTTGAAAATTTCTTTTCAACTGCTTATTTATTTGCAAAATAGTCTTCCTTAGTCAAGACATAATGAACCCTTGTGATCATTCGACCTTGTTCTTTATTATCCATTCTGGCATAGGGTTCTTCGTGAGAAAAGCGCATACCTGATTTCTCCATGACTCTTCCAGATGCGGGATTATCTTTATCGTGAAGAGCTGTCAACTTGTTCATTCCAATCTTCTCAAAAGCCAGCTCAATCACGGCACGATTGGCTTCTGTCGTCAATCCTTGATTCCAATACTTTTTATTGATAATGTAGCCAATGGCTGCCTTCTTAAGAACAGTATCGATCTTGTGCAAGTCAATGGTACCAATAAACTGACCATTGCTTTTTAGTTCGATTCCCCACCGTCCCAAGGGACTGGCCAAGTAAAACTGAGCAATGTTGTTCTTAGTTTCTTCTAAGCTTTGATTTGTTGGAAAAGTGTAGCGTGTATTTTCACTGTCTGAAGCATACTCAAACATAGCTTCTGCATCATCCAAGGTTACAGGTCGGAGCAATAAACGCTTCGTTTCTATAGTTGGATACTTGGAAAATTTAACAAATATTGATTCCATACTTTTCCCTCCATTAGAGCTTGATTCTCACTAGAATAGCATAAAAAAATTTGAATGACAAGTTTTTCTTGATTTTTGAAGCGGTTTCATATACAATAAAACCATCACATTTTTGATTTATGGAATGGAATGTGACAACTAAAACAATCCAACAATTGAAAGGTAGGTTATCTCTATGTTAATCGGAATCCCAAAAGAAATTAAAAATAACGAAAACCGCGTTGCCCTAACTCCTGCTGGCGTCCATAGTTTAGTCAGCCGTGGACATCGTGTCCTCATCGAAACAAATGCTGGTCTCGGTTCAGGATTTACTGATGCGGACTATCAAAAGCAAGGAGCTGAGATTGTCGCTACTGCTGCAGAAGCATGGGATGCCGAGTTAGTCGTGAAAGTAAAAGAACCACTAGCTTCTGAATACGGTTATTTGCGCGACGATCTTCTCCTCTTCACCTACTTGCACATGGCCGCTGCACCAGAATTAGCAGATGCTATGTTAGCAGCCAAAACAACAGGAATTGCCTATGAAACTGTTCGTGACAATCAAGGACAACTACCGCTCCTCGTTCCTATGAGTGAGGTTGCAGGTCGTATGGCTGTTCAAATCGGAGCTCACTTCCTTACTAAGCAAGCTGGTGGCTCTGGTGTTTTACTTGGTGGTGTACCAGGTGTTCCAAAAGGAAAAGTAACCATCATCGGTGGTGGTGTCGTCGGTACACATGCTGCCCGCATTGCCCTTGGTCTTGGAGCTCAAGTAACTATTTTAGATATCAGCGCTAAGCGTCTCTCAGCTCTAGAAGAAGTCTTTGGAAATCAAATTCAAACTCTTATGTCTAATTCATTCAACATCGAAGCAAGTGTGAGAGATGCTGATGTGGTGATTGGTGCAGTTCTCATCCCTGGTGCCAAAGCACCGAAATTGGTGACAGATGAGATGGTCAAACAGATGCGTCCAGGCTCTGTCATCGTTGACGTTGCCGTTGACCAAGGTGGTGTTATTGAAACAGCTGACCGTGTGACAACGCACGATGAACCAGTCTATGAAAAACACGGTGTTCTCCACTATGCCGTTGCCAATATCCCTGGTGCGGTTGCTCGTACTTCAACAATCGCCCTAACCAATGTCACTCATCCTTATATCGAAGCATTGGCTGACAAAGGTTTTGCACATGCAATCTCTGAAGATGAGGGCTTGCGTCAAGGTGTGACCACTTATCAAGGTTACTTGACCAGCCTCCCAGTTGCCCAAGGCCTGGGTAGAGATTTCACTTCTATCAATGAATTGATTTAAAATTGGTTGACCATTCTTTCAAGCTAGAATAGACTCATACTACTCTACAAATTCCATAACAAGATATTGTTTCTAACAACTTACCCATAGTAATTCGTTTTAATTTATAAAGAAAGAACCCAAGAATAAATTCTGGGTTCTTTTTAGTATTTCTCGTACAAAAGATGCTTTTGTACAATTAGAGAGCCTTAGTCCTTCTTACGAACGACAAAGCCTACTAGACCGGCGATAAATAAACCAATCATTGAAAGAAGACTGGTAGAAGCTGTACCTGTGCTTGGTAGAGCTTTCTTATCTTGGCTTGCAGTTTCTTCTTTCTTAGTGTTTTCAGCTTGGTTCCCTGTTGTTGCAGTACCATTCTTATTACCGTTGGTTGTTGTAGAAGCTACTTTCTTAGTTCCAACTTCGACAATCTCATCTACTGCTGGAGTAGTGATTGTGTTTGATTTCTCAACTCGACCTGTTTCAACGCCATCTGTGTAAGTCACTGTATAAACAATGGTGCGAACACCCTTCTTACCAGTAGCTTTCACTCGACGACTTCCTTCTGGAAGGTCTGCGTTCTGCACTTCTTTGACTTGGAAAGCAACTTCTTCTGTCTTCGTTTCTTCCTTAGTCGTTACAACTGGGGCTACTACTTTCTTAGTTCCAACTTCGACAACTTCGTCTACTGCTGGAGTAGTGATTGTATTGGATTTCTCAACACGACCTGTTTCAACACCGTCTGTGTAAGTCACTGTATAAACAATGGTGCGAACACCCTTCTTACCAGCTGTCTTCACTTGACGACTGCCTTCTGGAAGATTTGGATTTGTTACTTCCTTAGTTTGGAAAGCAACTTCTTCTGTCTTGGTCTCTTCCTTAGTCGTTACAACCGCTGCTTTCTTAGTTCCAACTTCGACAACTTCGTCTACTGCTGGAGTAGTGATTGTGTTTGATTTCTCAACACGACCTGTTTCAACGCCGTCTGTGTAAGTGACAGTTTCAACAATCGTACGAACACCCTTTTGACCAGCTGTCTTCACTCGGCGAACACCTTCAGCTAAGAGTGCATTTTCAACCTCACGAGTCTGGAAGGCAACTTCTTCAGTTTTGGTTACTTCCTTAGTGGTTACAACTGCTTTTGAACCGGTATAAGTAATCTTGTTTTTGGCTGCTTTCTTGGTCTTGCGTGAAACTTCTTTACGAGATTTTTCAACACCATCCACTTTTGTCACTTCATAAGTGACTTCATCGATACCTTCTTCACCTTCTTCAACACGCGTTTGACCTTTATCCAGTGCTGGGTCTACTTTCGTTTCTTCTTTGAAAGCAACTTTTTCCTCTACAGTCACTGTTTCTTTGGTTTCTACACCTGTTTTCTTAGTTCCAACTTCGATGATTTCTTCTACTGGTTCTTTGGTAACTTTCTCGCTTTTCTTAGTACGAGCTGTTTCTTTACCATCTGTCAGTGTGATATCCCAAGTAATGGTCTTAGTACCTTTAACACCCGCTTGTTTCACATTGCGAGTACCTTCTGCAAGATCAGCATTGTTTTCGGTACGAGATGCATAAGGAATCTCTTCTGTCGTAGTGATTTCTTGATGCTCAACTTTTGGTTCCGTTGGTTGTTCTGTCTTACCAGCCAACAAAGCTTCAGCCTTGGCTTTCAACTCATTGTAGCGAGCTTCATATGCCACAAAACCTTTTTGAGCTTCTGGACTCTTCATTGCCTTCTTTGCGGTAGGAAGGTAGTTAGTAGCTTCCGCCAAACTATCTTCTAATCCAGCTTTGTTGTCTTCATCATTAGGATTAGCTTTATAGTCAGCGATGAAAGCCTCTAGATCATTCAGTTTATCTCTAAATCGGAATGCCACGACTCTCTCTTGGCCATCTGGAATTTCTTCATCTTCCGCCGGTGTTTCTTCTGCATGCACTGTTGGAATTTGATATAGATCTGGAGCTACATGATAAGTTGCTACTCCAAGAGCGTTTAAAGCAAGTATTGAAATCCCTAACTTTAATAATTTTTTTCTACTCATTCTTTTTCCCTTAATTCATTTAATATATAGTAAGGAAGAGAGGAAATATTTCTACTCTCCTTTTACTATATGATACTAACGTTCAGCTTTACGCTTCCAAACTAGAAGTCCAGCAAGTCCTAGAGCTAGGGCAGCAAGTACTCCAAAGATTGAAGATGCTTCAGAACCTGTATTTGGCAATGTTTTCTTAGGTTCTGCAGGAGGAACGGTTCCACCTGGTGGCGGAGTTTGTGGTTTTTCTGGTGTTGGTGGTGTTGGCGGGAACACTACAACCTTGTTGGTAGGCTTTGGATTATGGTTAAAGCTTACTGTAGCTGTATTAGGAACACCAGCAGCGAATTGTGTAAAATCTGTTCCTTCTTTGAAGTTAGTGTAAAGTACAAGACGTACGGTACTTCCCTTCAAGGCTTCAAGAACATCCTTATCGCTGATTTCAAGAGTTACAATGTTTTTAGCTTCATCGTAAGTAACAGTGGCAATTGCTTCCAACTCTTTACCTACTAATTCACCACGATCATTTGAAGCCTTACTCAATTTATCAATAGCTGCTTGAAGCTTAGTTTGAGCTTCTTTTAGTTTCTTGATTTCATTTTCAAGTTTCTCTTGTTGTTGTTTCTTATCAGCTGGTGCCAATTCTGCTTCTTTCTCAGCTGGTGCTTGAAGTTTAGCCAAGTTTTCTTCAGCTGCTTTCAACTCTGCTTCCAAGCTTACAAGATCTTGACTTGGCTCGCTAGTTGCAGGTTTCTTATCTTCTGTTGCAGAAGAATCAGATGTAGCTGGAGTTGTTTCTTCAGTAGCTGTTGCTGGAGTAGCTGGTGTTGTAGTTTCAGCTGGTTTAGCTGGCTGCGCTGCCTTAGCTGCTTCCAACTTCGCTTTCAATTCAGCTACTTTAGCTTCCGCTGCCTTGAGTTCTTCCTTCTTACCAGTCTCTGTTGAAGTCTCATCAGTTGACTTGCCTGTCAAAGCTTTGAGTTCTTTCTCAGACTGTTCAAGTTGAGCTTGAAGAGTTGCTTTGATCTTGTCAAACTGAGCATTTTCAACTTTAAGAGCGATACGGTCTTTGTTGACTTTCAAGACTGAATTGATTTCATCCGTGATTGTAAAACTAGTCAAGTCTGTCTTGATAAGACGACCATATTGATCCTTCTTAGCATTTCCGTTTTCATCTACAGGATCTGTTGGAACCGGTGTAGTAATATCGAATCGGAAGGTATCTAAAGCGTTTGGCAAGTGGTATTCTTTATCAGGTTTAGATCCATCTTCTGGTCCAACAGACTTAGCTGGTTCACCTGGTGTTGGATCTGTTGGTTTTTCTGGGTCACGCGGTTTCACCGTTACCGGTTTTGATTCCTTGCTGCCAGATTGACCATTGGCATCCTTGAAGTTAACAGTTGCTTTGTTTGGTACCAATTGATCCTTATAAGGAGTCAAATCGCTATTCGCTTTGAGTTTAGCTGGGATGTACAATTGAATCTCTTTGAAGCCTTTTAGTCGAGCGAAATCTTTCACTTTCACAGTGACAGTGTTTCCTTCAACACTTGTTTCAAGAGCTCCATTTGCATCACGACCGTCCACATAGGCTACTGGTGTATCAGCGATTGCCAAAACAGATTCAAGTGTATCCGTTACGATAAACTCTTTGTACTTATCAATATCTTTTGGTAAAGCTGTATTGACATTGTACATGTAAGGTGCATCGTATTCGACATCCAAGTGATCCAAGGTACGGTTGATTTTCTTCGTAATTTCTGGTTCTGGTTCTTTTGGAACGATAACCGGAACTTTATTCGAATCTTTGTGTAGCCCTGGTCTATTTGGAATGTTTGCATCATAAGAAGCCTTATTCGGAATCTGTGTACGGCCGTCTTCCTTCACATATGCAGACAAGTTCGCGCCGGCTTTGATCTTGGCGTCGAATGTTAATTCAACTGCTTGACCGCCATTGGCTTTCACTTGTTCCTCTGTAAGGGTCAAGGTAATCGTTTGACCTTCTACCTTGATTTGACTTGCATTAAGAGCTTGACCATTCAAGATTGCACTTGCTGAACCTGCATAATCAAGAACAGACTCAAGTGTATCACTTACACTGAAGGATGATACATCTGTTGGGACACTTGTTTTCACGTTGTATGTGAAAATTTGGTCACGATCAGCAAGTGTTTCTTCAGCTTTAGTATTCACATCTTTCTTGATTTCTGGCTCGTCTGGTGTTGGTGGCGTTACTGGAACTTCGTTAGAGTCCTTGTGCACACCTGGTTTGTGTGGGAAGCTTGCGTCATAAGAAGCCTTATTCGGAATCTGTGTACGGCCGTCTTCCTTCACATATGCAGACAAGTTCGCGCCGGCTTTGATCTTGGCGTCGAATGTTAATTCAACTGCTTGACCGCCATTGGCTTTCACTTGTTCCTCTGTAAGGGTCAAGGTAATCGTTTGACCTTCTACCTTGATTTGACTTGCATCAAGAGCTTGACCATTCAATTTAGCACTTGAAGTTCCTGCGAATTCAAGAACGTCCACTAGGGTATCTGTGACTGAGAAAGCTGTCGCATCTTGCGCTACACTTGTTTTCACATTGTATGTGAAGACTTCATCACGTTTTGCGAGAGTTTCAGCTTCTTTGCCGTTCACATCTTTCTTGATTTCTGGCTCGTCTGGTGTTGGAGGTGTTACTGGGACTTCGTTAGAGTCCTTGTGCACACCTGGTTTGTGTGGGAAGCTTGCGTCATAAGAAGCCTTATTCGGAATCTGTGTACGGCCGTCTTCCTTCACATATGCAGACAAGTTCGCGCCGGCTTTGATCTTGGCGTCGAATGTTAATTCAACTGCTTGACCGCCATTGGCTTTCACTTGGTCTTCTGTAAGGGTCAAGGTAATCGTTTGACCTTCTACCTTGATTTGGCTAGCATCAAGAGCTTGACCATTCAATTTAGCACTTGAAGTTCCTGCGAACTCAAGAACATCTTCGATCTTATCGGTTACGCTGAAGGCTGTCGCATCTTGCGCTACTGTTGTTTTCACATTGTATGTGAAGACTTCATCACGTTTTGCGAGAGTTTCAGCTTCTTTGCCGTTCACATCTTTCTTGATTTCTGGCTCGTCTGGTGTTGGAGGTGTTACTGGGACTTCGTTAGAGTCCTTGTGCACACCTGGTTTGTGTGGGAAGCTTGCGTCATAAGAAGCCTTATTCGGAATCTGTGTACGGCCGTCTTCCTTCACATATGCAGACAAGTTCGCGCCGGCTTTGATCTTGGCGTCGAATGTTAATTCAACTGCTTGACCGCCATTGGCTTTCACTTGGTCTTCTGTAAGGGTCAAGGTAATCGTTTGACCTTCTACCTTGATTTGGCTAGCATCAAGAGCTTGACCATTCAATTTAGCACTTGAAGTTCCTGCGAATTCAAGAACATCTTCGATCTTATCGGTTACGCTGAAGGCTGTCGCATCTTGCGCTACTGTTGTTTTCACATTGTATGTGAAGACTTCATCACGTTTTGCGAGAGTTTCAGCTTCTTTGCCGTTCACATCTTTCTTGATTTCTGGCTCGTCTGGTGTTGGAGGTGTTACTGGGACTTCGTTAGAGTCCTTGTGCACACCTGGTTTGTGTGGGAAGCTTGCGTCATAAGAAGCCTTATTCGGAATCTGTGTACGGCCGTCTTCCTTCACATATGCAGACAAGTTCGCGCCGGCTTTGATCTTGGCGTCGAATGTTAATTCAACTGCTTGACCGCCATTGGCTTTCACTTGGTCTTCTGTAAGGGTCAAGGTAATCGTTTGACCTTCTACCTTGATTTGGCTAGCATCAAGAGCTTGACCATTCAATTTAGCACTTGAAGTTCCTGCGAATTCAAGAACGTCCACTAGGGTATCTGTGACTGAGAAAGCTGTCGCATCTTGCGCTACACTTGTTTTCACATTGTATGTGAAGACTTCATCACGTTTTGCGAGAGTTTCAGCTTCTTTGCCGTTCACATCTTTCTTGATTTCTGGCTCGTCTGGTGTTGGAGGTGTTACTGGGACTTCGTTAGAGTCCTTGTGCACACCTGGTTTGTGTGGGAAGCTTGCGTCATAAGAAGCCTTATTCGGAATCTGTGTACGGCCGTCTTCCTTCACATATGCAGACAAGTTCGCGCCGGCTTTGATCTTGGCGTCGAATGTTAATTCAACTGCTTGACCGCCATTGGCTTTCACTTGGTCTTCTGTAAGGGTCAAGGTAATCGTTTGACCTTCTACCTTGATTTGGCTAGCATCAAGAGCTTGACCATTCAATTTAGCACTTGAAGTTCCTGCGAACTCAAGAACATCTTCGATCTTATCGGTTACGCTGAAGGCTGTCGCATCTTGCGCTACACTTGTTTTCACATTATAAGTGAAGACTTCATCACGTTTTGCGAGGGTTTCTTCTGCCTTGCCGTTCACATCTTTCTTGATCTCTGGCTCGTCTGGTGTTGGAGGCGTTACTGGGACTTCGTTAGAGTCCTTGTGGTATTTTGGATTATGATCAATATCATAAGAAGCCTTATTCGGAATCTCTGTCTTACCATCTTTATTCACATAAGCTGATAAGTTGGCATTATCTCTAATCTTAGCCTTGAAATTCACTTCAATAGTCTTACCGGCATCTGCTTTTACAGAAGCTTCTGTAAAGGCAACTTTGATGACTTGACCAGAAAGTGTCACTGTCGCCTTCGATCCTGCATCCTCACCATCAAGTTTAACAGTGGCTGAAGCATTCTCACCAACAAATTCTAGAACTTCTTTCAACTCGTCTGTCATCTCAAACACAGTTGCGCTGGCAGGCATTGTTGTTTTCAAAGTATAAGTAAATTCTTCATTACGTTTTGCAAGATCATAACGTTCTGCTCCGTTTACTTCCTTCTTAAGCTCTGGAGTAGTGGTTGGTGGTGGTGTAACGGTAACTGGTTTTGATTCTTTCTTAGAATCAGGATTATCATTAATGATGTAGCTAGCAGTATTTGGTACTACCGGCTTGTCTTTTGATTCATTTGGATAAGCCGCTAAGAGTGCATCAAAGGTAATGCCTTCCTTCACCTTAGCCTTAAATGAAACTTGTACAGCTTTACCAGCATATTGTTTCACTTGCTCTTTACCAAATGTGACCGTCAAACGTTGACCTTCTGTTGTTACAGTGAGGTCTTGAACAGCTTGGCCATCAACAGTGACCGTTGCTTCTCCTTCAAATGCCAATTCTTTGACGATATCATCTGAAATGGTGAAGCTATCTGCCACATGTGGAACCGTTGAGTCAATCGTATAAGTAAAGATTTCTGATAACTTACCAAGATCTGCGTGTTCCTGACCATTCACCTTCTTCGTGATTGGTGGTGGTGTAACAGTGACCGGCTTGGTTTCTTTCTCACCTTGTTGGTCATTCTTGTTGGTGTAAGTAATCTTAGCTTTGTTCTCAATAGATGGAACAGTTGAGCCTTTCTTCACTTTGGCATGAATCACGAGCTCTACTTCTTGGTTACCGTAGTCACCCGCATTCGCAAAATCTTTCATCGTTGCAGTCACGGTTTGACCTTGAACTGTTACATCGAAGAATTTCGCTGCCGCTCCCTTGATTTCAGCTTGACCTGGAGTCAAGTTCTCATCCAAGGTATCCGTTACAACGAAGGACTTGTACGTTGTAATATCATTTGGCAATTTCGCTTTGATATTATAAGTAAAGTCGGTTTCCGCACCGATTGTTGCCTCTGTCAGTGTTTCGTTGATTTTCTTATCAACACCTGGTTCTGATGGAGGAGTTACGGTTACAGGTTTTGTTTCTTTTTCTCCGCTATGATCGTTCTTATCTGTGAAGCTGAACTTCGCAGTATTTGGAATGTTGATACGAGTCACTCCATCATTGATCTTAGCTGGAATAATCAATTCCACTTCTTGACCAGCAAGGTCTGTAGCGTTCGCAAAGTCCTTCATCGTTGCAGTCACGGTTTGACCCTCAACTGTTACATCGAAGAAGGCGGCAGCTGCTCCTTTGATAACTGGTTTGCTTGAAGTTTCATTGATAACTGACAAATCTCCTTCAAGTGTATCTGTAATCACAAATTTCTTGTAATCTGTAATATCGGTTGGAAGTTTTGTCTTAATGTTGTAGTTATACGCTTGACCTGTCGCGATATCTAAGTGATCAAGAGTTTCATTGATCTTCTTCGTTACAGGAGGTGGCGTTACGGTGACAGGTTTCTATTCAACTTCTTTCTCTACATTATTCTCATTTGTAAAGGAAATAGAAGCCTTGTTTTCAATGGTTGTGCCTGTCACACCATTTTTAACTTTTGCAGGAATGACTAGTTCAACAGTTGAGTATTTTGCAAGTTCACCAAACTGACCATCCTTCACCGTTGCCGTAATCTCTTGGCCATTGGTGTGGATATCAAAGAGGGCCGCTGCAGAACCTTTAATACTTACGTCTCCTGCAAGTTCCAAATTAGCATCCAGTGTATCACGAATCACAAATTTCTTGTAATTAGCAACATCACTTGGTACTGCTGTTGTAATATTGTAGTTGTATGGTTGCCCATCAAACGTTTGGAAGCTATCCAAGTTTTCATTGATTTTCTTATCAATCGTTGGTTCTTTTGGTTTTGGTGGGGTAACCGTTACTTCGTTAGATGTTTGTTTCACATCGTTCAAGATCACATCCGCTGTATTTGGTACTTTTACTTGACCATCTTTCTTGTATTTAGAAAGATCAGCACCTTTACGGATTTTCGCCTTAAAGGTTAATTCTACATATTGAATGTCTTTCACCTTACGGCGATTCACTTTACGAGTGATTTTTTCAAGATTAGTTTTGTCTAGTGTCAACGAAACGGTTTGACCTGAAACGGTTGTCGCACCTTTCAAATCAGCGTTATCTTTTCCACCGAGTTTTACATTCAAACTATCTGCTTGAACTTCTAACTCTGGAACAACTGTATCTGTCAGCGTAAAGTTGTCCGCAATACCTGGCCATGGAGCAGTCACCTTGTACTCAAAGAGTTCCTCTTCTGCCTTCAAATCTTCATGTTCTTTGTCATTAACCTTCTTCGTAATCTCTGTTACTACTGGCGGTTTCACGTAAACTGGATTTGAACGGCGAATGGTACTTGGTTTGGTATCTGTCTTGGCATGCGCATCTTGGTTTGGTTGATTGTCATCACCATTCCACATGATGTTCCCTTGGTTTAGGAGACCAAATCCATTACTTTCCTGAAGGAGAGCCATGAATTCTTTACTTGATTGATTATTGCGGTATTGTTCTTTCAAACGAACCTTAATGGTCATTTGAGCTTTCTTCAATACCAAGTAATTATAGTTGGATCCTTTAGCAGGAACATCCGCAACCACGACACTTTGAGGGTTGCCTTCTGAATCATCTTGACTAACTACACGAGTGGTCCATTTTTCTCCATTTGGTCCAGTAGCTGAACTTTCAACCACTTCCAAACGGTAGTCAAGTGGGTCTGTCAACATGACGTTCTTTTCAAATTCGTAGGCTACGTTATTGAAGTTGTAATCAAGAGTATAGGTGAACTCCTCTGCCTTGTCTGACAATTGTGCAGAATAGGCTTTTTTCTTTGTCAAACCAAGTGGGTCATCAATTTCTCCCAAGTCATTACTCTTATCTGCGTCGGTAATTCTCTTCGTGACACTTGGGTAACAGTACTCGAGTTTTTGAACTTCAACTTTTTCATTACGTCCACCGATTTTTTGAGTTGAAAATTCACCTGTCTTGAAGACACCCGTCAATTCAGGAACTGTAACTTCTTCGTTTACAGGTTTATAGTCAGCTGGCGGATCAACTTCATCTTCTTCATTCGTTTCAGGAGCACGAGCTTCCTTACTCAAATCATAGTCGAAATTGTTATTACCTGGATTGAAGACACTATCAGGTACATAGATTGTGACATTGTCACCTTCTTGATTGATTCGACCACGAATTTGTTTTGATGGATCTGTGACTTTTTCAACAACTGTTTTACCATTGATTCGAACAGCATCAACCTTATACCCAGGTGTAACAGTGAACTCGCCCTTGATGTCTTCCTTGATCAACGCAGCTCCAACAGATTCTAGAACTCGACTTGAGAACTTATTGATATCGCTTTGTTCATTAACATAGAAAGAAACATTCTTACCATTAATATTTTTAGCTGGAGAAGCCATCCCCTCTAATGCTTCATGGAAGATATCTTGAACTGAACGGTTGTCACCGATATCAAAGTATTTTGAATAACCTTCTTTATATGTGTCATAATACTGAGCTTTAGAGTTTGCAAAGATTGATACGTCTTCCCAGAAACCTACTACTACAGTCCCTTCAGAACCAACAACATTTTGAAGTCTTGTAGATGCTTCCTTAACCTCTTTCACACGCCCTAAAACGTTTTGGGCTGCTTCAGTTAGCTCATCAAAATTCCAAGCACGTGTAAGAATATTGTTACGATAGTCGCTGTACTCTAGACGAACCTTACCATCCGGGTCACGTTTCCCGTTGGCAACTCCATCCGTAATCAAAAGGAAGATGGTCTTACGACCGTTAGCCATATTCCCTTTTCTTTGATTATATTGAGCGATGACATCGTCAATAGCTGGAACTGTAGGGGTTCCTCCTGCTACCTTAATATTATTAATGAATTGATGGATATCATTTTGATCTGAAGACAAGTTGCTAGACTTGTATTTGTAATCATAATCAGCTCCCCAACTACCATAAGTATCTTTACGACCTGTAAAATCATTATTGTAGTAATAGTTGTATCCATCAGCACCTTGGAAGGTTGCCATCATAACTCGGTCTGATGTATCCGGGTTATCAGTCTTAACCAAACGAGGATTATTCTCATCATAATTTTCTTCACTGACAAATGTTGTCAATGTTTTTAAGGCATTTTGGACATTAGGAATGGTGTTCTTGAACGATCCACTCGCATCCTGAAGGATAACTAAGTCGACCGGTTTACGTGGAACTGTCCACTTTGTTTTGTCCGATTTCTTTATCTTACGATAACATCCATTCTGGATAATTTCCGTATTATCTCCTACTCGAATTACCTCAGTTTCATCAGCCGCACCACGACCGAAACGTAAACTAGCTAATCCTAATGGCACAGAGAGAAACAGAATCGTAAACAGAATGGAGACCTTTTTAATGAAATCTCTCATAATTTTCTCTGAAATCCTATTGCGATTTCTTCTTCCTCCTTTTTTCTGAAATAGATGTATGTTAGTTTAGCAGTTCTTGTAACTCTTTCGAGAAATTTTCAGCAGTGGTATGATTTACTAATACATTCTTTACCTGTTGCTGTTTTGTCACAAGATACATACTTGGTATGGTTTGAACCTGTAAAAGATCGGCTGCGGACTGATCTTCGTCATAATAATACGGGAAAGTATATCCTTTTTCTTTGATATACTGATCAGCAGTTTCCTTTGTTTCTTTTCCTGGTTCGTTCATATTCAGAAGAACAAAATGAATTTGATCTCCATACTTTTCATACATCTGCTGAACAATGGGTAGTTGTTTCTGGCAATGCGGACACCAACTAGCCCATTCGACAACTAATATAGGTTTATCATACAGTTCCGAGATAGCAATCAATTTTCCATCTTGAGAGGTCATTTTAAATTCTGGAAGTTGTTGACCTTTTAAACTCAAAGCTGAATTGTTCTCATCACTTGAAGTCGATTGCGAAACTGAAGACGTTCCTATATCTCCATCCTTAGTGGGTCTAGTGAAATAAATTAAACCCACCACTAAAGCTATGATGACTCCTACTGCTAAAAATGGAAGCCACCACTTGTCTTTTTTCATAATATCTCCTTTCTATTAAGATGTGAAAGCGAGTTAGGTACTTTCAAATTTTGGACTTAAGCCCACTCTAACCCAAATATCATTTTATCATTTTGAAATCTTTATTTCAATAAATTTTATCGTAATTTTTCCTATTAATTACTAAGAAAATTAAGAAAAAATAAAATTTATAATAAATTAACTTAAATGTGGTGGTTTCAGCACTAATATTTCTAGATTTTTACCAACATCAGATTAGAATCATCATTATTCTGTCTATAATAAATTAGCCATACAACTTTTTATACAGGACAACTTAAAAAGCAGTTCACATCTGAACTGCTTTTTTGCTATTCTGTCCCTTCCTTCTTTTCTTCATTTTTAACTGAAGCTGGTTCATAAGCTCGTATGATTTGAGCGACAACTGGATGGCGAACCACATCTTTGGCTGAAAAATGAACAAAGTCGATTTGGTGAATATTCTTAAGCTTTTCTTGAGCATCAATCAAACCGGACTTAACATTGCGTGGTAGGTCAATCTGGCTGATATCTCCATTGACAATCATCTTCGAATTAAAGCCTAAACGAGTCAGGAACATCTTCATCTGCATGATGGTCGTATTTTGTGCCTCATCTAAAATGACAAAGGCATCATCCAAGGTCCGCCCACGCATGTAGGCAAGGGGCGCGATTTCGATAATTTCACGCTCCATGAGACGGGTCGTCTGATCTTTGCCGAGAATCTGATACAAGGCATCGTAAACTGGTCGAAGATAAGGATCCACCTTCTCCTTGAGATCACCTGGAAGAAATCCTAGACTCTCACCTGCTTCCACTGCTGGACGAGTCAGGATAATTCGCTTGACCTGCCCACGTTTAAGGGCCGTTACTGCCAAGGTCACTGCAAGAAAGGTCTTCCCTGTCCCTGCTGGCCCAATTCCAAAGGTCACATCATGCTGTTTGACACTATCCACATAAAGTTTTTGACCCAAGGTTTTGACACGGATGGGTTTCCCAGTATTGTCTTTAATAATTTCTTCTTCGTAAAGGGCGACAAACTTGTCAATTTCATCGTTTTTGACCATGCTAATCGCAGTCACCACATCTGGCGTGCCAACGGTCATTCCACGATTTACCAAGACCATCAAAGCCTGAATAACCTGACGGGCTTCCTCACAGGTAGACTCTTCTCCGATAACCTGCACAATCTCCGTACGAGCATGAATCACCACATCGAGCTCTTCTTCCATCAAACGAAGATGGCGCTCATTGGAACCAAAAAGATGGAACAAGTCATCTGGGTGACTTAGTTGAATGTCTATTGAATGTTCCTTCAAATAAAGAACCTCTCTAATCCGTTTATTTCTTTTTATTATAGCAAAGAGAACAATAAAATACTAGCCTCATCTCATTGTCTCTAGTGTTCTAAGTATTCTTGCCAGATGGCGTCAAAGTCTCCTAGGTTAAAAGAGAAGCTGGCATGCTCCTCCAAAAAGCGACTCACCTCATCAAAATCATCCGTGTGTTTTGGAAAGGCTGACTCCTCAAAAGCGAGGTCTGCCAAGATGGCTTTGGGACTGTTACTTTTAGGATTGCGCTCGGTCATGAGCCAAGTGTAAAATGATTTTCTCAATTCTTTCTCCTATCAAGAGTTTTTTGATGACACTTTTCTGATTCTTGAAAATTACTGGACTTAGCCTTTGATACGTAGTGGTTTATAAAATCTGTTTTAGCATCAGTATAGGCGTCTCGATTGTGTTCAAATTTTTTCCACAAACTTAGTTTTAATTCCTGATACGCTTGGGCAATATCTGGATGCTGGCAGAGATAATCTCTAAAATAAATCTCGTCATGATCTCCCGTTATTCGCAAATGTAGATGAAAAACTTTCTCAGCAAATCCCTGCTCTGTATATCCTTTATTTAGCGAAATCCTGTTAGGACTCTCCGACATTACTAGCCAACCATTCTTCACCAATAAATCCCTAACTCTTGCTAAATCCTCTATTCTACCTACTTCTAACAGAATATCAACGATATTTTTGGCCCAAATATTAGGGATAGCAGTGCTACCGATATGTTCTATTCTTTTAATAACATTTGCACCCAATATTTTTTTCAGACTTGTTTTTTCCGATTCATACCAGTCTTTCCACTCTGACTTGTGCTCTACTAGAAAAATAGGAAAAAGTTGCCAGAGTTCCTCTAAACTCATTTCTTCAAGTTTCTTTATCATGTCTATAAGGTTTAAATCAACTCTGTACCAAACTGGTCTTGCTTGATTTTACCAGCCTTCATCAAGCCACCGAGTGCTTTCTTGAACTGACCTTTAGAGATACCAAAGGTTGCCTTGATATCCTCAGGAGACGACTTATCATTCAAGGTCATGAAACCGCCATTGCTTTCCAAGTAGGTCAAAATCATCTGAGCATCATTTTCCAACATTTCAAAGGAACGTGGTTTGAGGGATAGGTTCAAGGTACGATCCACTTCACGGAAACCGATGACACGCGCATCTAGCACTTGCCCCAAACGTGGCTCTGCGTAGCGCTCACTTGGGTGAATGAAACCAAGCATGTTATTCTCTGGTAGGTATACAAAAGTTCCTGACAGCTTGAGACGGTAAACAATGGCTGGCCAGTTTTGGTTCTGCATGTTGTTGTAGGCAGGACGAGCCAGACGTTGGAAGTCTTCCTGATACGCCAAAAGTCCCCAGATTCGGTCTTTCTTGTCCACTTCAAGACGGATGTAAAGTTTATCACCTTTCTTAGGCCAGAGTTCCTTGAGCTCAGGGAGGATATCGAGTGACACAACGATTTCCTTATCAGGTAGACCGGTATCGACAAAGACACCCAAGTCCTTTCGAACTTCTGTTACGGTTCCCCAACCAAATTGGTCCTGAGTGGCAGTCACTTCTATGGTTGTCAGACGGAGCTTTTGCTTCATATCCGTGTAGGCAAAACCTTTGACCGTATCCCCTACTGTATGTTGGCCTTCTTCCTTGGCAAGGGCGTAAGTCTGACCATCCTTTTGCACAAAGTAAAAACGGTCATTTTCATCGATGATGAGTCCAACGATAAAACTTGCAAGATTTGTATTCATATTTCCTTCTTTCGAATAAAACTCAGCCAGCAATGCCAACTGAGTTTTTCTGTTTATTTTTAGACTTCCAAGATTTCTTTTTCTTTATTGGCAGTCATGTCGTCGATGTGTTTCACAGCATCGTCTGTTACTTTTTGAATATCTTTTTCAAGAGTCTTCAATTCGTCTTCAGTGATTTCTTTTGCTTTTTCTTGTTTCTTAGCTTCATCCATAGCATCACGGCGGATATTGCGGACAGCCACTTTAGCATTTTCACCGACCTTCTTCACTTCTTTGGCAAGGTCACGACGAGTCTCTTCTGTAAGAGCAGGGATAACCAAGCGGATCACAGAACCGTCATTAGCTGGTGTAATACCAAGATCAGAAGCGTTCAAGGCACGTTCGATGTCTTTCAATGAAGACTTGTCAAATGGTGTTACCAACAAAACACGTGCTTCTGGAATAGTAATAGAAGCGATTTGGTTAAGAGGAGTTTCTACTCCATAGTATTCTACGTGGATTCGGTCTAGCAAGCTTGCATTGGCACGACCGGCACGGATTCCACCAAATTCACGAGCAAGTGATTGGTGAGACTGGGTCATTCTCTCTTTAGCTTTTTCTACAATTGCATTAGCCATAATTTTCTTATTCCTTTTCTTCGATATTGTTTGAAACTGTTGTTCCGATATTTTCACCAAATACGACACGTTTGATGTTGCCTGGTTGGTTCATATTGAAGACAACCAAGTCAATGTCGTTGTCCATAGAGAGGGTTGAAGCAGTTGAGTCCATGATACGAAGACCTTTATTGATAACATCACGGTGGGTCAATTCTTCAAACTTAACGGCAGTTTTGTCTTTCTTAGGATCGGCATTGTAAACACCGTCTACGCCATTTTTAGCCATAAGGATGGCATCCGCTTCGATTTCAGCTGCACGAAGGGCTGCTGTTGTATCTGTTGAGAAGTAAGGTGAACCAATCCCAGCACCAAAGATAACGATACGACCCTTTTCAAGGTGGCGAAGGGCACGTCCACGTACATAAGGTTCTGCCACTTGTTGCATCGCAATGGCAGTTTGCACACGCGTATCGACACCAACTTGTTGCAATGAATCTGCCATCACAAGAGCATTCATCACGGTCCCAAGCATTCCAGTGTAATCTGCCTGAACACGGTCCATTCCTGCTTCTGCAGCAGGTTCCCCGCGCCAGAGATTTCCTCCACCAATAACAAGGGCAATTTCGATACCTAAGCTATGAACTTCTTGAATCTCTTTTGCGATTGTTTGAACTGTTTGGATATCAATCCCTACGCCACGTTCACCGGCAAGGGCTTCACCTGATAACTTGATTAAAATACGTTTATACTTGGGATTCGCCATTTTTACTCTCCTTTTTTTATCCTACCTATTTTATCACAATTTCTAAGATTTTTATAGTATCATGAGCAATTCTTTCAAAAAAATTAAACCGTTAAAAATTCCTCTAAGTCGGTAAGAGCACGCTCTGCAATTTTTTCATAACGAGCTTTTTTATCACGGATACGCTCGCCTTCCAACTCCTTGATAATCCCAAAATTGACATTCATCGGTTGGAAATGTTTGCTGTCCGCATGAGTGATGTAATGAGCTAGACTTCCGATCGCTGTGGTCTCTGGGAAGATTGCTTCACTTTCACCCTTGAAGAGACGAGCCGCGTTAATCCCCGCAACTAATCCTGAAGCTGCTGACTCAACATAGCCTTCCACACCCGTCATCTGACCAGCAAAGAAGAGGTTGGGTTGTTTCTTAGAACGATAGGTTTGCTCAAGAAGATTTGGTGAATCCATATAAGAATTGCGATGCATGACCCCATAACGGACAAACTCAGCATTTTCAAGACCTGGAATCATTTGGAAGACACGCTTTTGTTCTCCCCATTTGAGGTGGGTTTGGAAACCGACGATATTGTAGAGGCTACCAGCCGCATTGTCCTGACGAAGCTGGACAACTGCATACGGTGTTTTGAACTCCCCGTCACGAGGGCCTGTATAATCGTCTGGATACTCCAAACCGACTGGCTTCATCGGACCATAAAGCATGGTTTTAATGCCACGCTTGGCCATGACTTCGATAGGCATACAACCTTCAAAGTACTTTTCTTTTTCAAACGAATTCAGCGGTGCTTCTTCAGCATTGACCAAGGCTTCATGAAAATCCATAAATTCTTGTTTAGTCATTGGAGCGTTGAGATAGGCTGCTTCTCCCTTGTCATAACGAGACTTGAGATAGACCTTGCTCATATCGATAGTATTGACATCGACAATAGGCGCCGCTGCGTCGTAGAAATAGAATCCATCGCCGTCATTAAGGGCATGAATCTTCTCAGCTAGAGCATCGCTGGTCAAAGGACCAGTAGCAACCACTGTAATAACATCAGTCGGTAATTCTGTAATTTCATCACGAACCACTTCAATCAAGGGATGATTGGCTACTTTTTCGGTCACCATTTGAGAGAAACCATCGCGGTCCACCGCAAGCGCCCCGCCTGCAGGAACACGTGTAGCTTCAGCAGATTCCAAAATGACAGAACCCAGGCGACGCATTTCTTCCTTGAGAAGTCCAACAGCATTGGTCAAAGCATCCCCACGCAAGGAATTGGAACAAACCAATTCAGCAAAATTGTCTGTTTTGTGCTGAGGTGTTGACTTGACCCCACGCATTTCATAGAGTTTAACTGGAATACCGCGTTCTGCGATTTGGTAAGCTGCTTCAGAACCTGCCAAACCAGCACCGATAACATTGATATAAGATTGAGACATGACACTAATACCTCTTTGGGTGGAACCTAAGTTCATATCAAAACAAGCTACTAGACTATTTGACACCCACAAATCTTTCTAAATTCATACTTGGTCCATTATACCAAAAAACTAAGTAAAAAGACAGACAGGAGAATTCCTGAATGTCTTTCAAAAATTATTCTTTATTGAAACTGAATATCTTCCGACCCAGTTTTCTTTCATATTTTATACTAAAACGTACTTCAGTATTCTTAGGTAATTTTTCAATTTCAACTATTTGAGCAAGTACGTATTGAAAATCAGAATCAGTCCAATTGTCAATATCCTCATCAGTTAATTGAAGGTTTTGTTTTCGTACCTCTTTTATATCAATGTCTATGTCAATACCAAAGGTAGAACGATTGTCAGCAACCCTTTTCAAAAGTAGATCACGATTACGAACAAGCGTCTCTTCATAAAGATTGTTGACTCTACTTGGGTCTAGGTCCTCAATTAAGGGAGTAAGTTCTTCTATATCCGTTTTCAAAATTGCTTCTCTTTTATCTCTCTCTTCAAGACGGGTTTTAGGGTTGCCGCTATATTCTTCTTTCGGTTTCAAAGAATAATAGGAGTCAAAGGAGTCCAATTCAACTGAGTTTTTAATATAAAGCTTCCTAATTGCATCATCGCTTAAATATGTTGAAGTCAAGCTACCACTTTGAAGTAATATATTATAAGCTTCCTCAAGTCGGTCATAGTTCTCATCACCAGAAACATACTCCATTTCTAAACGGTAGACTGTTTTCTTGGAAAAACCAAAGAAAATTTTCTTTTCAACTTCTTTAAGTCTCGGATTGTATTTAAGGACTGGAGTGCTATCAACATAATCTTTTTCAAAATCCACATAGACATCAACAAATTTCTTATTTCCTTTAATGTAAATTGGAGATCCCTGATAACCAAAGGTATCAGCTGTCGAGTATCCTTCTGCTTCTAACCCTGCAGCTTCTACTACAGAACGAATGTTTGAAATAGCTGTCTTAGCTAAATCACGATCGACTCTGTTGTTACATGCAGACAACATAAATAATGTGAGAATAGGAAACAGTAAACCAATTACCTTCTTAATCACTTTGCTTTTCATTTCCCCTCCAAATAAGCATTCGTAGTAAAATACTTATGATTGCTATATTCACTTCGGGAAGAAGGCAAACTTCCCTGTTTAGTCATTTTATTGATTTTCTTCCCATTCGTGGTAGGCAGCGTAAAGTTGGCTTTTATTCCACTGGTAGAGTTTCGCAACTTCCTTAATGGCTTGATTTTTCTTCATGCCTTGCTGGATACGAGCTTGGATTTCTGAAAACAAGTCCTCCTCGTCCTTTTCCTCCACATCCTGACTGGCACCTTCAACGATGAGAAGGCATTCGCCCTTGAGTGGCGTTTCAGCTATGCTTTCTAGTAGCTCTGAAATCTTTCCTCGTTGGTATTCTTCATAGATTTTGGTCAATTCCCTGACCAAGACTACCGAGCGGTCACCGTAGACTTCTAGCATATTTTCCAATGTATCTGATACACGGTGGGGCGATTCGTAGAAAATCTGAGTTTCTGGGTAATCTTTTTTTAAGTCGAAAAATTGCTTTTGCTGGCCTGATTTTCTCGGTAAGAAACCGTGAAAGATATGTGGTTGTGGAGCTAAACCACTGGCAATCAAAGCAGAAATCCCTGCAGAGGCACCCGGAACTGTCACTACTGCAATTTCTTCCTCAATAGCTGCCTTAACCAAATCATGACCAGGGTCCGAGATACTAGGCAGACCCGCATCGGATACCTGAGCGATACTTTGTCCTGCTTTCAAGAAACCAATCAAATCAGGAATTTTTTCCTTGGCATTGTGCTCGTGAAAACTAATCTGCTTGGTGGAAATGTCAAAATGCTTGAGCAAAAGTCCTGTATTGCGCGTGTCCTCAGCTGCAATCCAGTCCACTTCTTTCAAGGTCTGAATGGCACGAAAGGTCATGTCATCTAGATTGCCAATCGGTGTTGCCACTAGATAAAGTTTGCCATATGGAGATTGTCCCTTAAAACTTTTTTGAATCTGCATGCCTACTCCCTGTACAACAACTCGTCACAGAACATACATTCCTCGTCCTGCTCTCGGCGTTGTCCATAAAAATCATTACATACGTGAAAACCGTCCTTATAGATTCGACGGACGCTTTCACGAACATGCTTAGCCTTGACGGGAGTATCTGCTTCCACCTCGCCCAAGCGTTCGCGCAACTTACTATTTTCCAAGCGAAGAGCTGTATTTTCCTCTACCAGGCTCTTGAGATTTTTCTTGATGGCTTCCACATCGGCCAAGGTCACCAGTAACTGTTGGGAAAAATCATCCAGCGCGTCAAATAATTCTTTCTTGTCCATAAACCAGCTCTTTCCTTTCTTTATCGTTCATTTTTGAGTTTATATTTCTTTCAAGACCAGATATTCCATGGCATTTTGAAAGCTAACATTGGCTTGCCACATTTTTCTGGCTTCTAGCAAATCTTGTAAAATCTGTCGAATCCTTGCTTGCAAGAGATCCTGCCCACAGAGCACTTCGAGGATTCGCAAAACCTGATCTTGTTTTTCCTTGTCATCTGCCAAGCTGGCTAATTTAGCAACTTGGAGATAACTTTCTTTTTTCTCAGCTAATAACCAGGTCAGCAAGCGTTCACTCTCATCCACCAAGGTCCAAAAACTAGCCTGATTGACCAACTTTTCAGCTTCAGCACGCGATTGACTAAACTGAGCTAAAAGAGTTGCTTTTTTCTTGACCAGACCTGCTTGTTCTAATTGATGGATGAGCTTTTCTTCTTGCTTTTTAAAATGGAAAATCTGGGTCCGACTTCGGATAGTTGGCAAGATTTTTTCCTCATCGCTGGTCAAGAAGAAAATATAAACTTCACTCTGGGGTTCTTCGATGACCTTGAGCAGAGAATTAGCTGCGTTTGGATGCATTTTCTCAGCTTGCTCGATAATAAAAATCTGTTGTTGGCTTTCAATCCCTGCTTGAGAAAACTGGCCCACCAATTCCCGAATACGTTCTGTCTTGATGACCTGATTGACTGGCTTAATCAAGGTAACATCTGGAAACTCTTCCTGTTCAATCAGCTTGCAGTTTCGGCATTTCTCACATGGTAAAACGCCTACTTTATCCGTACAAAAGAGGCTCTTAGCCAAAAACTGCGCCATTTCCAAGCTTCCAAAGAAACCTGAAAAGAGATAGGCGTGATTGAGCTGGTCTTGTTCTAGGATACGGACAAAGCGGTCAAACTGGTCTGGCTGCCAAGCCTTTAATTCTTCTTGTTTCATTTAGCCAAGCCCATTCTATCAAACAAGACAGCCTTGGTAGTTTCCACAACTTGTTCCAAAGGGAGACTAGCATCAATCTTGACAATGCGATTTCCTTCTTTGTCCAGAAGAGAAAGGTAGCCTTGACGGACTTTTTTATGCAAGTCCAACCCTTCCAAGTCCAAACGATTGACCTCCCGGTCACTATTAGCAGCAATGCGAGCCAGTCCCTCTTCCACCTCAATGTCAAAATAAAGTGTCAAATCGGGTTTGAGGCCATCTGTAGCAAAATGATTGAGCCAGTCAATGGCTTCAATGTCCAAGCCACGACCAAATCCCTGATAAGCAACAGAACTATCGATGAAGCGGTCCATAATGACCAACTTGCCAGCTTCAAGGGCTGGAAGAACTTTTTCCACCAAATGCTGTCTGCGACTGGCGATATAGAGAAGGAGTTCTGTCTTAGCATCCATCTGAGTATGACTTGGATCTAAAATCACTTCCCGAATCTTCTCCCCAATCAAGACTCCGCCTGGCTCACGGGTCGTCAGCACCTCTACTCCGTTTTCCTCTAAAATTGGGAGTAGAGCCTCTAAAACACTGGTCTTGCCTGCTCCCTCTGGTCCCTCAAGAGAGACTAAAAATCCTTTTGACATGTCTAACTCATTTCTTTTTTTCTACCTTCTATTCTATCAAAAAAATAGGTTTTTGTGACAATCTTTTTGCGTCTTCTCCATTCAATCGATCATAAAAGAGGTTGGGAGTCAACCAACCTCTTATTTACCTAGTTCTTGTGTTCGTTTATAGGCTTGATGAACTGCGTCCATGACTGTTCCTCTAAAGGCATGTTCTTCCAGACTTGCTACACCAGCGATAGTCGAACCTCCTGGGCTACAAACTTGGTCTTTCAAGACTCCAGGATGTTGCTGACTTTCGAGGACCATTTGTCCAGCGCCGACTACTGTCTGGGCTGCCATTTTCAAAGCCATTTCTCGTGGCAATCCTGTCTGTACACCCGCATCTGCCAAAGCCTCGATAAAGAGATAGACAAAAGCTGGTCCACAACCTGCGAGACCTGTCGCCGCATCGATTAAACTATCTCTCAGCTCAACCAAGAGACCAGCCTTGGCTAATAATTGACAAAAGAGTTCACTGTCCTCAGCACGACAATTTGCTGACATGGCATAACTAATCACTCCTTGCCCGATAGCCACTGGAGTATTGGGCATGATGCGAATGATTCGGTGGTGACTGGGAAGAAGTCTAGCCAGTTTTTCCAAGGTCAATCCAGCTGCCATGGAAATCAAAAGAAGACTCTCTCTTTTTCCAAGGATGGTCTGGTATTGAGAAAGCAAGTCTGAGAACTGAGCAGGCTTAACACCTAGAAAAATCACATCTGCTTCTGCAAAAATTTCTTCATTGCTGGAAGCCTGACCGCCGAAGTTGGCGATGAAAGCATCTACTTTTGCTTGACTACGATTGGCAAGGAGAATCTGAGCACCCATCTTGGCCTGCCAGACAGCCTTGGCCAAGCTAGCTCCCATATTCCCCAAGCCGATAAATCCAATCTTCATCTCTTACTCCCTTATCTGTCCGTTACCAGTAACCACATACTTGTAGCTGGTCAACTCTTTCAAGCCCATAGGCCCACGCGCATGCAGTTTCTGAGTAGAAATCCCCATCTCACATCCAAGACCAAATTGCCCACCATCAGTGAAACGCGTTGAGGCATTGACATAAACCGCGGCAGAGTCCACTTGATCTGTAAAGTAAGCTGCAGCTTCAGCATTTTCCGTCACAATGGCATCCGAATGATGGGTACTGTGAGCTTCAATATGCTCAACTGCTTCTTCTAAACTACTCACAACCTTAACTGCTAAGACATAGTCTAAAAACTCGGTATCAAAGTCTTGGGCCTCGGCTACTCGACCTGAAACAAACTGACTTGCTTTGCTATCCAAACGAAATTGAATTGGTTCCAGTCCAGCTTCTTTCCGACTTGTAACCAGAACTTGTTCCAAACGAGGAAGGAAGCTTGCTGCCTTGTCTTCATGAATCAGCAAAACCTCCATGGCATTACAAACAGAAGGACGACTGGTTTTGGCATTGTTGATGATAGATAGAGCCTTGTCTTCATCTGCATCCTTATCCACATAGACATGGACAATCCCAGTTCCTGTCTCGATAACGGGCACGATAGCATTTTCAACCACAGCATTGATCAAACCAGCGCCTCCACGAGGTATGAGAAGGTCTAGATAACCCTTGGCCTTCATCATGGCATAGCTACTTTCACGACTGGTATCTTCCACTAGTTGAATCACATCTGGATGAATGGTCGTTGTCTCCAAGCCCTTCTTTAAGGCTGTGACAATAGCATGAGCTGTTTGATAGGCATCCTTGCCACTACGAAGAACGACCGCATTTCCACTCTTGAGAGCCAAGGCAGCCGCGTCAGACGTCACATTTGGACGGCTTTCATAGATAATCCCAATAACCCCCATGGCCACACGCTTCTTAGTAATAACCAAGCCATTTTCAAGCTGACTTGTTTCTAGGACTTCACCAATAGGATCTGGTAAAGCAACCACTTCACGAATCCCTCTTGCCATCGCTTCTATACGTCCCTCATCCAAATAAAGACGGTCTAGCATGACATCTGAGATTTTCCCCTTGGCCGCTGCCATATCGAGGGCATTGGCCTCTAGAATCTCCTCAGTAGCAGCCACTAAGTAATCAGCCATAGCTAGCAAGGCTTGGTTTTTCACTGCTTCACTAGCAGTATTGATTGATTTCTTAACAGCCTGTACCTGTTCAAATTGTTCTTGTGTACTTACCATCGTTCACCTCTAAAATTCTGTAAAGAGCAGCTGGATTTCAGGAGTGATGGAAATCCAGTCATCACGGTGAATCAAGACTCCCTTAGCTTTTTGAGAACGGAGCATATCTTCTAGAGCTGAGACGCCAAATTGGACACGTCCCTTTCCAAGAGATTGACCTGTTTCTTTATCAGCCACTGTTACAATATCGTGGTAAGAGAAGCTTCCTTCCACTTCTACAACGCCTGATAAAAGGAGACTTTTCCCGTTTTTTGAAAGTGCCTCTGCAGCTCCACCATCTACCCAAATCGTTCCCTGACTTTGAGCATAGAATGCCAGCCATTGTTTCTGGGTACGAAGTCCCTTCTCTTGCGCAACAAAGAAGGAACCATCCTTGGTCTCCTCAGCTGCCTCAATCAGTGCATCCGATTTCAGGGAGGAGCAAATATAGACTGGCACACCTGACTCCGTTGCAATAGTTGTAGCTTTGATTTTTGTCAGCATCCCCCCAGTACCATTAGACGAACCTGCTCCACCAGCCATATCAATAATCTCACGATTGATAGTCTCGATTTTCTCAAGACGTTTAGCTGTTGGATCTGAGTTGGGATTTCCAGTATAGAGACCGTCCACATCCGTCAAGAGAACCAAAAGGTCTGCCTGCACCATAGCCGCTACCTGGGCACTCAGAGTGTCATTATCACCCACCTTGAGTTCGTCAATGACGACACTGTCATTTTCATTTATGATGGGAATTGCACCACGGCTAAGTAGAACTAACAAAGCCTGATGGGCATTTTTATAACGGCGCTTATCCACAAAGTCGTCCTGTGTCAGTAAGATTTGCGCAGAAACGATCTGGCGCATGAGGAGGTTGGTTGTGTATTCCTCCAACAAAAGTCCCTGACCAACTGCAGCCGAAGCTTGTTTATCTGCAATCTTGGTCGGACGTTTTTTAAAACCCAAAGCTCCAAATCCAGCGGCTACTGCCCCAGATGACACTAAAATCAACTCATGTCCAGCCTCATGCAGCATAGCCAATTGCTGGGTAATTGCCTTTACTTTACTTCTTGATAAACTCCCGTCTTCATTTGTCAAGGAGGAGGTCCCCACCTTAAAGACGATTCGTTTGTACTTCATATTCTCACTCCGATTCTTCATATTTATCCATTATAACATGAATGCTTTAAAATAGAAAAGACTTGAAATAAAAAGGTTGAGACAAGGCATCTCAACTCTTTTATCTATTCTCATTTTTTCGCAATCTTTCCAGCGTTTCTTTAAAAATCTCTGGAATATCTGCTGTGAACTCCAAGGTTTCACCTGTTCTCGGATGGGTAAAGCCTAGAGTCTTAGCATGGAGAAATTGCCCATGTCCCTTCAGTGTCTTACGAGGACCATAGACTTCATCACCAGCGACTGGATGGCCAATATAAGCCATATGAACACGGATTTGGTGGGTACGTCCTGTTTCCAGTTGCAACTCTAGCAAACTATAATCTCCAAAGCGTTCCAAGACTTGAAAACGAGTCACTGCTGGCTTCCCTTTAGCAGTCACTGCCTGTTTCTTACGATCTTTTTCACTACGACCAATCGGAGCTTCAATCACACCACGATCATTTGGCAGATTACCGTGAACAATTGCCCAGTATTTACGGAGAGACTTCTTGTCCTTGAGTTCTTGCGCGAGTGCTAAGTGGGCCTCATCATTCTTAGCAATCATGAGGAGACCCGACGTGTCCTTGTCAATGCGGTGAACGATACCCGGCCGGAGAACACCATTGATACCTGACAAGTCCTTGATATGGTACATGAGGGCATTGACCAAGGTTCCGCTAGTATGACCAGCACTCGGATGCACCACCATTCCCTGAGGTTTGTTAACAACGGCCACATCCTCATCTTGGTAAATGATTTCTAGCGGAAGATTCTCAGCTACATACTCCAAAACCTCCGGTTCTGGCACATGGTAAGTGACCACATCGCCCTCTTGGACAGTGTATTTGGCTTTCTTGACTTGCCCATTAACCAAGACTTGTCCAGCCTTGATTTGTTCATTCGCGAGACTGCGTGACAATTCTGTCAGATCTGACAGAGACTTGTCTAGACGTTGCCCACCAGTTTCAATTTTTATTTCCATTTACTTCCTCTTTAAGCATTGCAATCAATAAAACAATCACCCCAACTGTCAAATAGCTGTCAGCAACATTGAAAATCGCAAAGTTGATAAAGTCTAGGTGAAACATATCCACCACAAAACCTTGACTCATTCTGTCGATAAAGTTGCCCAGACCTCCCGCGATTATCAAACTCAGTCCAAAAACCAACCAGAGAGAATCCTCCATGTGTTTATGTAGATACCAAATGGCTCCTACCATGACGACCAGTGTAATGATAGCAAATAACCACTGCTGATCTTGTAACATGGAGAAGGCTGCTCCTCTATTTTGCAGATAGGTCAAGCTAACGAGATTAGGTATCCACGAACGCACTTCACCCAGTGGAATCTGCTGGACAACATAATTTTTAACCAACTGATCCAGCCCAATCAAAAGCAGTACAATGACTGCTACTATTCCTCTTTTTTTCATGATTTCCTCTTTTGATCAAAATATTCTTGCATGACTTCTACGAAAAGAGTACCAGCTTGGCTAAGCTCCACTTCTTCCCGTTTGACATAGACCATGCGGTTATCTAGATTGTCCTTGAGACGAATGACTGTAATCCCATTAACACTGTCACTATCTAAAAATCCAGATCCAGTCGCATAGGCATCCGTTCGCTCCAAAATACCATTCAAAGTAGCACGGTCGGTCACATTGAACATCTGGGAGCTCGCGCTGGTGTCGACAAAGTTCTCTGAATAGTAAAGGTACTCGTCCTTTTCTTGAGTAAAACGAACCGTTGGTAAATCCGCTAAATCCTCCATGACCAATTCCTCTTTCTGTGCTAAAGGATGCCCTTCACGAAGATAAATGTGAGTCTGGAAAGGAATTAGTTCAATAACTTCTAAACCAAGCTTTTCAACCCGTTGCATGATGCCCTTTTTATTTTGGTTGTTGAGGTAGATAATCCCAATCTCACTATGTCCTTGGGCTACTTCGTCTAATATCTGAACTGTAGTAGACTCAAAAATACGAAAGTTCTTATAATCAGGATAACGTTCTGAAAAGGCCGTAATGGTTGGTGGCAAGAAGTCATAGTGCTGGCTGGCAATGGAAAATTCATCTTTTTCTTCCTCAGGATTGGCATACTGATTTTGAAAAACATCGAAGCCTTTGACTAACTCTTGTGCTTTCTCATAAAATTCCATACCACGACGGGTCAAAAACGTTCCCGAACTCGTCCGACGAAAAATCTTAAAGCCTAGCTCTTTTTCCAAATCGCGCACAGAAATAGACAGACTTGGCTGGCTTACATACATCTTTTCAGCAGCTTCACGGAAAGTACCACTATTGGCAATGGCCACAACATAGCGTAATTGTTGAATGTTCATCTTTTACCCCCAACTTCTCTATCTGTTCATTATACCATATTTCAGAATTTTTCCAAAAAAGAAAAAAGTACCCATCGCAAGTTTAAATCTAACTATTCTCTATTAAATTCAAAATGGGTATCAAAACAAAAAAATAGGCTCTCCGAAAACTCGGAAAGCCTTATTTTATGCTACTTCTAGCTTCCTCGCCTTTTCATTTCAAGGCTCGGGATAAAAAGGTTCACTGGACCTTTTTATTTTGCGATTGGGTAAACAGAAACTTGTTTTTTATCGCGTCCTTTACGTTCAAAGCGTACTACGCCTTCAACTTTAGCGAACAAAGTATCATCTCCACCACGTCCAACGTTCACACCTGGGTAGATGTGTGTACCACGTTGACGGTAAAGGATTGATCCACCTGTTACAGTTTGTCCGTCAGCTGCTTTAGCTCCAAGACGTTTCGCTTGTGAATCACGTCCGTTTGATGTAGAACCTCCACCTTTTTTGTGGGCGAAAAGTTGCAAGTTGTTAAGAGTCATTTTTAACATAATGTTTTCCTCCGTGTTAGTTTTCTGTGATAACTCTGGTTTGGACGAACTCAGATGAGTTCTCCGATAAGTTTGCCATACCTAAGAAAAATGATTCGAAGAATAACTGGGTCATTTCTCTCTGGTGCGAAGGAAGATCCGCTGGTATTTCAACCTTTAGATAGCCACCTTCATCTTCGTTTAATTCTAAGATTGGTTCATAGCCTGCAAATTTCTCAATGGAATTGACAAAGTTAATGGCAAGCGTAGAAACCGATGCACACACGACATCTAAGCCGTATTCGCCACTTTCGGCGTGTCCAGTAATTTCCGCACTCCTCAGCTCGCCATCTTCGGCTCTCTCAAAGACTGCTTGTATCATGTGTTCTCCTTAAAATTAAGCGTTGATCGCGTTGATGACAACTTTTGTATATGGTTGACGGTGACCTTGTTTGCGGTGGCTACCTTTTTTAGGTTTGTACTTGTAAGTAACAACTTTCTTTTGTTTTCCTTGTTTTTCAACAGTTCCAACTACAGTAGCTCCAGCAACAAGTGGAGTTCCGACAACAGTGTTTTCACCACCAACAAGAACAACTTCGTTAAAAGTAACTTCTTGACCAGCTTCAACGTTCAATTTTTCAACGTAAACTGCTTGACCAACTTCAACTTTAACTTGTTTTCCGCCAGTTTTGATAATTGCGTATGTGCTCATTATGCACCTCCTATGATTTTTAGGGTTTCCCCGTATTTTTGTGAAGACTCGCCTAGCATCGTGGGACGAACCACTTAAAAGAAGAGCTCTAAGTATAACAAAGTTTAAATTTTGTATACGACGAGCAAACGATGTTCGTGCGGTTGCACAGGATTGTGCATAGTCAACTCTTCAAGTATAGCATATCTTCTTTTTTCTTACAAGCGAAATCAATCAAATTTAAGCTTTTTCTTTCCCTTTTTTTCTCCAAGAAGCAAAAAGCATACTGAAGTAAAAGATACTCATCATAAGAGGAACACCTAGAATTGTCTTCTCCTGATAATAAATCGTCAAATAAGCTGAAAAAACAACTCCGAAAACAAAACTGCTAAGCAAGCTAACAAAAATCAAGCCCTCTCGTAGGAAAGGCGTATGCTTGGTCCGGAAATAATCTCCAAAAGCTAACATAGTACGTTTGATATTCCCTGTCATAAAAGCATTATTATAGGCAATACCTGACACTTCTCCAAAAGCAGTTGTCACCAGACCCATACAAAAGGCCAAGGGCGGTACGAGATAGATATTATCAACCGTTTGCGGCACAAAGCCTATAATTAGGGACAGGACTGCAAGAGGAATCAAGGACAAAATCGGCTTTTTAACAATTCGTAGTTTTTCCTTATACAATGTCAGAAAAAAGACACCCATCATAAAGAAAAGCAAGGTCATTACTTTAGCACTAGTATCCGATACATTTTGTTGAATGAGTCCTACAGAAAGAAAAACCACATTCCCAGTCTGTCCAGCGACAAGGGTATTCCCTCGCACTATAAAAGTATAAGCATCGACATATCCTGCACAAAAAGTCAAAAAAAGCGCTAGTCGCTTAGACTGACGTGATATTTTCCTTATTGGTAATAATCTCATTTTCTCCCCCTTCTCATTTCATCTACTTATCTAAATATTGTACCACTTTCTCCAAGAAATTCGTAGCCCATTTGAAAATTTTTACCATCTGTTGGATAGTCCTTCTTTTCTATGTTATAATGAAGGAAGGATTTGAAGTCGGAAAAGGAGTATTTATGCTTAAATTAGGTGTTATCGGAACAGGCGCTATCAGCCATCATTTCATAGAAGCAGCCCATGCTAGCGGAGAATACCAGCTGGTTGCAGTCTATTCTAGAAAACTAAAAACTGCCGCAACCTTTGCTTCTCGCTATGAAAATATCCAACTCTTTGATCAATTAGAAGACTTCTTTAAGTCTTCCTTTGGTGTGGTCTATATCGCCAGTCCAAACTCCTTGCATTTTGTTCAAGCCAAGGCTGCCTTATCTGCTGGTAAGCACGTCATTCTTGAAAAACCAGCTGTCACTCAGCCACAAGAATGGCTGAATTTGAGGCTGACAGCTGAGAAAAATCACTGTTTTATCTTTGAGGCAGCTCGTAATTACCACGAGGAAGCCTTTACCACTATCAAGAATTTTTTGGCAGACAAGCAAATTTGGGGAGCAGATTTCAACTATGCCAAGTATTCTTCCAAGATGCCTGACTTATTGGCTGGACAGACGCCAAATGTCTTTTCAGATCGTTTTGCTGGTGGAGCCCTTATGGATTTGGGGATTTATCCTCTCTATGCTGCTATTCGCCTCTTTGGAAAGGCTCAGGACGCGACTTATCAGGCTAAACAGCTTAACAATAGCATTGACCTAAATGGAGATGGTATCCTCTTCTACCCTAACTTTCAAGTTCATATCAAGGCTGGGAAAAACATCACTTCCAATCTTCCTTGTGAGATTTACACAGCAGATGGAACCTTGACCCTTAACACGATTGAACATGTCCGCTCAGCTATTTTTAGCCACCACCAAGGAAATCAAGTTCAACTCCCTATCCAACAAGCTCCTCATACGATGACTGAGGAAGTTGCTGCATTTGCACACATGATCAAGCAACCAGACCAGACGCTTTACCAGAACTGGCTGGATGATGCAGGTTCTGTTCATGACCTATTATATACCATGCGCCAGACTGCTGGCATTAGATTTGAGGCAGAAAAATGAAAACCAAACTACCGACTGAATGGCAGGAACTGAGCGATCAGCTCAGTTTCCAAGAATTCACCCCCATTCAAACTCAACTATTTGAGCCTATACTTGCTGGAGAAAACCTCCTAGGAGTGAGCCCAACAGGAACTGGCAAGACCCTAGCTTATTTACTCCCAAGTCTTCTCAAACTACAAAAGAAAAAAGCCCAGCAACTCTTGATTCTAGCACCAAATACAGAACTAGCTGGACAGATTTTTGACGTGTGTAAAACGTGGGCAGAAGCCATCGGTTTGACTGCTCAGCTCTTCTTATCAGGTTCCAGTCAAAAACGCCAGATTGAACGCCTCAAAAAAGGACCAGAAATTCTGATTGGAACTCCTGGCCGTATCTTTGAGCTGATTAAATTGAAAAAAATCAAGATGATGAATGTGGAAGCCATCATCCTGGATGAATTTGACCAATTGCTCGATGATTCTCAAATTCACTTTGTCGAGAAAATAACCCACTACGCACCTCGTGACCACCAACTCATCTATATGAGTGCGACGACCAAGTTTAATCAAGAGAAGATTGCACCAAACACACGTACCATTGATCTCTCTGATCAAAAACTGGACAACATTCAACATTTCTACATGCAGGTAGACCAACGTCACCGAGTGGATATGCTACGAAAACTGGCTCATGTAGAGGATTTCCGCGGACTAGTCTTCTTTAATAGCCTATCAGATCTTGGAAGTGCAGAAGAAAAATTACAGTATCGCGATATCTTGGCTGTTTCACTCGCTAGCGATGTCAATGTTAAATTTCGAAAAGTCATCTTAGAAAAGTTTAAAGATAAGCAACTAACCCTGCTCCTTGCAACTGATCTTTTGGCTCGTGGAATTGATATCGATAGCCTAGAATGTGTCGTAAACTTCGACGTCCCTAGAGATATCGAAACCTACACTCACCGTGCTGGCCGTACAGGTCGCATGGGCAAAGAGGGCTATGTTATCACTCTGGTAACCCATCCTGAAGAACTGAAAAAACTCAAGAAATTCGCAAGTGTTCGTGAAATTGTCCTAAAAAATCAAGAACTCTATATCAAATAAGGTTGGCTCTTGCCAACCTTTTCTTATCCCCAAGTAATTTCTAATTGATAGCTGGCAAAGGGGTGGCCCTCTTGATTTTGCAGTTGATAGGCTAGCTCAATCTTTTGCCCATCCAGTTTGTAGTGACTCGTTTGAATGATAAACTCCTGCATCCCCATTGGAGTCGGAATATAGGCTAAACTATCACTATCCTTGAGAAAACGCATAATGGTCTTCGGATTGGAAAAACGGGTCATCACTAGTTCTTGACCATGGAATTTAATGACCACTTTTTCCTTTTCCTCATTGTAGAAAAGCAGATAGCTATAATCGCCCTTTTTATGCACTTCCACGTCATAGAGTTGGTCAACGACTTCCAACTGTTCATCAAACTGAATCCTATTTCGCATCCGAATCTTCACATCAAATCCTCTTTCTTGTCTCTTGTCCTACTATTTTACCAAAAAGAGCAGGATTTTGCTATAATGGTCATATGAACGAAAAAGTATTCCGTGACCCAGTTCACAACTATATCCATGTCAATAATCAGGTCATCTATGACTTGATCAATACAAAGGAATTTCAACGTCTGCGCCGTATCAAACAGCTAGGAACTTCCAGCTATACTTTCCATGGTGGGGAGCACAGTCGCTTTTCCCACTGTCTAGGAGTCTATGAGATTGCTCGTCGTATCACGGAGATTTTTGAAGAAAAATATCCTGAAGAATGGGATCCTGCTGAGTCTCTTTTGACCATGACTGCTGCGCTCCTTCATGACCTCGGGCATGGTGCCTACTCTCATACTTTTGAACATCTCTTTGATACAGATCATGAGGCCATTACCCAGGAAATCATCCAAAGTCCTGAGACAGAGATTCACCAAGTTCTGCTACAAGTGGCACCCGATTTTCCGGAAAAGGTAGCCAGTGTCATTGACCACACCTATCCTAACAAGCAGGTCGTACAGCTCATTTCCAGTCAGATTGATGCGGACCGTATGGACTATCTCTTGCGCGACTCCTATTTTACAGGAGCATCTTATGGGGAATTTGACCTAACTCGTATCCTCCGAGTGATTCGTCCTGTTGAAAATGGTATCGCCTTTCAGCGCAATGGCATGCACGCCATCGAAGACTATGTCCTCAGTCGCTACCAGATGTATATGCAGGTTTATTTCCACCCAGCAACACGCGCCATGGAGGTTCTTCTACAGAATCTCCTCAAACGCGCTAAGGAACTCTATCCTGAAGACAAAGATTTCTTTGCACGCACTTCTCCTCATTTGCTACCTTTTTTTGAAAAGAAAGTTACTCTATCTGACTATCTGGCTCTGGATGATGGCGTGATGAATACCTACTTCCAACTCTGGATGACCAGTCCTGACAAGATACTAGCCGACTTGTCGCAACGTTTTGTCAACCGCAAGGTCTTTAAATCCATTACTTTTTCTCAAGAAGATCAAGACCAACTCGCAACCATGAGACAACTGGTTGAAGAAATCGGTTTTGATCCCGACTACTATACAGCCATTCATAAGAACTTTGACCTCCCTTATGATATCTATCGTCCCGAATCTGAAAATCCACGGACACAGATTGAAATTTTACAAAAAAATGGAGAACTGGCAGAACTCTCTAGCCTGTCCCCTATCGTCCAATCCCTTGCTGGCAGTCGCCACGGAGATAATCGTTTCTATTTCCCAAAAGAAATGTTAGATCAAAACAGCATCTTCGCAAGTATCACCCAGCAATTTTTAAACTTGATTGAGAATGATCATTTTACCCCAAATAAGAACGAATAGAGGAACTATATGAGTATTAAACTAATCGCCGTCGATATCGACGGAACCCTAGTCAATAGCCAAAAGGAGATTTCTCCTGAAGTCTTTTCTGCCATTCAAGACGCCAAACAAGCCGGTGTCAAAATCGTGATTGCAACGGGTCGTCCCATCGCAGGTGTTGCCAAACTTCTGGACGACTTAAAGTTGAGAGACGAGGGGGACTATGTTGTAACCTTCAACGGTGCCCTTGTCCAAGAAACTGCGACTGGACATGAGATTATCAGTGAATCCTTGACCTATGAGGATTATCAGGATATGGAATTCCTCAGTCGCAAGCTCGGTGTCCACATGCATGCTATTACCAAGGATGGTATCTACACTGCCAATCGCAATATCGGAAAATACACGGTGCACGAATCAACCCTCGTCAGCATGCCCATCTTCTACCGTACTCCTGAAGAAATGGCTGGCAAGGAAATCGTCAAATGTATGTTCATCGACGAACCAGAAATTCTCGATGCTGCGATTGAAAAAATTCCAGCAGAATTTTACGAACGCTACTCTATCAACAAATCTGCTCCTTTCTACCTAGAACTCCTTAAAAAGAATGTAGACAAGGGTTCAGCTATTACCCACTTAGCTGAAAAACTAGGATTGACCAAATATGAAACCATGGCGATCGGGGACGAAGAAAATGATCGCGCCATGCTGGAAGTCGTGGGTAATCCCGTTGTTATGGAAAATGGAAATCCAGAGCTCAAAAAAATCGCCAAATACATCACCAAAACAAATGACGAATCTGGCGTTGCCCATGCTATACGTACATGGGTGTTGTAAAATGCTTAAGCTTAAAAAATGAACTACACCCCATAAATTAGAGATAAAATTCTAACTTATGGGGTGTTCTTTTTAAATTTTCACCAAATCATCAGAGTATGCTCATCTTATCTAGTTCTTTTAAAGCAGACTTTCTTGATGGATATGGATTTCTTTTTATAAAAAGTTTAACTGCTTCAACGTGATGATAAAGATTCATGCTGATTTCTTTTAAATTTTCAATAAAGTCATCAAGCAGACCTGGTTCAATGTTCTCTAGGGGAGAAGGAAGCTCCTTCTTGTTTTCAAACTCAAAAGCTTCTTTTGCAGTTACACCTATTGCATAACTGATGTTGTCCCACAAAAGAGTATTCGCTTCATTTTCATCCAGTTGCATGTAGATAAAAATTCCACTGAAGTCTGTCCCATCATCTAATAAACGATAAAGTTCCTCTCCCCTTTTATCTCTATTCTCCAAAAAATTCCAACATGCATCCAAGGCGGTTCGAATGTGTGAAATATATTGCGTTTCCATACGATTCGCAATTGCCTCAGTAAAAATCAACATAAAATAACTAGTCTGCATATCCTCTCCTAATCTATACTTGAACGAAATAGCCTATCTATTCTCATCTGATAAAAATAGTGGACCAAAGTAGTTTTTAACGAGTTCGTCCTTTAAATATCCTTCTATTTCAGTTTCAGATATTTGTGAAATGAGTTCCCTATTTTCAGATAGGATTTGTTTGTAACTTAAGGCAAGAGCAGCCAGTGTGTCCTCGTCGACACTTTCAATCGTTTGTGGCAGGTAGACTTCCTCCGAAGCCATATAAGAATAATGACAAATCAGGACAAAGAAATTAGCGATACAGTTCCAAACTAGTGGATTAGTTTTCTTATCTAGCATCTGAAATGTCAAGATATCCTGCTCATCCATATTTTCCAATCGATTGTATAAATCATATGGACAAAACCCACTCTCTTTATCAAGCTCCTGTTTTGAAAGTTTTAAGGAATCAAGGACAAACTCCTTATATTCTTTCTCACTGATAAAATCTACAAGACCGTATATCAACTCCTGTAGAAAGAGCAACAAATTTTTATTATCTTTCATTGATTTTCCTTTTATTACTAAAAACTAACTTGGTGATCCACTGAAAAACGTGGCCATCACTCTTCCTCTTCAAACATCAGAGCATCCAGTTCTTCTCTCTCTGCCGCAATCTCTTCAAAAGTAGAAATAAGATTATTTACTATTTCTAAGGTGATAATACCAGTCGAATCCCTCATCGTAACCTTGGTCCCAATAGCACTCAACTCACGGATGAGTTCTCTAACCTTTTTCAATTCATCCAAATCTAACATGTCTACTTCTATCACCGTGTCATGATCTTTGATTCTGGATTGGATTAAAGAAAAAGGCAAGGATGAATGGTTTCTTAACAACTTATAGGTCCCTGTCTTGTCATCTATAGAATCAATACAAATAGCTAGCATCATTTCCGCTCCCTTCCTCTCTGGTCGCTACTATATGACATTATACCATACAGGTGAGCTGATTCTTAAGAAACTAAAGAGGGCGTTTCCGTTCCGATTGCAGAGTTAGATCTAATTCAGCCCGTTGTACAGTTACTTAAACCTTGAGAGTACAAAAACTATTCTTACTTGTGATATAGCGTACAGGTGGTTGTACAGTTACTTAAATCTTGAGAGTACAAAAACTAGCCGATGCTGTTCCGCTTGCGTCAAATGGTTGTACAGTTACTTAAATCTTGAGAGTACAAAAACAATTCATAAATTCTGAGTTAGGTCGGGAGAGTTGTACAGTTACTTAAATCTTGAGAGTACAAAAACCGATATAGACCATATTGTCTACATAGTACCGTTGTACAGTTACTTAAATCTTGAGAGTACAAAAACCAAGCTAGCGTGATATTGTACTGGCTCAGAGTTGTACAGTTACTTAAATCTTGAGAGTACAAAAACATCCGGTTTAAATGCTTTAGTCTTTTCGACGTTGTACAGTTACTTAAATCTTGAGAGTACAAAAACTGGCGGTTGGGATTGGGATGGTGATATGTAGTTGTACAGTTACTTAAATCTTGAGAGTACAAAAACCATTTTCGAAGCGTTCTACAAGTTTTTCCGGTTGTACAGTTACTTAAATCTTGAGAGTACAAAAACAACGTGCAAACAGAATATCAAATTTAAGATGTTGTACAGTTACTTAAATCTTGAGAGTACAAAAACTATGGAACAGCTAAAGGAACTTACACAAAGTTGTACAGTTACTTAAATCTTGAGAGTACAAAAACCGACCTCGTGGCCCTCGCGCCATTTTGCATGTTGTACAGTTACTTAAATCTTGAGAGTACAAAAAACTCAAATTCGTCAATTTTGATTTTTGTTCCCTCAAAAACATTATAAAGCCTTGAATCTCACTCGTCAATACTATTCTTCCAAATATTTCAATAACATTGGATTGATTGATTCAATACGGAATTTTGTTTTCATTTTGTACTGATACAAATTATTCAAAATTTTTAATGCTACTTGATCTTCTACAGATAAACTCATATAGAGAATGTCCGAGCTAAATAAATAGGATCCAATTTTTCTTAAAGAAGTTAAAAATTCTCGTTCATCAGGTATTTGATTTATTGGATACTGATTGGTAAAGCGATCATACATAAATTCTAGCGAATAAAAATGATCAACATAATCGGAAACAATATTGATTTCCTCTAAAACTTCTTTCTTGACATGAAGATAACCTTCATTGGAAGGAAATGAAACAATATATAATGAATCACTATGATTAGTCAAAAACTCCATTTTCTCGCAACATTCAACAAAATCATTAAAGGATAGAAAATCATCCAAATTTCGTAAGACAAGCAAAAACTTTTCAGAACTGTTCGTCGCCATAACTTCTATCATGGAAAGAAATAATAAAAACTTTGTCTTATTGTCTACAAATTCAAAGGATATATTTTTATTATTTTTCCCAAAGTATGGTAAAAAATTCTTTTGAATCAATTGATCCGTATTAAAATATTTTGCTTCGGTATGATAGATAATGTCATCTAGTTGAAGATTCAACTTCAGATTCAGTAATAATGAAATCCTATCCAAGTTATCATTGATATTTTCAATTTGCTCCATTATCTCTATAGAAGTAATCTTTTTCTTTATATAATCATAAGCTACTGTCCCTTTTTTATATTCCATTTGTTCAATCAAATCATTGATATTGGACACTTGAATTACACTAAATTCTGACCGTGAAACCATTGTATCGTCTATTAGTATTTTAGGCTCATTTTGTTCAAATAGAACTAAATCTTCCTCACTATATTTTTTTCCTCCAAAATACCACAATAGTATCTGCCAAATATAGTATTTTAATTGCTGATCTTGACCTACAATTTGAGTAAATTGACCAAAACTTAATGAAATATTATCCTTATACGGATGACTAATGTTCATTTTCATATAACTACCAACTTATTATCACTGACTACTTCTTCTTGCTTTGTTTTTCCACCTATAATCAAAACCATTTCAGAAAATTGTTTTTCAGTCACTGCTAGCAAACGGACATTCCCACTTGGTAAATTACTTTGACTTAATTTTTTATAGAATTTGCTCGCAAAACTTCGATTAGGACAGGTTCGATAATAGACAGAAAACTGTAACATCTCAAAACCATTTGCTATTAAGTCTTTTCGAAAATTACGATAGACTCTTTTTTCTTGATTTGTTTCCATTGGTAGATCAAAAAAACACAATAATCTCAATGCTTCATACCTCATTTCTTTAGCTCCATTCTACACTCGACACCATTGGACAGTAAAATTTACTGGAATCCTTATCAGAGATACATTTTAGAAAACCCTTGACATATTTATCCATTGCTACCGTTACAGAACACGTTTCTTTCCCATAACGAATCTTTGCGTTCAGTGTATCCGTCAACGCAAGACGAAATTCATATTTCAAATACTCTTCATCTCGTAAATTTTGATAAACCCAGACATCGATAATCTGCCGAAAAGGTTCCATTAGATCATCAACCAGGTTAAATTGGTTATATTCATTCTTATGAAAAATTCCTATTAAGGGATTCAAACCATACCCAGAAATAATACGTGCCATTTGCGCTCTCATGATTGCATAACCATAATTTAGACCAGCATTGATGACATCCGTTTCCTGTTGTGTAAGACGTACGAATTTTTTTCCAAAGAGTTCGTTAAAATAGACTTTTGCAGCATGACCTTCGCGGTTGGTTTTATCTCCATATTCAATATGATCTTTATAGTCTGCTAATAATTGAATGCAATCAATATTCTTCTCAAACATTGCAAGAACATCTTGCTGATTGTTTATTTTGAAATAAGTAACTATCTGCCATAATTTATCTTTCTGTTCCTGCGTCCACAATAATTGCTCCTGTAATTTTTTATAGGCTCTAAAATGGCCATTTTGAGAATGATAAATTCCTGTAGGCAAGTGCTCATTATCACAGACAATTAAAGCAATATTATACTTACTTAAAGCACTTAATAACCTTAAAGTTACAACAGTCTCCCCTCCTTCTGCTACAATTATCGAAATATCACTCAGTGGGATAACATAGTCTTGACCCATTTTCTTAATCAGAAGATTATCTAACTTCAATTGCATTTTTTCACTCTGACAGACATGCACAATTCTCCAAGTCATCGTATTTTCCTCTTTCACAAAACGAAAACACCCAGCCATAAATGACAGGGTGTTGAATTCGGCATGAAGCCTTATCTTTGTAGCTTCTGCAAGATTTAAGTAACTGTGTAAGGCGTCCCTTACGGTTACTATTATAATACATTGTACAAGCGTTTGCAACTCTTTTTTAAATATTTTTTAAAATTTGAGTTTTGGTTCGTCACCCTCTTTTTTAATGATATGTTTTTTACCCAAAACATCTGTTTTAACTTTGTAAATAGAAAGATTTTCTATTTGCATATTTTTTTGGAATTGATTAGAGGAAGGTGGTACCTTTCCTAATACCTCCAGTTCTTCACCTTTCTCAAATCTTGCTTTTTCATAAGGTTTCAATTCTATTTTATGTTTTTCAAAACTTTTTGGATTATCTTTCCCAGTACGAGACCAAAATCTAAAAATTTGTTGACAATTCGTTTCAGTATCTTTAATTAAAATTAAATCATTTTTATATAGAGTAAACTTAAATTCAGAATTTTTGCCAATTCCCTCTTTCTCTCTTAATTTACTATACGTCTCTGTAGAAATACCATAAGCACCACCTTTTTCAAAAGGCAAATCTGCATACTTTAATCCTAAAAATTCATATTTTTTAGTTTCCATATTGTAATACACATCTGTTCTCCAAGGATTTAAAGATAACAAAGCTACAGTATTTCGACTCCCTTCAGGAGTTATATTTTTGTGTTTACCTAATAAAATATCGTAATATTTCAGACTTTTAATTTCTGGACCATTGCCTTTTTTACTGTACTTACAGATTGGCCCATTTTCTTGTCTATATTTCTCAAATGGATTAAAATCGACTAATTTTCCAGTTTTGTCGTATTCTTTAAATGGTCGATATTGTTCCATTATCTTCTCGATTACTTCATCCCAAGTTTTTCTATCTTTCTGAAACATTAAGAATTGGGATTTATCCTTATTGTATAAATCTAAAAACTTATAGAACCCAGTTTTAGAAGGGGTTTTAGTCCCTAAAGAATAGATATCTTTAATTTTTCCCAAAGTATAAGTGTATTCTTTTTTCTCTTTATCCAATTTCGCTTTTCTTGTTGCATAAATTGTAGCATCTGAAATTTTTCGATTAAATTTTGAATCTACTTGATAAGAAAATAGTATACTATCCTCAAATGTCTTGCTACGCAATGTGTCAACAAAATGGTCATAAGGCGCTTTAAACACTAACTCTTTATATTCATCATCAGTTAATGAAATAATTTCTCCAGTCTCTGAATCAACGAATTGTCCTTCTTTATAAGTAATCAGAGGATTATTCTGTTTTTTCCATAATCTTAATTGACTCGAAGCGGCAATAATTAAGGCATCAACAGCATGATGATGGTAAGTCTCACGAGACTTTTCAAGCCCCCACTTTCTTCTTAGCTGAGAAGTAAATTGTCCACGTACCACCGAAATAGTTGTATCGAATTTATGAGCTTTATAAAAATCTTGTAGAGCATTTAAAACAACGCGAGAGGAATATCGAGTATCAACCAAATTTCGTTCGATAAATTTCTGTTTTACTTCAATTTTACTAATGTCTTCTTCTGTTAAAAGATAATCTTTCTTTTTATTACTTAGTAATTTCGAATCTTTTACATAAGATTTAAACTCACGGTAGGACCAGGCATCATCCATACTATCTAAAGCCTGAAACGGAGTACGTTGGCCTTTTTCTTGGTTTGCTGTGGCAAGAACCAATACTTTATTAGATAGACTATCGTCAAACGATAAAGATAGAGGTAAAATATGGTCAATTTCGTACTTGTACTGATTGTGAATTAAATCTGAAATTGGAATATTCTTCCCAGTATAGAGACACTTCTCTCCCTGCTGGTGCCATAAACGAATCTTAGTAGCCAATTCCTTATGCCCATGAAAAATACTATCTGGTAACTCTTTTTTCCCATTGTATTGGAATGCAGCCTTTTCCATAGCTGCATTTTTCTCATCTTGGTTTGCCTTTTGACGTTTTATATAATCTTTCTTAGCGTCTTCTTCGTTATTTTCACGCGCCATTTCGATAACGATATTATCAAAGATACCATGTTTTTTAGTTGCTTCGTTGATTATTTTTATAGCTTGTCTGACAGATTTTGCTACTACAGGGTTATAGATTTCTTCTGTTAATTCTTTTTCATCAATATACTTAGTTCGTTTTGATGTCTCTTTAGATCTTTGTTTTCCCAATCGTGTGAGAATTGTCATTTGCTCTTCTGAAGTTTCATAAAGTTCTGGTATCAACTCCATCATGAGTTTAAGAGAAAAATTATGCCATCCCTTACTAAATAGACTACTATTATTTTTTCTAAATTGAACTAATTCAAGTACTTGATCTCGACTAAATACACCCATTAACTTCGAGTTAATTGCTTCTTCTATACCTTCTCGTTCAGTATTTAGAGTTAAAATATGGGCAAGCTCATCTAGAACATTTCTAGGCAATTCTTCAACCTTTATCGTTTCTAAAGATTGCATCTTTCGATAGACTTCAAAACTATGCATTTCAGGTTTATTGTTTACATCAACTCGATAACCACGTATCTGATCTACTGAAGCATCAATCATTTTGGCAATGTACTTCAATAAGGTTGAGGCTCCTAATGTTTTAGCCGATTTCGCATATTCAATGATTGTTTTCTTTTGTTCCTCACTAAGTTTCTTTGTTTCTGTAGGAACTGTTAAATTATTTAAATCATTTAGTAAGTTAAACTCTTGAGCAGTATAGGAAGCTTTAGAAGCTCTGTATTCCTCAGGATAAAATGTACATTTACCGATTAAAATACCAAAAATATTATCTAATGTTACGTACTCCCCTTTAGAATCTCTATGAGAAGTATACCGTCCATAATCCGTCCGAGATTTTTCATTACCTGGTCCATGATAGTATTTTCTTTTACCGGTAAGAATTGTTAAATAATCGGCTATAAACTCATCCGTAATCTGATTATTAAATTCTTGCTGTTTTCTTAAAATTCTTTCAGCTTCCTTTTTATATGCAGATGTTGAAAAAACATTGATTAATCGGCATTTCTCACCATTTTCTTCAACAGTAAAATCTCCCCTTAATTGACCATATTTTTCAAAACGCTCTAGTTGGATTTGACCTGGTGTTTGTTCAGCAAGTAATTTTCTATTTCCCTCAACAGCCTTGCCATAATCTGAAGATACTGCACCACCATCCTCAGAAGCATCATCTAAATAGCTAATACCACGTCTCTTAACAATGTTCTTTAAAGCTATGAACAGCTCTTCATTCGTTAGTTGCTGATTCAAGCCATCTACACGAAGTCGATATGGATTAAGATTAATGGATACCTTAGAAAAATCAGTTAACAAACCATAGTCTTCAAATAAATCTTGAAAGCGAACACCACGATGTTTTTTCCGACGATTTAATCGTCTAGCCTGTCTATTTTTTCTTCTTTCAACATTATTATCAGCTGTTGCAGCTGGAAAAAGTCGTGAATTCGCATGAATAATCTTTCCAGAATTTTTTTCTAGAATTCCCACTCCTACGGATGCAATACCAATATCCAATCCTAAAACTAAACCGTTCATAGTCAAGCTCCTAACTCATTATAATATTAATTAAATTTTACTCCTTACTACCTAAAAAATCAAATCATTATATGCAATTAACTAAAATATCCTGTCTTTTTATAATTATATGCAAATTCTCCCACTTAAATCATTCATCACAAACAAAAAAGCGTGATCTCACGCTTTTGGAGTTCTATTTTAACTTGAGTAATTTCTGTTTAAAATTACTCGTTTACTGCCCCCTGCAGGAATCGAACCTGCAACTACTCCTTAGGAGGGAGTTGTTATATCCATTGAACTAAGGGAGCTAGAGAAAAACTCTGCTGGATGAGCAGAGTTTTTTAGTCGAATTAACGACGGATTTCTTTGATACGAGCTGCTTTACCTTGAAGAGCACGCAAGTAGTACAATTTCGCACGACGTACTTTACCGTAACGAACAACTTCAATCTTTTCAACACGTGGAGTGTGGATTGGGAAGATACGCTCAACACCTACACCGTTAGAGATTTTACGAACTGTGTAGTTTTCTGAGATGCCAGCACCTTTACGTGCGATAACAACACCTTCAAAAATCTGGATACGTTCACGGTTACCTTCGACAACTTTCGCGTGTACACGAACAGTGTCACCAGGACGGAATGATGGGATATCTGTACGAAGTTGACCTTCAGTCAAGCTTTGGATTAATGGATTCATTTTATTCTCCTATCTTTGTCAATCTTGAGGAACCTTCCTCAGCGGATAAACTGTATTTTTGTGCGTCCATTACACACAAGATACAGTTTACCAAATTTCCACCTAAAAGTAAAGAAATTTATAGCAGAATTCCTAAAAAAATCGCTAGAAAACCGCCTATGTAAGTTAAGAGAAAATAGCTATAAAATACCTTATTGTCACTTAACAGTCTTTGTAGCTCATCATTCAAGGTTGAAAAGGTCGTCAACCCTCCACAAAAACCTGTCGCTAGGATAGCATAGACTTCCTTGGACTCCACATGATTGTAGAGTAGGCCGATCAAAAAACATCCTAGAAGATTGGCAATGAGAGTGCCCAATGGCAATTTAGAAGCTTGATTATAGCGGGAAAAGAAATAACGCACCAGGGCTCCAAGCCCGCAGGCGATTGCAAGATAGACGATTACCATTTCTTCCTCCCTAGAACATAAGCCAAGAGTAGACCTCCACCAATGCTCAAAAATAAGTAGATGCCTAAGCTAAGATAACGCCCAGTATCGAGCAATTTCACAGCATCCAAGAGTAGACTAGAAAAGGTTGTTAAACCTCCGCAAAAACCCGTCCCCAGCGCCAAAACCAAGCCTTTACTAGTTCCCTTATAGACCAGATAGCCTTTCACCAGATAGACCAGGCAGAATATTCCCAGATAATTGACGAGAAGGGTTCCCAAAGGAAAGTCTGGGCTAGCTGGTAACCAAATGGAAATGAGATAGCGGATAAGGCCTCCCACCATTGCAGCCAGAAAAATTCCGAGCGGATAGAATTGTTCTTTTTTCATTTGATATTTTGATCCTGATAATCACGCGAACGTTTGAGAATGTCTGAAAAAGTCGCAACAATGGTCTCCTGATAGCGCTTATCTTCTACTCGATTTCTGACTTTTTCAAAAATGATTGCTTCTCGCTTGGTATCTAAGATTGGCTTACCAGATGCTTTCTTATAGGCAACTACTCCCTCAACCAAATGCATCCGTTCTTCTAGGAGCTTGACGATTTGGTCGTCGATTTGATCAATTTCTTGCCGAATAATATCTAAATCCATGGCATCTCCTCCTTTATTTGAATTATTGTATCAAAAAGCCTCTAAATAGGCTAGTAAAATCCCAAAAAAACTAATAAAAAAACGCACTGACTCCTTCCAGTCAGCGCAGTTTGATTCTTATCCTACTTTTGCAGCCAATTCTTCTGCGAATTGTTCCAAACGTTCGATGTCTTCTTCTTCGGCAGAAAGGTCTACTTTAACACACTCCGAACCTTTTTCTGCTCCTGTCGCTACAAAAACGCGATCAAAGTCATCAACAGCCTTACAGAATTCGTCGTAGAAGGTATCTCCTGAACCGACCACTCCGTAGATTTTGCCATTCAAGTTGAGATCTGCTAGGTCTTCGTAGAAGTCCATCATCTCATCTGGCAATTCTCCATCACCGTAAGTATAAGTCGCAACGATTGCGATGTCCGCCTCCAAGAAGTCTGAAGCGTCAACAGTCGTACATTCATCCACATCGACATCCAAGCCCAAGTCACGCAATTTATCTGCTACAATATCTGCAATTTCTTCGGTATTACCGGTCATACTGGCAAATACAATTTTTGCTAATGCCATATCGTCCTCCTCAATTTATCTTTCTCCATTATATCATATCTTTTTCATTTTAAAAATAAAAATTCTTGTGCTACAATGAAATGAGAAAGAATTGAGGTTATTTATGGAAATTTGCCAGCAAATATTAGAGAAAATCAAAGAATACGACACGATTATCATTCACCGTCATATGAAACCAGATCCAGATGCCTTAGGGAGTCAAGTGGGCTTGAAAGCTCTTCTCACACACCATTTTCCAGAAAAGACCATCAAAGCAGTCGGTTATAACGAACCAACTCTAACCTGGATGGCGGAAATGGATACTGTCCAAGACAGTGACTACCAAGGAGCTCTTGCTATTATTTGTGATACAGCGAATCGTCCTCGTATCGATGATAAACGCTACGAACAAGCTGCTTTCACCATCAAAATCGATCACCATCCAAATGATGATATCTATGGTGACCTATCTTGGGTGGATACAAGTTCAAGCAGCGCCAGTGAGATGATTGCATTATTTGCTCAAGAAAATCAGCTAACTTTGTCTAGTGAAGCCGCACAACTTCTCTATGCAGGAATTGTTGGAGACACAGGGCGTTTTCTCTACCCTTCAACTAGTGCCCGTACCTTTAGAATAGCTAGCCAGCTCCGAGAAGTTGATTTTGACTTTGCTGGATTGTCTCGTCAAATGGATACCATGAGCTTCAAGATTGCAAAACTGCAAGGCTTTGTCTATGATCATTTGGAAGTTGATGAGAATGGAGCTGCACGCGTTCTGCTTACTCAAGACATCTTGGAAAAGTATAAGGTTACGGATGCTGAAACAGCAGCGATTGTTGGGGCACCTGGTCGAGTTGATACTGTTAAGGCTTGGGCTATCTTTGTTGAACAAGCTGATGGCCACTTCCGTGTGCGAATGCGTAGTAAAATCACTCCTATCAATGAGATAGCCAAAGAACACGACGGGGGAGGGCATCCATTAGCCAGTGGTGCCAATTCCTATAGTCTAGAAGAAAACGAACAAATATATAAAGAACTGAAAGAGGCTCTACAGATTCACCAAGGCTAAGAAAGAATTTTCTTGGCCTTTTATATGCTAGATTCTTAAAATATACGGTTTCTTTGTACCTCAGTTTATGGTATAATAAATCAAACTGAATAAAAGGAGACTTAATAATGGAAAAAAATCGTTTGTTTATCCTCATTTCTGCTGGAGTAGCCATTCTTGGTTCACTATTGCCATGGGCTAGTTTAAATGCAGGTGCTTTTGGGTCCTATAGTGTGAATGGTTACCAAGGAGATGGGTGGTTTATCATTATCGCTGCTATTGTGTCTATTGTTCTTGCGTGCTTGAATAATATGAATAAAGCAATGCCTAAAGGTTTCTCAATTGGTGTCATTGTTGCGGGTGCAATTGCATCTCTCGTCACACTAATTAATCTTTTTAGTGTAAACAAGTACGTGTCTAACTTTGGTGGATATGGCGTTTCAATCGGCTTTGGTTTGATTTTGGCTCTTCTTGCTAGCATTGCACTAGTTGTAACTGGTCTCTTGGCGATGTCAGGTGGTAAAATTACAAAAGAATCATTTACTGAATTAGCTGAGTCTGGTAAAGATTTTGCTCAAACTGTCGGACGTGTAACAAGCTCTACCGTTAAAACTGCAGTAGAAGAAATTAAAAAAGAATCTCAAGAACATAAAAAAGAAGAGACTACAGCTGAAAAAACAGAGACTGTTAAAGAGGAAATCGAGCAAAAAGAAGAAGCTAAGGAACCAGCCAATGTAGAAGCTGAATCAGCAGAAGAAAATGCAGAACCAGTAAAAGAAGAAACTACTGAAACTAAAAAAGAAGTTGAAACTGTAGCAGAAAACACAGAACCAGTAAAAGAAACAGAAGTAAAAAATCAACAAGAAGAAAAAGCTCCAATCCAAGAGAGCTAATCATTCTTCTACCCTCACTCCAGTAAACACTGGAGTGATTTTTTATCAAGATTTTTAATAAAATCAGGGAAAAGACTTGCCAAACTTATCAGAATCTGATAGACTAGTATGGTAACAATCTATGGCTCGCAAAGAGACCATGGCAGAAAGGAAATATTGCAAAATGAAAAAAGATATCCATCCAGAATATCGCCCAGTTGTCTTCATGGACACAACTACTGGTTACAAATTCCTTAGCGGTTCAACAAAACGCTCTAACGAAACTGTTGAGTTCGAAGGCGAAACTTACCCATTGATCCGTGTGGAAATTTCATCAGACTCACACCCATTCTACACTGGACGACAAAAGTTCACTCAAGCAGATGGACGCGTGGATCGTTTCAACAAAAAATACGGTCTCAAATAATCAACCGCATTTATTGCTTAAAAACGTTGATACAAAGCCTTTTCCAAGAAATTGGAATTGGCTTTTTTTATTTTTAGTACCGTTTTTGGTACCGTCTTGGATAACTAACCTTTTGCACTATCCAGGTAATCTACAAATTTTGTGATAGCTTTCTTCTCTCCTGCTACTGTAGAATGGCTATAAGTATCCAGGGTCATCTGACTACTTGCATGACCTAACCTTTTGGCTGCATTAACAGGATCTACACCCGTTTCAATCATCAAGGTAGCATGAGTATGTCTGAAACCATGAGGAGTTATCTTCTTCAAGCCATGTTTCCTGATAATGCGCTTCAGTACACTATTGATATAGTCCTGGTATAAAGGCTCTATCTTTCCATCTCGGTCAACAAACGTAAACATGTAATCACTATCAATCAATGGGGTAACTGACAGTTGCCCCTTTTCTCTTCTGCTCTTTTGTTTCCACTCTTTCAAAATCGAGACTGTCTCAGTATCTAAAGGGATTTGCCGTATTGAAAACTTGTTTTTGGTGCTTTTCTCAACGGCTTTCCCCTTGATTCTACCTAGATTTTTGCTGATAGAAAGTAATTGATTGTCAAAATCGATGTCAGACCACCTCAAAGAATACAGCTCCCCTTTCCTTAAGCCACTATAGGCCAACAAACGAAATAAGGCATAGTTTTTATATGGCTCTTCTGCCTTAATAATAGCTAAAAACTCATGCAACTCCTCAACGCTAAAGAAGTTCTCTGACTTCTTCCGCTCTCTTTTGGGGAGTATCGTTTGCTTCATTGGGTTGTCTGTAATCAATTTCATTTTCAAAGCAAAATCAAACACTTGGCTAGTATAAGATTTTACCTGTTTGATATTTCTAAAAGTCTGACCTTTTTCGGTAATAAAGTCTTGGCATTGCCAAGGAGTAATTTTGGAAATTTTCATCTTTCCAAGAACTGGCAAGATATGGATTCTAAACAAATCATCTGTACGGACGCTTGTCGTCCTCTCTACTGTGTTTTGATAAGTTTTGAACCATTCTTCAAAAACTTCATCAAAACGTCTCTCAGAGGCTCTCAGAATCCCTGAGAGGTCGCCTGACGCTTTTTTGTGGTAAATCATAGCTTCATACTGTCTAGCCTCTCTAAGGCTCTTAAAACCGCTTTTAAAGAAGTCCTGACGTTTGCCATCAATCACCCTGTAGATTCTGACCTTATAAAGATACCCTGATTTAGACTTTTTAGCCTTATATTTAATAATAGACATTCTAATTTCTCCTTTATTTTTTAAGGTTTCGGGGCTTATAAAATAAAGAAATCATGATTGTCAGTTATTTCTTACGCTTTTTCTCTTCTTGCCGTCTCTTGTATTCAGGACTCTCTACCCATGCCTCCCAGACATAATGATAAGGGGAGTCTTCTGCTCCTGATTTGTTAATCAGGAAAGGGATAAGGCCTTGTTTCTCATCAGCTATAAATTCCTTAATAGCTTTAACCAAAACAGGGTTGAAGCCTTTTTTACTTGCTAGAAAATCAATGTAATCAGACAAGGCCTCTGACTGATTGAGTTCTTTAAGTATAATTGCAAGTTCATCACCAAATGGAGTCCATTGAGTGATTTTATTTTCAATCGTACTTTTTCCCTGAAGCACTTTGGCGAAGCCTTTAAAAATTTCTTTGGCTGATCCTGGATTGACTAATACAGGGTTGTCATCAAGCCCCAGCAAGTAAGGGATAGACACGCCAAAATATTCCGCTAGAATTTTAGCATTTTCTATACTAAGATTTGTTTTTCCATTTTCATATTTTCCGTATTGAGACTGGTTAGTATTCAAAACTTTTGCTAAGTCAGCCTGAGTCAATCCTTTTTCTTTTCTTAAAACTTTTAGTCTATTGCTCATTTTATACCTTTCTGACATTTTATATTTAAAATTATAACACAAATAATTAAAAAATAACTTTTTTCTTGACTTAAGTTATTTTTTAACTTAAAATAATAGTTATAAAATAACTTTCGGGGTTTATAAAATTAAGAAAGGGGTCAGAATATGACAGAAAATTTTACTATCCACCTCCCAAAAGCAACAGAAAAGAAGTTGCTTGCTCGTTACGATACCATGCTTCAGAAAGCTATTGAAAAAGCTTTTGAAGACCAGGAGCTTTATAAGCCCATGCTACGAATGTCAGGCTTGTGCCGTTGGCTTGATGTATCCACTACTACCATTGTCAAATGGCAACGTGAAGGCATGCCTCACATGGTCATTGATGGAGTGACCCTGTACGATAAACACAAAGTCGCTCAATGGTTACAACAATATGAAAGGTGAGAAATATGGATTATGGTGATGATTATTACTTAATACCTAAAGTATTATTTCAAGACGATTTCTATAAGGATTTGGTACCCCTTGATATTATTGTCTATTCTGTGCTAAGAAACAAACAAGAAGAAGCAATAGAGAAAGGTTGGGTAGATGATGAAGGAAATATTTACCTAGCATATAGAATTGAGGATCTAGCAAAAAAATTTTCCTGCGCCAGAACGACTATGGTCGCTGTTTTACAACGCTTGGAATCTGTCAACTTAATTGAACGTGAACGGCAATGGAATACAAGCTATTATAACCATAACTTACCATACATGACTTACATTAACGAGGTGTAAATATGATAAAGATTTACTTTGGAAAAGACGTTGCACTTAATCAAGCTATCCAGTCACGATTGGATAGCTATCAGCTTGAATATCAAGTATTCTCAAGTAAAGATATAGATACTAAAACGTTGATGGAATGGCTTTTTAGGTCAACTGATATATTTGAACTGTTAAGTACTAAGATGTTGAAGTATAAATTAAATACACAAATTACACTTAGTCAATTTGTTAGAAAGATTTTGAAAGACGTTGATAGTTCCTTAAAACTCCCCATTGTTGTAACAAAAGAAGCCATCTATTCGAACATGACTCCAGAATATGTTGGGACACTCTTGCCAAAAGAATACCGTAAAGCAGAACGAGAGAATTTATTTAAGAAATTTGAAAAGCTAGATGAAGGTAGACGTTTTTGGAGAAATTTTGAGATTGTCCGTAAACAATCTGAATTGCCTTGGTTTGAATTGCACAAGTTGCTATTTGCTGATGTGTCTGACGATTTAGGAGAAATGAAAAAAGCTAAAGATCGATTCTTTAAGTACAAGAAAAACAAGCAGATTCCCCCTGAAGATATCATCGAAAAAATCTTTGAAATATTTTTGATTGAAAGAGTTGACCTTTTTCAAAAATCTGTTTCAGATCTACAAAATTTCTAGTCCTAAAACAGTTTTGAAAATGACCATGAAAATATTTTGTAAATGGTATTTTGAGACTAAATTTTTGAGCTTTCTCAAAATTTATAACGCGGGCCCCTCTAACAGCCCGCTATGTTCCCATTTCGTGGGATTTTACTGCACCCATTTTTTGGCAAGTTTGACCGTAGCAAAATGAAAATGGTCCGACGAAGTCGGCTTGGGGTTGCTCCCCCAAGAATGTCATTTTACGGAGGTCTTTGCGCAGACAAAAAAGAGGCGCCGATAGGCGACCTCTACAAGAAAGGAGGTTGATTTGGAATTAAAAGTTAGCTTGGACAACATCACTATTACAGCTTATATCAAACCTATCAAACTCCTTGAACTCAAAAGTTTGATAGAAAGTCATACAGCCATTATCGTCCAGACTGCAATGACTGATATGTTTAGAGCAATCACTCGGGACGGAAGTCACGTTAGACTCCTCCTAGACTACGACAAATTAAAAGGACAAGCCTTTAATGCTCGCCCTTTCAGGATAGAGTTTAACCCCAATAAACTCCGACAGATTGATATTAATATCTTAGATACAATTATACCATATCTTGAAGATATTGCAATCTCTCGAGTCGATTTAGCTTTTGATATATTTGAAGTTGATTGTAGTGAGTTTATTCTTGAAAAGAAAGGCCGCCCTACTGCTACCAAAGAATGGAGAGACCAGAATGGAAAACTAGAAACTAAATATCTAGGCGCCTCCAGGTCAGAAAAGCAAATCAGACTCTATAACAAAAAAGTTGAACAATTAGAAAATGGCTCTGATGAAGACAAGAAATTTGCCCAGCAGTTCCAGCATTGGTGGCGCTTAGAATTTCAGCTCCGCAGTCGCTCGGTTGAAGAAATATTTGAAGTCATTGACTCTGTTATCTTTAAACCGTTTAACTTTGAAGGTTTAGGCATAGAGGCTCAACTTTACTTACTTGCCCTTACTCGTGATAAAGGAATCTGGAACAAAGTCAGTAAAAACACACGTACAAAATACAAGAAACTTTTACAGACCTATAAAACATCTGATATTGACTATCTGAAATTGATGAAAGATTTATTAAAACATGAACGACCAATATTAGAAAAACAGCTTGCTTATTATGGGGGAAGAGAAACAAAAAATAGCTTTCAACCATTTGGTTGAAAATCTAGTATTAACAAGGAGTTACGAGGCCTAAAATGAGAATAAAAGACTACGCTGATAGCCTGGGAGTTAGTAGTCAATCCATCTATAAACGGATACGATCTCCAAAATATAAAGAGAGGTTGAAAGGTCATTTATACCTAGACAACCAAAAGGTTGAAAACCTTGATTTAATAGGCATTAGAATACTTGAAGATTATCATTTTGAAAATGATTTGATTAAACTTGAGAAAGAATTAGAGGAGGCTAAAGAACAAGGCAAACAACTAGAACAAGATTTGCAACTATTGAAAGGCTATAGGAAGAGTGATCAACAAAACTTAAAAGCTTGGGCAGATTATGCTGAACGATTAGAACAGCATCGATTTTACTTAATGCTTGCACTCACTACTGTATCTATAGCTTTCCTTGTAGCTTTAGCCTTTGCCGTCTTCTGACGGCATTTGTCGGACAATGCGAAGCGTCCGACCCTGAGGCACCGACAGGGTGCCCTACTCGCTTCGGCGAGTATAGTCGAAACTCCTCTTGTGGCTCGAGAGGTGGTTCGATGTCGCTCCTGTATTTGGAGCGATGTGCCGTCTGCAAGACCCTTCGGAGAACGCACATTTACGGAGTAAAGTGTAGTGCGTTACACTTTACATGGAAGTCGTGCCGATCCTTCAGGAAAAAATCTACCCTATTGGTCACTTAGTCCTGGTGGCAATCTTCCGCCACCAGCTCGGCGACCCTTTGAGCCGAGAAAGGAGAACAAACTATGAGTTATGCAGTAGCTAGAATGCAAAAAATGAAATCTGGAAATCTTGGTGGTGCATATCGTCACAATGAACGAATTTTTGAAAATCACTCGAACAAGGATATTGACCCAGAAAAAACTCACCTAAACTATGAATTAACCGACCGTGACCGCTCTATCCCATACGATAGACAGATTAAACAATACATCAACGATAATAAAATATCCAAACGTGCTCTACGTAAAGATGCCGTTTTGTGTAACGAATGGATTATTACATCAGACAAGGCATTTTTTGAGAATATGAGTTCGGATCAGATTAAGAATTTTTTTGAAACAGCAAAAAATTTCTTTGCTGAAAGATACGGTAATAGTAATATCGCTTATGCTATGGTACATCTTGACGAGAGTACGCCACATATGCACTTAGGACTTGTACCTATGCAAAATGGCAAGTTAAGCTCTAAGTCATTATTTGGCAGTCGTGACCAACTGAAAGAGATTCAAGAGGCATTTCCTAAATACCTGAATGAACATGGCTATAATTTGCAACGTGGTGAGTCTGATAGCAAGAAGAAACACCTCGAAACAGCAGAATTTAAAGAAAAGCAACGCTTACTAGATGATACTGATAAAAAGATAGTTGATAAAACCGAAAAACTAAAACAACTAGAAAAAGAGAAAGATGCTTTACTAGATGATATAGCTGTTTTGGAGGCTATTCAACCACTACAGATTGAAGAAATGGAAAAAGACAAATTAGTCAGACGTACATTTGACGGTAAACTAAAAATGGATAAAGCAACCTATGACAGACTCTTTCATACAGCCTCCAAAAATGTCCTAGATAATAATAGGCTAAGGCACGAAAACAGCAAACTTGAACAGCAATTACAGCAATCACTTTCTAAACAGAATAACTTAGCTAAAGAACTGATGAAGAGTGATCATATATTATCTGAAAATCGTACGCTAAAATCAGAAGTCGATAAACTAGAACACGCAAATAAAAAACTCAATGAAAGTATAAAACGATTAGGTGAGCAATTAAATGCCGTAAATAAAAAACTTGCGCTTTGGCGAAAAACAGCAAGAAATTACATGCATCCTAAAGAATTCAGTAGAATGTTACATGTCATAAATCAAATACGCCCACCAAGAATAGCCATTATGTCAGTCGCTCGAAGTGTTAAAAATATGATTGAAAAAAATATATTTTAAGCACTTTATGCCGTGAAAGTCTCTTGATAACAAGCTAGTCGACTTTAGACTAAAGTCAGTCGAGTCGTCAGGCTGAAAAGCTGACGACCGATTGCCAAAGGCAAAAAAAGACTAGGTTACTTGTTGTCAAGAGAACCATGGAATAAATGAACAAGGAGAAAAAGATGAACAATATTAACAAACCTTTAGTACACAAAATTAAACAACTCGGTACATTTTCCGGAAAAATATTACTGGGTTTCCTACAGTCAGTTTTTAAAGAAATCACTGGGAACTATATACCATCAGCCTATCCACTCAGCATTATTGAGCCTTATTTTACTTCAGATGAACAGGGAGAATCGTTTTGGTCAAATGCCCTGGCTATCAATGTTTTAGAAATTCGCCTCAAGGATAACTATAACATCCATCTAATACAAAAATCACCTTATATTCTTCTTGTTATTGAGGATATTGATAGCTTTAAAACTGGAGTTATTAAACTCTTTAATGACTTACTTGACCCTGAAAAAAAGTACCTGATTTATCGTGATTTTATCAAAACATATCGCAATATGACTCCGGTTGAAAAAATCGATTTTTTCAAAAAGAAGACCGTCGAGGGAATCGCAGCTAAAAAATAAGCTGTGGTAGACTATTTAGTGAGGAGGTAACGCTATGAGAAAAACACTGTTTGGTTGGATGCTTGCATTTTCTGCATTACGCTTTCTTGATCGCTCAGTACGTCAGTCAACTAAAGCGCTACGGCGATTTTTAAGATAAATTATATAAGTTAATAAAAATTATTATTGACATTCTCTCTTATTTATCCTAAACTATAACTAAGGATAGGATGTTTGTCGGGTGACTGGTAACAGTTTGCTCAAAGGTACTTGTTTCAAGTACAGGTGAGGTACTGCCTTCAGCTTTAGGCTGTAAAGAACCCGTGCCACCACTGGTCCTATTTATTTCACTCTTGGATTATATTCAAGAGTTTTTTCTTGCCAAAAAAAAATCTCAAACACCTGAGACATCTTTCTTTATTTTATAAGCTCCGAAACCTTAATTTTTGGTACCTTTTTGGTACCGTCTTGGTTTAACAATACGGTATATATATAATATTTTACAGCTATATCCCTTTTAGAAACGTTGATTTAATAAGGATTTAAACACTATAGAGTATATCTTTGTAAAATACGGTCTCAAATAATAATAAAAAAGAACAGTTGCCACTGTTCTTTTTTTTGTACTTCTTTTTATGAACCAATCACTACTACTTTCTATTTGTCAACCTTCACGCTGACACTATAATTGATGTCAAACGAGATTAAAAAATATCGAAAAGAAGCTTGATATTGAGAATGGTCAAGATGATTGAAACTGCGTAACCTAGGATTGTGTTCCACTTGGCATTGGTAAATTCTCCCATCAATGACTTCTTAGAGGTCAGATAAATTAAGGGAAAGATTGAAAACGGAAGAGCGATTGACAAAAAGACCTGTGAATAGACCAATAACTGATCCAAGGTTTTTTCTTGATGTCCAAACAAAACGGCGACTATAATCACAGGGAGCAAGGCAAAAATACGGGTACCGATACGGATAATCCACTGAGGCAATTTCAGATGCAAGAAACCTTCCATGACAATCTGTCCTGTTAAAGTACCTTAATGGTCGAATTTTGACCACTTGCTAAAAGGGCTAGGGCAAATAAAGTTGACAGAGTTGAGCTAGCTATTGCTCCTGCTATTGTCGAATTCTGTAAAGCATTGTACATTTGGGAGAATGCTGAAATTTCAGATGCATGACCAAAAAAGAGAGATGCTCCTAAAATAAGAAGCAAGGAATTGACAATAAAGGCTAGGGACAACTGAAGATTTGAATCCCAGGTCATAAAACGAACGGCTTTTCGAACATCCTTCTTATCTTTGTGATTGATTTTCCTTGTCTGGGATAGAGAGGAATGAAGATAGAGATTATGGGGCATGACTGTCGCTCCCACAATTCCTAGAGCCAGGGTCAATTGGCTTTCATGACCAGGCAATGGTGTTTCAAATAATGTAGGAGTCGGTAAATAACCACCAAAGATACCCTGAATACTTGGATTGGATAAGGCCACCAGATAGGTAAAGATGGCTAATATGGTTAAAATAAGGGTCGTCACAATGGCTTCAATTTTTTTGAAGCCAAATTTCATCAACAACAACAAAAGAAATACATCTAAAACGGTTAAGAGGATAGCGACCATAATCGGTATTTTAAATAAAAGATTTAAGGCAATCGCTGAGCCTAAAACCTCGGCTAAGTCTGTCGCCATTAAAGCTAACTCTAAAATCACCCAAAGACTATAGCGAAGCCATTTGGGAGCATGATGTGCAGTTGCCTGTGCTAGATCCATCTTAGTTACGATACCGAGCTTTCCAGCCATCTGTTGTAGTTGCATGGCAATGATGGATGAAATCAAAATAACAAATAAGAGACTATATTTGTAAGAAGCGCCACCAACTACACTTGTAATCCAGTTCCCAGGATCCATATAACCAACTGCTACAAGAGCTCCAGGTCCTAAAAAAGCTTTTAGATTTTGCCAAAAATGATTGTTATTCGGAGTTTCAATAGATTGATTGATCTCAGAAAGAGAGACTTTTTTGTAAGAAGACATCGGAATTTTACACTTTCTAATCTGTCTTTACTTTTTTTAATGGATTTTTTGAAAATATCATGAAAATAGTTTCCCATTTCCAATTCTCCCTTATTATATCACATTTTGGAATGATTCTTAAGGAAAGAATGATGGTTGAAATAAACAATATCAGTATTGTAAAAGCCAGCGTTTTCTAACGCTGGCTTTTAAACTGTGAAAATTCTTTATCAACTAGATCGCTTCTGTGACAAAACTACGGCTTTCTAGCACCTTGAGCATGGCATTAGCTGTATCTAGGGCTGTAAAGAGTGGCACACCGTGTTCAATGGCTGAACGACGGATTTGCTCACCATCTTCGTCAGCAGTTCGTTTGGTTCCGACAGTATTGATAATCGCTTGGATTTTCCCTTTTCGAACAAAGCTTGGGATATCCTGTTCATCATCACCAATCTTACCAACAGGTTGGGCTTGAAGTCCATGACTAGCAAAGAAGGCTGCTGTCCCTTCTGTCGCGAGAATACCGTAGCCGATATTTTGGAAACGACGAGCCAAGTCCAAGGCTTCTTCTTTGGCATCATCAGCGATGGTAAATACAACATTTCCAAAGGTTGGCAAGTGTAGGTAGGAAGCTTCAAAGGCCTTGTAGAGAGCTTTTTCCAAAGTAGTATCAGAACCCATAACTTCCCCTGTTGACTTCATTTCAGGCCCGAGCAAGCTGTCTACCTTAGCTAGTTTCGTAAAGGAGAAGACTGGAGCCTTGATATGAACGCGAGTGCTTTCTGGGTAAAGTCCATCCTGGTAACCAAGTTCTTTGAGACTTTGACCAAGAATGAGCTTGGTCGCTACCTGAGCCATAGGAATATTGGTTACCTTAGAAAGGAATGGAACCGTACGGCTGGCACGTGGATTTACCTCAATAACATAGACTTTCTCATCCTTGATGACAAACTGGATGTTCATCATCCCAAGACAGTTAAGGCCGATGGCTAGTCGTTTGGTATAGTCTGCGATGGTCTCCTGAACCTTTTGCGAAAAGGTTTGTGGAGGATAAACGGCCATTGAGTCACCTGAGTGGACACCGGCACGTTCGATATGCTCCATGATACCAGGTATGAGAACATTTTCTCCATCTGAAATGGCATCAACTTCGCACTCTTGCCCAACGATGTATGAATCGACAAGGACTGGATGGTCTGGACTAGCCTTAACAGCGGTACGCATGTAAGAACGAAGGTCTTCTTCGTTTTCTACGATTTCCATAGCACGTCCACCCAAGACATAAGATGGACGAACGAGAACTGGGAAACCAATCTTACGAGCAGCTAGCACTGCTTCTTCTTCATTGGTTGCTGTTTGTCCTGGTGGCTGTGGAATATCCAAGTCTTTAAGGGCTTGCTCGAAGAGGTCGCGGTCTTCGGCACGGTCCAAGTCAGCTACTTGGGTACCAAGGATGGTCACGCCTGCTTTTGCCAGAGGTTCCGCAAGGTTAATGGCTGTTTGACCACCAAACTGAACAATAACACCTTTTGGTTGCTCCAAGTCAATGACATTCATGACATCTTCGAATGTCAATGGTTCAAAGTAGAGCTTGTCAGATACCGAGAAGTCTGTTGAAACGGTCTCTGGGTTTGAGTTCATGATGATGGCTTCGTAGCCAGCAGCCTGAATAGCCTTAACAGAGTGAACAGTTGCGTAGTCAAACTCAACTCCTTGCCCGATACGGATTGGACCTGAACCTAGGACAAGTACAGATTCCTTGTCAGACTTGATAGACTCGTTTTCCCAACCATAGGTTGAATAGAAATATGGTGTTTCAGAGTCGAATTCTGCCGCACAGGTATCGACCATCTTGTAAACTGGGACAATCTTGTTTTCCAAACGAAGTTGGCGAACTTGGTCAGCTGTCGTTTCCCAAAGCTCCGCAATCTTGCGGTCTGAGAAACCATTAAGTTTAGCAGTTTTCAAGACTTCTAGATCTTGTGGATGGGCACCCAATTCTTGCTCAATTTCAAAGATGTGCAAAAGTTTATCCAGATAGAAGATATCAATCTTAGTCAATTCAGCAATTTCTTCTGGAGTGTAACCACGGCGAATAGCCTCTGATACATAGAAGAGACGGTCATCTTGGGCTTTCACAACCTTTTCAATCAAGGCATCATCCGAAACAGATGCTAGTTCAGGCATTTCATTGTGGTGAACCCCAATTTCAAGTGAACGACAAGCTTTAAGAAGTGACTCCTCGATGTTACGACCGATAGCCATGACTTCTCCAGTTGCCTTCATCTGAGTACCAAGACGACGCTCACCCTTTTCAAACTTGTCAAATGGGAAACGTGGAATCTTAGCAACGACGTAGTCAAGGGCTGGTTCAAACATGGCATAGGTTGAACCTGTAACTGGGTTGATGACCTCATCCAGGGTTAAACCAACTGCAATCTTGGCAGCCAATTTGGCAATCGGATAACCAGTTGCCTTAGAAGCAAGCGCTGACGAACGCGATACACGAGGGTTTACTTCGATAACATAGTACTTGAAGCTATGTGGATCAAGGGCTAGCTGAACGTTACACCCACCTTCAATCTTGAGGGCACGAATAATGCTCAAGCTCGCGTCACGGAGCATTTGGTTTTCATAGTCTGACATGGTTTGCGCAGGAGCAAATACGATAGAATCCCCTGTATGAATCCCAACTGGGTCAAAGTTTTCCATGTTACAAACAACGAGGGCATTGTCAGCTGAATCGCGCATCACTTCGTACTCAATTTCCTTGAAACCTGCGATTGAACGTTCAATCAAACATTGGGTAACAGGTGACAGTTTCAACCCATTTTCAGCGATTTCACGCAATTCTTCCTCTTTGGCACACATACCACCACCAGTACCACCAAGGGTAAAGGCTGGACGAACGATGACTGGGTATCCGATTGTTGCTGCAAAGGCCACTGCTTCTTCAACTGTGTTGACAATTTCAGATTCAGGGATTGGCTGCTCAAGCTCTTCCATCAATTGTTTAAAGAGGTCACGGTCCTCCGCTTGGTCGATGGCAGACAATTTAGTACCTAGAAGTTCGACACCAAGCTCATCTAGGATACCATTTTTAGACAATTCCATGGCCATATTGAGCCCTGTCTGACCTCCAAGAGTTGGAAGCAAAGCATCTGGACGTTCCTTACGGAGAATACGTGTCACAAACTCAAGTGTAATCGGTTCGATGTAGACCTTGTCTGCAATCTCCTTGTCCGTCATGATGGTGGCAGGATTTGAGTTCACCAAGACAACCTCATAACCTTCCTCTTTCAAAGACAAGCAGGCCTGGGTCCCAGCGTAGTCAAACTCAGCAGCCTGACCAATAATAATCGGACCAGAACCAATCACCATAATTTTTTGAATATCAGTACGTTTAGGCATTTATAAGATATTAAGGGCGTCAAGCGGACAAAGCTAAAATAGGAGTTATGACGAAGAACTGTCAGTTCTAGGAATAACTATCTTTTTAGCTTTGTCCGTAGCCCGTATTCAGTTCAGCAAATACGGACCACCCTTCTCCTTTCTATTCGTCGCCTCACAGAGCGACATTAAATAAATTCTCCGACGATTTTTTAGAGAAACGATATTATTCGATAAAAAATCTAGTGCAGGGAGTTTTTAGTTCGCCTGATAGCGACTAAAAGAAACGACCTGCCTTTCTATTCGGCAACTCTCGGGTTGCCATTAAATAAGATACAAAGGACGAATAGAAAGCGATTGAATTTTAGGAAACCAAGGAAGGATTGACAATCCAAGTTGGTTTCTCTAAATTCCGAGCTTTCCGTCCGTGTTCAGTTACATAAATTCTCCGACGAGCTTTTACTCGTTCTTAGTTTACTTGTTTAAAAGCTTCCATCATCTCGATAAACTCGTCAAATAGGTAGCTAGCGTCGTGTGGACCGGGAGCTGCGTCTGGGTGGAATTGTACAGAAAAACCTGGTTGGTATCTGTGGCGAACTCCTTCAACTGATTTGTCATTGATTTCTTCGTGGGTGATAATCAAGTGCTCTGGTAAATCCTCACGGCTAACTGCATAACCATGGTTCTGGCTAGTAAAGTCTACACGTCCTGTTGCAATCTCACGTACCGCGTGATTAAATCCTCGGTGACCAAATTTCATCTTGTATGTCTTAGCACCGTTTGCCATAGCAAAGAGTTGGTGTCCCATACAAATTCCGAAGATTGGAATTTTTCCTTGCACACCACGAATCATCTCCAGTGCTTCTGGAACGTCTTCTGGGTTACCTGGTCCATTTGACAACATAACTCCGTCAGGATTAAGGTGGAGAATCTCTTCTGCTGTTGTTGAATAAGGAACAACCGTAACGTTACAGTTACGCTTAGAAAGTTCACGTAAGATTGAGTGCTTGAGACCAAAGTCTACTAAGACCACACTCAAACCAACTCCAGGAGCTGGATAGGAAGTTTTAGTAGAAACCTGCTTGATATTATCTGTAGGCAAGACTGTTGCTTGGAGCTGGTCCGTCACATGGTCCATACTGTCTCCAACATGGGTCAAAGTTGCACGCATAGTACCATGCTTACGGATAATCTTAGTAAGGGCACGCGTATCAATCCCTGAGATACCTGGAATTTTCTTAGCTTTCAAAAATTCATCCAAGGTCATTTGATTCCGCCAGTTGCTAGCTCTACGTGCCTCTTCGAAAACGACAACTCCCTTACAAGTTGGAATGATGGATTCATAATCATCACGATTTATTCCATAATTTCCCACCAAAGGATAAGTGAAAGTCAAGATTTGTCCATTATAAGACTGGTCTGTAATGGATTCTTGGTAGCCGGTCATCCCTGTGTTAAAGACGATCTCACCTGTTACATCAATGTCTGCTCCGAAGGCCTTTCCTTCAAAAACTGTGCCATCTTCTAATACTAGAAGTCTTTTTGTCATATTTTCACCTCTCGTGGACGCTCACTGGCGTCTTTTAACGTCTTGTGTTTTAGTTGGCGTTTCTACTCGCCAATACGGATTCTAAAATTGCCATTCGAACAAAGACACCGTTGGTCATTTGTTGGACAATGCGTGATTTTGGTGCTTCAACCAAGTGGTCAGCAATTTCCACATCTCGATTCACTGGAGCAGGATGCATAATGATTGCTGTTTCTTTTAAGCGATTATAGCGTTCTTGGTTCAAGCCGTGTTGAACATGGTAGTCTTCTTTTGAAAAAACGGCTCCACTTTCATGGCGTTCATGTTGAACTCGGAGTAACATCAAAACATCCACCTGATCAACAATCTCATCAATAGTTACAAACTGTCCATAGTCCGCAAACTCTTGACTTCTCCATTCCTCAGGTCCTGCAAAGAACAGTTCAGCTCCCAAGCGTTTCAAAATCTGCATATTGGATTTGGCAACACGTGAGTGGTCCAAGTCGCCTGCAATAGCGACCTTGAGCCCCTCAAAGTGACCAAATTCTTCATAAATAGTCATCAAATCAAGCAAGCTCTGACTAGGATGTTGTCCCGAACCATCTCCACCATTGATGATGGAAGTCGTAATTGATGGACTCGCAATCAACTCTCTGTAATAGTCGACCTCTGGGTGGCGAATCACACAGACATCCACTCCTAGAGCAGATAGAGTCAAGATGGTATCATACAATGTCTCACCCTTATTGACCGAACTAGTCTTCACATCAAAGTCAAGTCGTTCCAGCCCCAGATTAATCTCTGCCACTTCAAAGGACTTATGTGTCCGTGTAGAATCTTCAAAGAAGAGATTCGACACGATAGGTTTGTTCTCGTAGGGAAGTTGGGCTCCGTTTTTAAACTCGATTCCTCGTTTGATCAATTTCATCACTTGATCAACTGTGAGGTCTTCCATGGAAACCACATGGTTCAATGCTTGTTGATTTTCTGACATGGCTACTCCTTCAGCTTTCTAAGCTTCTTCAGTAATCAGAACTCTGTCTTGGCCATCAAGTTCTGTCATCTCTACGATGATTTCTTCAGAACGACTGGTTGGGATATTTTTCCCAACGTAATCTGGACGGATAGGCAATTCTCTATGTCCACGGTCAACTAGCACCGCAAGACTCACGCGCGCAGGACGACCATGGCCGACAATGTTATCAATAGCGGCGCGGATGGTGCGGCCTGTATAGAGTACATCATCCACCAAGATAACTTCACGGTCTGTCACATCAACAGAAATCAAAGAAGTATCTTCTCCGCTTTTAACATCATCACGGAAAGGTTTGGTGTCCAATTCCACAACAGGAACAGTGATGTTTTCCAACTGCTCCAAGCGTTCTTTGATACGATGAGCGATGAAAACACCTCGCGTTTTTATCCCTGCTAGGATAATTTTATTCAAATCTTTATTGCGCTCAATAATCTCATAAGTAATTCGCGTAATCGCTCGTTTGACAGTCAATTCGTCTACAACTTCTTTTGTCTTCATGACAAACCTCCAAAAAGAAAAGTCTCCTTCTACAAGGAGACTTGAAATGTATAGCTAAGCGAGCCCTACTGTATACAGTATAGGCTTCACCCTTCTACTTTATCGCGCTCCTTGCCTGCCTCACGGGACAGGTTTAAAGGACTATTTAGTTACCATTTACTATAGCACAAAGCACCCTTAAAATCAAGCAAAAACTTTTTCAGAGTCCCCTTAAACATTGCTAAAATCATATAATTGGGGATAGTGGTCACATTCTGGATTTTTGGGATGGCAGATAGCTCGTCCAAAGTAAATCATGGCCTGGTGAGCTGCTAACCACTCTTCTGGTGGCAGAACATCCATAACACGTTTTTCTACTTCAAGTGGCGTAGCCGATTTTTTAACGATATTGTGATGCTTGCAGATCCGCTCCACATGAGTATCGACTGCGAAGGCTGGGATTCCAAAGCCCACACTCATGACAACATTGGCTGTCTTACGACCAACACCTGCTAGACTTTCTAATTCTTTACGTGTCTGAGGGACTTGACCATCAAAATCATCTAGTAACTGTTGAGCACATTTTTTAAGAAATTTAGCCTTATTTCGATACAGTCCCAGGCGAGAAATGTGTGAAGCAATTTCACTTTCAGTCGCTACAGACATGGCTTGTGGTGTCGGAAAGGCAGCAAAGAGCCCTGGTGTGGCCTTATTTACCGCTGCATCTGTGGTCTGAGCTGACAACATCACCGCAACCAGTAGTTCAAAATGATTGGTAAAATCAAGACTAGGCTTAGCATCTGGAAAGAGGGCAATAATTTCCTCTATGACATGACGGGCACGTTTCTTAGATAAAACCATCTACTCGTCTCCATCAAACAGTCCTTGCAAGCCAGCAAATGGACTGTTTTCTTCTTTCTTGACTGCTTGTTGGGCTTGGTATTCATCTTCAGTCATGATTTGCCAGTCATTTCCTGACACAAAACCTTGGCCCGCCTCTTCTTCTGCCGTCAAGACCTTGATTGGGATATTGAGCAGGATATTATCTGCTACGCTCTCAGCAAGGTCGATTTCCCCATTTTCGATAGGCAAGACTAAGTCATCGTCTAGAACTTCCTGGTCTAGTTGATTGGTCGCTCCTTCCATGAAGACTTCTGTGACTGGATAAGACTCAGCCAACTCAACTGGCTCCATACTGCGGCTGGAAGCAAGGACAATAGTATATGACAACTGATAGTCTAAGAAATACAGACGGTCTTCGTACTGGGCCTTTCCCACTGCTAGGATATCTTTGACATCTAAAATTTCTTGATTCCGTTTACGCAAGTCTGCGACAAGGTCTAAAGTTTGTTCAAAGTGTAGGCCTTCAGGCTGCTTACGAATTTCTTGAATATTTAACTTCATATTTCCTCCATAAAGATGTATTCACTTGATTATACCATGAAAAGGTTATAAGTCAGCTTTCCAAACTTTGATATTAAAATCTCATTTTTAACATATTTACTATGACAAACTTTCCTATTAGTGCTATACTATAGGAAAGAATACATCAGAGCAAGGAGGATGCTCATATGGAAGACAAAGCACTCATCACTGAAGCTTACCAACTCCTTTCCGAGTTAAATAAAAGCTACCAAAGCTGCAACCAAGGAACAGCCGATGATTTCCGTCTACAAGAACTACTGAACACCACTCTCAAGGAACTTAAAAAAGCGGAAAAGATTGACAACAGTATCTTAATCGACCTCGAGAAATTTTACCAACGTACCAGTCTTCTGATTGGACTGGGTAGCCTAAAACTGAATGATCAAGCTCGTGCTGCTTGGCGCAACTATGACAAGTTCCACTACGAACATGTCAAACACGTACTGACTCTCTATGGACCTGTTTTTGGATTTTAGAGTTTAGAATTTTGGATTTTCTATTGACAAAATTTCCTGAAAGGTATAGGATAGAGGTACTAATACTCGGAGGTAAGGGAGACATGAACAACTAAATCTATCAAATAAAGAACTTTATTTAGTAGATCTTGTTTTTGTCTCTTTTTGCATGCTCTTTTTGTACTAGATTTTCTAGTATCTTGTCCTCATTGAAAATCAAAAAACTGGAAAGCTAATCATCTGCCCCTCTTGGGTTAGGAAGCTCCAAGCTAGTTTGACGACCTTTTCAACGAGGATAATAGAGTTTTGACAGTGACTTTGGGCTCTACTAGATAAAGTAGAGCTTTTTGTTATGCACTATGGACATTCTAGAAAGGGCAACAATATGATAAAAATCAACCATCTGACCATCACACAAAACAAAGATCTACGAGATTTTGTATCTGATTTAAGCATGACTATCCAAGACGGGGAAAAGGTTGCAATTATTGGTGAAGAAGGAAATGGCAAATCAACTTTGCTGCGAGCTTTAATGGGGGAAGCATTACCTGATTTTAGTATCAAGGGCGACATCCAGTCTGATCTTCAATCACTGGCCTACATTCCTCAAAAGTTACCTGAGGAGCTAAAAAATAGGACTCTACACGATTACTTCTTTTTGGATTCTGCTGATTTAGACTACAGCATTCTTTATCGTTTGGCGGAGGAATTGCACTTTGATAGCGACCGTTTTGCTAGCGACCAAGAAATTGGCAGTCTATCAGGGGGCGAAGCTTTGAAAATTCAGCTCATTCACGAGTTAGCCAAACCTTTTGAGATTCTATTTTTAGATGAACCTTCAAATGACCTAGACCTTGAGACGGTTGATTGGCTAAAAAGGCAGATTCGAAAGATTAGGCAAACTGTTATTTTCATTTCCCATGATGAAGACTTTCTTTCTCAAACGGCTGATACTATTGTCCACTTGAGACTGGTCAAGCACCGAAAAGAAGCGGAAACGCTAGTCGAGCATTTAGACTATGATGGCTATAGTGAGCAGAGAAAGGCTAATTTTGCCAGACAAAGTCAGCAAGCTGCTAACGACCAGAGAGCCTATGATAAAACCATGGAAAAACATCGCCGAGTTAAGCAGAATGTAGAAAATGCTTTGCGAAATACTAAAAATGATGTTGCCGGGCGCCTATTGGCTAAAAAGATGAAAAATGTACTCTCTCAAGAAAAACGCTTTGAAAAGGAAGCCCAGTCCATGACCCAAAAGCCACTTGACGAGGAACAAATCCAACTTTTCTTTTCAGATATCCAACCATTACCGGCTTCTAAAGTCTTAATCCAACTGGAAAAGGAAAATTTATCCATTGGCGAACGCATTTTAGCTCAGAAATTACAACTAACGGTCCGTGGTCAAGATAAAATTGGTATTATCGGGCCTAATGGTGTTGGAAAATCGACTCTGTTATGCAAGTTACAACAACTCCTAAGCAACAAAAGAGAGATTTCGCTTGGTTTTATGCCACAAGATTACCACAAAAAACTGCAATTGAATTTATCTCCAGTAGCCTATCTCAGCCAAACAGGGCAAAAAGAGGAATTACAGAAAGTCCAATCTCACTTAGCCAGTCTCAATTTCAGTTATCCAGAGATGCACCACCAAATTCATTCTTTATCTGGTGGTCAACAAGGCAAACTGCTTCTGTTGGATTTAGTGTTGCGCAAACCAAACTTTCTCATTCTCGATGAGCCGACACGAAACTTTTCTCCCACTTCTCAACCCGAAATCAGAAAACTCTTTGCCTCTTATCCCGGCGGTCTGATCACTGTTTCGCATGACAGACGCTTCTTAAAAGAGGTCTGTACGAGTATCTATCGTTTGACAGAAAATGGTTTGGAAGTTTTTGATTTACAAGATTTATAAATGTTGAACACAGCAAAAATCCAGAGAAGTTTCTCTGGATTTTGTTTACATCTGTTTCAAACGCTCAATTCGTTCTGAGATAGGTGGGTGGGTGTAAAATAGTTTTTGGAGTCCGCCACCTTTCTTGGGATCATTGATATAAAGTGGGCTGCTAGCATCGTCAACATTCTAATGCAGTATTATCTCATATACAAAAAGCAAAACGCAACCAGATTATTGAGGACATGCAAAAGAATGGAATTCCATAGGTTATCAGAAGTCTTATACCTTATCCCAAATGCAAATCCCATACCTAAATAGGTGATAAAGCTAGGAATAGTATAGGGACCATGCAGATAAGCAAAAAGAAGCGATGTGGAAAACAAGCCAAAATATGTATTCTTAAATACTATCCCCTGTAACATACCTCGCATAAAAATTTCTTCCGTGACAGGTGCCAAAACACAGAGATCCACAAAAAGTACAGACCATGAAAGTGATAAACTTTGCACAGCTTGAGTTGTGTCTGATTGGGTAGGGCCTAAAAAATTGACCAAAATATAAAATAGGAAAAGCAAGGCGTATGAAAGAAAACATTTTAAAATATCTTTTAGGCAGATTTTCCGAATGTGAAACAAGTCATACTTTTTTCCTACATATAAAAATAATGCAAGTTCAACAAGTGTAAAAAGGATTGATAGCGTTAATGAATTTATTCGCATGATTTTCTCTGCTATACTCAAATGAATTGGCATAAAAATCAAAATCAAGAAAAACGTCATCCAGCGCTTATACATCATTCACCTCAATTATATAGAATTACATATATTATACTATTTTTTGGAGAGATAACAAGTTAAAAGCGAGATACTAAAAGCAAAAATCCAGAGACGACCTCTGGATTTTTTTACATGTGTTTCAAGCGTTCGATTCGTTCTGAGATAGGTGGGTGGGTATAAAAGAGTTTTTGAAGCCCGCCACCTTTCTTAGGATTATTGATATAAAGAGCGCTGCTGGCATCGTCAACATGGTGATGCATCGGCTCGCTATTCTCCAACTTACGCAAGGCATTGATCATCCCTTGAGGATTGCGAGTCAGCTCCACACTGGATGCATCCGCCAAAAATTCCCTCTGACGGGAAATGGCTAGTTGCACCAAGGTTGCTGCGAGAGGTGCTAGAACAATGGCTAAGAGAGAGATAACAAGCATGATAATCTCCAAACCATTTCCATCGCGATCATTATCACTCCGTCTGCGACCTGCGCCACCCCACCACATCATCCGTCCTGCCATACTAGACAGAAGGGTAATGGCACTGGCAAGGGCAACAGCAATGGTCGAAATACGGATATCGTAGTTTCGGATATGACTGACCTCATGCCCCATAACAGCTTCCAGTTCCTCGCGATTCATGATAGCCAGAAGGCCCGAAGTGGCTGCGACAGCTGCATTCTGCGGGTTTGAACCTGTTGCAAAGGCATTTAAAGAAGAATCCTCAATGATGAAAACACGTGGCATGGGGATCTGAGCGACCATAGCCATATCTTCCACAACATGGTAGAGGTCTGGTGCTGTTTGCTCATCAACCTCACGCGCCCCATTCATAGACATGACAATCTCTGTCGATTGAAAGATCATGGTCAGAGCGTAGATAAGACCAATAATCAAGGCAATAATCATGCCACCAAGACCTGAGCGCATGAAGAGATAGCCAACCGCATAACCAACCAAGGCCAAGAGTAGGAAGAAAACCAGCAACAAAATCCAGGTTTTTCGTTTATTGCTCGCAATTTGATCAAACAACATCTTAGTCACCTAAACCGCTAAAGTCAACTTTAGGAACTGCCTTTTCCTCTTCAGGTGTTTGAAGGAAGTCTGCAGCTTTAAAGCCAAATAGTCCTGCGATGATGTTGCTTGGGAAACTTTCAAGTTTTACATTGTAGTTGCTGACAACACTGTTGTAGAGTTGGCGTGAGTAAGAAATTTTATTTTCTGTATTGGTCAACTCTTCTTGCAATTTGATAAAGTTAGCACTAGCTTTCAAGTCTGGGTAATTCTCTGCTACTGCAAAGATACCAGAAATCTGGCGGGTAAGGGCATCACTGGCCTTCATAGCTTCTGCCGGTGAAGTTGCTGCGGCTACTTGTCTACGAAGTTCTGTTACTTTTTCCAAGGTAGAACCTTCATATTTCGCATAGCCTTTGACTGTTTCAATCAAGTTTGGGAGGAGATCATTACGACGCTTCAACTGAACATCGATCTGGCTCCAAGCCTCCTTGGTCTGCATACGATTTTTAACCAAACCGTTATAGCTAACAATCACAAAAATAACAATCAGAGCCAAAACTCCAAGAATAATCCAAGTCATAATCTTATTCCTTTCTGCTTTTAGATTACTACCAGTATATCAAAATTTTAACGAATATGGTAAAATAAGATGATACTAGAGAAGGAAACTACTATGAAACCAGAAACATTTTACAGCCTACTAGCTGAGCAAAATATTCCACTTTCTGACCAGCAAAAGAACCAATTTGAACGGTATTTTGAACTCTTAGTCGAGTGGAATGAAAAGATTAACCTGACCGCTATTACAGATAAAGAAGAAGTTTATCTCAAACATTTTTATGATTCGATTGCCCCCATCCTGCAAGGCTTGATTTCAAATGAAACTATCAAACTTCTTGATATCGGGGCTGGGGCAGGATTTCCTAGTCTGCCTATGAAAATTCTCTATCCACAGCTGGATGTGACCATCATTGATTCGCTCAATAAGCGCATCAACTTCCTCCAACTATTGGCTCAGGAGCTGGAGCTGGATAGTGTTCACTTCTACCATGGACGGGCAGAAGACTTTGCTCAAGACAAGAACTTCCGTGCCCAGTTTGATGTTGTAACTGCTCGTGCGGTTGCCCGCATGCAGGTCTTATCTGAATTGACTATCCCTTACCTTAAAGTTGGTGGCAAACTATTAGCACTCAAGGCCAGCAATGCTCCTGAGGAATTGCTAGAAGCCAAGAACGCTCTCAACCTCCTCTTTAGCAAAGTAGAGGAAAACCTCAGCTATGCCCTGCCAAATGGAGATCCGCGCTACATCACTGTAGTCGAAAAGAAAAAGGAAACACCTAACAAGTACCCAAGAAAGGCTGGCATGCCCAACAAACGCCCACTTTAAACAATAGTGCACCCTTGTTTAAAGTTCAGAAAACAATTTACAAAATCAGCCTCGCTTTATTATTTCTAGGATCGGGAAAAATTCGTTTACAAAACGAACCTCGCTCTCGCATTTCCGGGCTCGGGAAAAAATGATTTACAAAATCAACCTCGCTCTCGTATTTCTGGGCTCGGGAAAAATTCGTTTACAAAACGAACCTCGCTCTCGCATTTCCGGGCTCGGGAAAAAATGATTTACAAAATCAACCTCGCTTTTTTGTTTCTCGGCTCGGGAAAAATTCGTTTACAAAACGAATTTTTTCTGCTATACTATCACAAGCAAAGGTTTTTAATGTCATCCTGTGAGGTGACGAAGGCGCAGATTTATATAAATTTTTAAAAGATAGCTATTTTTTAAAAAGTCTTACTCTGAGGGCCTATTGCTGCAAAATAATGGGCTCTTTTTTGGTGCCCAAAAGTGAGGTTTTTATGAAACAGGAATCAACTGTTGACTTGTTACTAGACGTTGATCAACGTCCTTCTGCTGGTAAAGGCATTCTTCTAAGCTTCCAGCACGTGTTTGCTATGTTTGGTGCAACCATTCTCGTTCCCTTAATTTTGGGAATGCCCGTATCGGTTGCTCTCTTCGCTTCCGGTATTGGAACACTTATCTACATGATTTCTACTGGTTTTAAGGTTCCAGTTTATCTAGGTTCTTCATTCGCCTTTATCACGGCTATGTCTCTAGCCATGAAAGAAATGGGGGGCGATGTTTCTGCTGCTCAAACTGGAGTTATCTTGACTGGTTTGGTCTATGTCCTTGTAGCAGCAAGTGTTCGTTTTGCAGGTACGAAATGGATTGACAAACTCTTGCCTCCAATCATTATCGGACCTATGATTATCGTTATCGGTCTTGGTCTTGCTGGTTCTGCTGTAACGAATGCTGGACTCGTAGCAGACGGAAACTGGAAAAGCGCCCTTGTAGCCGTTGTTACATTCTTGATTGCCGCCTTTATCAATACAAAAGGAAAAGGTTTCCTTCGTATCATTCCTTTCCTCTTTGCCATCATCGGTGGGTACATCTTCGCTATGATGCTTGGTTTGGTTGACTTTACCCCAGTCCTTCAAGCCAATTGGTTTGAAATTCCTGGTTTCTACTTGCCATTTAGTACAGGTGGAGCCTTTAAAGAGTACAACTTGTACTTCGGTCCTGAAACAATCGCCATCTTGCCAATCGCTATTGTAACCATTTCAGAACACATCGGTGACCACACAGTTTTAAGCCAAATCTGTGGCCGTCAATTCCTAAAAGAACCAGGACTTCACCGTACGCTTCTCGGTGACGGTATCGCGACATCTGTATCTGCCTTCCTCGGTGGACCAGCTAATACGACTTACGGCGAAAATACAGGAGTTATCGGGATGACTCGTATCGCTTCTGTCTCTGTTATCCGTAACGCGGCCTTCATCGCGATTGCTCTTAGCTTCCTAGGCAAGTTCACTGCCTTGATTTCAACCATTCCAAATGCTGTGCTTGGTGGAATGTCCATCCTTCTCTACGGAGTTATCGCCAGCAACGGTCTAAAAGTTTTGATTAAAGAGCGCGTTGACTTCAGTCAAATGCGTAACCTCATTATTGCTAGTGCCATGTTAGTACTTGGACTTGGTGGAGCCATCCTCAAACTTGGGCCAGTTACACTTTCAGGTACTGCTCTATCAGCCTTGACAGGAATCATCTTGAACTTGATTTTGCCACACGAAAATAAAGACTAATCATCTATACACAAAAAATCCACTCGATTGAGTGGATTTTTTAATTACTTACTCTTTATTTCCAACAGTAAATCTTTCAATGAAATAATGGTCACGGCTAGTAAAATCATGGCCATACCGACAAAATCAATCGCATAAAACTGTTCCTTCATAATCAGAAAGGCAAAGAAAACGGCAGAAATTGGTTCTATGGAAGCTAATAAACTAGACTTAACAGGGCCTATCAGACTGGCTCCTTTTAGGAAAGCTGTATAGGCAAAAACCGTTCCGATGATGATAATCCCAGCAAATGCAAAGAGAAAATCTAAGCTGGTTGGTATGCTGACTTGCAAAACTCCTGTGAAGGGAATAGCCACTACACCAGAAATAACCATACCGACACCAATCACCAAAATACTGCCCCACTTCTTAATCAAAGTAATAGGAAGGATGATATAGAGGGCATAGGTCAAGGCCGAAAAGAGGCCCCAGAACAGACCTAGGGGTGTGACAGACAACTGGTCAACTTTACCGTGCGTCGCAATCAGAAAGGTGCCTCCTATAGCCAATCCAATCGAAAAAATCTCAGCCAGAGTAGGCGCCACCTTGTCCTTCATACAAGTATAAACTAAAATCCCAACGGGGCATACATACTGGAGAACTGTCGCCGTTCCAGCATTGGTTTCCTGAATGGCAGAAAGATAGGCAAACTGGTTTAAGAAAAGCCCGAACAAGGCAAATAACAGCAGAGATAAAAGGCTTTTTCTGTCCTTTAAAAAAGAAAGGAGTTTATCCTTTGAAGTCGCATAGGATAAGACTACCAGTGCCAGACCTGCAATGATAAGTCGTAAATTGATCAAGACTAAAGCAGAAATCCCGTGTGCCATCAGGTATTGACCACTGGTTCCAGACAAGCCCCAAGCAATCCCTGCCACTACTGTATACAGAGTTCCTTTTACAGTTTTTGACATGCTTCCCCCTACTCTTCTTGACGAATCATTTCCATGACTTGGTTTCGGTCAACTATCCACTGGGCACGCTCATCCTTTTCATACGTTCTATTGGATAAAAAGATAGCAGCTTCTTGCTTCTCCCGATTCCACATAATGAAGGTACCTGTATAACCCGTATGGTCGAGCCAAGCTCCCTCCAGGTTCCATGATAGAGACCGCTCCTTATCATCTAAGGGAGAAAAATTTCGGCTCAATTCTGCAGCAAAATCATCTTTCAAGTAATGTTCCAGGAAGATCTGCAGATCCTTAACAGTCGAAAACAAACCAGCACTTCCTGCGTGTTTCCCTAATAGACGGGCTTTGGGATCGTGAATGTTTCCAGCCTCCATTCCTCTCACTGTTGGGACAGCTTGCTCAACGGGGCCAAACTTGGTTTCCTTCATCCCCCATGCTTCCAAAACTTGTTTTTTTATAATCTGATCCAAGTCTTGGTTAAAGATTTTTTCCAAAAGAAAGCCCAAGAGTAAAAAGTGAACGTCCGAGTATAGGAAGGCCGGCTGATTTCGTCTATTGAGGTGAAACATAGCTTCTTTTAATTCAGGGGCAGTCAAGAGGTCCCGATTGAGAATAAAGGGGTCTAAATCTGTAGCATGGGTCAAAAGTTGCCGTATAGTGATATCAAGATAATCACACTCCGGTAAAAAATCCGTCACCGGTCGATCAATATCTAATTTGCCCTGCTGCCACAAGAAGATAAGAACCGTCCCCACTCCAACGACCTTACTCACACTAGCCAGATCATAAACCAAACCGCTATCCGTCTTTAAGCCCAGTTCTGGATCACTCAATCCCAGATAAGACTCTTTCCATTCTCCATCCTTATAATACGCAAAAGAGGCCCCGGGATAGACCCCTGCCTCGATTTGATTTTCTATTTTTCTTAGAATTTTTTCCCACTTCATGCTTCTTCAAACCACAATTCAATGTTATTGGTATCTTTACCAAGGAAGAATTTTTCAGACTTAGGGACAAAGTAGCCTGTCTTTTCAAATTTCTGACGAAGACTGGTTAGATCAAAATTCTTGACTAAAAATTTTAACATCGTCAGGTCCCAAGTGACATTGTTTTCAACAGCCAAATCTGCTCCTTGACCTTTAGTAAAGATAATTGCTGGCGCTACTCCTTCAGGATCAAGTAAACTCTCTGCCCCTTCAGGTAAACGTAACTCCATAGAAACCTCAAATTGGCTCAAGTATTTTATACTTGTATTTGAATAAAATTCAGGAACAGTTTCCAGTGGAACCAGATCTCTTACATCATTTTCCGCATGAACAAGAATCACATCCTCTTCAGGTGAAACAATCTCAAAAGCATAGCCACGGTTACCTTTAAATAAGCGAGGAAGAGACTTCATCTGAGAAAGAAGGCTCTCAATTTCCGAAGGATTCTCAACTTTTACATTGAGTCTAGCTAACTTCTTAAGTCCTTCAACTCTGCGTGTTCGCATGCTCGGAGCCTCTTCTAAAATCAATCTCTCCGTAGCTGTCTGATCACCTAGAGAAATAAAGGCAGACTCTTCCAGCAAAGGTTTCATCCCCAAGGTTTCAATGTAAAATCTTTCATTTAATTTTCGATTATTAACTTTCAAAGTCGGAACGATCCGAACAATCTCATTCACATTCATAAATTCCTCCAACTCTTTTATTTTAAAGGATTTTCGAATATTTTACAAGCCATATCTATTTTATTTAGAAATTTTATAACAAAAAAACTGGGATTCCCCAGTTTCATTTCTTATAGGTAAAGTAGTTTGAATAGTGCTACTGCCGCAATACCCGCTGCAATTGGAGCTACAACCGGAACCCATGCATACCACCATTTTGAATCACCCTTGTGTTGACCAAGAACTGATTTTGGAAGGAGTTCGTGAAGAAGACGTGGTCCAAAGTCACGAGCTGGGTTCAAACCAGGTCCAGTAGGTCCACCAAGTGAAGTTACCAAGGCCATCACTAGGAAACCAAGTGCCAAGTGCGCAATTCCAAGACCTGGTGCCAAAAATGGAGCGGCTTGGTTTTTTGCTTGCTCAAGCGCTGCTGTTACTTGTTCTTGAGGGATGGTTGTTCCTTGCGCTGCTGCTTGAGCTACTTGGTCATTAATTGTCGCCTGAGCTTTCGCTACTAATTCAGCACCAAAGAAGTTTTTAGTCAAACCAAGTGCTGCAAAGAAAAGAACAAATGAACCTACAAACTCATTGAGGAAACCGTTAACAGTAGCTGCAAAACGTGATTCTTTTGTACCGTGGTCGATGCTTGAAATCGTTGAGAAGGTACCCAAGATATTGTTTGGATTTTCTGTCTTCAAGTAGTAAGGACGGTGAGTCGCTACAACCAAAGCTTGACCAAAGATTGCTCCCAAAACTTGTGCTAGGATGTAATATGGTACTTGCTCCCAAGAGAAAAGTCCACTAACAGCAAGTCCAAGAGTGAAAGCTGGGTTGATGTGGTTACCAGATACATTACCAAACATCAAAGCTGGGATCATAACCCCCATACCATAACCAACCGCGATAACGAGCCAGCCACTTTGGTGACCTTTCGTACCTTTAAGTTCAACGTTAGCAACTGCACCATTACCAAGAATGATCAAAATAGCAGTTCCCAAGAATTCTGTGGCATATTTAATAGCCCATGTAAAATCCATTTGATAGATTCTCCTTAAATTTTTTTAGACAATCCTTATTCTATCAATTTTTAAACCTTTTAGCAATATCTTTTCTAAAAGAATCTATGGAAAACGCTTTATTTAACTTATCTTTAAGAAAAGGACAAAAGGAGTCAAACTCCTTTCATCCTAATCGTTATTCTTGACGTTGACCAAAGTCTACAATCATCTGCTCCATCTCTTGGCGACTTGGAGTGGTCAACATATAAAGGTAATCCCCTTGTAGCTCTGCAAAGGCTGCTGGCATGATTTTTTTGATCTTGAATTGCTGACTGTATTTAGCAAGAAGGTCTTCTTCTGAATAGACATAGTTGGCATTTGCACGACGCGATGTAGCTAGACAGTATTGAGGTTCAAATTCTGATTCTGGGAACTCTTCTCCTGCGACAATCGCCGCATAGCCTCGGTAGAGGTCCAAGGAATGGGCAAAGTTATAAACATCAATGGTAAAGCCACCTGCAGGACGGTTATTGTACTCAATGGCAATGTAGTCGTCCCCGTCACGGAAAAACTCGATATGGAAAAAGCGCTCTTTCATACCAAATTCCTTGACTATGGCCTCACCATACTTGCGCAGTTTGGGATCCATATCCTTAAGCACATAGTAGGAATTGTCCATCTTATAAATCATGAGATCAAGTGGTGTATGGGCATAATCGAAAGTCGTTGAAAAGACGATGTTGCCATCCTTGTCCACAAGTCCGTCAAAGGTACAAATTTCGCTAGAAGTGACAAATTTTTCAAAGAAATAAACGGTTGAATGGTCCCATTCTTGCTTGAAGTGATGGATATCGTCTTCTGTCTCAAGCTTAAAGGTTGCTGCCGCTCCCACTCCATTATCAGGTTTGGCAATCATTGGTAGACCGATTTCTTTCACTACTTTATCCACATCTGCTTCCGTCTGGATAACAGCACCAGGAACCACAGGGACGCCTGCTTTTTTGAAAAGTTTCTTCATCTCAGACTTAAACTTGGTCTTTTTGAGATCCTCTAGTTTGGCTCCAAAGACATTGAATTGCTCTCTGAGTGTTGCGTCCAGCTCAAGCCAGTATTCATTGTGGGACTCGATGCGGTCGATTGGGCCATGCTTGTAGAAAAGAAAAGCTACTGCACGTTTGACTTCGTCTATGTTCTCAAGATTGTCCACACGGAAATACTCGGTCAGGCTATTGCGCAAAGGTTCATCTAGTTGTTCGTAAGGTTCTTGACCAATCCCCAAAACGGTGATGCCTTTATTGGCTAACTCGATGGTAAACTGTTGGAAGTTTTGCGGATAGTAGGGAGAAATAACAAGGTAATTCATAGGCAACTCCTTTTATAGATACAGGTGTCCAAGAAAATAGGGCATTTGTTTGCGCCACCATTCCCAGTCGTGGGCGACATCGTGTCCCCATTCAGCAAACCAGGCTGGAATTTGTTTCTGGTCAAAGGCTTCTTTGAGCTTGTAGAAGGATGGCAGACCGTCTTGTTCCCAGGCACCAAGGCCCGTACAAACGACAATCTCCGCCTGACGGTAACGATCAATAAACCAGCCATCGTTTTGATTCCAGATATAATCTACAGGCGAGTTTTGGTAAATAGCATCGTCATTGTAGTAATCGCCAACAAAGAAACGTGCGTCATAAACACCACTGAGGGCAATCACCTTGGTAAAGACATCTGGATGCTGAAGAAAGAAATTAAGTGCATGATAGGCCCCCATCGAGCAACCTGTCGTCATCATGCCATCAAACCAACCTGTTTTATGCTTGATAAAAGGAATGGCCTCCTCAATCACATAGCGTTCGTAGGCACGATGCATCTCCGCCTGATCATGACCATTTTTCCAAGTGGCCAACCAACTCTCACTGTCCACACTGGATAGCGTAAAGAACTGGACGCGGCCCTCCTCGATAAAGGAAGCACAGGCATCAATCATGCCAAAATCATAGTATTCATTGTGACTGCCACCAGATGAAGCAAAAACAACAACTGGAATCCCAGCATGTCCATAACGATTGAGGTACATTTCACGGTTGAGATTGCCACTCCAGTGGCTGAGGTTTTCAATATGCATTGGCTTTCTCCTTTCCTAACTTACCATTTCTCTGCAAAAAATCGAAGACAGTCTGGTAAATTTTCCGACCATGGAATCTCACTATGGATGGCTCCAGACTGAACTTTCAAGACCAGATTATCCAAGCCTACTCCACCTGCAATCAAATCACGGTAATAGCGAAGCGACGAATCGATATAGGCTTGCTTGATATTGCCAGCCATTAGGGTCTTGTCCGTATCGTCTGCTTCTTCTGTTCCTACATAGATGAAAATGCGCTGTTCAGGCGACAATTTCTTACGCTCGATATAGCGGTTAAAGGCTTCTTGGTGAAGCCAGTTGGCAGATGAGAAGACACCTAGACAACCAATTCGGTCTTGGTACTCTAGTCCGATAAACTGGGTAATATTGCCTCCTAGTGACGAACCAATCATAGCCGTATGCTGGCGATCAGCTTTGGTACGATAGGTTTCATCGATAAAAGGCTTGACCACCTCCATGACAAACTCGGCATACTCCACACCCTTACCGCCAAACTGCTGGCCTGGGATAGGAGATTCTTGAAACTTCCAAGCCGCATACTCATTCATCCTCCCCATACCATCATTATCTATGGCAACGACAATCATGCGACTGATATCAGGATTCCGCTTAATGGCTGGAATAATCTTCCAAGAGTGTCCGATATAAGACTCCTTGCTGTAAAAGACATTTTGCCCATCATGAAAGTATACAACTGGATAAAAACGGTCTGTGTCTTTCTCGTAGTCCTTAGGCAGAAGAACACGCACACGACGCTCTTTCCCCGTATAAGGAACCTTGAGTTTGTGTTCTTTCATTTTTAAATAAAAGTAGGAATGATTCATTGTCAGAAAACTCTCTATATTCAAAATTTTATCTTATTATACCATAAAAATAGAAAAAAAGTCAGTTAATGTCCATTTTAAGGATAAATAACTAACTTTTTTCATTTGTTTTTCTGAATTCTTCTGGATTTTCTGATTAGAGGAGATTGTCAATTAACTCATCGACAGTATCTTTTTCAACCTGGGGAGTGATTTCAGTAATCATAATCCCAGCCACTGCTCGCTCAACCAAGCCTTCAACATCCATGCGTTTTTCATACTGCTCTGCATTCTCTATCTTAGGATTGGTCTTAGGACGGTCAGGCGCAAAAATAGTACAGCAGTCTTCAAACGGCTGGATAGAAATGTCAAAGGTATCGATTTCCTGCGCGATGTCAATGATTTCCAACTTGTCCATCGTAACCACGGGACGAATGACTGGAGTGCTAGTCACAGCGTTAATAGTCTGCATGCTTTCCAAGGTCTGGCTCGCTACTTGACCAAGACTTTCCCCATTAATGATAACTAAACCATTTCGTACCTCACGGATACGGTCGGTAATCCGCATCATAAAACGGCGGGTCAAGGTCATGAGGTAGGCTTCTGGCGCTTTAGCCTTGATTTCTTCTTGAATCTCTGTGAAAGGCACCTCGATAAACTGGATATTCCCACCAAACTTGGTCAATTTTCGAGTCAAATCGTGTGCTTTCTTGAGGGCACCAGGACTAGTATATGGCGGGCTGGCAAAGTGAACCGCCTCAATATCTACCCCACGTTTAAGAGCTAGATAACCTGCTACAGGTGAGTCAATCCCTCCTGACAACATGAGCATACCTTTACCAGAACTTCCCACAGGTAATCCTCCTGCTCCACGAAAGGTTTCATAGGAAAGATAGGCAGCCTCTTCACGAATCTCAACCTGAAGATTAATATCTGGATTTTTCATCTGAGCTTGCACGTTTGGAATGGCCTCGAAAACAGCTCCACCAAGAGTTTGATTCAGTTCACGACTATCCAATTCAAAGTTGTGGTCACTTCGCTTACTAGTGATTTTAAAGGTCATGCCCTCCTTGTAAATAGCTTTCATAATCTCTTGGACAGCAGACTTCAGAACGTCCACTGACTTTTCAACCTTATACACAGGAGAAAAATTTTGAATTCCAAAGACTTGTTTGAGCGATTCTGCAACTGCTGTGTAATCTGCTCCATTGAGGTAAGCGTGGGCACGGTCGCGATCGGCGGTTACCTTAACTTGAGGATAGATAGACAAAACGTCTGAAATATTATTACGAAGTTTATTGATGAAACGCATACGATTTTTGTGCTTGGTTGACAATTCTCCGTAACGAATCATAATTTCTGAATACTGCATAAATGCTCCTATCTTACTTTTCTAGTTTGATTGTAAATTAATTTTAGCTTGGTCAAAAACTGCTCGACTTGACTCATATCATTTTCCAAGTCTAGGCTTAGGCGAACAGCTGACTGGGTCTTATCCTTGTCCACTCCCATGGCAATCAAGGTCCCTGCGGGTTTTCCTGCCTTGGACGAACAAGCAGAGGTTGTCGAAATGAAAATGTCATAGTCTTCAAAAGCGTGAACAATGACTTCACCACGAACACCTTTAATCCCAAAAGTCAGGATATGAGGGGCAAAGTCTGCCTCATCTGAAAAGACAAAAATATCTGGATAATCCAGAAGTGCTTGACGAATGACTGCCTTCATTTGCCCTGTCTTACTAGCAAAGATAGCTAACTTTTCCATAGATAAACGGAGAGCTTTGGCTGTCGCTGCAATCCCTGCCACATTTTCAGTTGTCGAACGATAATCACGTTCTTGGGCACCACCTGTTAAAAGAGGCGTAATCTTCTTGCCAGACTTGATATAGACAAAACCAACACCACGAACTCCGTGGAACTTGTGACTAGAGAAGGTCGCGAAATCCACTCGTTCTGTCAGATACTTTTCGGTCGGAATCTTGGCAAGCGCCTGAACCGCATCAACGTGGAAGGAAATGGTCGGCTTGTCTGCTAACAGTTCCGAAATAGCTTGAATAGGTTGAATAGAGCCAATTTCATTGTTCACAGCCATGACGGAGACGAGGGTCGTATCAGGACGTATCAAACCTGCTAACGCCTCAACATCCACAAACCCTTTCTCATCAACTGGAGCAAAATCTATCTCAAAACCTTGACTTTTCAGCCAGAGGGCTGACTCTTTGACTGCTGGATGTTCAATGGCTGATACAATGATGTGCTTGCCAAACTGGGCTTTTTCAAATGCCACACCCTTGATGACCCAGTTATCTCCTTCTGTACCACCAGAAGTAAAGAAGATTTCATCACTTTTCTTCCCAATCAAATCTGCAATTTGCTGCCGGGAAGCATCTAAAATTCGTGTTGCCTGATCTCCCAAACGATGGAGACTGGATGGATTTCCTACAATTTTTGAAGCGACCTGCATATAAGTTTCAAGTGCTTCAGGATAAGGCTTGGTTGTCGCCGAATTATCAAAGTAGATCATGTTTTCTCACGCTTTCTAAAATCACTCCTTCTATTGTATCACGAAAAGAGACCTGCGACAAGAAAGGGAGGTTTCTCTTTTTTTAAGATTTTTTTAAAGAAATGAGGTATAATAAATCATAATTAAAGGAGAGTATCATGTCTAACTATCGTAGAACTTCAAAACCAAAAACAGAACACATCAAAAAGGGATTTACTGTCTTTCAAAAAACGATTGCTACAATCGGTAGTATCCTTGGCCTCATCACCGCTACTATTACCATCATGAACGCTATGGATAATAACAAAAACAACAAGAAAGAACCGACGACAACTCAAACAACTGTTGTCAAGGAAATTCAAAAAGAAGCCCCTCAGGAAAATACTACTCCTAATAGGGACAACACTTCTACTAAAGAAAATACCACGCAAGAAGAAACTTCTCAATCCAATAAAAAAGAGGAGAAAAAAGAAGATCAGAAAACAACAACTCAGGACTCTTCTACACCAGCTACAAATAAAGAAACAAGCGATAATGGAACACAGTCAAATACGACGAGTTCTGAAACTAAAACGAACCAGTAATCAAAAAAATAACTTCTTTCCAAACTTGGAAAGAAGCTATTTTTTTATTGTTGCAATACTTTTCGTGGTTTGGTTCCTTCAGCTGGACCGATAACACCTGCCATTTCGAGTTCTTCCATCAGGCGGGTCGCACGGTTAAATCCAACCGACAAACGACGCTGAATCATCGAAGCGCTAGCTTTCTGGGTTTCGATAACCAAAGCCTTAGCTTCTTCAAAAAGCGGATCGCCACCAGCTTCACCATCAGAAAAATCTCCTTCATTTTCAGGAACATCTCCTGGGTCAAAGCTGTCATCGTAGTCCGCATCTGCCTGAGCCTTGATGAAGTTTACGATGCGTTCAACATCATCATCTGAGATAAAGGATCCTTGTAGACGGACTGGGTGATTTTCATCAATTGGTTTAAAGAGCATATCTCCTCGACCGAGCAGTTTTTCAGCTCCATTTTCATCCAAGATGGTGCGTGAATCTGTTCCCGATGAAACTGCAAAAGCCACACGAGATGGGACATTGGCCTTGATAAGACCAGAGATGACATCAACCGATGGGCGCTGTGTTGCGAGAATCATGTGAATCCCTGCGGCACGCGCCTTCTGTCCAAGACGAATGATGGCATCTTCCACTTCCTTGCTAGCCACCATCATGAGGTCTGCCAACTCATCTACAATGACAACAATCAAAGGCAGGGGTACTTGTTTGTACTCAGATTGGCTATTATATTCCTCGACCTTGGCATTGTAACCAGCGATATTTCGCACACCAACCTTAGCGAAGAGTTCATAACGGTTTTCCATCTCATCCACAACCTTTTGCAGGGCCTTGCTGGCCTTGCGTGGATTTGTCACAACTGGAATCAAAAGGTGAGGAATGTCATTGTAAACAGATAACTCAACCATCTTTGGATCGACCATCATAAACTTGACCTGGTCGGGGCTTGCTTTCATCAGAATGCTCGCGATAATACCGTTAACTGCGACTGACTTCCCTGATCCCGTCGAACCTGCAACCAGTAGGTGGGGCATCTTGGAAAGGTCAAAGGTGCGAGCCGTTCCATTGACCGCCTTCCCTAGAGGAATTTCGAGGAGATTTTCTGGTTTAGTCTGAGACTGTTCCCAGAGTTCACGGAAGGAAACAGTCGCAATCTCAGAGTTAGGAACCTCAATTCCGACTAAGGATTTACCAGGGATTGGAGCCTCTATCCGAACATCCTTAGCTGCTAGAGCTAGCGCTAAGTCGTCTGCTAGATTGGAAATGCGGTTAACCCGTACCCCAACGGCTGGCTTGACTTCATACTTGGTAACTGATGGTCCAATTTCAGCCCGTTCTACCGTCACCTTGATTCCAAAGCTGGCAAAGGTTTCTTCTAGGATTTTGATATTTTCCCGAACAATCTTCTTTTCCTTGGATTGGTCTTTGGGTTTATCTGGCGCAAAGAGTTGCAAGCTTGGCAGTTTGTATTCGAGAGCTTCTTTGGTAGAAAAATCAACCTGCACCTCTTCATCCTCAAAGTCTTCTTCCACATCTGGAACGTCAAAATCAGTTTGAGGGAGGATAATCTCCGGTTCGATCCATTCTTCCTCAGGAATTGGGTGGAAATCGTAGTCTGGTACCTCTGATAAGATTTCTCCTGTTTCAGGATCTACAGGAGGAAGCGGCAGCGCATCCTGCTCTTCTAGTTCTCTCTGAATTCTTTCGGCTTCTTCAGCTTCTTGACGAGCCTTCTCTTCTTCTCTCTTGATAAAGCGTTCCTGTTTTCTCTGTTCCTGTTTTTCCATGAAGGATCTGAACTGAGCTCCAATAAAGGCTGCGACATCATAAATAGACCAAGGACTAACCAAGAGTGCCCCAACTAGAATCAAGAGAACTCCAATAAAGTACGATCCGATATTGGAGAAAAGAAAGGATATGGGGATATAGAGTCCAACACCAAGCAGGCCTCCACCAGCAAAGCTAGTCACCCGCATACCAGTCAGGTCCGTCATAACTTGAGACAAGGTCCCTTTTAGAACTGACTGCTCCAAGCCAAATTTCCATACCAAGTAGGCCTCAAAAATCAAGAGTAAGCCAGCAAAGATACAGAGAAATCCTGACAGAAGCCCTTCCTGCTTGCGGATCCATTTAAAAAGAAAAAGATAGATGAGGAGGCCGCCTATGGCCACATAGGCCAAACTTCCGACCACCAGTCGAATGAGATTGTAAAGCGTGACACCTGCTGCACCGAGTTTAAGGGCTGCAATAATCAACAATAAGGCAATTCCTAAGGAAATCAACATCCTCTGAATAGCCTGTTTTCTTTCAAGTTCTGCTTTAGACGGTCTCCGTCTTGTTTTTGTAGTATTCTTGTTTGCCATTCTTTTATTATACCATATTTCACAGCCATTTCGAATAGAGAAAAAGATTGCACCAAATGGTAACAATCTTTCTATTCTAATCCATTTTATGCTTGTGGCTTGCGTAGGTAACCATAAACCACACCACTTACGATTGCACCAACCAAGACAAAGGCAAGGTAGAGAAGGGCATTTGAAGTAAGAGCGATGACGAAGATTCCTCCGTGTGGCGCCATGAGTTTGATTCCTGCAAGACCAACGAGTCCGCCCGCTACTGCTGAACCAAGGATGAAGCTTGGAATCGCACGAGCTGGGTCAGCGGCACCAAATGGAATCGCTCCCTCAGTGATAAATGACAAGCCCATGATGATGTTTGTCAAACCAGAGTTGCGTTCTTCTTTGGTAAATTTATTTTTGAAAAGAAGGGTTGCGACAAAGATAGCAAGTGGTGGAACCATTCCGCCAGCCATAACTGCTGCCATTGCTACAGAACCACCTGAGGAAACAGTCGCTGCAAGCGTACCTGTTCCAAAGACATAAGCTGCTTTATTGACAGGTCCACCCATGTCGACAGCCATCATACCACCAAGAACGATACCGAGAAGGACAGCTGAACCTCCTCCAAGACCGCCAAGGAAGTCATTCATAGCAGTGTTGATTGCTGCCATTGGGATGTTAACAGCTAGCATAACAAATCCAGTCAAGATTGTTCCAAAAAGTGGCAAGAGAAGGATTGATTTAGCACCTTCAAGTGAACGAGGAACTTTAACGTATTTCTTGATAGCAAGAACCAAGGCTCCTGCGATAAATCCACCAACAAGGGCACCTAGGAAACCAGATGAAACACCTGCAAGAGTTGAAGTTGCTTCACCACCTGCAGCATAAGGAATTTTACCAAAGGCAAAACCTTCTTTGGCAATAGCACCAGCCACAAAACCAGCTACCAAACCAGGTTTTTCAGCGATAGAGTAGGCTACGTATCCTGCAAAAACTGGAAGCATCAAGCCAAAGGCTGCTCCACCAATTTTCATGAACATAGAAGCTAGTTCATGGTAGGATCCGAGATTGCCAAGACTATCTTGTGGCACACCAAAAGCTCCGTCGATTAAGAAGGCGAGGGCAATCATGATACCACCACCGATAACGAATGGCAACATTTGAGATACACCACTCATCAAGTGTTTGTAGAAAGCACCACCGATACTTTGTTTTTCATTAGATGCTGTTGCAGCTTTTGCTCCATTAGCAGCACGATAAACTTCAGCATCTCCTGAAAGAGCTAAGTTAATCAATTCTTCTGTCTTACGGATACCGTCTGCAACTGGACGGTTAACCAAAGGTTTACCATCAAAACGATCCATTTCTACTGCCTTATCCGCTGCGATGATAACAGCTTTAGCCTTACGGATATCCTCTGCAGTCAATTGGTTCCCAACACCGCTAGCTCCGTTTGTTTCAACCTTGATCCCAACACCCATTTCAGCAGCCACTTTTTGAAGGGCTTCTTGGGCCATGTAAGTGTGGGCAATACCTGTCGTACAAGCTGTAACAGCTACGATAAAGTCTCCAGAGTCATTAGCAGGTACTTGAACAGGCTCCTCAACTTTTTCTGAAGCTTGGTCAAAGAGTTCGATAACTTGATCAGCTGATGTTACTTGACGAAGTTTGTCAGCAAAACCGTCTTTCATCAAGTATTGAGATAATTCTGCCAAGGCTGCCAAGTGAGTATCATTGGCACCTTCTGGAGCTGCAATCATGAAGAAGAGGTCTGTTGGTTGCCCATCCAAGCTTTCGTAGTCAACACCCTTGTTTGACTTAGCAAAGAGAACCGTTGCTTCTTTGACAGCAGAGTTCTTGCTGTGAGGCATAGCAATTCCGTCACCCAAACCAGTGGAAGTTAGAGCTTCACGCGCTAAGATTCCTTCTTTAAAGGTTTCAAAATCCGTCACATAACCGTGATCTACCAAACTTTTAATCATCTCTTCGATGACAGCTGTCTTTTCTGTTGCCTGTAAATCCAGCAACATGACATCTTTTCTCAATAGGTCTTGAATTTTCATCGTTTTTCTACCTCAACTTTTTCATATGTTTCTTTAATAAATTCCGCTGTTGCCAAGTCATCCGAGAAGGTAGTTGCTGTTCCACAAGCTACTCCCCATTTGAAGGCTTCTACTGCATCTTTAGATTTGACAAATTCACCTGTAAATCCAGCAACCATAGAGTCACCAGCTCCCACTGAATTTTTCACTGTTCCCTTGATTGGTTTAGCGAAGTAAGCTCCCTCAGATGCGACAAGAAGGGCACCGTCTCCAGCCATAGAGATGATGACGTTTTGTGCACCTTTAGCTAGTAACTGACGAGCATAGTTCTCGATTTCATCTAAATTTTCGAGTTTCACTCCAAAGATAGCTCCAAGTTCGTGATTGTTTGGTTTAATCAAAAGTGGCTGGTAGTCTAAACTATCAATCAAGGTCTGTCCTTCAAAATCACAAACGACTTGCGCACCAGTCTGACGTGTTAATGCAATCAAATCCTTATAGATAACATTGCCTAGGTTCTTAGCACTCGAACCCGCAAACACCACCGTATCTTCTGCTGTCAAACTAGACAAAATAGCTTTCAATTCTTCTAGCTGAGCCGGTTCCACATTTGGACCCGTTCCATTGATTTCTGTTTCTTGGTCTGCTTTAATCTTGACATTGATACGAGTATCTTCAGCTACTTGGACAAAACGCGTTTCGATTTCCTCTTCTGCCAAAGTATCTGTGATAAATTTACCAGTAAAACCTCCGATAAATCCAGTCGCTGTATTTGGAATACCCAAGCGTTTCAAAACTCGACTGACATTGATTCCTTTCCCACCAGCAAACTTATCATCACTGTCCATACGATTGACACTGCCGACTTGAACTTGGTCCAAGCGCACGATATAGTCTATGGATGGATTAAGTGTGACTGTATAAATCATACTTCTATTACCTCCGTTTTCTTCTTAATAGCCTGCAAGAGCTCATGCCCTTGACTTGTGATGACAATAGCGCGTTTAAGTGGTGCTACCTTGGCAAAGCAAGTTTGACCAATCTTTGACGAATCAACCAAGACATAGGTTTGTTTGGCATTCTCTAAAATAGCACGCTTAACGGCTCCCTCCTCCATATCTGGAGTCGTATAATAACCATCGTCGATACCATTCATCCCGATAAAGGCACGGTCAAAGTGCAATTGATTGATTTGGTTAAGAGCAACGCCCCCGATACATGCATCTGTTGCCATCTTGACACTTCCTCCAACCATGACAGTTGGAATTTGTTTTTCAACCAACTGAACCGCATGGTGAATGGAGTTGGTAACAACTGTGATATTCTTATTAACCAATTCCTTGATTAAAAAAGCAGTTGTCGTTCCAGCATCAATAAAGATAACATCTTGTTCCTTAATAAGAGAGGCTGCTTTTTGAGCCAGTAGCTTCTTCTCTTGAAGGTTTTTGACAGATTTTTCTTGGATGGTTTCTTCTTCCTGCAAGGAGTGGGGTAATTCTGCTCCACCATGCACACGGCGAAGCTTGTTTTCTGCCTCCAACTCATCCAAATCTCTTCGTACCGTTGATTCTGATGTTTCTAATAGACTAACCAATTTTTCTAGGGAAACTACATGATGTTTATTTAACTCCTCTAAAATCAGTTGCTTCCGCTCAGTTTTTAACACCAAATCACCTCCTGTTATCGTTTACACTATTCATTCTAACACATTTTCTATCAAAGTCAAGCAAATTTTGTCATTTTCTGTCAAATTCTATCATTTTTCTTATTTCCAAAATTTTTATTGCAAGATAAGTAGCTTTATGGTAGACTATTTGAGTAAGTATTGGAAGATTACTCAAGAGGCTTAAGAGGCCGTGTTGGAAACGCGGTAGGCGTGTAACAGCGTGCGTGGGTTCGAATCCCATGTCTTCCGTAGAATAAAGAAAAACTGCACCTTAATGCAGTTTTTTTATCGTTCTAAGAACAATATCTAGAAATGAAAAGCTGAGTTACTCTAACTATCACACCACATTTTTGTATCCTAATTCATAAAAAAACAAGTAGTTTATTAAGACTACTTGTTTTTCTTCTAAATCTTGTGATTAGATATTACTTTTATCTTTTTTATCTGAAGATTTGTCTGTTGATTTATCAGTGGATTTGTCTGAAGATTTATCAGAAGACTTGTCTGTAGATTTGCTCTTAGACTTTGTAGAGTTCTTACGATCAATCTTATCATATCCCTCAGTAGTATCCATTAACTCAGTTGATAAAGTACGATAATCTTCTTGAGAAATAAGCCAATTTCCATCCTTATCCTTGGTTAGTTTGATTTCTGTATCAAAATCTCCAGTAGTAAGAGGTGTAAGAGCAGCTTCAGCATCTACATCACTGTAAGTAGCAAAATCTTTTCTGAAGAGGTGTTCGTAAATCCAATATGTCACCAAAGTTTGGTAACGCTTAATATCAACATTTGATCCAGCTTGATTGTATTTACCTAGGTTATCGATACCCCCAATGAGAATCGTTAGAACTTCTCTGACTGATGAAGTCAACCCTTTAGAATGCAATTTTTTAGAGTTAAAAGTTACAGTTGCAGTATTGCCAGATTCATCAACCTTCACATCCTTAACAGTGTAAGAACCGATATCTTGGATTAACTTGCGTTTCATCTTCAAGAAACCTGAAATGGTTTCTTCTGGTGTTTCTACAGGAAAATCTTTATGCCATTGTACTGAGTAGGTAGACGCAGGTGAAAGACCTTCTTCTTTGATTTTTTCACTTGTTTGAACTGCAAATATGGCTTCAGTCCATTTTTCATAAGTGTCGCCATAAATTTTCTTAAATCGACTAGAGTCGCTAGTAAGAACTGAGTCTAAGAGAATTTCAGCATCTTTTGTAACTTTTTCTTTAACTTCTGCTGCTTCATCTTTCTTCTCAACTTGTTCCGTATTCTCCTTGTTATCAGAAGAAGCTTCAGATGACTGATTAGAAAATACAGAACATGCACCCAAGACAACTGTTGAAAGTGCTAAGATACTTAGTAACTTGATCTTTTTCATGTTTCACCTCTTTATGAAAATTTACTCTTGGAGACCACCTCCAAGTTGATTGGTTTAGAAAAACACTGGGTTTATCTAACGGAGAATGGGGGATTCGAACCCCCGCGCCAGTTACCCGACCTAACGATTTAGCAAACCGTCCTCTTCAGCCTCTTGAGTAATTCTCCACTAACATACTAGAATAAATAGGATACAACGAAGGATACAATTTGGAAAAAATCTACTGTATACCTGTTCATAATGGAGCCGGTGGGAGTCGAACCCACGTCCAAACACCTGCCAACATATTTGTCTACAACCATAGGTTATGTATTGTTTTAACAGTCCCTCGACACATAACTCAAGTCTAGGAATTGCGAGTCTATTAATCTCTTATCAAACCACTAGACAAGGCTTGATCGTATCTCGCTAATCATAAGACCTGTCATTGAACACGAGTAATCCAAATTAGGTCACGCCTGCTGGTTTTTAAGCAGCTAGAGCGTAAGAAGTGTTATTTTTTGCAGTTATATTTAACTGAGCGTTTACGTCGCCACACGGGTTGCAAAATATGCCTCATAATGCCTGTCGAATCCGTAACGACCCCAGGATGTTAGAACTATTATAACCTATCTTCAAAAAAAATGCAAAATCAAGCCGTTTCTTTAGAAAAGACACCCTTTTAAGGCTTCTGATAAGGCTTGATAACCGGATACACTTAGATGGAGGCCATCCGTTGTATAGGCTGATTGAAGTTGCCCTTCTGTATCTGTCAAACTATCATAAATCGGCACAAAATCTACCTGCATATAGGCAGATGCTAGAGCCTCATAGGCTTGATTCCATTCTCTGATCTTTTCATTGGTTCGGATATAAACTGTCTGCTTGTGCTCTTCGCCTTCATTGACTGGCAAAATGGAAAGGAGCTTTATTTGTGACAGCGGATATTCTCGGGCAATTGATTGGATCACACGCTCAAGATTATCCAAGGCTTCATTCATGGGAATATTTTTTCCAATATCATTTGTCCCAATTAAGAGAACAATTTGATCGACAGCATCACCATAAAGATGGGCATCCAAATTCTCTAATAACAATCTCGTCTGATAGCCTCGTATGCCACGATTAACAATCGTCTTGGCAACCCCAAACAACTCTTGAAGAGGGTAATATTCCACTATCGAATCACCAATAAAGATGATATCTGGCTCTAGAACAGATACTTGATTCAATTCACGATACTTGGTTTGAATTTTTTCCTGCTCCTTTAAGAGCCAATTCTCTAATAACTGTACTGCCACCCTATCCCTCTTTCTCTAACCAATTCTCTAGAACTTGATACACACCCGCCTGGCTGTTTGCTGGTGCCAGGGCAGTCGCAACTGCCTTGACATTATCATCTGCATTTTCCATAGCATAGGCAATTCCAGCCAGCTCTAACATTTCGACATCATTTTCACTATCACCAAAAGCCATGATTTGTTCAGATTTCAAATTCCAGCGCTTGAGTAATTCTTCCAATCCCCAAGCCTTGTGAACACCAGCTTGCAGGATATCAATACAGCCATAACCGCTAGAAACAGCCCTTACATGACCATCAAAGAGATTATTGATTTCCTGCAAAACTGAACTAGAACGTTCTTCACCAACAACCATGCTCATCTTTAACACTCCACCGAAGAGGTCAGCTTGCAAGTCTTCCACAAAATTCATTCGTTGATAGAATTTTTCAATCATCTCTGGTGTCATAAATTTTTCTAGGTCTGTAAACACAGTCCCTTTCTTGACAAAACCACCCTTCATACCTGTTACAACAAACTGATCTCGGCACTCTCTCCCTTTAAAATGAAGGAGAGCCTTGTCAACCGTAGCATCATCCCAAATCTGCGCTTGAATCAGTTCATTGTTTTCAAAAATACGCGCCCCATTGGCAACTACTAGAACTACTCTACTCGCCAAGTGCTCCAGTAATTGCCTCATACGGTGAACTTCATTCCCTGTCGCAATGACAAAACGGATACCTCGTTCATCTAATTGGTCTAAAATCTTTTCTAAACGTGGCAAGTCCAGTTGCCCTCTTGGATCCAGCAAAGTTCCATCCATATCCGTTGCAATCAATTTAATCGTCATCTCATCTCCTTTAGGGCGAGTACCTACCACTTCAACCCTACATGTTCATTCATTTCTTTATAGGCCGTGTCAATTCGTTCCTTAGTCGCCTCGTCCAACTTGTCACGGTGACTGCCTCCCTCGATGAAGTCCTCTAGGATATAGGTCTGATAGAGGAAAAGCGGATAGCCTTCTGGAGAGTAAGTCCCTTTGGGTGTTCGATTGACCCAAGTAGGATGCGCTTTGGCAGCTTCAATCCTTGTCTTTCCATCTTTTTTCTTAATGGTCACATCCATGAGAACACCGCGCTCCGTCCACTTGGCATTTTCCTCATCTTGCATGGTTTCAATGCGTTGATTTGAGAGGAAATTCCCCATGGAGTAGATGATCAGTTTTTTGTCCCCATCTTTTTCAACTGTTTCAGCAGGTTCAACGACGTGAGGGTGCCCTCCAAAGATAATATCGGCTCCCCAGTCAATCATCTTGTGGTACAGTGTTTTCTGTTCTTCCGTTGGTTCTAGCTGGTACTCAATTCCCATCTGAGGCATGATGACAGTAATATCCGCCTCCTTCTCTGCACACTCGATTTCTGCCTTCATCTTATCTTCATTCAAATCAGAAAGATAGCGATTATAGTCCTCTTGAGAGATATACTGCTCAATGCCATTAAAACCGTAAGAATAGGCCAGGAGAGCTACCTTGATACCATTGACTTCCTTGATGACTATAGGTGCTTGGTCTCGGGATTCATGTGTGTAGACTCCGATGGGTGTCATTCCAGCCTTTTCAATAGCTTGAGCCGTTGAAACAACTCCCTCTATCTGTGAATCCAAGATGTGATTATGAGCCAAGTCTAGAACTTGGTAGCCTGCATCCTTGATCGCATCCATGACTTCCCCTGGTGCATTAAAGAGAGGATAACCTGCCAAGTAGTGGTCCTTGTTCACCGTTCCTTCAAAGTCACCAATCACCAAATCCGCTTGTTTGAGCCAGGGTTTTACATACTCAAAATTTTCATGGAAATCATAGGTCCCATCTTCTTTAAGAGCTGTTCGGTAGATAGGGATATGATAAAGAAGGTCACCATTTGCCATGATACGTGCCGTTGTTTCACCAGACTGATCTTCCTTGGATTGACCAGATGTACTAGCAGAATCAAGACTTTGGCTACCAGGGCTTGTTCCCTTACTACCTTGTACTGCTCGAACTAATAAGTTTCCCCCCATGGATAAGGCAACTGCAAGCAATAACACAATAATAAACTGGGCATTGGTCCAGGATTTATAATTCCGAAAGAAACCAATACTTCTCTCTAACAATCCATCAATAGGTCCATGAGACCGTCTATCTTGTCGCTTTTCCATCTTTATTCCCCCCTTGCTTTTTGGTGCAAGTCTTTTCTTTTATTATACCACAGACAAAAGGGTATTACAGTTTGTTATATTATTTTTTAGCAACTTCTGCGACTTTCTTTCTGACCTATTTTGTGTTATCATGTAGAGGTAATGAAAGGAGAGAAAATGTCTGCAATAGAACGTATTACAAAAGCTGCTCACTTAATTGATATGAACGATATTATCCGCGAGGGGAATCCAACTCTTCGCGCAGTTGCTGAGGAAGTCACTTTCCCACTGTCTGACCAGGAAATCATCCTTGGCGAAAAGATGATGCAATTCCTCAAACATTCCCAAGATCCTGTTATGGCTGAGAAAATGGGGCTCCGCGGTGGTGTTGGGCTGGCTGCTCCCCAACTCGATATTTCAAAACGCATTATTGCCGTCTTGGTCCCAAATATTGTGGAAGAAGGTGAAACTCCACAGGAAGCCTACGACTTGCAAGCTATTATGTACAATCCAAAAATCGTCTCCCACTCTGTTCAGGACGCTGCTCTTGGCGAAGGAGAAGGTTGCCTGTCTGTTGACCGAAACGTACCTGGCTATGTAGTCCGCCATGCTCGAGTTACTGTTGACTACTTTGACAAAGATGGCGAAAAACACCGTATCAAGCTCAAAGGATACAACTCTATCGTTGTCCAACATGAAATTGATCACCTAAACGGAATCATGTTTTACGATCGTATCAATGAGAAAGATCCATTTGCTGTTAAAGATGGTTTACTGATTCTGGAATAAAGAAAATCCCGTTGCAAGACGGGGTTTTGTGTTATAATAGAGGCATGAAAACAAATGATATTATCTATGGCGTCCACGCCGTCACAGAAGCCCTCCTTGCAAACACTGGAAATAAACTCTACCTCCAAGAAGATCTAAGGGGTAAGAATGTTGAGAAAGTCAAGGAACTAGCTACAGAAAAGAGGGTATCCATTTCTTGGACTTCAAAAAAATCCCTCTCCGAAATGACCGAAGGCGCTGTCCATCAAGGATTTGTCCTTCGAGTTTCCGAATTTGCCTATAGTGAGCTAGATCACATTCTTGCCAAAACGCGTCAAGAAGAAAACCCTTTGCTATTGATTCTGGACGGGTTAACTGATCCTCATAATCTAGGTTCTATCTTAAGAACCGCTGACGCGACCAATGTTTCAGGTGTCATCATTCCCAAGCACCGAGCTGTCGGTGTAACTCCAGTCGTTGCCAAAACGGCTACTGGTGCTATTGAGCATGTACCGATTGCCCGAGTGACCAACCTCAGTCAAACCCTAGACAAACTCAAGGATGAAGGCTTCTGGACCTTTGGAACGGATATGAACGGTACCCCTTGCCACAAGTGGAATACAAAAGGGAAAATCGCCCTCATCATCGGAAATGAAGGAAAAGGTATCTCCAGCAACATCAAAAAACAGGTCGATGAGATGATTACTATTCCCATGAATGGGCATGTTCAAAGTCTCAATGCCAGTGTTGCTGCAGCCATTCTAATGTACGAAGTTTTCCGAAACCGACTATAAAAAAGTTTCCAATCAAGTGATTGGAAACTTTTTTCTTAACTATGTTCTGTAATAAATTTGTAAGCTTCTTGACCAGCGATAGCCCCATCTCCAACTGCTGTTGTCACTTGGCGAAGGTCTTTCTGGCGAACATCTCCAACTGCAAAGATACCGTCAACGGCAGTTTTCATGTGATTATCTGTCACAATCCAGCCTGCCTGGTCTTGAATATTCAATTCTTTAACAAAATCGCTAACAGGATCCAAACCGACATAGATAAAAACACCACCGAAGGCTTGCTCTGTCACTTGACCCGTTTTTACATTTTCCAATACGACAGATTCTACTCGGTTTTCACCTTTGATTTCCTTGACAACAGAATCCCAGATAAAGTTTACTTTCTCATTTGCAAAAGCACGGTCTTGCAAAACCTTTTGGGCACGAAGTTCATCTCGACGGTGAACAATAGTGACGGACTTGGCAAAGCGAGTCAAGAAGAGAGCTTCTTCTACCGCTGAATCTCCACCACCAACTACGAGCAAGTCTTGATCACGGAAGAAAGCTCCATCACAGACCGCACAGTAAGAAACACCTCGACTGTTCAGTTCTTCTTCTCCGGGAACTCCCAAAAGACGGTGTTTTGACCCAGTTGCTACAATGACAGTACGGGTTTCGTAAACTTGATCATCAGTGATTACCTTTTTATAGTCACCCTTGTCTTCAATATTTTCAACATAGCCATAAAGATGCTCCACTCCAAGTTTTTCAAGTGGTTCAAACATCTTTTCAGCCAATTCAGGTCCACTAATGTTGGCATAACCTGGATAGTTTTCAATATCAGATGTGTTATTCATTTGCCCGCCTGGCAGACCACCTTCTATCAAAGCCACTTTCAGATTGCTTCGAGCAGCATATAAGGCAGCGGTCATTCCCGCAGGTCCAGCACCGATAATAATCGTATCGTACATTTTGATTCCTTCTTTCTTGTTGTAACTATCTTTATTCTAACTCATTCTTGCTAGTCACGCAAGAATTATGCCTTGAAAACCAAGAGCAAACTCATGACGGCAAAGGATAACACCGGAACGACCAAAACTCCAATCATAATCATATCATAGAGATGAGCTTGGCGAGCTTTGGCTGTCTTGTCCACACCAGACATGGCTCTCAATCCAATCCAAATCCCCAGAAAAATCACGACAAGGATGGTCGTTAAGATCAAACTCTCGAAATATAAAGAAAACAGTTGCAGCAGCATGATCTCTCTCGTTTCTATCTTTTTTAAAGAGTAAACTCAGCTAGTCCAACTAACTGAGTTTTCCTTTTTCTATTATATCAAATATAAGTCCGTTTGTAACTAGCAAAGAATTCTTTTGTCCGTTCTTCTTTCGGATGATTGATGATTTCATCCGGTGTGCCGGACTCGATGATTTTCCCTTTATCTAGGAACAAAATCTTATCTGCCACTTGGGCTACAAAAGACATATCGTGACTAACCAAGATCATGGTCTGACCAGACTTAGCGGCATCTGCAATAGACTTTTCCACTTCACCGACCAATTCTGGGTCAAGAGCTGATGTTGGTTCGTCCAAGAGCAAGACATCTGGTTTCATAGCAAGCGCACGCGCGAGGGCAACCCGTTGCTTTTGTCCACCTGATAAGTGGCGAGGATAATGGTTTTCACGGTCAGAAAGACCAACCTTGGCCAACTCCTCCTTGGCGATTTTTGTTGCTTCATCGTCGGATAATTTTTTAACAACAACCAAACCTTCCTTGACATTGTCAAGAGCTGTTCGGCGTTCAAACAAATTAAACTGTTGGAAAACCATAGATAACTTGCGACGAAGGGTTAGGATCTCTTCTTGGCTAATCTGAGAAAAATCAACTTTAAAATTGTCAATCTGAATCGTTCCACTATCTGGAGTTTCAAGGTAATTCAAACTACGAAGAAAGGTTGATTTCCCAGCTCCAGATGAACCAATCAAAGCCACTACCTCACCTTTTTGGATATCCAAGTTCAGATGATTCAAGACTGTCTGTCCTGAAAAGGATTTGCTTAAATTCGAAATCTTAATCATTAACGAAGGTCTCCTTTCACATCTGTTTGTACTGTATCCGGCGCTGAAATAGCCATTTTTCTCTCGATGAAACGGCCGAGGCTTTCAATTCCGATATTGACTACCCAATAAACAAGGGCTACAGAGATGAAACGTTCAAAATAGCGATAATCAGCTCCACCTAAAATCTGAGCTTGGGCAAAGACCTCCACAACACCTGCGCTAAAGGCTAGAGAAGTTCCCTTGGTCAAACCGATAAGGGAGTTAATCAAAGTCGGTGTCGCAACTACCGCCGCATTTGGAATAATCACGCGACGATAAACTTGCGCTCGCGTCATACCCAAACTGCGTGCCGCCTCAATTTCACCTGGATTAACAGAAAGGATGGCCGCACGAATCGTTTCACTTGCATAAGCCGCCTCATTAAAAGCAAAGGCCACAATCGCAAAAAGCGCTGCTGGAATCGCATTGATATTGAGACCAGTTCCCCATTGTTGGTTGATAGCTTTCAGTGCCAAAGGAATTCCGTAGTAGGTCAACATAAGTTGGACTAGGATTGGGGTACCTTTTAAGAAGCTGACGAAAAAGGCCTGCAAAGGATATAAAATCTTAACACGATTGATCTTAACAATGGCAAAAATCAGGGCAAGCAGCAAACCAAAGAGTGCACCTCCAAGCGTCAACATCAAGGTTGTAGGCAATTGTTGGACAATCCTTGGAATTCCATCAAAGACCGAACGCAAACTAAAGAGCTTACCATCCGGAATGAGTTGCATCAAACTTTGGTACCAATCTGATGCTAAAAATGTTGTAACAGTCATAAAAACATCCTCTCCTGATAATGATTCATTCTATCATACTTCTGCTCGCAAGCAAATTATTTGCTACGGGCTGCTCAGACTTTGTCTATCTTCTAGTTTATCACACTTTAAAACAGGGAGGCTATATATTTTACCTATCAAGGAGATAAATAAAAACTATCTCAAACCTAAGTCCTCATAGGTTTTTCTATAGCCGATTTGTTTAACAGCACCATTCTCCACCAAAATTGGACGTTTCAATAACATACCATCACTCGCTAGAAGCTTGGCTGCTTCTTGTTTTGACAAACTTCCCACCTTATCTTTCAAGCCCAGTTCACGATATTTGATCCCGCTGGTATTGAAAAATTGTTTCACTTCAAAACCGGAAGTTTCCAACCAGTTTAAAATCACGTCTTCACTTGGTGTTTCTTCTACGATGTGGACATCTTGGTATTCCAGTCCAAGTTGATCTAATTCATTTTTTGCCTTCTTACAAGTTGAACACTTTGGGTATTCGATAAATTCTAACATCTTCTTTTCTTTCTATTTTTTATTTTCTTGAAATGCTACACCTTCATGTTGCAAGAGCCAGGCTTTCTTTTCGACTCCAGATGCATAGCCTGTCAAACGATTGCCTGACCCCAGCACACGATGACAGGGTACGAGGATGGACCAAGGATTACGTCCCACTGCTCCGCCAATCGCTTGGGCAGAAGCTACTTGCAAGTCTTTCGCTATTTGTCCATAAGTCACTGTTTGACCATAAGGAATGGCCTGTAAGTAAGTCCAGACTCGCTTTTCAAAATCTGTTCCAATAGGAGCCAAAGGTAAGTCAGATAGATCCTGAACACTGCCTTCGAAATAGGTATCTAAATAGGAAATTACTTGCTCTAATACAGGATGGCTAGCAACTTCTTCTATCGTTTCATCCCCTAGTCCCCTCTCAAAATGAGTTTGGTCCTGTACCCAAATTCCATACAGATATTGCTTGTCAGCAACTAAGGATAAGGTTCCAATTGGCGACGGATAGAGCATTTTTGCGTACTTATTCTGCTTCATTTTTTTAATTTCTGATAGGCCAAACGTTCCCCATCAACTGGAACCTTACCGACCCGTTGGAAGCCTAGCTTTTCAAAAATATGCTGCATGGTCTTGTTTTGTGCATGCGTATCTGAACGAAAATCTAGATAATCAAAACCTTCAATCAAGCCTTCTAGGAAAGTCTGAGCAACTCCCTGCCCTTGGACATCTGCTGCCACAGCGATACGGTGAAAGATCAGATATTCTGATTCTCCCCCCTGCCAACTTCCTTCATAAATGGCTTCATAGGCTTTCTCTGGGCTCTTGGTCACAGCAGCATAGGCTAACAGTTCTCCCTCTTCCAATGCCACATAAGCTTGACCAGAGATGATATCATCAATAATGATGTCGGCATTTGGATAGCCATTTTGCCACTGGTCACTACCAGACTCAGCTAAGCACTTTTTAGCATCCTCCATCACCTGCATAATCGCATCTACTTCGTTTGGAAAAGCTAAACGAATCTCCATCTTTTCCCCTCATTTCTAACTATTTTCTCTCATCATAGCATAATTTAAAGCTTTCTACAAGCAGTTGAAACTTGACTTTTGTTTTTTATTATTTTATAATCTAGTTATAAAAACTAGATAAAAAGGAGTTGGAAATGAATTCTAACTTTTCCTACCCAAAATGGGAAGACATTCCAAACATTGACCTCTATCTGGACCAAGTTTTACTTTATGTCAATCAAGTCTGTGCCCCTATCTCTCCAGATAAGGACAAGGGACTAACAGCATCCATGGTCAATAACTATGTCAAACATGGTTACCTGACAAAGCCAGACAAGAAAAAATACCAACGCAAACAGATTGCACGTTTGATTGCCATCACCACTCTCAAGTCTGTCTTTTCAATCCAAGAAATCGCTCAGACACTGAATACCCTACAAAGTCAAGCCAGTTCAGACCAGCTCTACGATGCTTTTGTGGACTACATGAACCATGGGATTGATCCAGATAATCCTATTATCCAAACCAGCTGTCAAACGGTTAAACTCTATCATCAAACTCTAGACTTAATCCTTGTCAAAGAAGAGGAGGAAATCCAATGAATACCAGTCTAAAACTCAGTAAAAAGCTCAGTTTTGGAGAGGAAATTGCTAATAGCGTGACCCATGCTGTGGGTGCCATTATCATGCTCATCCTACTCCCTATTTCATCCACCTATAGTTATGAAGCACACGGATTTTTATCATCTTTTGGCGTTTCTATCTTTGTTATCAGTCTCTTTCTCATGTTCCTCTCGTCAACCATTTACCACTCTATGGCCTATGGTTCGACCCACAAATACGTCTTGCGAATCATCGACCATTCTATGATTTATGTGGCTATCGCAGGCTCTTATACGCCGGTCGTATTGACTTTGATGAATAATTGGTTTGGCTATCTGATCATTGCCATTCAGTGGGGAACGACCATCTTTGGCATCCTTTATAAAATCTTTGCTAAAAAGGTCAATGAGAAATTCAGCCTTGCCCTTTACCTGATCATGGGCTGGTTGGTTCTGGCTATCATTCCTGCCATTATCAGTCAAACAACACCAATTTTCTGGAGTCTCATGGTAACTGGCGGACTCTGTTATACAGTTGGAGCTGGATTTTACGCTAAGAAAAAACCTTATTTCCACATGATTTGGCATCTTTTTATCCTAGCGGCATCTGCACTTCAGTACATCGCCATTGTTTATTACATGTAAAAAAGTTGAGAATTTTTTCTCAACTTTTTTCTTTACACATATTGATAAAATACTGGTGCAAGCCAACATCATCTGTTAACTCTGGATGAAAAGAAGTTACCAGCATATTTTTTTCTTGCGCAGCAACGATTTGATCATCAACTGCTGCTAGAATTTCTACACCCTCTCCAACTCTGCTGATAATCGGTCCACGGATAAAAGTCATGGGAATCTGACCGACTCCCTTACATTCTGCCTCTGTATAGAAGCTTCCTAGTTGACGCCCATAGGCGTTGCGCTCAACCACTATATCCATGATTCCAAGATGACTTTCTTCCTGAGAAGTGATTTCCTTAGCCAGCAAAATCAAGCCCGCACAGGTTCCAAAGACTGGTAATCCAGAGAGAATGGCTTCTCGGATGGGAAGCAGCATGTTCTGGTCGCACAAGAGCTTGCCCATGGTTGTAGACTCACCGCCAGGTAATATCAAACCCACCAAGTCACTCTGATGTTGTTGAAAATCATCCAAATTTCTGATTTCAACACTCTCGACTCCTAATTTATCTAGCACTTTTGCATGTTCTGCAAAGGCTCCCTGCAAGGCTAATATTCCGATTTTCATCTATTTTCCTCGCTCAGCCATGAGAATTTGGATTTCATTCTCATTGATACCAACCATGGCTTCACCTAGGTCTTCAGAGATTTGAGCCAGAATTTGAGGATTATGATAGTTGGTTACGGCCTTAACAATAGCACTTGCTCGTTTAACTGGGTCGCCTGACTTGAAAATACCTGAACCGACAAAGACGCCCTCTGCCCCCAATTGCATCATCAGCGCAGCATCTGCTGGTGTTGCAACACCTCCAGCTGCGAAGTTTACAACTGGCAATTTTCCATGTTCATGAACGTATTGGACCAATTCTACAGGGACTTGCAAGTCCTTGGCAGCCACATAAAGTTCATCTTCGCGAAGATTTTGAATACGGCGTATTTCTTGATTCATCATGCGCATATGGCGAACGGCTTGAACGATGTCACCTGTCCCCGGTTCTCCTTTTGTCCGAATCATGGAAGCTCCCTCAGCGATACGACGCAAGGCTTCACCCAAGTCCTTAGCTCCACAGACAAAAGGAACTTGGAATTCCTTCTTATCCACATGGAAACGGTCGTCTGCTGGAGACAGCACTTCACTCTCATCGATATAGTCAATCTCAATAGCCTCTAAAATCTGAGCTTCAACAAAATGCCCGATTCTAACCTTGGCCATCACTGGAATACTGACCGCTTCTTGGATTTCCTTAATCATCTTTGGATCACTCATACGGGAAACCCCACCAGCTGCACGAATATCAGCTGGAATCCGCTCCAAGGCCATAACAGCTGCCGCACCAGCTGCCTCTGCGATACGAGCCTGCTCAGGGTTCTGAACGTCCATGATAACCCCACCTTTGAGCATCTGTGCCAAGTTTTTATTTAGTTCATAACGATTTTCAGTCATTTCTTAATCCTCATCATTTGTATTGGTAGCTACCATTTCATTTTAAGCCAGATTAGAATGAAGTACAAGATAAAAAATCAATAATTGTATGGGTACAAATGGATTGAAAAAAACTATCTGACCTTAACTTAAGGCCAGATAGTTCATTCATTTCTATTTTTCAGCTGTAAGTGCAGCCATTGTAATGTAGTTGTATGGTTTGTTGAAATGTGGCAAGAAGAATAGGTCTGTCAAAGCCAATTTATCAATGGTTACATGCTCTTGGATAGCAAGTGAGAACATGTGGATTCCCATACTGATTGAAATATCATGTGAAACCATTTGTGCACCAAGGATTTCACGGCTGTCTTTGTCAAAGACAATCTTGATGGCAACTTCGTGATTGTCATGTTTGATAAATTCTGGTTTTTGAAGATCGTTAAAGCCAGTTTCAGTTGCATTATAGCCTGCAGCTTTGGCTTTTTCAAGAGTCAAACCAGTCGAAACCATGTGAAGACCGTAGATAGAGATACCGTTTGATCCTTGAACTCCGATTCCTTCCAATTCATGACCACAAGCGTTATAAGCACCAACGATACCAGTACGAACAGCATTAGATGCAAGAGCGATGTAACTTGTATCTTTACGAGCATTGTCATAAACAGTTGCACAGTCACCAACAGCGTATACACCTGGGATAGATGTTTCTTGTTTCTTATCTACAAGGAAGGCACCGTTACGGAAGAGTTCAATCTTTCCGTCAGCAAGAGCTGTGTTTGGACGGAAACCAACAGCAAGAACTACCATATCTACATCAAATGTTTCTTTGTCTGTTACCAAGCGTTCAACTTTTCCATCACCTTGGATGGCTTTAACTGTTTGACCAAGAGCCAAGCGGATGTTGTGGTCTTCCAAGTTCTTCGCCATCATTTGAGTAAAGTCTTTGTCATAGTAGCCGTTCAAGACAGTGTCTACAATATCTACAAGCACTACTTCTTTTCCAAGACGCTCGAAAGCTTCGGCAAGTTCTACACCGATGTAACCACCACCAACAACGGCAATGCGCTCAAGGTGCTTGCTCTTATCTTCAAGTTTTTCAATAACTTCTTCAGCATTTTGGTACAATTTAACAAATTGTACATTTTCAAGAGTTGCTTTGAATTCGCGGTTGCCCTTAACGATTTCAACACCTTCGATTGGAGGCAAGATTGGAGTTGAACCAGTTGCAAAGATCAATTTATCATAAGACTCTTTGTGCTCTTTTCCTTCAACTTCTGCAGTCACAACTTTGTTATCGTAGTCAATTGAAAGAACTGGTGAGTTCATGTAAACTTTAGCACCTTTTGCTTCCAATTTTTCTTTATCAGAGTAGAAGAGACCTTCTGGGCCATCAATTTGTTCCCCGATCCAAAGCGCCATTCCACAACCAAGGAATGAAATATTTGAGTTTTGGTCAAATACTACGATTTCGTTCTCATGTCCGAAGTTGTCCAACATGGTATTAATACAAGCTGTACCAGCGTGGTTAGCACCAACTACAACGATTTTACTCATAGAAAAATTCCTACCTTTAATTTTTGATTTACCTTTCTAGTATATCATTTACTGTTAGCGTTTACAAGGCATTTGCTCAGAATTCTCTTTTTTTCAGAAAAAAATACACTTAACATTGATAAATCTAATTTTTCTATCGCTTTCATATTAGTTTTGAGCATATTTCTTGACTTTTTGTCAAAATTCATTTGTGAAAACGCTGACTTTATGATATGCTAGATACATGGAAAGAAAATGTAAGGGGTTTAATTTTTCTTTAACGACCTTATATTGAATGATTTCCTATAAAGAGAAAGGAGCTGGTAGCTTGCCTCTTCATTCACGTTCTGAACGGCTAATGGGAACAACTATCACGATTTCATTAGTAGATGAACAGGCTGATTGCCTACTTCAAGGAGCCTTTGATTTGCTCAAGGAGCTCGAATACCGCTTCAACGCCAATAGTCAAGAATCCGAACTGATGGAAATCAACTACCAGGCTGGAATCGCACCTGTTAAGGTTCATCCTGACCTGTTTGAACTGATTGCTCTTGGACTGGAGCATAGCCTAGCTCCGTCTAGCCATCTAAATATCAGTATTGGTCCCTTGATTCAAACCTGGCGAATCGGATTTGCAGATGCACGGCTTCCAGAGTTAGACGAAATCGAAGCTGTCTTGCCACTAGTTGACCCGCATTTTATCAAGTTAGATCCGACTAGCTCTACTGTCTATTTAGAGAAGAAAGGAATGAAGCTTGATTTAGGTTGCTTAGCCAAGGGCTATAGTGCAGATAAGGTTGCCCAGTATTTAAAAGCACACGGTGTCACCTCTGCCCTGATCAATCTCGGAGGAAATATCCTCACCATCGGAAACAATCAAGCCAAAGAAGGGAAAGCCTGGCAGATTGGGATTCAAGATCCGAGAAATCCTCGTGGCAATCATCTCCTAACCATTCCTGCTTCTAACAAATCCGTTGTCACTTCAGGTATCTATGAACGCCACCTGACAGTAGATGGAAAAGACTATCACCATATCTTTGATAGTGAGACAGGATTTCCTGTCGAAACCGATCTTGCTAGCCTGACGATTATCTCTGATAAATCCGTTGATGGTGAGATATGGACAACACGCCTTTTCGGAGAACGAAGCGCTTCTATCCTCTGGCAAGTCGAAAGTATAGATGGGATTGAAGCCATCCTCATCGACAAAGAGGGACGCCTTGCATGTTCTTCAGGCCTTCAAAATTGTATTATGTAAAAAGAGAAAGGAAATCTCATGCTAAAACTTATTGCCATTGTTGGAACGAACTCTAAACGTTCTACAAACCGCCAATTGCTCCAATACATGCAAAAACACTTTGCGGATAAAGCTGAAATTGAACTCGTTGAAATCAAGGATATCCCTGTTTTCAACAAACCAGCAGATAAGCAACTTCCAGCTGAAATTCTTGAGATTGCAGCTAAAATTGAAGAGGCTGATGGTGTGATTATCGGTACTCCTGAGTACGACCACTCTATCCCTGCGGTTTTGATGAGCGCTCTTGCTTGGCTATCTTACGGTATCTACCCACTTTTGAACAAACCAATCATGATCACTGGTGCTTCCTATGGTACACTTGGTTCCTCTCGTGCCCAATTGCAGCTTCGTCAAATCTTGAACGCTCCTGAAATTAAGGCAAATGTTCTACCAGATGAATTCTTGCTTTCTCACTCTCTTCAAGCATTTAACCCAAGTGGCGACTTGGTTGACCTTGATGTCATCAAGAAATTGGATGCCATCTTTGATGACTTCCGTATCTTTGTGAAGATTACTGAGAAATTGCGCAATGCACAAGAATTACTTCGCAAAGATGCAGAAGAATTTGACTGGGAAAATTTGTAAGATAGGAGACCGAAAGAATGAAATTTGTTGGACTTGTTGGATCAAACTACGATCAATCATATAACCGCAAACTCTTGGAATTTATTCGTCGCAATTTCAAATTCAAATTTGAATTAGAAGTCCTTGAAATCGACGAAGTTCCAATGTTTAACCAAGACGAAAAATGGGACGAAAGCTTCCAATTGCGTTTCTTGTATAACAAGATTACACGTGCTGATGGTGTTATTATCGCTACTCCTGAGCACAACCACACTATCTCAGCTTCACTCAAATCTGTACTCGAATGGCTTTCATACGAAGTTCATCCATTTGAAAACAAGCCTGTTATGATTGTGGGTGCATCATACTATGACCAAGGAACATCACGTGCCCAAGTTCACCTTCGTAAAATCCTTGATGCTCCAGGTGTTAATGCCTACACGCTTCCAGGTAACGAATTCCTTCTTGGTAAAGCCAAAGAAGCTTTTGATAACAATGGAAACATCACCAACGAAGGAACTGTTAAATTCCTTGAAACTTGCTTAGATAACTTTGTAAAATACGTAGGAGTCGTTTCGAAATTGAAAAAACCAAAACCAATCGAACCAGAAGACTTGGATTGTGGAAAACCAATTGCTACAACCATTACAGAAGTTGATCCTGACGATCCAGAATGGGTAGAAAAAGTTGCAGCAATCACTGGAGCTGTTTCTGGTGATACCTATGTCAAATTGGACCACGGTATCTTGACAGTTAACCAAATTGATATGTTTTTGAAAGCTATGCCGTTTGAATTGACATACGCTGACGATAACAACCAATTCCTATACTACAACAACGCTCACCAAGATCCAGACACCATGTTTGCTAAACGTGTACCACCTCAATCAGGTAGCCGTATGTCGACTGTTCATGGTTCTCTCCCACCAGCACGTATGAAGAACGTAGAGTGGGTTATCGGAACACTTCGCAACGGAAACCAAGAATACGTTCGTACGATCGTTCCAGGTTCTCCTGCAGGTGTCATCAACACCCACAACTACCAAGCAATGTACTATCCTGATGGATCATACGCTGGTATCAATGAAATCGTCTTTAACTTCCAACCATGGCTTGACTGGTACCTAAAAGAGACTGGTCAACGTTTGGTGGGTGGTAGCGGACCATTTGCTCCTGCAGCTGGAGGTCATGGAGACGCCGATGCTACTTCTGGCGCTTCTGATTCAGGTGATGCTGGAGGCCACGGTGGTGACGCAGACGCTACATCTGGCGCAAGCAACTAAGAAACCAAAAGGAGCCATTTGCTCCTTTCAGATCGAATACAAAGTCCTTAGAAGACACTTTTCTAAGGGCTTTTCTTTTTGTAAAGTTGTATCATAGAGGTAAGAAAAGTTGTGAGGTGCTAACTATGTTTCACAAAGAAAAACCAGATTATCATCGCTGCCAATATGGCTTCTATACGATAGACGAATTGGTCCCAAGAGATCACTTTCTTCGCCAAGTGGAATCAGAGGTTGATTTTGACTTTATCTATGACTTAGTTGAAGATACCTATAGTCCAGATAATGGTCGTCCTAGTCTCGATCCCGTCATGTTAGTCAAAATTCCTTTGATTCAATGCTTTTATGGCATTCGCTCCATGCGCCAAACCATTAAAGACATTGAAGTAAACGTAGCCTATCGTTGGTTTCTTGGACTAAGCTTGGATGACAAGGTGCCTCATTTTACCACATATGGAAAGAATTACAGTCGTCGCTTTCAAGATAAAGAACTGATTACCGAGATATTTTTACAAGTACTCCATCAAGCTTTATTTGCTGGTTTAATGGATCCTTCGGAAATATTTGTGGATGGTACCCATATCAAAGCTGCAGCTAACAGTCACAAGTATCATAAGGAAATGGTTGCCCAACAAGCTAAATTTATGAGTGAGCAATTGGAAGTTGAGATTGATGTAGATAGGAGAAAACACGAAAAAAGTCCTTAAAGCCCGCAAAAGAAAGCGAGGCTAAGGAAAAGAAAATCTCAAGGACAGATCCTGAGAGTGGTTGGTTCCACAAGGGGGAACACAAGGAAGTATTTGCCTATTCTGCCCAAGTAGCGTGTGATAAGCATGGTTGGGCCTTGGCTTATAGTGTTGAAGCAGGAAATGTACACGACAGTCAGGCTTTCCCTGCCCTTTTTTCAAAGTTAGAAGCTTTCTCCCCACGCTACATTATTGCGGAATCAGGCTATAAGACCCCAGCTATTGCCCATTATTTATTACAGCGAAACATTATCCCTGTCTTCCCCTATACCCGCCCCAAGGGAGTAAGGGGGAACTTAAGACCCGGTGATTTTGTTTATGATGCCTTCTATGACTGTTACCTCTGTCCAGAGAACCAAGTATTAGCCTATCGCACGACGACCCGAGCAGGCTATCGTGAGTATAAGAGTGATCCAAAAGTATGTATCGCCTGTCCCCTATTATCCGTTTGTACGCAGAGCCAGAATCAGCAGAAAGTCATCACAAGACATGTATGGAAAGACGAACTTGAATATTGTGAAGAGATTCGACACCAAAGAGGGATGAAGGAGCTTTATAAGAAGCGCAAAGAAACAATTGAGCGACTCTTTGGGACTTGCCAAAGAATACCACAACCTTCGTTATACAAGAGAGAAAGGCAAGTCCAAGATGGAAGATAAGATTGGGCTTACTTTAGCGTGTTTGAATCTCAAAAAACTAGTAAAAATGAGGGTGGACAAGCCTTTTTATTTTGTTCAAATGACCATTATTCTATCAAAAGATGGAATTTTAGCCTGACAAACAGAAAAAGACAAACACCATTTGGAATGTTTGTCTTCAATCTAAGACGGAAGACCCTTCTTCCGTCTTATTTCTGGTATCAAGACTCTGGAATCAATCGATTCCAAGCTCTTCCTTCTTCTTCTGCTTGGTTTCCTTGTGATTATCATAGCGATCTACCAAGAACTTGGCGATTTCTTTGAGGATAAAATGAGTCGGGATTGCCACAATCATCCCCAGCATGCCATGGATATTGCTGGATAAGAGCAAGAGCACCCTGATGGTAATAGGATGGACCTCATCTAACACCAGATAAAGAAGATAATCATTAGCAAAAGGACCTACATCAGCTTACTTTTATAAAACATCTGCCTCCTCTTATCGGTTATTTTTTCCTAAATTTTGTTATAATAAAGGAGATTTAACGAAAGAGAGTAAAAATGGAAAAGATTATCAAACTAGAAAATGTAAGCTTGGCTAAACAAGGCCGAACCATCTTAAAGGATCTCAACTGGCAGGTGAAAAAGGGGGAGCATTGGGCCATTCTCGGTCTCAACGGTTCTGGAAAGACTACTCTCCTGCGCCTGCTTATGGCTGAACATTGGAAGACCAAGGGCAAGGTGACGGTTCTGGGTACGGAATTTGGCGCTGGCGATATTCCTCAGCTGCGAACTAAGATTGGAGTAGTTGGCTCCTTCATTGCTGAACGCCTGCCTAGCCATCTCATTGCCGAAGAAATCGTCCTGACAGGTAAGTATAAAAGCAGTATTCTCTATGCTCCTTACGGGCAAGCAGAGCTGGATCAAGCTAGGGAAATGCTGGTCTCCCTTGGCGGACAAGATTTGATTGGCCGGAGCTACATCAGTCTCTCTCAAGGGGAAAAGCAGCTCTTGCTGATTGCGCGCAGTCTCATGGAAAAGCCAGAACTGCTTATCTTAGATGAAGCGACCAGCGGTCTGGATCTCTTTGCTCGCGAGCGCCTGCTGGATCAGATTGGTAAGATTACACAGATGGAGAACGCTCCAACTATCCTCTATGTCACCCACCATGTTGAGGAAATCACTGCTGCTATGGATCATGTCCTACTCCTAAAAGAAGCTGAAATTATTGCCCAAGGTCCTAAAGGAGACATACTTCAAAAAGAGGTCATGGATCGCTTCTATCCTCAGCCAGTCGAGCTGATTGAGCTGGGAGAAGACCGTTATTTCATCAAGATGGAGAACAGGTCCTCATGAAGCAATTTTCTAACACTATCTTCAACCTGGGCTAGTTTCTAATTCTGACCATGACTGCGATTGTCTTGCCTTTCCTATCTGGACAGAGTCTGCTATCCCACACTTACATCCCTTTGAGGATTGCTGAAGGGGTCCAATTCGTCAGTAATCCTTGGTATTTCTATCCTATCCTCCCGCTCTTTCTCCTCAGCCTCTTTTTAATCCGGCCCCTGCTAGAAAAAGTTCAGACCAAGCATCTTTTTTGGATTTTGTCCTTCACTTGACTGATGCCCGTAACGAGATTTTACCTTGTTCTAAAACTACCATCTGAGAACGGTTTAACACTTAACTTATCAAAGACAAGGTCATTTTTTCCCAATCGCCTATATATTTAGAAACTATCTTTTCATTTAGGCCAACGGGACTTATATGATACCCTCTCGTCCAAAACTTTCGATTGTCATAATGTACCCCCTCTTTTTTTTCAATCTGAACAGGAGGGGGTGTTTTGAATGGAAATGAATAAGACTTAGTTTTGTGTTATTAGCATTTTCATCACTTCATTTTAATCGTAATCAGCATACCTCCACCAAGCTATTGTTGCGATAAGACCTAGAATACTTACCCCAAATAAACTGACAATGCTTCCAAAATTCAATAGTGCTTTTCCTGCAATACCACTTGCGAGTGCAGGAATCGCCCATGGGATGTATTTCCCAAAGTTAAGAGCAGAACCAAGTTGAGAAAAAATAATTGTAAAAATGATAAATGCCAATGGAGACAAATATCCCCGGCCTAAACAAGCAAAAAAAGCCACTGGAGTAGAGAGTACAATCGTAAGAGTGGTACAAAAAACAAAAGTAAGTATACCTTTGAAAATCACCATTAAGCTCCCACCCTCAAGTCCAATCAGATTGCCAGCTAATAATCCTAATAAAAGAGCAAAAATTGATAGAATATAGCTCCATAGAGCGATAACGATAAACTTGGATAATACGATTGTATCTCTTCTTATCGGGAGTGCTAATAAGTCTATCATCGTTTTATCAGAATATTCTCTACCAAAAATCCAAGATGCTGTAAATCCAAAAATGAGCAATCCCCCAACAGAAATGACTTGTGATACGGTCATTAAGTACGACGACCAGTCTGTTATCCTCATCATTTCCATTTTTGCAGAAATCAATCCAAGATTTTTGAAATTCTCTGGATATTTCATCATAGTTGCAAACAACCCAACAATAAAAGGAACTAAACAGATAGAACAAGCAGTTACGATGGAAAGCTTTGATTTTATTAACTTTTTCCATTCAATTAAAATACAGGAACTAAGCTTTTTCATTCGAAACACCTCCATTATGGTCATTCAGTATTCTTAAGAAATAATGCTCTAAATCTTCTTTCTCAACAGTCAGTGATTTAGGTGGATAACCTGCATTAACTAGCAATGTAGCAATTTTTTCCGGATATTCCACAGCTTTTGTATCAGTTAATTCTAAGAAATCGATATTATTTTCTGTGTCTGATTGAATGTTTACATGATAGCCCTGGTTAGATAATACTTCTTTCATAGCCTTATTATTAGAGCCTCTTACTAGTAACTTCTTTTCTAAGTACTGCTCTAATTCATTGCTTTCAACTTCTCTTATAAGTCTGCCCTCATGTACAATAACTATCCTAGTAGCAATTTTAGATATTTCTTCCAGATTATGACTTGAAATAAGAACAGTTGTGCCTAGATTATTCGCCAATTCCTTTAATAGTTCTCTCACTTCAATAACTCCAAAAGGATCTAATCCATTTGTTGGCTCATCAAGAATTAGAATTTTAGGTTTATGAATAATCGCTTTTGCAATTCCTAAACGCGCAACATTTCCTAAAGAAAGATGCTTCTCCTGTTTATGTTCATATTTCTTTAGTTTTAATTTCTCAATTACCCAGTCAATATTATCTTTATTAACCCCTCTTAATTTACTAACTATTTCTAAATTTTCTCTCACAGTTAAGTCTGGATAAGAATAAGGCGTCTCAATAATATAACCTATTTCGTTTCGAAGTTCTAAATTACTTAGATCTAACTTTCTTCCTTGGATATAACATTCTCCTGATGTAGATTTTATCAATCCTAGCATCATTCTCATCGTCGTTGTTTTCCCTGCACCATTTAGTCCTAAAAAACCTACTATTTCACCAGGTTTTATTGAAAGATTCAAGTTGTCGACAACATTTTTTGTTCCATATCTTTTAGAAAGCTTTGCGGTTCTAATTGCTTCTTTCACCATTACCTGTCCTCCTTAGTAATTTGTTCCACAACTCCTTGTATGACTAACTTCAATGTAGTATCAAATTGTTTTTCGCCGATTTCCTCGATGTGTAATATAGTCATAGCAATCGTTCTAAATAAAGCAGAGACGATTTCTACCGATACATTTTCTTTAATGTTGATTCGAGACACAATTTTTTTAACCATCCTATCGTCTATCAGATGATGATTTGTTATCGCCTCTTTCGGCAATTTTCTTATGAGTAATTCCATTTCATTATTTTTAAATATGGTATACATAAATGAGTATCGAAAATCTTGATAAAAATCATAAAGTAACTGTACCAGACGATTTGTATCTATCTTGGCTTCCATATCTAATTGTTCTGTCAAGCGATTCATAACATCTATTTGATATTCTTCTAAGACCGCAAAAAATAACATTTCTTTTGAGGAATAAAAATTATAAAAAGAACCTTTGGAAATATCTACCATTGCCGCCATCTGATCAACTGTGGTTTTCTTAACCCCATATCTTTGAAGGCATTCCTTTGCAACTTTATGTAATTTCTTTCTAATTACTTCTTTTTCTTCAGTAGTAAAAGCAGTAGCCATAACTTCCTCCTAAAAACTCTGTGACGTTTTTTGATTTTACAGTCATAGAATATCATATAAATTGAAAAATGTCAAAAGTCTTATATCTTCTATGTAAGAAAATATAAGATTTTAAATTTACACACACCTCAATTCTCTTCATTTAGACCTAATTATTCGATTTTCACGATTTAAAAAATAAGGATACAGTACTGAAAGCTCCTATTATCTGGCTTTTCTCTCTGTAACCTTATTGTATCTCAAGTTCCTTCTCTCAATTTCTCAATCGTGACCAAGAAAGATGGATTGTTAATCTGATTGATGGTCTTGTAGAGGGCAACAGTGAAGTCCCGCTGAGGCAGGTAACTAAGATTAGCTGAGCATTGTTCAAGCAAGCTTCTGCCAAACCGCTGGCGGTTTACTACTTCATTTAAAACAAAGAGTCTGAGACAAAAAGATTTTGATTTTAGGAATTCCTTATTATAAATTTTTAAAATCGATAGATTAGAGCAAAAAAGCGAACAAGACAGAATTCTGAGTGTCAGATAACTCGTTTTGTTCGCTTTTTATATTGAAGATTAGACTTTTGTCCCAGACTCTTTTTTATTACAACAGAAAAGGGGCTAGTAAATCATCTACAACCCCCTTTCATTTTATGAGTTAGGATCATCTAAACTACGACCATGCAAACCTTTTTCACGTTGTACTTGGCGTAGTTTTTCTGGTGTGACATCATTTCCTTCCTCGTCCACAATTTTAATTCCTTCAATGTGGTGACGAACAGAACGACGATAACCTTCGATATACTCCTCACGAAGTTTAGCTTGTTCCACTTTTTCAGCAGAAGTTAAGCCTTCTGTTTTTTTCTTTTTGGCAAGCTCGTTGATACGAGCGATTTTTTTCGGATCCATTTCTTCTCCTTTGTGATAAGATACAGTCCGTTTGACTGAGTTTATTTAGTATTAATTTGGTTGAAACGTGCAAGTTTAGCTGCTTTTTTGGTTAATTGCGACAAGATAGCCAAGCGATTTTGTCGGACAGTCTGATCTTCAGCCATCACCATGGTATTTTCAAAGAAAGCATCAATAACTGGGCTAAGCGCAAAGAGTTGTTCTAATTGCTGACTTGCAGTTCCTGACAAGACGAGTGATTCTACGGCTTCTGCCAAGGCTTTCTCTTCTTCATTCTCAAAGAGAGCAGGATCAACAGTATCAGTTCCTTCGGCTTTTTCAGCCAAGTTAAAGGCACGTGAGAGGGATTCGACAGACGATTTGAAATCTTCTTTCTTGCTTGCTTCGACAAGAGCACTTGCTGCTTCTAACATATCTGCCACAACAAAGTTTGAACTTGCAAGGACTGCTTCCTTAATGTCTTTTGGAGTAGAACCCATCATCTTATCAACACGAGCCTTGATAAAGTCCATAACCTCTGCTTTATTTTCATAAGTCAAGCTGTCGAATTTCAAAGCATAAAGGCTATCAATCAACTCATCCATAGCAATGTGCCAACCAAAAGCATCCAAGATACGAACCACACCTTGGGTCGCACGACGAAGGGCATAAGGGTCGTTAGAACCTGATGGAATCAAGCCTACTGAGAAGAAACTCAAAATCGTATCCAATTTGTCTGCAATGGCTAGAATGGCTCCAACCTTGCTCTCTGGAAGTTCTCCTTCAGCAGCTGTCGGCATGTAGTGTTCACGAATAGCAGCTGCCACCGCTGGAGTTTCACCAGCAAGAAGGGCATATTTTTCACCCATAATACCTTGGAGCTCATCAAACTCACCAACCATACCCGTCAACAAGTCAAACTTGTAAATAGCTGCTGCACGAGCTAGGTCAACTGTTTCATCCACTGACAAACCAGCTTTTTCTGCCAAGAGAATGGCAATCTGCCCCGTACGAATCATGTGTTCACGAAGAGAACCAATCTTTTCGTGGAAGGTCACATGGTTCAATTTTTCGACTAGGTCAGAAATGACCAATTTTTGGTCTTCACGCCAGAAGAATTCACCGTCTTCCAAACGAGCTACCAAAACTTTTTCATTTCCTTTGATGACATTTTCCAAATGCTCTGCGTTTCCGTTACGAACAGAAATAAAGTTTGGTAAGAGTTTTCCATCTTGATCTCGGACAACGAAGTAGCGTTGGTGTTCCTTCATCGAAGTCACCAAAACTTCTTCTGGAACTTCAAGGTATTTGGCATCAAAACTTCCCATAAAGGCAGTTGGGTATTCAACCAAGTTCAAGACTTCATTGAGCAAATCAGCATCAATTTCGATACGTACACCATGCTCAGCTTCGATTGCTTTTATTTGGTCAACAATCATTTGCTCACGTTCACGAGGATCCGCGATTACAAACTGCTTACGAAGATCTTCTTCGTAGCTCAATGCTGACTGAATCTTGGTTTCTTGTCCCAAGAAACGATGACCGCGACTCACACGATCGCCCTTGATATCAAGGAAATCCAGATCAAATTCTTGCTCGTCCAAGAGAACTGTCAAAGTGTGTACAGGGCGGATATATTCAAAAGTGTTGTTAGCCCAGTGCATGCTGACAGGGAAAGTTAGTGACTTCAAGACGTCTACTACACCTGGAACAATGGCTTCAACTGGTTGCCCCACTTCTTCCTTGGTAACATAGACATATTCTTCACCTTTGATTTCACGGAATTCAATATCTTCAACTGTCAACCCTTTTCCACGGACAAATCCTTGAGCTGCTTTGGTGAAGTTTCCATCACTATCCAAGGCGATTTTCTTTGCTGGACCCTTGAAATCTTCTGTCAAATCAGACTGTTTGTCTGCAAGACCAGTCACACGAACAGCCAAACGGCGTGGTGTTGAGAAGGTTTGAATGGCTTCAAAGGAAAGACGATTTTCTTTGAGGAAGGCTGCCATTTTTTCACCTAGTTGTTTTTCGCTTGGAGTTACTACGTAGGCTGGTAACTCTTCAAGACCGAGTTCTACTAATAAGTTTTTTGTCATGTTTTTTCCTTTACATCTTCTTCAATCTTTTCTTTTGATATGCAACTTAGGTACTGGGGACGTCGCTAACTAACTTTTGTGAGTCTGTAAGGAAATCTTATACCAAATAAACTAAGATTTCCAACAGTCTCATCAAAGTGGATTTAGCTGACTGATTTTTGAACCCAAGGTTTCAAAAATCCCCACATAACAGTACGGCGGTGCATATCCCTCTAGCAAGTCTTCGACTTGTCTTTAACGATTTTAGAGCACAGTATTACTTACTATTCTGCGTCTTCTGCTAGGAGTTTAGCTCGTGTTGCTTCATCCAAAAGTGGGTAGCCTAGGCGTTTGCGTTCTGCAACAAAGGTTTTGGCTACTACACGGGCCAAGTTACGGATACGGGCGATATAGCCTGCACGCTCCGTTACGGAAACGGCACCACGCGCATCAAGCAGATTAAAGGTGTGTGAACATTTAAGAACATAGTCATAGGCAGGGTGAACCAAGCCTTCTTCTAATGCACGACCAGCTTCCTTTTCAAACTTATCAAAGTTTTCCAGCAACATTTCTTGGTCCGAAATTTCAAATGAATATTTTGAATGCTCATACTCAGGCTGGATAAAGATTTCTCCGTATTTTACGCCATCAGCCCACTCGATATCATAGACAGAGTCAACTTCTTGAATGTAAGAAGCCAAACGTTCCAAACCATAGGTAACTTCCGCAGTCACAGGTCCAGTTGCCAATCCACCAACTTGTTGGAAATAAGTGAACTGAGTGATTTCCATCCCATCAAGCCAAACTTCCCAACCAAGACCAGCTGAACCAGTCGATGGATTTTCCCAGTTATCTTCAACGAAGCGGATATCGTGTTCCAATGGATTGATACCCAATTTTTCCAAAGACTCAAGGTAAAGTTCCTGGATATTTGATGGAGATGGCTTCATAACCACTTGGAATTGGTGGTGTTGGTAGAGACGGTTAGGATTTTCCCCGTAACGACCGTCAGCAGGACGACGTGATGGCTCTACATAAGCCGCATTCCATGGCTCAGGTCCGATAGCACGAAGGAAAGTGTAAGGACTCATTGTCCCCGCACCTTTTTCATTATCATAAGCCTGCATGAGCATACAACCTTGGTCATTCCAAAATTGTTGTAAAGTAAGGATGATTTCCTGGAAAGTCAATTTTTTAGACATTATTTACTCCTTTTTCTATAAAATACTTGCGACACGAGTCTGCCTCGTCGATTATACGAGGCAAGACAAGTTAGTACTGCGTCTAGCTCAGCACTCTAGTGCTGAGCGTGGGGCAATCCGACTGTAAGGAGGTCTCTGCCACTGACGCAGTGAAATGTTAATTTCTTAGACATTGTTTACTCCTTTAATTTATATTATCTTTTTAGCTTTATTCATCAAGCAACCAAGAAAAAGCTGGGTTCTGAAAAATATGACGTTTGGGAACAGTTTGTAAATTCTGATCGCATTCATCTATTGTACCTAATTTTAAAGCACAGACTTCTGGTATATTTTCTTGAGCAGTGAAAATTTGACTATGACAGTTCTGACAGTAATAGCGTTGTTTTCCTGGAGATGAACTATAGGTAACCAACTGTTCTTTTCCATGCAACACTAGATTTTTACTGCTAACTTTGGCATTCACTGTATAGGCAGACGCAGTTGCTTTCCGACAGAATGAGCAGTGGCAAAAAACTAATTCCGACAATTCCTCATCTAAAGTGTAGGTCACTGCTTTGCATAAACAAGATCCTTTAAGCATTATGCTCCTTTCTACTTAGGCATTAGAGGAAATTCAAAAAGAACCGAATTTCAACACCCAAGCCTTGCGACTAGGGGCGTCTGAAACGCGGTTCCACCCTAATTTATTACTTCATTGTTTTTAAAAATACGACAGAAAGCGCCAGTTTCTTACCTTGTTCTACTTGGCTCCCACTACCCCAAGCTCGCTGAAGAACGCCATAAGACTTTCTTTCCTAGCTAGTATTATAGCAGATTTTCTAGCCAGTGTAAACCAAAAATGAGTCTGAAAACAAAGTTCCAGACTCATTTAATAATAAAGCTTCAGAAAGTCCTGTTTAAGGATGTCTTTTCGCTTTTGGTTTTTTGCCATGTAAATTTCTCTTGGCTTGTTTCAATGCTGTAATGGCATCTTTGACATCTTCTTGGCTCGCTCCTGGATCTTTAAGGAGTTCCTGTGCCTCTTTAAAAGTTAAAAGATAAGCTGCTTTTTCTTTCTTGTCAGCATAGATAAATCTCGCGTTTTTTTCTTGGAAAAGGCGTTCATCCTTGACCAGTTTCTTCAGACTAGAGAAGTCTGTAGCTTTGCCATTTAGTTTGCTTTTAGCTGTTGCCAGGGCAATGAGAGATTGGTCAATTTGATCCTGTTTGACTCTAGGATCCACAGCTAGTAAGGCGATTTCTTGGAAGGCACGATCATAAGCTCGACGTACTTTTTCTTTGGCATTAGCATATCGTCCAGTTTTAGTCGTTGCATAGTAAGCTTTCATAGCTTCTTTCAAGGCTGTAACGTTCGAATCTTTTCCATCCAAAGCTTTACCAGCAGCTTCAAGACTAGCGAGAACTCTATCAATCAATTCTTGCTTTAATTTGCTTGACAAGGCTGACTGTGCCACTTGGAAAGCTTGATCATAAGCTTTTCTCTTATCTGCACTACTATTAAAGTAACGAGACGTTTCTACCAGTTCTTTTTGTTGATTTACCGCAGCAATCAAGGCCAACTTAGACACAACAGATAGACGCAAAGCATTATTTCGACCTGGCTGAACGAGCAAGGAAACGAGATCTTCAAGGAGTTCATATCCAGTTGGCAAGGTGACTTGTACAGTATAACGACCTGTAGCAACTTTCTTACCAAAGGCGTATTGACCGTATTTTTCAGCAGGAAGAGTGATCCTTGTCCCATCTTCTCCTTTCAGAATCACAGTAGTCGTCTTTGGAACTGCTTGATTGAAGGAAACAGACACTGGTGCATATTCTAGGAGATTTGCTAGGAAGGTAATGGTTTGGAAACTATTTTCTTCCGTCAAGTCAAACTCTTGGGATAAGGCACTGATAAACTTCAATTCTGTTCGGTCATAACTGAAAATTTCTGCTGTATAATGACCAAACTGTAAGAAATGAATCGCTTTTGTCTTGTCAACATCAACATATTGCCCCTCGCTATTTTTGATTCGATAGACATAGAGGGTATCAATATCTTGGTTTGTTTTCGCATCCTTCAAGGCAATTTTCACTCGACCACTATTTTGATCGCGTACAAGTTCAGCAAGTGAGATATAGTCTACATTTCCTGCATAGTCCTCTACAAGATAGTAAATATTAGCCTTGTCAACATCCTTTGGAAGTGTATAACTACCGTCAGCATTGACCTTAATCAGATGGGTGTTCTCAAGCGCACGAGTTCCAGACTGGTCTTTCTCAGATAGAACCATGGTCCCTTTCTGGTCAAATGGTGTGAGGTAGAAGACTTTTTCTGAAAGGATACCGCCTTGACCCACATCTTTTGGTTTACGAGCTACGAATTCTTGGTTTCCATCTTTAAAGCGAATATAACCACTTGTGATGACAGGTTTTTGAGTATCAATTTGAATTTTAAAGGTCGTGTATTGTTCTTTAGCTCCTGGAACGTCTGGTGTGTAACTAATAACATAGTCATATAAACCATCTGCAACGGTATTCCCATCAAAATCCTGACCTCTCCAAGCGGTATTATCTAGAATATAACTCTTCAGATTTCTACTGTCTCCATCAAAGTAATTTTTACGAAGATCCTTTGCATCGCCCTCCCAAATAGGATGTTCATGCTTGGTATCTGTAGCAGAATAAACTGTAGCCCGAAGATTTACAAGATTTCTCAAAGCAACCGTTTTGTATTCAACTAGGTCTTTGTTTCCATCATCATTTGGAGAAATGGCAATACGGACATTCCCTTTTTCGTCCAACTGAAGAACATGCTTACCTTCAGCATTTTGTTCAATCCCAAGAACAGTAATTCGGCGTCCTTGGCGTTGACCTTTAGACACTAGAAGGTCATTTTGCAAGGTAGCTAGATAGGTAGCATCATTAGAGTAGTTAACGGCAGGATTTTCCTTATCTACTTCCGTGTAAAATCCATTTTTCCCTTCTCGGACAAGATTGTAAATTGGTTTTTCGACAGCAGGGAGATTTTGGAATTCTCCTCGGAAGCCCATAAATGCAAGACTCACAACATCCCCATCATCTGCTGGATCTACAAATCGAACAAAACCTTCAAGGAAATAGCCATTTGGCATTTGTTTGCTGAGTTCAGCAGCAAATTTTCGAGCATCTACTTTAACAGTGACTGTTTGACTGCTGTGGGCTTTGACCGTCACTTCAGGCCAGACTGTCTCCGTTAGTTTTCGAGGTCGAAGGGTGAATTTTCCATCTTGGACTTCGTCTGTATTGGTATTCACCACCATCTTGAGAGTGCGGTCAGTATCTGAAATATTGTGTACAGTGACCTTGAAAGTAAATTGGTCTCCAACATTTCCTAAAGTCACACTCGGATAACCATTTTCACCCGTTACATAGAGGTCAGTTGACACTGCAGCAGCTGTGTCCACAATACCAGAACCTTGCTGACGAGGAGAGGTATAAGTGCCTGTGTCCTTATTAACATGTGGTTTTGCAGTTGACATGATCAAGGCCTTGACAGTCTCTGATACTTGCTCAGGAGTCAATTCTGGATGGTGTTTTTGAAGGTATTCCTTAACCAGAACTGCAACACCCGTAACGTGAGGAGCCGCCATACTGGTTCCGCTGATACTACCATAGGTATTGTCATTAAAGGATGAGTAGATATTGCCGCCAGGAGCTGTCACGTCCGGTTTCAATTGTCCATCGGTAGTCACTCCCCAACTCGAAAAGTCAGATAGCTGATTGGCTACATCAGAAGGACGATTATCCATCTTACCATTAAAAACAATCTTGTAGTTTCCTGATTTTAAGGCTTCACCATACTGTTTAGAAATAAATACAGAAGGAATTTTCTTTGCTTCATCATCAATAGACATATTTATGTTTGCACCTTCTACATTATTGTAGATTAAAGCACCAACTGCACCGTGTTTTCGTGCATTTTTGATCTTCTCTGAAAAGTTCATGGATCCACGCTGAATGAGGGCAAGTTTCCCAGTTAAATCCAACTTCGCAAAGTCTTCTTCACGACCTAACCCTGCTTCGACGTATTCATACTCTTTTCCTTTTTCAAAGTCCTTATCTGCTTCAGGTTGATTATAATCAAATTTTCCGTTATGAAGACCGGCATTTCCCTCTAGACCTTTGACTTCAAAAACCGCTGTCGTCAATGTTTTATTGTTAACAGAAGCAACTGAAATCGAATCCTCAACAGTGGATGGATTTCCAACCAAGCCATAGTCTGGGTTTTCAGCTAATGGTTTTGAATAACCATTTCCGAATGTATTGCTATTTCCTGCTGAGATAAGAACAGAAACTCCCTTGGCACGAGCCCGTTTGATGGCATCCACAATATCAGAACCAGCATCGACCATAGAACCAGTGCTAGATCCCAAACTCATATTAATAGCATCTGCTCCCAAGGCAACTGCATCATCAATCGCCTTTACATAAAGGGCAGAACTGGTCGTTTTTTGGCGATCTGAAAAGACACGCATAAACATGACTTGGGCTTCTGGCGCCACACCATAGACCTTTTCACCATTTGGTGCTTCTTTATCAGGGTTTCCAGCTGCAATCCCTGTTACGTGCATCCCATGAGAAGTTCTTTCTGCTTCTTTGATCTTATCTGTTCCGTCAAAGTAGTCATAGGCATAGACAACCTTATCACTATACCATTTACCGTAGTCGATTCCAGCAGCCTTTTTAGCTGCTTCAATGGCTTCCTTGTTTTTAAATTTTGCTTTTGACGGATCCGAAATTCGAAGTACCTCATGATTCAAATCAAGTCCAGAGTCAATAATGGCAACAACGGTCCCTGTTCCCTTGTAACCAGCCTTCCAAGTTTTCGGTACTGTGATGATATCATTACTTGAAAGACTATTGGGTTTTGCAGACTCAGCTTTTTCTTGTTCTTTTTCAGTAGTTGCTGTTTCTCTAGTAGTTTTAGGAGCTGTCGTTGCTTGAGCCTCTTTGTTCTCTATGTTAGAAGCCTTCTCAGTAGCAGGCGCTGGACTGGTAGCGACTGTTGTTTCTTTTTGAACGACACCTTGGTCTACTTCTTTTGCAACTGCGCTATCTTTTCCTGATTCTTGGGCTTCAGCAGTTTTATCAACCGAAGCTTCTACCTTAGCATCTTGTTTACTAGCATCCTCTTTAGAAGTTTCAGCTTCTTGTTTCTCTCCAACTACTGGAGCTATCACATTATTATTGGTTTGGTCAGTCGCAGAGTTTGAGTGTTTATCGTCTTTTAGCTCTGTCTTAATTTCCTGAGTTTGAGCTTGATTTTCACCTGTACTCTGCTCATTGGCACTGACTTGACTTGCTCCAAAAACCAAAGCAGTTCCCAATAAAACTGAAGCAAGACCAAATTTGTATTTCCGTAATGAAAAACGTTGTCGTCTATTCATACATAATCTCCTTTTTCTTTAAAGTATACCTATTATAGCGCAAATAGGTATAAATTTTTACAAAAATCTGAATTGTCACAAAAATGTAATATTTACGTATATATCTTACTTATTTAATTTTATCATTCGTGTTATTTTCTCCATCAAACCAATATTTTCTAAATTCGTTCCTATATTTCAATCCATGAAATTATTTCATTATACAAACAATCTAGATTTTTTATACACAAAAAGACTAGGATTTAAAATTCCTAGTCTTTTTTATTTCGGTATAAACAGATTTCACAAACTAAAAATCCATCTCATCAACACGAGGTGCGCCCGAAGTCACTGAAATTGTCTTTAAGACTTCTCGCTCGTCTTTACTGAGTTCAATTCCAAAACAGTCAAGATTGCTCTGGATGCGAGAGGCTGTCACTGACTTAGGTAGGGGTAAAAATCCTTCTGCCAAACTCCAAGCCAAGGCGATTTGAGCCACTGATTTCCCATGCTTAGCAGCAATTTCTTGGACTTCTTTCTGTTCAAACAACTCTCCTTGGCCAAAAGGTCCCCAAGCCTCTAAGAGAATTCCTTTCTCTCTACAGTAGTCAACCACTTCCTCTTGATAAACTCCTGGTGCCAAGCGCACCTGATTGACCGCTGGAATGATTCTTGCTGTTTCAAGCAAGGCATCCAAATGATGGGGGAGGAAGTTACTAACGCCGATGGCACGGATTTTGCCTTCTTGGTAAAGATCCTCCATCGCTCTCCAGACTTCAGCATTGCGAGTTTTCCATTCGCCATTTTCTCTTAAAGGTTTAGGATTTGGCCAATGGATAAGGTACAAATCTAGATAATCCAATCCCAGTTTTTCCATTGATTCTTCAAATGCTTGGCGAGCTTCATCATAGCTGTGATTGGTATTCCAGAGTTTGGTCGTTACAAAGATTTCTTGTCTTGGAATACCGCTATCTCGAATAGCACGTCCAACGCTCTCCTCATTTTTATAGATAGCTGCAGTATCGATATGACGATAGCCGGCCTTTAAGGCTTCTAAAACGGCTTGGTAGGCCACCTCTCCATTTTCAGCTTTCCATGTTCCAAATCCTAGTACAGGAATTGAAACTCCATTATTAAGGTTGTAAGATTTCATCGTTTCTCCTTTCTATGTGAAGAAAATCTAAAGAAACAAAATCCTGATTATCAGAACACTTGCCCCTTTAGATTTTAACAATTATTGATCACGATCGTAATAGATCTCGTGAGCTTTTAAGCGAGAATTGAGCAATTCAGGAACGGTCACAAATGTATACCCTTCACCCTTTAGATACTCAATGACACTTGGTAGAGAATTAACAGAAGGACCATGGATATCATGCATGAGAATGATAGAACCATTGCGAACCTGACGTTGAATCTCTGTCAAAATGGCTGTCTCATTTTTACTCTTCCAGTCCAAACTATCCACGTCCCACATGATGAAGCTTAAATCAAGGCCGTTTCGAATATCATCAGTGATGGCACCATAAGGTGGACGCATCAGTTTAGAGCTTGATCCTAAAACTTGAGTTAACAAATCTTCTGTATCAGTGATTTGCTTTTTAGCATCTTCGAGCGAAAGTTGTGAAAGAACGGGATGACTCCAGCTGTGGTTTCCTACAACATGACCTTCTGATTTCATTCGTTTTAGAAGATTTTCATTACCTGCAATGTTTTTACCAAGTACAAAGAAGGTTGCTTTTACACCATATTTAGCTAAAGTATCCAAAGCTTGCGTGGTTGTAGTAGGATTTGGACCATCGTCAAAGGTCAAGGCTACAACTTTTTTATTTTTCTTAGCAAAGTATGCTTGGTAAAGTTCAGCATCCTTTTCTAATAGATAAGAGGACTCCAATACATCAAAGAAACTGGATATTGGTAAGGCAATTTCCTCCAAAGTCTCCCCTGGATTAGCAGGATAAAGGATGATTTGACTATCCTTATAATCAAAGCTCCAAGATGTCAATTCTTGGTCTGTGAAGCTCTTTATAACTTGATCAATTTTTGCCTGGTCAAGTTTCTTATCTTCTAGAGTTGATTTGATTTGACTCAGTAAGAGTTCCTTAGCCTTACTTGCATCTTTGAAGAGTTTGCTGAGGTCAAAATCTTTCCCATCTTCAGTCAAGAAAATTTTCCCTAAAGAAGTCTTTTCTTTTTCTTCAACCTTTGATGCAGACAAATCGTAGACTTGCTTACTGATACTACGAGCAACAACTCCCTTTAAGACTGGGTCCAACTGCTCACTATAATAAAAAACCAAATCCTCTTTATCTTCCAACTTTTCTTTGATATCCTGGTTGATTTTTTCTCTAACAGACGCAATGACTTCCTCTCCTTGCAGAGGGTAGTAGGCAATCACCTCAGCTTGACCTTTTCGGAAATGGTCCTTCTGACTACCTGAGTTGAATTGCTGGTCCTTTTCGCTTTTTAGCGCTTCAATTTTTTGTTCGTAAGATTGCTTTTGTAGTAGCTTATAACCAATAGCACTCCCTAATAGAATCGTAGCAACTCCTAAGATTCCAACAAGGGAAAGCAATAGCCTTCTCGTTTTATCGTGAGAAACACGTTTCGCTCTATTTTTTTTCATATTTCCATCATATCAAATCGAGGCTATTATTTCAATGATTAACAGGGATTCTGTCTTTTTTTAGAAAAAGAAAAAAGCTTAGAAATCCTCTAAGCTTCTATTTTTAAAAACGAATCGCTTCACGTGTTTTCTCATATGAAGTTACAAAACGGTTTGTAACCCCTGGTTCAGCAACTTCCAAGGCTTGTGAAATTTTTTCAAATGATGCCTTGTAGGCAAACTCTTTTTCAAAAATTTCAAGCGCTTCGTTGAAAGCCTCTTGGATACGCTCATCAAATGAACGGTAACGGTTTGAGTATTGGAGTAGTTGCTCCGTCAAGGTTGCATATTGAACGATATCATAGGTTTCTGTTTCAAGTGCTTCCATATCATTTGTTGCAATTTCAAGAACGCGTTTAACCGATTCAATATTCACTTGCGGTTGTTCTAACTCTGCCATCAGATCTTCTGTGTTATGACTTGCAGTAAAGAAAAGTTTCAAGAAACTTTGAGGAATACCTGGCAAGTTTCTCTTCTCCATGTAACGTTTGATGGTATGCAAACGGTTCACATAGACATTTGCTTTTTGGCGAGCATTGAGGTCGTCTTTTTCAATTTGGGCAAGTCGTTCGCTAACAGAGATTTGCTCATCCTCAATATCCTTGAGGTTGCTTTGAAGCATTTCCAACTGTTCTTCAAGAGCAGAGTAGGCTTGCGTTGACTCACCTTGATCCTCCGTCACTTCCATGATTGCCGTATCAAGTGCAGCCAATTCTGCTTGAAGACGACGAACATGATTTCCATCACTTTCAGGAAGAAGGTAGGTTTTAGTCAAGCGCTCAAGGTCTTGAACAAGCATCTGATTATTTTCTTTCAAGTGGTTGAGATAAGTTGGTAATGTAGCAAGAAGACTTTCAACTACTTTTCGAGCTGCAATTTCACGAGTGAAGATATTGTAAAGTGCATTGATTTCTTCTTGAATGCGATTATTTTCATACTCTGCATTGTCCAATTCCAACTGACGAATATTTTCTTGATTATTTTTCAGAGATTCGTGCAAAAGTTGGAAACGAGACTCAATATCTGTTTCTGTAAAGTGATAGTTAGCATCCAACAGCTTGCGATATCCTTCTTCCAAATCTCCTAATTGGTCTGGCAGTTCTTTTGTCAAGGCCTCAACAAGAGCTGGAATTCGCTCAACGATGTGTGTCAAAGCAAGAATATGATTTTCGGTTGAATCAAGAATTGCTGCCGCTTCAACTGGGTCACCTGATGAATTTAGGGTAACAAATTGAGAGAATTCAGATTGGATGTTTTCCAATTGTTTCTCAATCTCAGGAAGGGCCTTACCATATTTCTCTGAGTTTTCTGCAACGGTATGTTGAAGGGATTCAAACAAGTCCAAGGCATGAAGGACACGACCACTATTCTTAGATTCTTGTTTTTCAAGTTCAGAAAGGGCATTGCGAATAGCTGCAATATCTTCTTCAATCAAGCCGATTTGGCTCTCAATTTGATCAAGTTTGTGTGTTGCCTTAAAGAAACGGAAAGAATTGTTGTAGCTTTCAGCTTCAAAGAGGTGATTTTCGATATCAGCAAATGAGTTCAGAGATAAATCAACCCATTTTTGGTTCCATTCACGGAAGGTCACCTGACTTTGACCAATCAAGTGCATGTTTTTAACGGCTTCAACCTCATCATTTACAGGAAGGTTGTAGAGTTCTTCTTTTCTTTCTTCAAGGGCCGTTAATCTGCTTACATTACGCTTACGTAAAAAGATGGCTGTTACATAAGCTAAGATCAGAATGACTGCAATCGCAACCATTAGATAAATTAGTTGTCCATTAGACATATCAAACTCCTTTTATACTAGAAACAATCGTAATGATTATATCATATTTTTTAAACCAAGGGAACTATTTCCCACATTTTTTAGACGTCAAGTGTACTGTAAACAGCGTTTTCTTCAATAAATTCGCGACGAGGTTCTACTCGATCTCCCATCAACATATCAAAGATTTTATCTGCTTCGGCAGCATCATCTACCGAAACACGCGCCATCAAGCGATGTTCAGGATCCATGGTTGTTTCCCACAATTGGTGGTCATCCATTTCTCCCAAACCTTTATAACGTTGGATGGTTGGTTTTGAACGCCCTTCACTATGACGTGCTAAGGCTTCTTGGAGTTTAATTTCTTGATCTGCACCTGGTTGAATGTATTCTTTGATCTCACTTCCAACTTTAACCCCATAAATCGGTGGTTGGGCAATGTAGACATAACCTGCCTCTAAGATTGGCTTCATGTAGCGGTAAATCAAGGTTAGCAAGAGAGTTCGAATGTGGGCTCCATCAACATCGGCATCGGTCATCAAAACGAGTTTTTGGTAACGAGCCTTAGTGACATCAAATTCTGCACCAAATCCTGTTCCCATGGCTGTGAAAAGACTTCTAATTTCTTCGTTGGCAAGGATTTTATCCATACTAGCTTTTTCAACGTTCAAGATCTTACCACGAATTGGAAGGATAGCCTGGAACTCACGGTTACGACCAGATTTGGCTGATCCACCAGCTGAGTCTCCTTCGACGATGAAGAGTTCGGTTTCAGCAGGGTTGTTAGAAGAACAGTCTGCTAGTTTTCCTGGCAAATTGGAAATTTCCAAGCCAGATTTCTTGCGTGTGACCTCACGCGCACGCTTGGCAGCTACACGAGCCTTGGCAGCCAAAATCCCTTTTTCCACGATACGCTTGGCGATCTGTGGATTTTCCATGAGGAAATCAGAGAAGGCATCGCTGAAGAGGCGATTGGTAATCTTGACTACTTCACTATTCCCCAGTTTGGTCTTGGTTTGTCCTTCAAACTGCGGATTTGGATGTTTAACAGAAATAACTGCAGTCAAGCCTTCACGGACATCTTCCCCTGTTAGGTTGTCTTCATTGTCTTTTAGCAGTTTATTCTTGCGAGCATAATCATTGATAACACGTGTCAGCGCTGTACGGAAACCTTGCTCATGCGTACCACCTTCATGGGTGTGAATGTTATTGGCGAAACTCATGACGTTTTCGTGGTAACCGGTTGTGTACTGCATGGCTACTTCAACTGTGATATCATCCATCTCACCGTCTGTGTAGATTGGTGTATCAAAGATAACATCCTTGTTCTCGTTGATATATTCAACGTAGCTAGCAATCCCACCCTCATAGTGGTAATGTTTAGTCTGTTCGAGACCTTCACGCTTATCTGTGATGGAGATTTGAAGACCTCGGTTCAAAAAGGCTAGTTCTTGAATACGTTTGTTTAATTTTTCAAAGTCAAAAGTTGTTGTTTCTGTAAAAATCTCTGGATCTGGTGTGAAGTGAACTGCTGTTCCCGTTTTATCCGTATCTCCAACCACCTCAAGATCAGCAACAACATGACCACGACGGTATTCTTGGTAATGAATCTTACCGTTTTTATGGACATGAACATCTAGTTGAGTTGAAAGAGCGTTTACTACTGATGAACCTACACCGTGCAATCCACCTGAAACCTTGTATCCGCCACCGCCGAATTTTCCTCCAGCGTGAAGAACTGTAAAGACGGTCTCAACAGCGGGACGTCCTGTTTTTTCCTGAATATCAACAGGAATTCCACGCCCATCATCCACAACGGTGATGGAATTATCAGGCTCTATAAAGACTTGGATCTGACTGGCAAATCCAGCTAGGGCTTCGTCAATTGAGTTATCAACGATTTCCCATACTAGATGGTGAAGACCTTCTTTTGAAGTTGATCCAATATACATACCTGGACGCATACGAACAGCTTCAAGTCCCTCCAAAACTTGAATTTGACTGGCATCATAATCCTGTGCCTGTTGATTTTTGATTTCTTCTGTCATTTTTTCCCTTTTCTTACATGTCTATTGCTTGTCTCAATGTCGCAACGTTATTAAAAAGATAGGCATCTAAGCCAGCAGCTTTACCTGCTTCTACATCAATATTTCTGTCACCAATGACCAAACCAGATGTAATATGATATTTATCACGTAAATAAATCATGGACTCAGGATCTGGTTTCCGTTTAAAGCCAGAACTGGCAGTCACCACCTCGGTGAAGTAGTTGGCTATCTGGGTCTTAGCAAGAAGTTCTAGCACTTGGTCATTTCGATGAGAAACCAAGAAATGGCGACCACCCTTGTCCGAAATGTCTTTGAGTAATTCTGGAATTCCCTCAAACAAAACTGGATGCTCTAGCTCACGTGCTTCATTTTCTTTGTAGTTCTCTAAAAACCCCTCGATATCTGGTGCAAACTTTTCGATAGCAAAAGCTGTCGAAACCTTCAAGGCTTCGTAGACACAGTCGTGTTCTTGCTCTATTCCATATTGGGCTAAGGTTTCTACAAAGGCTGCTGTAGAAGTCTCATAATTATCCAATAGGGTACCACCTAAATCCCATATATAGTCGTGATATTTCATACCCTTCATTATACCATTTTTTTATGAAAAAAGCGATGATTTCCTAGATTTTTCGGCTCTATAATTTCTATAGAAAGTAAAACACTATTGCATCTATAGAGTCTTTTTGTGAAGAAAAGCTCCTCTATGAATAATCAAGCAAAATCTTTCCTATTTCAAATGTACAAATTAAAAAATAGAAACTACTGACAACCGCGTCATTATTCGCAAACGAAACGCTTTTGGATTTCCAAACTTTAAAAATAGAATCCTCATTGCTTTGAATACCACATTAGAGAGCAGAAAAAGATTATTCCAATATGGAATCTCTTGTTAATTCATTTCAGTTTCCAATGATTCCATCTTTCTTTTCAATTGTAATTTATTCTCCAAACAGGCAAAAAACGATAACATCCTTTTAAGGTGTTATCGTTTTTGTATATCATCAGATAAAGTTTGATTTTTGTTGAGCTACATTCGATTAGTTTCTTCCGAAGTTTTGACCTCTACCATCGCGGTCAAAATACATCCAACTTCCATCTTCAAGTTGAATCCATTTGCTTCGAGCCATATCCCCTGAATTGACATCGAAATATCGACTCACTCCATTCACATCAACAACTTTTCCTTTGACTTGCTTGCCGTCTTGCGTGAAATAGAGAGTCTGTTGACCAACCTGCTGCAAGCCTGTCACTGCTTTTCCAGCTTGATCAAAATAGTACCACTCATTTTGGGAACCTTCGACAAACTTGTTGGTTGCCATCTCTCCTGAGTTAGCATCAAAGTAACGGATACTCTTATCTGAAAGTGTCACGATTTTACCCTTGACTTGCTTGCCATCTTGGTCAAAGTAAAGTGTTTGTTTGCCAATCTTTTGAAGGCCTGTCACTGCTTTTCCAGTTTGGTCAAAGTAATACCATTCGTTCTTGGCACCTTCTGCAAACTTGCCGACTGCCATTTCTCCCGAGTTGGCATCAAAGTAACGGATGGATTTATCAGCCAAAGTTACTACTTTACCCTTGACTTGTTTACCATCTTGGTCAAAGTAAAGTGTTTGTTTGCCAATCTTTTGAAGACCTGTCACTGCTTTACCAGCTTGGTCAAAGTAATACCATTCGCTCTTGGCACCTTCTGCAAACTTGCCGACTGCCATTTCCCCTGAGTTGGCATCAAAGTAACGGATACTCTTATCTGAAAGTGTCACGATTTTACCCTTGACTTGCTTGCCATCTTGGTCAAAGTAAAGTGTTTGTTGACCAATCTTTTGAAGACCTGTCACAGCAACTCCATCTGCTCCGAAATAGTACCAATCACTTGGGTTATCACCCTGAGCAAAACGATTAATAACAGCATTTCCTGAATCCTTGTCAAAGTAACGAAGTTTGCCATCCTTAGCACTCACAATCTTGCCCTTAACCTGATAGCCGTTTTCATCAAAGAATTGCTGTCCATCTCCTATCTTGACAAGACCTCGAGCCATAACGCCCTTGGCATCAAAGTAACGCCAGTTTTCACCATCAGTAGTGTAGTAACGGTTGAGAACTTGGGCACCAGTTTGATCATAGTAGTACTGATTACCGTTTTCATCTTCACGGATAGAATCACGAAGTTGAATACCACTCTTCAAGAAATAAACGTGCTTGCCATCAATTTCATGAGCACCTGTTACAAGATAACCTCGTTTATCGAAGTAATACCAATTTCCATTTTCATCTTGGATAAAGGAATTTTTAGCTTGATAACCACTAGTTGAATAGAACTTAGTACCATTGGCATCACTAACAAATCCTGTGTAAGCATTCTTATTAACTAATTGCTTAGGCAATACTATCTCGCCATTTTTGTTAGTGAGGTAGTCGTTGCTAGCCCAGTCTTTAAGAACATAGTAAGCACCACGACCTAAGATATTGGTACCATTGAAGTACTTAGCCGACCACTTGGTAATCTTCTCATCTGTTGTCATCTTTTGACCATTGGAAATCTGTACTCGTTCAAAGATTTCTGGATATTTAGCTTTAAGCTCATCCAAGTAGGCTCCACCGTACTTACCTTGGAAATCAGTCCCATTGGTCTTACTATTAGCTACATAGAGTTTTTCCTTGATTTCTGAACCTTCACGGTAGGTTCCATAGTTATTGACACGTGTTGCTGTTACCACTTCCTTACCTGGTAGGTTATAGATTTGGTCTGGTACCCAGTCCGCGATGGCTTGGATATTGACACTGTGAAGCGCACGGAGAGCATTGAGCAAATCTTTTAAAGAACCATATTTATTGTTCTTGCTCATCGCCATATCGTAGCGGTCTTCAAAGGCATAACCATTCTGAATGATAGAATCCAAGAAAGTACCGTCTTGGCTAGATACATACTGAGGTGGTAGCTCAAATGAAGTTACTCCCCATTCCTTGAAGAGGTTGACATTTTTAGCAATGACTTTATTGGTATATTGGTCATCGCGGGTTGCAAAGTCTTGGAAGTTAGAAAATCCTTCGTAAATCAACTGAGAATCAAGAGCTGCGCTAGATTCATAAACTTGACCACTAGCGTTTTTCTTCTTGCTTGCTGTTGTACGAGCATCCTGATCTGCCTTAGCGCCAACTGGTACCCAAACAGCCAGATATCCAGAAACTTGGACATTGCTGTAGCCTGCGATATCATTCATATCAAAGGTCAAAATACCATTAGCATCTGTCTTCTTCCAGAGCGATTGTGGCACTTCTTCGTCAGTTAGATAGCGGGAAATGCCATCTTTGGTCGTCAAAAGTACAGGGCGATAGTATTGATTCTTGTGGGCTGCTCCCATATTGACTTGCAGTTTATCCCATACATTTAACTTGAGGTTAGGGTTGTTTGAAGCAATAACTGCCATCCCTTGAGTACGAGTTTCTGCTGTTCCTTCATCTGTTGCTTCATTGGCACCAGTACCGTAGCGAACAGACGTTAAAATACCATTGTAAGACCATTTATCAGCCTCACGAGGTACACCCATATATGTGACTTTCATGTCTTGTCCACCTGCTACATACTTAATACGAGCACGCAGCAAGGCATCAATAGCATCGTGGTAAGGAGATTTTTTCTCCATGTATTGACCATCATCGGTATAGAGGTCACCATAGTAGACCCGAGTGATAGAGTCTTTATTGGAGAGCATGAGAGCATGAGCGGTTGGGATATTGAACTGCGTATACTTCTTGTCTGCCTTACGCATATCTTCGTTATAGATCTTGAAGGCTTGCTTGAGTTCATCCATAGTAAAGGTCAAACCATCCGTATTTGGATTGATATTTTCTCGGATGATGTCAGCAATAACGGTTTGTACTTCACTGTCATGAGCCCGCACAAAGATATAGTTAGCCATTCGTTCGCCATTTTTCTTTTCAGAAGAACGGTCATTTAGACTATTTGTAATCGTAGGTTCTACTCCGCTACGGATAGATAGATTACGCATGAATGAATAAAGCAAGGACAAGCGTAGCTTGTTGTCAATTGCTAGTTGAGCGCCTTTAGTATCTTTGTTGTAGTCAGGATCGTTATCAGACCAAGCTTCCAAGATAGACAAATGCTTGATGGCTTCTTCTTCACTTTCTCCCACCTTGTAGCGAGACTTGAAGTAGTCAGATGCGATTTGGAGCAAGTCTGCGTTGACATTGTCCACCGCATCGACACGAACTCCATCAAAATTAGCAGTCGGATCATTGGCTACGATGCTTCCAAAGTTCATCATAAAATGCAACCAGTTGAGTTGTTCGGCCTGAACAGCTGGATTAGAGTTGTCAAAGTCGTTAGCGAGCAAGAACTCATAACCACCGTTTGACTTGTCAATGAAGTACTTAGGTTTACCTGTTTGACTAGTAGGGGTACGGTTAAGCAGACGGAATTTAGAGTTAGCATGAGAGCTCTTCTCATTATTGGTATAAAGCAAAGCTCCACCCTGCAAGTGGTCCTTTTTAGTACCAGTTGTTTCAGACTCTGACTTGATATTCCAATTTGGCTGGGTTTTGACAAAGGCACCCATCAGCGTTCTCAACCATTTGGTATCGCCTTCTTTACCAATTTTTTCCTCAATTTTGCGCTGAACCTGCTGAGAAGCTCCTGTCAGGAGAGCTTGTTCAACTTTGTTTTCAAAAGCACCTGCTCCCAGACCTTGCTGATTCATATAGTTGAGGTAATTAATTTGAGTACGTTTATCAGGCCACCAAGCCATCAAAAGAGGACGCAAGTCTGTTTCTGTCGAAGCCGTCCATGTTTTTCCATCTTTTAAGATGAACTTTGGACGATACCAGCTATCTGCTGTCAAATAACCGTCTACAGTTTCAATATCCTTGTCAGTCGTACCATAGAAAGCATTCTTTTGGGAGAATTCATTATTGAGACTGCTGGTTCCTTGTTGGAACTGATATTCATTTGAATCAACTAAGGCACCAGTTTCTGCATCAAAATAAAGTATTCTGCCATTAAGTTCAACTGCAAAGTTCTTTTTAACTGTACCATCGTCCTGAACATAGTAATTTTTACCATCAATGGTCTTGATATGAGATAGGACATCATCATCATGGTCAGCATTTACAGGTGCAGGTTGAGCCTGATCTGCTACCATTCTTTCAGCTACTGCTCCTTGTTTTTGAGCAGGTTCGGGCAAGCGATCTTTCTTTGCAACCTTTGGATTTGCAACAATCTTGTCTGCAACAGCCGTTTTTTCTCGTTTGTCGCCTTCTTGGTCTTGGGCAGTTGTTGGCCCTGCTTGTTTATTCTGCTCTGCTACTTCTGTTTTAGGAGTTTCTGTGATTGCATTAGCAACTTTAACTTCTTCAGCAACAGCAGCCTTTTCTGTAGATGCTTCTTTCGTATCTGCTGGTTTAGCAGGCTCTTGAGCATTGGTTTGAACTGTTGCTTCTGTATTTTCTGCTGGTTTAGCATGTTTTCCACTAGCAGCAACATCGCCTATCACCTTGTCCGCAGGGGTTGCTTTTTCTGCTTCTTGCTCAGATGCTATTTTAGCTTGGGCTGGAGTTTGCTGACCCGGACCACTAGTCTGAGCTGTAGCAGGTTCTTGAACTACAACCTGCTTTACATCATCCGCATGGACAACGCCTGGTTCTAGACCAAGTACCTTTGGTGCTACAATAAGTGCCAAGGTAGTCAAAGCAATGGCTACCCAGTTTTTCTTAACTTTATGCATCTTATAATGAATCTTTTTCTCCATCATAAAGCCTCCTTCTGAATTTAGTATAAAGTTATGCCCTTATTCTAGTATATTTTTCAAAATGATCATTTTTTGTTGCACATCTACAACTATGAAAGGCAAATTCTTTCAAACTGTTCTTTAAGCTTTTGGGCAACACCAAAGGAATCTAAAAATTCAAAAAAAGATAGGCATTGCTCGATATCACTGAGAGCATTGGTATTCCCGACCTTATAGGCATACAGAGCCCTATGATACTTAATCAGCGTTCGATCATATAGATCGGTTTCAGGGATTTTAGAGTGATCGAGATAATTGAGAAACCTCCTAGCAACTAGCAGATGGTTTCCTTCTATACAGACGCTAATGACATTAAGTAGCATCTTGATAATACGGCGGCGATTTTCCGGTAGGTTGTTATAAAACTGGGTACGATTGATCATCTCACTAGCGAAGGTTTCCAACGTTTCCAAGGTCATCAAATCAACGCTGTTTGTAAAGAGCCAGAGTTCATAACGTCCCCACTCCTCAACAGAAAAGAGATGATCCGTCAGAAATTCTATATCCTTCTTGCTAATCTGAAAATCTGAGCAACAGGAAGACAGAAGGGCTCTGACAATGATCGTATTGAGTTTGTAGTTCTTCTTCTCAGGAAACTGTTCGGTCAAAGCTTCTGAGCTTGACAAAATATTTTGGAGCTTGACAACATTGTTTTCCTGATATGCATCAGCTACTTTTTTTGAGAACAGCACATCATCTGAATCAATGTAATTATGGTAAACATACTGAAACTCCTCTAGGGAAACGGCCATATTTTTTAAACAGCAATAAAAAGAATCAAGTGTGATACCATTGACTCCCCGTTCAAAACGGGATAGCTGAGCCACGGAAATATCACCAGCAGCTACCTCTTTCAGGGACATTTTTTTTGATTCTCTAATGACTTTGAATATTTTTCCGAAAGTTTCCAACATATCACTCCCCCAGTTTCGTATATGCAAAAAATTCTTACTAATTTTAATATACTAGTAACACGTTTCAATTATATTACAGAGAAAGTACTTTATATTTCAAATTAATACAAGCAGATTAATTCGCATGATAAGACCGTTTAATATAGCATTTATTGAATATTATATCTTTTTCATGAAACTATTGATTTCAGTAACAATCTGAAGTATTCTATCTAACAACCTGAAAACACTAACATTTTTAGAGATTGATTTCCTTCTTATGCTAGACAAAGCTTGATTGATTTATAAAAGTTTGATATAAAATCGCAAGACAATCATATGAAACATTTTTAGACATGGAGTAAATAAAAAAACGAGAGCCGAACTCTCGTCTTACAGTTGATTTCCAAAGACATCTCGATAGAGCATGCCGACTCGTAAACTTTCGGCGTCTCCTCCTAATTGCTCTACGAGCTTATAGGCAAAGGCAAGTGCGGTTGACGGTCCTCGGCTGGTTGTTAGATTACCATCTACAACCACTGTTTGCTTTTGATAAATTCCGTCAGTAATTTGCTCCTTAACTCCGTCATAACAAGTAAAGTGCTTGTCTTTCAGGACACCTGCTTGTTGAAGAGCGATTGGGGCTGCACAGATGGCAGCAATATTCTTTCCTGCTTGGTCAAAGGCTTTAATCTGTGAAATGAGGGCTTGATTATCCCGTAGGTGAGCTGAGCCTGGCATACCACCCGGAAGAACGACCAAGTCATAGTCGGACAAATTGCCATCAAAAACACGATCAGCTTTTACCTGAATGCCATGCGATCCTGTCACCTGCTCTTCAAATCCTACCATATCACATGAAATGTTTGCTCGACGCAAGACATCGACTACTGTAAAGGCTTCAATTTCTTCAAAACCCTGGGCTAAGATAACTGCTACATTTGCCATAATGGCCTCCTTATTTGATTTGTTTTAGGACGACTTTCTTTCGTTTGAATGGAACTTTTCCACTTTTCTCCTCCGCTAGGTTGGTCTGGTAACTCATAGATAAGAGGAGACCGACACCAATGAGGTTACTAATAATAGCGGAGCCCCCTTGAGAAATAAATGGTAGAGGAATCCCTGTTAAAGGAAGTAAGCCTGTCACGGCACCGATATTTTCAAAGATATGGAAGAGCAACATCATGATAAAACCAGTCGAGATATAGGTGTAGAACTGGTTGTTTGACTTAAGTGTAATCTTCAACATCCGATAAATAAGAAGCAAGTACAGGGCAACCAAAAAGACTGAACCAATAAAGCCAAAATCTTCAGCAATCACCGTAAAAATCATATCACTCTCACGTACTGGAATGAGGAGATTGGACACATTGAAACCTTGTCCAAACAAGCCACCACTTCCAATCGCAATTTGTCCCTGCGCCTGTTGGTATGTCGTTGTTTGCGCAAAGTCAAAGGGATTGAGCCAAGCCAAGATACGGTTAATCTGGTAAGTTGGCATCCCAATCTGATGCAAGAAGGCACGTCCATCCTTGCTTATAAAGATGGCCATAAATCCTACAACTGCAGTCACCCCTGTCGCAAAAACCGGAATGATGATCTTCCACGAAACACCTGAAAGGAGGACCATACCGGAAAAAATAGCTACAAAGACCAAGGCCGTCCCCAAGTCACTTTGTAGGGCTAAGAGGATCAAGACTGGTGTAGTAAAGGCAATCATCCAACCAATCAATAGAAAATCCAAGGGAATAGTTCGTCGCCATTCCTTGTGTTTTTGAGTGAATCTTACAATGGCTCGAGCCAACATCAAGATATAGGAAATCTTCATGAACTCCGATGGCTGGAAAAGTGTCGTTCCACCAATCGATACCCAGTTCTTGGCACCTGTTGACGCTACAAGATTTGGATTGTAGAAAACAAGGGGGAGGACCATCAAAGCCAACCCTAGACCATAAAGATAGGGAGTCACCTTCCATAAAAACTCGGTATTAAAGAACATGACCACAAATCCAATGACAAGCCCCAAGGAAATCCAAGCGATTTGCTGACCTAGAATTGGTAATACATTATTTGGATAGTCATGACTAACTGCTATATAAATGGCCACTACTCCAATCACCAGTAAACAAAACACTGGTAGGAGGAGGCTATAATCGACTCGAGAGTCGAAGGAACGTTTCATATTTTTTACCTTTTCTCTTTCTGGGATTTTTCTTTCATTCTATTGCGACGAGATTGTAGAAAATCAGCTACAGCAGGCTCTAGCTGTTCTCTAGCAAGGACCTGAATAGCCCTTTCTTTTGACAAGGCCTGAGCGATTTGTTTGCCGTAACGCTTGCTGACGACACGACTGTCTAAGATAACAGCAACCGAACCTTGGTCAGATCTTCTAACAGTGCGGCCCAGAGCTTGTTTTAGCCGAATGATCGCCATCGGTAACTGATAATCATAGAAAGGATTTTTCCCTTCTTGACGCAGTTCCTGGTTTAATTTTTTGGTTAAAGGTTCTTGGGGATTTTGGAAAGGCAATCTCGGAATCACTTGGATCACGCAAGGATGGGTTGAAAAATCAACCCCTTCCCAGAAACTACCTGTTCCAAGCAAGATCTGACGTTCACCTTTTTCAAAACGTTTTTTCAGTTGGCTTGGTTCCCCATTTTTATACTGAGCTAGATGCGGTTGGTCTAGCAGGTCCGAAACTGCCAGCAACATCTCTTTTGAGGTAAACAAAACCAATAAGGGTTCTTGAAAGGCTTGTAAGCTTCGAATGACAGAAGCCACTTCACTAGCATAGTCAACAGGCGAAACTTCTGTCACAAGAGGAAAATCATTGACTAGAAAGACTTCTTGTTGCTCCTGTTTTGCTACATCAAGCCTAACAAGTGGAGCATCCGGAAATCCCAATAAATCTGCTAGGGAAACCCGATTGCTGATTTCAAGAGTGGCAGATACTCCTAGGAGCCTACAATCTTCTGGCAATAAGTCTGCTAGTATAAAGCGGCCTTTTTTACTTGAACAAATCAAGACATCCCTGCTCGATTTCTCTGCTGTAGCAAGCCAAAATTCACGGTCCGAGGTGAAAAAGTTTGCAATCTCTCTATACTCTGGGAGAGCTAACTCCGAAAAATGCTGGCGCAACTCTTCGAGAGAATCCAACCACTTTCCATTCTTAAGGCCTGACTGATAGTGCTCTATCAAGTATCGACATTCAAAACCTATACTCTCAAGCAAGCGTTTCTGAACCAAATCTTCCTCTGACTCTAAGGACTTTTCAATTTGAGTTACAAGATCCTCTAGGCGATAAGCCTGCTGGGCTAGATTTTCGAGAGCTAGCAGCATTTTTTGTGCTTCATCCAAAATCACCAAACGATTGTCGACAAACTCGGGATTGTCTTCCAAACGAGTGACCAGATAGGCATGATTGGTCAGAAGAACACGACTGGTCTCGGCCTTTTCCTGCCCTCGTTTCCAAAAATCCTCTGTAGCAAATAAACTTTTCTTTGAAAGCTTGCCATCGTGGACTAGTTCCGGCAGAAAATGCTGGTAGCGATAAAGCTGCCCGATTTCGTCCAAATCACCAGTATCTGTCTCCGTTAGCCAGATGAGCAGTTGCATTTTAAAGCGAGTAAATAGACGATTGGACTCAGATCGACGGAGAACTCTGTGAAAGGCATCCAGTTTTAAATAATTTTGAGGCCCCTTGAGACTATGAATTTCCAGATGGAAGACCTCTTTTAAGCGCTGACCTTCTTCTTGCATGATTTGATTTTGAAGAATTTTGGTCGGAACACTCACTAGAATCCCTGCTTGACTCTCCGAGTTCAAAGCTGGGAGGAGATAACCATAAGTCTTGCCCAGTCCCGTTTGAGCTTGGATAAAAGAAGTCTGGTGTTCTTCCAATAAGTCCTCAACCTTCTCCGCAAATTCCAACTGTTGCGGACGCTCCTCCAGCCCCAATAAAGAAATGTTTTTAGCAAAATCTTTGGATAACTTTCGTGGGACTAAGGCTTTGCTTTCCTTTCTCAGGAAAAGCCCATGGAGTTCTATCAATTCCAGAGAGGACAGGAGAGATTGTTGCTGATAGACCTCCTCAATAACCAGATAACTTTCATAGAGAAGGTTATCTGCAAGGTCTAACAAGCTTTCTAAGAGCCCTTTAGGTAACTCGAAGAGTTTTTGACGCATGTAAAGCAAGAGTTCTGCTGTTGCCTGAGCATCAGACAGGGCAGTATGGGCATGTTCCAGCTCAATTCCCAACTCTTGACAAAGGATGCCCAAATTGTACTTTTCAAACTGAGGATATAGAACTTGGGCTAACTCAACAGTATCCACCCGCGGGGTGCGCAATTCATATCCTTCAAAAAAGAGGAATTCTGCAAGGAGGTTGGCATCAAATTGTACATTGTGCGCAACAAAAATACCGTCCTTAACCAATTCAAAAATTTTTCCAGCCACCTGAGAAAACTCTGGAGCCGCAGCCAAACGCTGATCGGTCAGACCTGTTAATTCTTTGATATGAGAATCCAAGGGTTCATGGGGATTGACATCAGTCGCATACTGATCGACGATTTCGCCATTCTCAATCACCACAATGCCTACTTGAATAATTTTTGCCTTACTTCCGGTGCTGGTCGCCTCTAAATCAACGACCACATACCGATCATTTCTCGCATTCATCATTAAAAATTATATCAAAAAAAGCATGATTTGACACCCCTCAACTTTGATAACAATCTTGCTTCACTTTCGAGTTCGATTAAAAATCAAGACCTTAAAAGTGAGAATTTCTCGCAAGTTCAGCAGTTACTTTCCAGTTCTGGAGTATTTGAAAATCTTATCAGCATAGTTACATCAATACAAAAAGACAACCAAGGAATTAGTTGCTTTTTTGAGATATTTGTTTCATTGTTTTCGGAAGTGTCTTGCTAATTTCTGTTGGCAAGACAAGATAGTGTTCTTGAGCTAGTTCTTGCGCGATAGCTGAATGAAGATGAGTCGCTACCACCACTTTCTCATAGAGGTTGACTTGGTGAAACTGACCTGCAAAACCTGCAATCATCCCAGCCAGAGTATCTCCCATCCCACCAGTTGCTTGATAGGGGCCTCCGACTTCTAATTGATAATATTCAGACTGACCAGCTTGCCAGATACGAGTCGCTGGACCTTTCTCAACTAAAATCGTCCCTTGAGGAAAAGCTGAAAGAGCACTAGCAGTCGTCTCTTTATTTTGATGATCAAGAACTATACCAGATAGTCTTTCCCATTCCTTTTGGTGGGGAGTTAGGATGAGCTGACTGGAAGGAAATGGTAACTGGCCTTTTGCTAAGATGCCCAAAGCACCACCATCTACAATCAAAATCTGGTCTTTTCTGAGACTGTCAAAGACCCGTTTTACGAGTTCTTCTCCAAATGCATCCTCTCGCAAACCCGGACCTAACAAGACAACTTCTGCCTTTACTAACTGTTCTTTTAACAATTGCTGGTCTTGAAGAGAAAATGCCATGGCCTCAGGTAAATGACTGTGCAGAGCCGGAATATTCTCCTTATCCGTGCCAACAGTCACCAAACCAGCCCCACTTTTGACAGCTGCAATAGCTGACATGATGATAGCTCCCCCATAAGGATAGGTCCCTCCCAGCAAGAGCAGACGACCGTAATCTCCCTTATGGCTGTGACGAGAACGTTCAATAATGACTTTTTCTAATAAAGTTTGATCAATCACTTTCATCGATTTTTCCTCTCACTCCATTATACTACAAAAGGAGGGGCAAACCTCCTTCTATCTATTTTCCCTTAAATTCCGCAAAAGTCTGTAAGATTTTAGCTGCTACTGCTGGAGAAGGAGCTCCTTTTAGATCTAACGTGTCATCTGCATATGGACTAAGACCAGCAAAATCTCCAATCTGGACAGAATAGAGCGACGTCTTAAACAGTTCAATATCGTTTTGGTCATTTCCAAAAGCGATGAAGTTCTCCCCGCATAACTTTTCAACAGTTGTCGCCTTATGAGTATCCAAGGGATTAACATAAAGGCACTTTTCATGCGCATGATAGGAGAGATGAGCTAGCCCCAGTCTTTCTAACTGACCAAGCAGATCATCAAGCAACTCCTCATGGTCACCCATATAAACGACTACCTTAATCGGAGTACCCAAGTCCTCGAGTTTCTGATGACGAGCTACCTTTAGGGGATCTACACTGGAGATAAATGGAATCTTCTCCACAATCTGACCACTATAGTCAAAGCAGTCATCTACAAAGAAAGGGAGATTATAAGTCTGGCAATAATCCACTAGCGCATGATAAACTCTAGCATCGAGATTCCTTTCAAAGATAGCCTGCCCCAGATGATAGGCTACGCCACCATTCAATCCTATGACCAAGCGCTGACTGAGTTTAGGACCTAATAAACCCAAGCAATCCCGATAAGAGCGGGCTGAGGCAAACACAAGCTCATGTCCATAATCTTCAGCCTTTAAAAGAACCTGCTTAATCTCCTCATCAATGGTCATGTAGTCAAAAGATAGCGTTCCATCCAGGTCAAATACGAATTTCATCTTCCTAGTCCTTGTTTAGTGTTCGAAGCGCTGCCTGATAGGTTTGCTCCATTAGCATGGTAATAGTCATAGGTCCAACTCCACCAGGTACAGGTGTGATGTGACTAGCAAGTGGTGCAACAGCATCATAGTCAACATCTCCACAAAGCTTTCCATTTTCATCTCGGTTCATCCCAACGTCAATGACAACCGCTCCTGGTTTGACAAAGTCAGCAGTCACAAACTTAGCACGACCGATAGCAACCACAAGAATATCCGCCTTAGCAGCCACCTTGGCAAGATGATGGGTACGTGAGTGAGTCAAAGTCACTGTTGCATTTTTAGCCAAAAGAAGCTGAGCCATCGGTTTTCCAACAATATTTGAACGACCGATAACAACCGCATTTTTACCTTCTAGATCAATCCCATATTCATGAAACATTTCCATAATTCCTGCAGGTGTCGAAGGAATCATAACTGGATGACCAGACCAGAGGCGACCCATGTTTAGGGGATGGAAACCATCCACGTCTTTTTCGGGGTCAATGGCTAATAAAACTGCCTCTTCGTCAATATGTTTTGGCAAAGGTAATTGAACCAAAATCCCATGCCAAGCTGGATCTTGATTGTATTTGGCAATCAAGTCTAACAATTCCGCTTGGGTAATAGTCTCTGGAACTCGCTTTACTTCACTACGGAAGCCAGCAGCGAGAGCTGACCGTTCCTTGTTGCGAACGTAGATTTGGCTGGCAGGATTGTCCCCCACCAAAATCACTACCAATCCTGGAACTAGACCTGTTTCTTCTTTTAGTTTAGCCGTCTTCTCAGCCAACTGTCCTTGTAACTTAGCCGCAAGAGCCTTCCCATCGATAATCTGTGCCATATCTCTTCTCTTTTCTATCCAATATCCTCTATTATATCAAAAAATAACTTGCCATCCTAACACTTCTTGCCTAATGGACCTTATAGTCTGAAACTATAAGAAAAAGCCCTTGTCGAGCTTTTATGCCTATTTATACTAGGTAAATCTGTCATGCTTTCTTTTTGACTTTTGGAGCCGGTAAGACTTCATACATCTCCTTGATTAATCTCATTAGAAATGATTTATCTTCAATGTCTTCTATCAAAATCATCTCCTTAGCTCCTTCATAAGGACGTTCAAGCCTAGTCTGTCCCAGTTGATCCAAGACCAGCTTCACAGGCTTCAGTAACAGACGATTATCGTAGATTCCTCCAATAATCTTTCCACGATAATAAAGAATATACTCTCCCATCATTGGACGATAACTCATCTCCTCTAACTCTGATAGCTGTTCGAGAATAAAATCTAAATACTCTTTACTGGATGCCATGATGCCTACTCCATTTCTTCTAAAAATGAGGTCTTACAAAACCTTACTCAAAAATTCCTTGGTCCGTTGTTCTTTTGTTTGATCGAAAATCTCCTCTGGTGTTCCATCTTCGACAACAACTCCATCCGCCATAAAGATAACACGGTCTGCTACCTCACGCGCAAAGCCCATTTCATGAGTCACAATCACCATGGTCATCCCTGATTTAGCGAGGTCTTGCATAACAGCTAGAACTTCTCCAACCATCTCAGGGTCTAGGGCTGAAGTCGGCTCATCAAAGAGCAAAACATCTGGTTCCATAGCAAGTCCACGTGCAATAGCAATCCGTTGTTGCTGACCACCTGACAAACTCTGTGGATAAGCCGTCGCCTTGTCTGGCAAGCCAACTTTTTCTAACAGTTCCTGTGCTCTTTTCTCCGCAACTTCCTTGCTTTCACCTTTGGTTTTAATTGGTGACAAAGTGATATTTTCCATCACTGTCATATTGGGAAAGAGGTTGAATTGTTGGAATACCATACCCATCTTTTCACGCATGGCAAAAAGGTCATTTTTCTTATCTGTGATATCAACTCCTTCAAAGATAACCTTACCTTTACTTGCTTCTTCAAGTAGATTCATCGAACGAAGGAGGGTTGATTTCCCGCTCCCTGACGGACCGATAATGACCACAACTTCTCCTCGTTTAATCTCAAGGTTGATGCCTTTTAAAACTTCATTTTTCCCAAAAGACTTATGTAGTTCTTCAATTTTAATCAAGGTTTCTGTCATTATTTCTTGTCTCCTTGTCCAATATGTTTTTCAAATGCTTTCAACGCCACTGTCAAAACAGAGGTCATAATCAAATAGTAAAAGGCTGCAAATAAAAGGGGAGTCAACGGTAAATACGTTGTTGTTGCTACTGTCGTTGCACCATTCCACAACTCCATCACCCCAATTGCCGACAAGAGGGAACTATCCTTGATAATGGTAATAAATTCATTTCCCAGCGCTGGAAGAATATTCTTGATAGCTTGTGGCAAAATAACATAACGCATGGCATTTTTGGGACGAATACCTAGAGAATATGCAGCCTCTAACTGCCCTTTAGGAACCGCATTGATCCCCGCACGAACAGTTTCTGAAACGTAAGCTCCACTATTCATAGAAATAATCAGAATACCAGGAATCAAACGAGAAAGATCAACTCCTAAAATTCCCACTTGAATAGTCGGAGCATTGATATGCATAAGAGCAAAGGCAATCATAATCTGAACCATCATTGGAGTACCACGGAAGATCCAAACATACACATTTGCAAACCAAACGAGCGGTTTAAAGCGTGAACGTTGGGCAAAGGCCAGTAACACACCTATAATGGTCCCTAAGCAGACAACAAGGATAGAAATCAATACGGTAATCAGAGCACCATAGTTAAAATATGGTAAATACTTTGGTAAAAAAGAAAAATTCATATTCAATCAACTTTCTATGTATTGGATTGTATGATTATAACATGAATTGAATTAAAATGCAATCCTTTTTCCCTAATTTTAACAATTAACTTGATAGAATAGAGAAATAGAGAGAAATCACAGTTTTTTTCTAGTCAACTACCTCTTGTTTATGGTAAAATAGAAACGATAAGAAATGGAGGAGAATCAAAATGGAATCACATTTGGTTAGAATCATTAACCGCCTAGAAGCGATGACAAAAGATGGTGGAAATCTAAAACGTAATTTTGAACGTGAAGGTGTTGTTGTCGCAGAAGTTGCATACAGCCACGACGAAGAAAACGGATCACTCTTCACCCTTCGTGATGTAGAAGCTCGTGAAACTTATACCTTTGATAGCATTGATTTGATTGCAATGGAGATCTACGAACTCCTTTACTAATATAAAAACAACGGGCAGTAAGGTCCGATGAATGAGAATCCTTTTTGTCACCACAAATGGGATTTTTTCTTACCTTCAATGTCGCTTGATTCTCCATAAATCCTTCTTTTAAAAACGACCACTTCCCAATCTTTTTACTTGCTTTACACCTTAATCATGCTATAATGAGAGTATAAAACTTTGACTATTCTTGACCTTTTTCTTAGACCAAGAATAAGAATGAAATGAGGTAGATGTATGCTCTGTCAAAACTGTAAAATAAACGACTCAACAATTCATCTGTATACCAATATCAATGGGCAGCAAAAGCAAATTGATCTCTGTCAAAATTGCTATAAAATTATCAAAACAGATCCAAATAATACCCTCTTTAAAGGAATGACTGACTTAAACAATCATGACTTTGATCCATTCGGCGACTTTTTCAATGATTTGAACAATTTCAAACCTTCTTCTAATAACGTCCCTCCAACTCAATCTGGTGGGGGATATGGAGGAAACGGTGGTTATGGACCTCAAAACCGCGGCCCACTTCAAACACCCCCTAGCCAAGAAAGAGGACTCCTAGAGGAATACGGTATCAACATTACTGAGATTGCTCGTCGGGGAGATATTGACCCCGTTATTGGTCGAGATGAGGAGATTATCCGCGTTATCGAAATCCTCAACCGTCGAACCAAGAACAACCCTGTCCTTATCGGAGAACCAGGTGTTGGTAAAACAGCCGTTGTGGAAGGTCTAGCTCAGAAGATTGTCGATGGCGATGTTCCCCATAAACTCCAAGGCAAGCAGGTCATCCGTCTGGATGTGGTCAGTCTAGTCCAAGGAACAGGGATTCGAGGCCAATTTGAAGAACGTATGCAAAAGCTCATGGAAGAAATTCGCAAACGCGAGGACATCATCCTCTTTATCGATGAAATCCATGAAATTGTTGGTGCTGGATCTGCTGGCGATGGCAATATGGATGCAGGAAATATCCTCAAACCAGCCCTTGCCCGTGGTGAATTGCAAATGGTCGGAGCCACTACTCTCAATGAATACCGCATCATTGAAAAAGATGCTGCTTTGGAGCGCCGTATGCAGCCTGTCAAGGTAGATGAACCAACTGTCGAAGAAACCATTATCATCCTTAAAGGAGTTCAAAAGAAATACGAAGACTACCATCACGTCAAGTATACTGATGCTGCCATCGAAGCTGCTGCAAATCTTTCCAACCGCTATATCCAAGACCGCTTCTTGCCAGACAAGGCTATTGACCTGTTGGACGAAGCTGGTTCAAAGATGAATCTGACGCTGAACTTTGTTGATCCTAAAGTGATTGATCAGCGCTTGATTGAGGCTGAAAATCTCAAGGCTCAAGCTACACGAGAGGAAGATTTTGAAAAGGCTGCTTATTTCCGCGATCAGATTGCCAAGTACAAGGAAATGCAGAAAAACAAGGTGACTGATCAGGATACTCCAATCATCAGCGAGAAAACCATCGAACATATCATTGAGCAAAAAACCAATATCCCTGTTGGAGAACTCAAAGAAAAAGAACAATCTCAGCTTATCCATCTAGCAGACGACCTCAAAGCTCATGTCATTGGTCAAGATGAAGCTGTCGATAAGATTGCCAAGGCAATCCGTCGTAATCGTGTTGGACTTGGAACTCCTAACCGGCCAATCGGAAGCTTCCTCTTTGTCGGACCAACTGGTGTCGGTAAAACAGAACTTTCCAAACAACTAGCCATTGAGCTCTTTGGTTCTGCTGACAGCATGATTCGCTTTGATATGAGTGAATACATGGAAAAACACAGTGTAGCTAAATTGGTCGGAGCCCCTCCAGGTTATGTTGGTTATGATGAAGCTGGGCAGCTGACTGAAAAGGTTCGTCGCAACCCATATTCTCTCATCCTTCTCGATGAGGTCGAGAAAGCCCATCCAGATGTGATGCACATGTTCCTTCAAGTCTTGGACGATGGTCGTTTGACTGATGGGCAAGGACGTACAGTTAGCTTTAAGGATGCTATCATTATCATGACCTCAAATGCGGGTACTGGAAAGGCCGAAGCCAGTGTTGGTTTTGGGGCGGCTCGCGAAGGACGTACCAACTCTGTTCTCGGTGAACTCGGCAACTTCTTTAGTCCGGAGTTTATGAACCGTTTTGACGGCATCATCGAATTTAAACCTCTCAGCAAGGACAACCTTCTCCAAATCATCGAACTCATGCTAGCGGATGTCAACAAACGCCTCTCTAGCAACAATATCCACCTCGATGTGACAGACAAGGTCAAGGAAAAGTTGGTTGACTTAGGTTATGATCCAAAAATGGGAGCACGCCCACTCCGCCGTACTATTCAAGACCATATCGAGGATGCCATCACTGATTTCTACCTTGAAAATCCAAGTGAGAAAGCCCTCAAGGCAGTCATGACAAGCAATGGCAATATTCAAATCAAATCTGCCAAAAAACCTGAGAAAACAGAAGAGATTGCTTCTGAAATAGAAGAATAAATCTCATAAAAAGAACAGGAAACAAGATTTCCTGTTCTTTTTTTAATTCTCTTCTTGAACTTGATAGCGAAGAATTGTTTTTAATTTGCTTGGCTCCGTTCGATGAAGGTTATTGAGATAAATTTCTCGGTGGACTTCCGAAGTTCTTTTGAGTTTATGAAGTTGACAAAAATGCTCCATCTCTGCAAAAGTCTCATTTTCAGTATCAAAAGGTCCTACATGAAGCATAGCAAGACTTTGGCCCTCTTCTATCATTTCAAAACGAATAGCCTCATAGAGAATATTTGGCTTCTTGATTATGACCTCTTCCAAAGCTTTTTCAAATAGTTCTCTCGTAATAAAATCGGGTTGCCCAATCATAATGCTATAAGAAAGCTCACTTTTTACCAGTTCTCCCTCCTTCTCCTTTTTCCATACACCTTCTAAAGGAAAGACAGTAAAATCAGTGTAAACATCATCCAGAGGAGCTTTTTTATACTTCATCTTTATCGCATAGGCTAAGGCATATAAGGCCCCTACGCGTTCTGAAAAATCTTCTTGATTTGGATCACCTTTACCATCAATCACGATATAGGATTGACCTGATACCTGCAGGATGCTGGGCCTAGCTTTCACTTGATAAAGATCTTTTGCTTCTTTTCTCCATTCGTATTTCATTTGGTTCTTCTCCTTTCTATCTCTAGTATAGCACCAAAACCCTGACATCTTTTGTCAAGGTTTGTAAAGTTTTTGGATTTTTTCTACTCTAGAAAGCAATTCCTTCTTCAGATGATTGGGGGCGAGTATTTCCACCCCATCTAGATAAGACAGGAGGTAAGTATACAGACTTTCATGCTCTGGTAGGACTGTCTTGACATAATAACACCCATCTTTCCCCAAGCTAATCTCATCTTCTGAAAAATCTTCATAAACCCGGAAAGCAAGCTTGGGACTAAACTTCAAGGAAACTTCGATTTGATGTGCCACTTGATCTGAGCCATCAACCCAATCCTCCACATTTTTCTGCTTCACAGTTTCAGTTGTTAGGTGATAATTCCTAATTCTAGACAATTTGAAAAAACGCCACTCTTCCTTCAAACAACAGTAGGCATGAAGGTACCAATCTCTCTTTTTAAATACGAGTCTAAAGGGCTCGACTGTACGAATCGTTTTCTGACCACACCCACCTAGATAAGTAATCACCAGTTGCCTTTTCTCTAGAATAGCATGTTTGATGTTATCAAATAATTCTTTTTGACCTTCTCGCTTTCTCCAGTCAGTCAAGTCTACTTCTATCCAAGGGCTGGTAGAAACTTGAAAAATAGATTCCAACTTTTCAAGTAACAGATCTTGCCTGTCATTTGTCAGGGCTTGAATTCCTTGCAAAGCTGATAGAAGTTCTAATTTTTCATCCTCCGATACGAGAGTACGATCCAGAACAAAGTCCTTCATTAAAAAGATTCCGCCCGCCTTTCCAGGTATCGAATATAGAGGAATCCCCGCCATACTCAATCGTTCAACATCGCGATAAATCGTTCGTACAGATACTTCAAATAATCGGGCTAATTCAGGAGCCGTTGTACTGCCTTTTTCTAAAAGTAGATATAGGATACGAAATAGTCTTGATTCTGCCATAAAATCACCTCTCTTTTATTATACCAGTTATAGTGCTAGGTCTGGAAAGTTTAACGAGACAAGGATTGACCAAGACAAAGTAGCTTTTTCTGCACCAGTTCGTTGGTTTATTCTTGACAGCTTGCCCCTCGTCCATTATGATAATAATAAAGACACTAGAGAATGAGGAAAAAGCAATGCCAAACCCAACTTATGGTGATAAAAAAGAGAATGTGACCTACCAGCCCCGCTATGGTGTGTACGCAGTTATTCCGGATGCGGAGAAAAAACAAATTGTCCTAGTTCAAGCCCCCAATGGTGCTTGGTTCTTGCCAGGTGGAGAAATTGAAGCAGGCGAAGATCATCAAGAAGCACTAAAGAGAGAACTAATCGAAGAACTTGGCTTTACCGCTGAGATTGGAACCTACTATGGGCAAGCTGATGAGTATTTCTACTCTCGCCACCGTGATACCTACTACTACAATCCAGCGTATCTCTATGAAGCTATTTCTTTCAAAGAAGCACAAAAACCATTGGAAGATTTTAATCATATTGCTTGGTTCCCTATTGACGAGGCTATTGAAAAGCTCAAACGTGGTAGCCATAAATGGGGAATTGAAGCTTGGAAAATCCAGCATGGAATTGGCTAAAATACACGATTTTATCCAAAAAGTGCTATAATAGAGTTAGAAAATCGGAGGAACTGTTATGAAGCTTATCAATACGACAAACTCACACTCGCAACTTGTTAAAAGCCAATTAGAAAGCACAGACGCAACTCTTGTCGAGGTCTATTCTGCTGGAAACACAGATGTAGTTTTCACACAAGCCCCGCTTCACTATGAAATCCTCATTTCCAACAAACACCGTGCTATTCGTGAACCTGAAATCGAAACCATCCAAGACTTCTTCTTGAAACGTAAAATCGATAAAGGAAGCATTGATGAAGCCAATATCAAGACGCTTTATTCAGATAAATTGATTGAGATTTCAATCCCTATGAAATAAGAAGACCAGCCAAAAGCTGGTTTTCTTTTGCAAAAAAGATTGGTAGTGCACAGCTACCAATCTTTTAATTCTATTTCACCGCTTCTTTTAAAGCATCTACCTTGTCTAATCGTTCCCATGGAAGGTCAATATCTGTACGTCCCATGTGTCCATAAGCCGCTGTTTGACGGTAAATTGGGCGTTTGAGATCCAGCATTTGAATAATTCCTGCAGGGCGAAGGTCAAAGATTTGACGCGCTGCTTTTTCAAGCTTGCTTTCAGCTACTGTTCCTGTACCAAAAGTATCGATACGAACAGAAACAGGTTGCGCCACCCCGATAGCATAGGCCAATTGCACTTCTGCCTTCTTAGCAAGGCCTGCTGCAACGATGTTCTTGGCAATGTAGCGAGCTGCATAAGAGGCTGAACGGTCCACCTTAGTCGCATCCTTACCAGAGAAGGCACCACCACCATGGCGAGAGTAGCCACCATAGGTATCCACGATAATCTTACGACCAGTCAAACCTGAGTCTCCTTGAGGTCCACCGATTACAAAACGACCAGTTGGATTGATGAAGAATTTGGTTTGCTCATCCAAGTAAGATGCTGGAATAACTTCCTTGATAACCTTGCTAATCACATCATTGTGAATTTGTTCATTGCTAACTTCTGGGTCGTGCTGAGTTGAAATAACGACTGTATCCACACGTACTGGACGATCATTTTCATCATACTCAACCGTAACTTGTGATTTAGCATCTGGACGGAGATAGCTGATTTCACCAGACTTACGAAGTTCTGCCAAACGACGAACCAACTTGTGGCTAAGTGAGATTGGTAATGGCATGAGTTCTTCTGTCTCATCCACCGCAAATCCAAACATAAGACCTTGGTCCCCAGCACCAATCAAGTCCAGTGGATCTTGATCTGCATTCCCACGAACCTCCAAGGCTTCGTTAACACCTTGGGCGATATCTGGTGACTGCTCAACAAGTGACGGATGAACTCCCACCGTCTCCGCAGAAAAACCATATTCTGTATTGGTATAACCAATCTCTGCAATGGTATCACGAACCACACGGTTAATATCCACATAAGCATTTGTAGAAATTTCACCAAAAACATGGACGGAACCAGTGTAGACAGCTGTCTCAGCAGCAACGTGCGCATCTGGATCTTTAGCTAAAATAGCATCCAAAATCGCATCTGAAATTTGGTCTGCAATCTTATCCGGATGCCCCTCAGATACAGATTCAGACGTGAATAATTTACGTTCTGACATAAAAATGTCCCCCCTTAAAAAATATTGTTATAGAGTTACAAAGTACTGATAGGAAAACTACTAGTAATGAATACCTACCATCTTATCGGGACTATATAACCTTATCATTATACCACTTTTTACTTTTTTTTGCAGTATTTTCTCTAAATCAAAAAAAGAACCTTACGGCTCTTTTCTCGGCATAATAATTTGGCTTGTACTCCATAATACAGAAGATCATACCTATGTTTATCTGCATACTTCGTTTACAAACTACCTATTTTTTCGGCTGATTTTTCCTCACAATGTTTTAACAAACAATCTTCCAGTTAGGCTTACTGTTCCTTAGACTTTCTATTGCTTACAGTTAAGCCAAGTCCAGCCATTAGGAGGCCAAGTCCTACAATACCATAGTTCGCTGTATCATTACTTCCTGTATCAGGGAGTTTCGCCACTTCTTTTTTATAAGCTGTAGCTACTGGAACTGTGGTAGTTGGAGTCGCACTTCCTGTCTGAGCAACAGGTAGTGTTGTACGACGTTCTAGGTAAAATTGGTAATTATCTTTCGTTACCTTGTAATTGTGTCCTTCAGTCACAGTTTCAACAATCCATGTAGTTGCATCCTTAGTTAAAGAATCAGCCAAGTTACGATTAATATTCATTAATCGACCTTCAGATACAAAATCTTTATAGCTAATATCGGTCCCTGTCGAAGTTGCAACAATTCTTTCGATTTTTGCGGCTTTCAAAGACGCAAGAGTATTCGCCATCGTTGGAATTGAAGGATCCTCCTTCATTGGAGCATCTGTCAACAATACGACAAACTTTTTATTTTTAGGTGACTTAGACCAGTCGTAGGTTGAAACAATTTGTGTAAGAGTAGGTGTAGATGTTTCAGGGAAGTCTCCACCATGTGCAAGCTTAATGCCTGCTAAGGCTTTTTCAAGCTCAGCTGGGTCAGAGGTAAAATAAGATTCATTAAATTTTGTTAAAATTGTACCCTCATCTGCTAATCCACCTATACGTCCATATACTTCATCACTAAAGGTAGCTAATCCAAAACGTGCTGCTACTCCATCTTTAGCAAGATTTCTTGCAAACTCATTGATATTGTTACGGACAGTGTCAATAGTTCGAGACATAGATGCTGAACGGTCAACAACAAAAACGATATCGGCAGAGTTAGATTTTGAAATCGTTCTTGTCGCTTTCTTGATTTCGACTGTAGTTGTTTTATTAACACGTTCATATTGGGTATAAGAATTTCCATCTTCATCTTTCCCACTCACTGTACTCTCAGTTGTTTCAGTCTTTGGAGCAGGAAGTTCTTCACTTTTTACAGGTGCCACTTCTGTCTTTGTGACTTCAACTGTTGCAGTTTCTTCATGAATCTTTTGATCACCTTCTTGGCGTTCTTTCACGTCAATAGGTGAAACCTTCTTAGAAACATCAACAAGTTCTCCAGGTTTTGCATCTGATTGGTTAACGACTGGTTTCGCCTCGTCAGCTTTAATTTCTGCAACAGCAGCTTCGACTGCTGACTTACTTGCTTCAGTTTTCTTTACTGTTTCAGTTGAAGTAGATGCCGGTTTTGTTGTTTCATCTGCAGAAACTTGTCCAACCTGAGCAAAAGCAAACAAAATTGCTACAGAAGCCAACCCAACTTTCATTTTACGGAATGAAAAACGTTGTTGTTTCATAAATGATTTATCCATAGAAGCCCCCTTTTCTTTTCACGGATCAAATGATATAATCCGATTGTTTTATAGTATAATAACACAAATTTGTATAGTTTTCAATTTTTTTCCTTACGATTTCAATAAAATATTGGTCTAAAAAAAAGTTTTAAAGCAATTACTGTTTTATAAATCAAATTATTTAAAATATATAATTATTATTTTCTTTGAATAGTTCAGAAAATAAAAACTCAGTAGAATCAGGTGATTCTACTGAGTTTTTAAAATGTTTGGCGTTTGGCTTTTCGCTCGGCACGGCCACGTGAGCGATTTTCAGCACGCTTGGTTTTGCGGCGTTTTTCATCCACCGCCCATTGAATCTTCTTCTTATAGCCTGGTTTGACCTTTTTCTTTTTCTTTTTGACCAAGCCAATCATTTCAATATCAAGCTTATCCTGCTTCTTTTCACGATTGGCACGACGATCACGGTCATAGGTATTTTGAAACTCTCCGTCTTTGACCATCTTAGGAGTAAACTTGATCCCTAATTTTTCTAACTCACGGATATCCGAGTCATCACTTGGCTGGTAAAGGGTAATCGCTGTACCAGGAAGACCATTGCGTCCAGTACGTCCAACACGGTGAACAAAGAAGGACAAGTCTTGCGGAATGGCATCATTGATAACATGACTGACACCTTCAATGTCAATCCCACGCGCTGCCAAGTCTGTTGCAACAATGTACTCAAAATCCAGATTTTTCACCTGATTCATGATCCGTTTGCGTTCACGAGGGGCAATATCTCCATGAATCTTTGCCACCTTCAAGCCTTGAGCAGTCAAGTAGGCATGTAACTCATCAGCACGCGTTTTTGTGTTAACAAAAATCATTGCCAAATAAGGCTGCATCAACTGAGTCAGCTGGTAAATTTGAGCATTCTTGTCGCGGCCCTTGGTCGAAATCAACCAATTATCGATCGTATCTGAGATAACTGTCTTAGTCTTGATTTTTTCCATGACAGGATTTGACAAGTATTTTTTCAAGAATGGTTGCAATTTTTGAGGAATCGTCGCTGAAAAGACCATGAATTGCAAGTCTTTTGGAAGGCTCCCTGCAATCTTATCAACGGTTTCCAAGAATCCCATATCCAAGGTCATATCGGCTTCATCAACTACAAAGGTCTTGGCCTTGTGAATAGCCAAATCACCAGATTTGACCAAGTCATAGATACGACCCGGCGTTCCGATAACGATATGTGGTTGGTTGCTGGCAAGTTTTTCAATCTGACGAGCCTTATCCGTACCACCTACATAATTAACCACACGAACTTCAACATCTGAGTGAGCTGCAATCTGACGAGCTGCTTGGTAAATTTGAGTAGCCAACTCACGACTTGGTGCAGTAATGACTGCTTGCACACTATCGCTAGTTTCATCTAATTGCTGGAAAATGGGTAATAAGAAAGTATGAGTCTTTCCTGAACCTGTTTTTGACTCGCCCACCAAGTCACGACCCGCCAAGACAATAGGAATCAACTTTTCCTGAACTTCGGTAGGAGTCGTAAACTTCAACTCCTCCAAGGCTTCTACTATATAATTTTTAAATTGAAATTTCTTAAATGACATACTATCCTCGATTCTATCCTTTCAATTATACCATATTTTGTCCCATTGCAGTAGTCCCATTTGAGTCTCAGTCCTGTAGTAAAGATTCGAATAGATTAAAAGGTTGGAACCTCTGATTCCAACCTCTTTCATTATTTCCAGGTCAATACAGCATTCAAACCATAGTGATCACTGACTTGTGGACTATTTTGGCCATCGAAAACTACTTGTAAACTCTCTACTTCTAACTCTTTGGTCGTAAAGACGTAGTCGATTCGTAGTGGCTCAGTATTGCCTTTCCAGCCATCAATTTCTGGTGGAACGGTATAGCTACCACTTCTTTCTTTCGCAACTTCAAACGCGTCTTGTAATCCTAATGGGCTAGCTAAAATCGCTTGATAGCCTTCCTGACCAGCTGGATTATTAAAATCACCTGCTAAAATCAGAGGTTTGTTCAACTCTTTTAGTACAGCCTCAAATCGTGCCCATTCTTCTTGGAAACCTTTATCCCACCAAGAGAGATGAACGCTTGCAAGAGCAAGTTCCTTGCCTTCAACCTCTGTCTCAGCCAAGGCAACACGGCGAGTATGGTAATCCGTTGGATCATCTACATCTGATACTAAAATCTCACGCGCCTTAATAGGTGTTTTAGATAAGATGGCTACGCCTTCATGGTAGCGATCATAGCCAATATGATTGTAAGCCCAAGTCCAGTAGTAGTTTTTCCCTTTCTCAGCCAATTTTTCGACCAGGAGTCGGACATAGTGATCCTGATGAATGGGTTCTGCTGATGGTAAAGCTTGATAGTGAGTGTTAACCTCTCCCTCAGGCGAAGTCATTTCTTGATTAATTTCTTGGAAACAAATCAAATCATAGTCCTTATCGAGAATATCTTGGAGTAAGATTTGGAATTTTTCCTCTGCTTCCTTCTCCATCCAACTGTGGGTATTGAGTGTTAGAAATTTCATGCTTTTCTCCTAAAACAAGAGGTTGGAAAACAGCTTCCAACCCCAAGTATATTACAATTCTACTTTAGCAACTGCTGTTTTAGCTGCAAGAGAACCTGTTTGTTCTAATTTAACTGATTTGAGGACATCACCATTTGTGAAGACAACCACTGTTGATGTTTTGCGTCCTGCTTCTCGAATAGCATCCAAGTCAGCTGTAACAAGAAGATCACCAGCAGCCACTTTTTGTCCTTCAGAAACATGAACAGTAAATGGTTTTCCTTCAAGACTTACTGTATCCAAACCAATATGAACAAGCACTTCAAGACCTGAGTCAGTGACAAGACCAAGAGCGTGTTTTGTTGGGAAGATACTTGTTACAGTACCAGTAACTGGAGAAACAATGTTACCATTTGCTGGTTCTACTGCAAATCCATCACCCATCATTTTTTGAGCAAAAACTGGATCTTCCACTTGTTCCAAAGCAACAACTTGACCGTCAGCTACTGAGTAAACTTCCTCAGTTACACCTTTGTAGTGTACAGTATTTTGTTGAGTTTCTGTCATTTGGCTTGGAAGAGTTTCAGGAATAATTTCACCTGAATCAAGGATATCTTGGATATCAGATTTCAATACGTCAGCTTTTGGTCCGTAGATAGCTTGGACACCTTGTCCTTTCATGACAAGACCCATAGCTCCTTCTGCTTTCCATTGTTCCTCAGTACCAACACGATCTGCATCTTTAACAGTTACACGAAGACGAGTCATACATGCATCCACATCTACGATATTTGCACGACCGCCAAGAAGGTTAATGATATTTACGGCTTGAGAAGCTGCAGCAACTTTTGGAGTTCCAGGAGTTGCTTCTTCTGATGCTCCTTCAGCTGTTTCGTAGTTTCCGTTACGTCCTGGAGTTGCGTAATTGAATTTTTTGATCATGAAGTTGGCAATGAAGTACATGATAACCGCAAAGAGAACAGTTACCCAGATAAAGTTAACGATATCCATACCAATACCAGCATTAATTGCCAATGGTGTACGAGTCAAGAATTCAATTGAACCGAATGAGTGGACACGAAGGTGAACAATATCTGCCATAGCAAAGGCAGCACCTTGAACTACTGAATAAACAAGGTAAAGCGGTGTTGCGATGAACATAAACATATACTCGATAGGTTCAGTAACCCCTGTCAAGAATGTTGCAAGGGCTGTCGCAATCATCATACCCTTGTATTGGTGTTTCTTGTCAGCATCAACATTGCGGTAGATAGCAACGATGACACCCATCAAGATACCAAATGAACCGATCATTTGTCCAACTTTGAAACGAGCTGGAGTGACTGTTGTAAGAAGGTGTTGGTATTGGTCAGCATTTGAACCTTTAAGGTTAACAAGGTCAGTTACCCATGCAAGCCAAAGTGGATCTTGACCAAATACTTGTGTTCCTTTTGCTGCACCAGTTAACACTTCGTATGTTCCACCAAGAGCTGTATAGTTCATTGGGATTGTCAACATGTGGTGAAGACCAAATGGCAAGAGCAAACGTTCCAAAGTACCATACAAGAATGGTGCAAGGACTGGAGCAGTTTCTTGTGAGTTGGCAATCCAAATACCGAAGTTGTTGATACCTGTTTGAACTACTGGCCAAAAGGCAGCAAGTAGAATTGCAGCAATAGCTGAACGAAGAATAACGACGAATGGTACGAAACGTTTACCATTGAAGAATGAAAGGGCATCAGGAAGTTTACGGAAGTTGTAGTATTTGTTATAAGCTGTTGCCCCAACAAAACCAGAGATAATCCCTACGAAAACCCCCATGTTAAGAGCTGGTGCCTCAAGAACGCTGATAAAGTAGTCAGCAACCTTGATTGAACCACCAAAGAAGGTAGTAACCATTGCTTCAGGGTTTTTCAACATATCACCTGTCACACCGAAGATAGCACCTGTGATACGGTTAATCAAGATAAAGGCAAGTCCAGCTGCAAATGCACCACCTGCACGTTCTTTTGCCCAGCTTCCCCCAATAGCAAGGGCAAACAAGATATGAAGGTTACCGATAACCCCCCAACCAATTTGCTCAAGGATTCCACCTGTAATCACTAGAGGAGCAAGGTTTGGGTCAATCATCACGATTGATTTACCGATTGAGATCATCAATCCAGCCGCTGGCATAACAGCGATAACCACCATCAAAGCCTTACCGAATTTTTGCCAAAACTCGAAAGACAAGACATTTTTGAATGTAGCTTTCATCATTCAAATCTCCTTTATTTTATTTAGGCAAACGTTTTACGAAAACGTTTGCATTTGGTTATGTATTAATTATACCACTTTTATTTTTTTTGTAAAGGCTTTTATAAAAAAATTGTCTATTTTTTTTAATTTTTAAAAAAGAAAAAGAAAAAGAAAAGTTTACGAAAACTTCTCTTTTAAATATGTATTATTTTTCTGATTTGTACTGCAATTTGCATTTAAATCCAACTAGATCTTCAAGAATCGACGCATCGAAATCCCCGAACCAATTGAACCAATGAAAATTCCGATTATAAATAATAGGACTGTCATCAGAGGAATAAACACATCTGGCGTAATCATTGACAAGTTTTGACCTACCAAGGATTTATTGACCGATTGATAGACCATATTGTACACAAAGAATACAAGGACAGAAGGAATCGCTGCACCAAGCAAGCCAATAAAAGCACCTTCTAGCAAGAATGGACCACGAATATAGCCATTTCTTGCTCCTACCAGACGCATAATCTGAATCTCACGACTACGTGAAATAATGGTGATACGAATAGTGTTGGAAATGAGGAAGACTGCGATAAAAATCAAGAGCCCTGCAATAACCAATCCCCAAACACGAATAAAGGAAGCCAGTTCAAAAAGTCGTTGAGTGTTGGCTCCACCATCTTGAACTTCTGATACTCCCTCAATTTTCTTAGCTTCTTCAGCTACAGTTTTAACATCACTTGGAGAATTTGTATCAACGATATAAGCATCATAGAGAGGGTTTGCATCCCCTTCAAAGACCTTCCAATCGTCACCCATTGTTTCCGTTAGTTTTTCGTACTGTTCTTCTTTACTTGAGAAGGTAACACTCTTAACAGCAGGTATAGCTTTCAAAGCATCATAGACCTTGTGGTAGTCATTATTGGTAACTGTCTGACCTTCTTTTACAATCGTCTCACTGTTATCAGCTACATCCTTACGAATGTATACCATGACCCGAACGTTGTTTTCAATATCGGTAGCCAGTTTAGCTGTGTTAAAAATTACGGATGCAAACAGGGCAACGAGGGTCAAGGTAATCATAACCGAACTCACTGCTGCTACTGTCATCCAGCCATTTCGCTTTAAACTTTTTAATGATTCAAATAAATGGCGAAAAAATCTACTAATCATCGTATCCATATTCTCCTTTAGCTTCGTCACGAACGACACGGCCATTTTCAATGGCAATGACACGGTGGCGCAAGGTATTTACAATCTGGCTATTGTGAGTCGCCATCAAGACAGTAGTACCTTGGAGATTGATGCGTTCCAACAGATTCATAATTTCCCAGGAATTATCTGGGTCCAAGTTTCCTGTTGGCTCATCGGCAATCAATACTTTAGGATTGTTGACAATCGCACGAGCAATCGCAATCCGTTGCTGCTCTCCACCTGAGAGTTCATTAGGGAAAGAGCGAACCTTATGTTTTAAACCAACCAGGTCCAATACTTCCATAACACGTTTTTTGATGTTGCGACGGCTCTCACCGATTACTTCCATTGCATAGGCAATATTCTCATAAACGGTCTTCTTAGGCAAAAGTTTGTAATCCTGAAAGACTACCCCGACACTACGACGTAAAAGCGGGACATCTTTCTTCTTAATTTTAACTAAATTAAAGCCTGCAACTGTTAGGCTTCCTTTTTCAATCTTTACTTCTCGGTATAAAGCTCGAATAAAGGTTGACTTACCTGCCCCAGAAGGTCCTACAATATAGGCAAACTCTCCTGGTTCAATGGTAACAGATACTCCACGGAGGGCAGTCGTTCCATTGTCATACTTTTTGACAACATCTCTCATTTCAATGATTGACATATGAGTTCCTTTCTATCTTAGCTGATTCGCCATTTGAGGTAGGCATCGATAAAACCATCAAGGTCTCCATCCATCACCTTATCTACCTGAGCAACTTCAAAGCTTGTACGGTGATCTTTTACCATAGTATAAGGCGTGAAAACATATGAACGGATTTGGCTTCCCCATGTGATTTCTTTTTTCTCACCTTTAAGGGAATCAACTTCCGCAGCTTTCTTTTCTTGCTCCATTTGATAGAGCTTAGCCTGCAACATCTTCATGGCACGATCTCTATTTCCATACTGGGTACGATCGACCGTTGATTGGACGACAGTTCCCGTAGGAATGTGTGTCAAACGCACACCTGTTGACACCTTATTGACGTTTTGTCCTCCAGCACCACCTGAACGGAAGGTATCCATTTTGATATCATCTTCACGAATCTCCACTTCGATGGTATCATCCAACTCAGGCATAACCTCTACGGATGTAAATGATGTATGGCGACGTTTGGCAGAATCAAATGGCGAAATACGGACCAAACGGTGAACACCCATTTCCGACTTGAGGAGACCATAAGCATTGGGTCCTTCAAAAGACAAGGTCACAGACTTGATACCTGCTTCATCCCCAGCCTGGTAATCCAAGACTTCTACTTTAAAGCCTTTGGCATTTCCATAACGAGTATACATACGAAGCAACATATCCCCCCAGTCCTGAGCCTCAGTACCACCAGATCCTGGATGAATTTCCAAGATAGCATTATTATGGTCATAAGGTTCCGACAAGAGAAGGGTCATCTCGTAGCTGGTCATCATCTTATCCAGTTCTGTCAACTGTTCAACAAGTTCATCATGGACTGACTCATCTTCTGCTAAAAAGTCCAATAAAATCTCAACTTCATCCTGCAACTCTTCCATTTTACGGAAGGTGTTGTAGGTGTTTTTTAATTCATTTAATTCTTGCGACGTTTTTTGGGCCGCGATATTATCGTTCCAAAAATCAGGTTCTGTCATCTTGTTTTCCAAGATGGCAATCTCTTCCTCTAAACCTTCGAGGTCAAAGAGACCCCCTAAAAGAAGCTAATTTTTCACGATTTGCGTCAATTTTTTGACGAATTTCTGAAATGTCCATAGATACTCCTTTTCATATCGTTTTATTATACCATAATCTCTCATTTCTTTCCATATTTTGCTTTTCACCGCTTTTGATAACAGAAGAAAAGAGGCTCTAAAGCCTCTTGTTTAAAGGACTTTAGCAGAGGTATGAGTGATCTCCTCCACTTGAATTCCTTCTTTTTCAAACTTTTCCTTTAATGAAGTCAAATCGATTTTTCCATCAATTTGAACTTCGATGACGACCTTACCATCCTTACGTGGAATGTTAACAGTATGGGAAATATTTAAATCCTCTTCAACGATTAGAGCTACAATTTTTCCCAGTACTCCGACTTCATTTTCTGTAATGAAACGAACACGAATCCCCTCTTCTCCGTACCCAGCGATTTCCAAGAAAGCCTGAAAAACATCGCGATCTGTAATGACGCCGTAGACCTGATGATTGTCTACGACTGGTAATATCCCAATCTTATTTTTCAGCATCAGGTAGGTCGCATCTTCTAAACTAGCATAGCCAGAAACAGTCACGACATCTCGAATCATTACATCTTTTACTTTGGTTTTATTCAGAAGATAATTCATCTCATAGATAGAGAGACTGGTTGCTTTAGATGGGCTGGCTTCCGCAATGGTTCCTTCTGTTACCAATCCAACTAATTGATCGTTTTCGATAACAGGTAAACGGTGCAATCCTTGCTCGCGCATCAAATCTGCTGCGTGTGCTACAGTCGTATCTGGACTGATATAAACTACCTTACGGGTCATGAAATCTTTAACTGCCATGAGACTTCTCCTTCTATATTGCTACTTTTATTATACACTTTCTTAGAAAATCTATCAAACGCTTTCATCTCTTTTTCAAGATTTTGAATAATCTGAGAAGTTTGCATAAAATGCCAGTGTAAGTTAAAAGGGAACCGAAGTCCCCTTTCTTCTTAAATCGTAATAGTGTCTCGATCTTTTATCATATAATGTTTTAACGGGCTGAGACTAGCTAGCCAGTATAGTAAACCACCGAATAGCGCAGTAAATCCGCTACCAGTTGTGATTAAAAAGATTGGACTTTGAATCTGTGCAGTTACAGGGTTGTAGACAAAAAGTACCGCTACCAATAAGGAGATAAATACACAAGACAAGCCAACTAAGTTAAATCCTTTAGTAAATTCGTAGGCGTCATGCCCTTCAAGGAAATAGGCTGAACGCAAGTCGAGTTTTCGTTTTCTTAAGATAAAATAGTCAACAACAATCATACCAATAATTGGTCCCTGAATATAGGCGGCTAGGGAGATGAAGGATCCGAAATACTCTTCTACTCCTCCCCAGATAGTGAGTAGACTCACATAAACCATGGCAATCCAAACCATTAGTTTATAGCTTACTTTGGGCATCCCACTTTTGACAATCATACAGTTCACATATGATCCTGTCCCCTGGGTTCCAATATTGGCAAAGGCTACTAGTAGGAGACTTAAGAGAGCAAAGGCTGGGGTGCTTAGAGTTGATAGCATGGTTGTTGGATCACTTTCATAAACACCTGTTTTGGCAAACATGGCTAGAGCCATGACTCCACCTGTCGCAACGAAGAATGGAGCCACAACTCCGTATGATAAGGCTGTAGCCCAATAACCACTACGTTCTGATTTTGCCAAACGTGGTAAAACCAATGCCTGTGTAGACCAAGAGAAAGCAAAGGCAACATTTCCTTCTCCAGAGAGCATGAAGCGTTCTAATGGCGTCAAATCTCCTTGGGTGGCTGGTTGGATGTTCATAATATCCGTTATAGGAACGGCGACAAAGCAGATTCCAACGATGATGAGACCGACAATCAATAAGGCGATAACCAAGAAGCGATTGGTCCATTTAATCACTTCCGGGCCTCCAAGAGCAATGAGAGTCCCAAGAAGAACACAGAGGGTACCAAGAATAGGTGCCCATATTCCCTTGTCCAAACCAAGACCAAAATTATTTGCCAAATGAATCATGGAACTGGCAAAAAGATTAGCTGCAACAGCATACCATCCAAAGTTAGCCAAGCTAATAATGGTTGATAACAGGGCTACACCTCTTTTTCCCAGAACAGCTCTCAACCAAATCCACAAATCAATTCCATACTTAACCGCAAACAAAATAGGGAGACATTCAATAAAGACCCAGATAATGTTAAAGCTAAAAATATTTACCAACATTTGATTAAAGGTCAAATATTGAGCTACATAAGCCCCTTGGGTATAACACCAAGTGGCAATGGCAAAACCACTTGTCGATAGAAATAGATCCCAGAAAGAGTACTGACGATCCTTATTAGTCATGGGAACAATTCCTGTTATGGTTTCTTGTTGGATATAGTCATTCATTTTAGACATGTTATTGAATTCCTCCCGTCATTGCTAAGATAATCAAAACAAGGTTGATTAGGACTATGGAGATGATTAAAATGAAATCACTTTTTAGGAAGGGTTGAACAAACTCGTAGTTTGGTGACTCCATTTCTTCCAATCTTCTCTTTGTTTCAGTTGCTACTAAATCTTCAATTTCGGATGTCGTTTTCATCTTAGTTTTCCTCCAAATACAAGTCAAGGGCCAGTTGTCCATATTGTTTGGTATAGCGATACCAGATGTAGAGAAATTCACCAACTGGTTTTCCGACACTCTCCTGGAACAACGCCCACAAGAACCAATAATATGAGGTTACTGCTACATAAGCCAAATAGTGACGTTTGGTTTTCTTATCTGGTACTTCCTGTAGATACAATTCCAGTACTTTTTCAGCATCCTCTACGGTATAATTGGAACACGCGATAAAGGTGCCCAAATCTCCTGCTGGCTCTCCCATTCCAGAATATTCCCAATCAATCAAGCTCATTTCGCCTGCTTCATTCAACAAGAAATTAGGACTATAGGAATCTCCATGACAAAGAACAACCTGTTTCGGATCGTTCTGTAAATAATTTTTGAGAAGTGAAACAGTTTCATCCAATTCCTCGAGACCATCAAACTCGAATCGATTTCTAGCCTTCAATTTTTCTCTAAAATCATCAATCCCCTCAAATTGGTCAAAGGAATGTTCCGTTTTTTCTCCAGATTGGTGTAACCGTCTCAAGAGGTCCATTGCTTGTGCCACATCATCCCAATTATCATAATCCAGTTGCTTAGCATTGGGAATAAATTCTGAAATTTTCCAGCCCTCATCCTTGTTCATAGCTACGAAGGTACGGTCAATCTTTAATTTTGCAGCAATTTCCATAGAAGCTGCTTCACTAGCTCGGTCGATATAATTTTCCGTTCCCCTGCCCGGATGACGGTAAACATATCTTTTTCCTAGACAGTCAAATGAAAATGATGTGTTGGTTAATCCATCTTTTAGTGGTTTGATATTGACAATATCTGAAGCCACACACTTTAATGTCTTACAGATATTATCAATAATGGCCGAATCTGCATTTACCAAATAACGTTCATCAAATTGACGGAGTTCATCTAGTGAATCAAATTCTTTAACAATATCCGCTGAATAGTGACGAGCTTCTAAAAGGAGTTCCTTGACGTGGCGACTATAGTAATCTTCCCAAAGCTGTTCCCGATAAGGTTCGTGCTTAAACTCGGTTTCTAAAATTTCCTTGAATTTCTCGCTGAATGCGCGGTCGAAATAAACGTGCCCCACCATGGCCCAAGTATTTTCTCCACCAATCTGGATATCAATAATCGTGTGATTCGAATCCTCTATAGCACAATATTCGTCCGTTTGACCTTCTGCAAATATCGTCGAGTAATAACCTCTATAAATATATTGCTCAAACGGATTTTCCACAAAATAATTATCCGATGAACAAATATAAGTGTTGGAAAGTTGATTTTTAACCAACATGAGAGATGAACAGTTATTGTATTTGTAGTAATCATTATTCACTACAATTTTTACACCAGACTTCTCTGCAAGATAGAACATTTTTTCTTGAAGATAGCCTACAATAACGGTTATATCTTCTATTCCTGCTTCTTGCAGTTGTCTAATTTCCCTCTCTATCAAGCGTTCCCCCTTGACTTGAAGCAATCCTTTAGGAATTTCATAAGACAAAGGAGCAAAACGACTACTCATGCCAGCAGCCATTATAATGGCATTTTCTACTCGATAGGGTTCTAAAACTTTTTGGCCCAGTTCTGTTAAGTGAAGCTCCTCATCAACCCACTTCTCTTCTTTCAGTTTTTTCAATAATGTGTTAATTGTTCCTAAAGATAGGTCTAACTCTTCAGCTAACTGTCTCTGAGTAAAGGTCTTTTCTTTATGTATCAACATAAAACGCAAAAGTTTAAATTGTTTCTCTGTTAGCATTTCTCAGTCCTCCTGTTCAATTTTTTCTTACTCATATTATAATATGAACAAGAATAACTGTCAATTCAAATAGGGAAACAATTAGTAAAAATTAAGACCTTCTTCCCTTTCCTCAAAAACATATAAATAAAAGAGCTCCTTATTCTGGAGCCCTGAAATATTTTATATTCTTGATAAGTAGTCGTATTAGGTGTCGCTTGGTTGCAATCCTTATCTGACGACTAAAAAGGTCCCCCAGACTATAGAGGGATTGCGTGCGCAATCTCCATCCACAACCTAAACTAGTCTCCCAGACTTGAGGAGATTTTCTTGCGCAATCCTCATCTGGCGACTAAAAAGGTCCTCCAGACCTTTTTAGCCACCTAGATATGCTTTTCTGACTTCATCTGATGCTGCAAGTTCTTTTCCTGTTCCTGATAGGACAATCTTTCCTGTTTCAAGTACATAACCACGGTCAGAGATAGCGAGAGCTTTGTTAGCGTTCTGTTCAATTAGGAGAACCGTTGTTCCTTGCTTCTGAATATCTTGAATGATATCGAAAATTTCTTGGATAAAGATTGGGGCAAGTCCCATTGACGGCTCATCCAAGAGAAGGAGCTTAGGTGTAGACATGAGAGCGCGTCCCATAGCCAGCATCTGCTGTTCACCACCTGAAAGAGTTGCCGCATCTTGGTTTTTACGCTCTTCAAGACGTGGGAAGCGTGAGAAAACTTTTTTCAAGTTAGCTTGATTTTCTTCACGATTTTTCTTTAAAAAGGCTCCCATTTCTAAGTTTTCCATAACAGTCAAACCTGGGAAAACATGGCGTCCCTCAGGAACTTGTGAAAGACCAGCTGCCACGATTTTTTGCGCTGGTAGCTTTTGAATTTCTTTTCCTAAAAACTGAATTTTACCAGCACTAGGACGAACCAAACCTGAAAGGGTACGAAGAATGGTTGTTTTACCAGCACCATTAGCACCAATCAAGGAAACAACTTCACCTTCATTAACCTCGAAACTTACATCACGAACTGCTTGGATCATACCGTAATGCACAGAGAGGTTTTCAACTTTTAACATAGACATTAGGCTTCACCTCCTAGATAAGCTTCGATAACGCGTTTGTCGTTCTTGATCTCATCCGGAGTCCCATGAGCGATTAACCGACCATATTCAAGAACATAGATACGCTCAGTGACTTCCATAACCAAATTCATGTCATGCTCGATGAGCATGATGGTAATTTTAAATTCATCTTTGATACGACGGATCAATTCTGTCAATTCAGCTGTTTCTTGAGGATTCATCCCAGCTGCAGGTTCATCCAAAAAGAGGATTTTAGGTTCTGTTGCCAGAGCACGAACGATTTCCAATCGACGTTGTTGGCCATAGGCTAGATTCTTCGCAAGAGTATCTGCGTCACCTTCCAAATCAAAAATCTTCAGCAAGTCCAAAGCTTTATTTTTTAATTCTTCCTCATTCTTATAGAAAACAGGTAAGCGTAGAAAGCTAGCGAGGACATGTTGTTTATGATGATTGCTAAACGCAATCAAAACATTTTCCAAAACTGTTAAGTCCTTAAACAGACGAATATTTTGGAAAGTACGACTGAGTCCAAGTGAAGCAATCTTATAGGGAGTTTTCCCATTTAGGAGGTGACCATCTAGTGTCACAGTACCTTCGCTTGGTTCATAAACACCGGTCAAGAGATTGAAAAGGGTTGTTTTACCAGCTCCGTTTGGTCCAATCAGACCAACCAATTCTCCCTCGTTCAATTCAAGAGTGACATCTCCAACAGCTGTTAGACCGCCAAAATGTTTGGTTAACTGTTTAACTTCAAGTAATGCCATTAGTTTTGTCCCTCCTTCTTAGATTTTTTAAAGAAACGTGATAGACTCAATTCCCATGTCCCAAGAAGTCCACCTGGTCTGAAAATCATAACCAATACAAGAGCCAAGGCGTAGATGATCATACGTACGCTAGCTACATCTTGAAGGAGCATATTTAAAATTCCTAAAACAATCGCTGAAACGATGGTACCAGTAATCGATCCAAGTCCACCAAATACAACGATAATCAACACGTTGATGGAATTAATAAAAGTGTAATCTTTTGGGACGACAGAACCGATAAAACCGGCCTGAAGTGAACCAGCAATACTAGCTGTAATAGCTCCAAAGACAAAAGCGATAATCTTGATCTTTGTAGTGTTTACCCCAACGGATTCTGCAGCAATCTCATCCTCACGAACAGATAGAGTAGAGCGTCCAATTGGACTACGTAGGAAGTTGAGAGTTGCAATAGTTGTGATCACCACAAATAGATAAACCATTTGCCAGTTGGTAAAGTTTGGAATACCCAAGATACCAGCAGCACCATTGGTCAAACTTCCACCATTAATGATAAAGATACGAATGATTTCTGAAACACCCAGTGTCGCAACAGCCAGGTAGTCACCCTTCAAACGAAGCGTTGGAATCCCAACGAGCAAAGCAACTGCACCAGAAATCAAAGCGCCCAAGACCATCGCTCCAAAGAAGGCACCATAGGTTGGTGATTTTGAACCAATAATCGCTGCTGCATAAGCCCCAATCGCCATAAAACCCGCATGACCGAGTGAGAATTGTCCTGAAAAACCAACGATTAAGTTCAAACCTACTGCAAGGATGATATTAATTCCAATTTGTTCTAAAATTTGGACATGGAATAGATTGAGAACACCAGCAGAAACCAGTACACTAATCAATCCATAACCCGCTAACAGAAGGAATAACCAGAGAATATTTACTTTAAGATTTGTCTTCATTGTTTACACCTTCTCTTTCACATTCTTACCAAGGATACCTGCAGGTCGAACAATCAGAATCAAAAGCAAGATCCCATATACGATAGCATCACGGAAATCAGACATACCGAAGGCAGTAGCAAATGTTTCCAACAAGCCAATCACAAATCCTCCTAGAGCTGCACCAGGGATAATCCCGATACCACCGAGTACGGCCGCAACGAATGATTTTAGACCTGGAGTCACACCCATCAAAGGTTCAAGAGAGTTATAGTAAAGGGCAATGAGGACACCTGCTGCACCAGCAAGGGCTGAACCCAAAGCAAAGGTAAAGCTGATTGTACGATTTACATTAATTCCCATCAATTGAGCTGCGTCACTATCAACTGATACCGCACGCATGGCTTTCCCCATTTTTGTTTTTTGGACGATCAATTGCAATAAAACCATCAAGAGTACAGAAACTGCTAAAATCATCAATTGAACATTTGTCAAGCTAATTGGTCCCAAGTCAAAGCGAACTGTTTCAATTGCTTGAGGGAAGGCACGAGTATTGGCGCCTACTAGATAAACCATTCCGTATTCCAGTAGGAAAGACACTCCGATGGCAGTAATCAATACAGCAATACGTGTAGAGTGTCGTAAAGGACGGTAGGCAAGAAACTCAATCACAACACCAAGTAGTGCGGTCCCTGCCATTGAAATAATTAAAGCTAAAAAGAAATCCATTTGGAAAGAATTAATCAAAAAGTAACCAATAAAGGCACCCATCATGTAAATATCGCCATGGGCGAAGTTGATGAGTTTGATAATTCCATAAACCATGGTATAACCCAGAGCCAAAAGTGCATAAACACTACCCAGAATTAGACCATTCACAAGTTGTTGGAGCATAGCATTCACTCTTTTCTATCGTTATTTTTTAGAAAATTTCATTATTTTCACAAGTTCATAAACACCGAAACAGGGAGTGAGTCAAAGGCTCATTCCCCATTTCAATTACTATTCTAATGTTATGGTTTTACAACTTCTGCTTCTTCAACTTTACCATTGTTCATGGTCATCATGTAAGCAGTTTTCACTGTATTGTGGTCAGCATCAAAGCTTGTTTGACCAGTTACACCATCAAAATCTTTGGTTTTAGCAAGGTTGTCCTTGATTTCACCTGAGTTTTTAGCACCTTTTGCAGCATTTGCTACTAGGTAAACTGAGTCATAGGCCAAAGCTGAGAATGTTGAAGGCTCTTCATTGTATTTAGCACGATATGCTTCAAGGAAAGCTTTAGCTTTTGCAGAAACATCAACAGTAGTTGAGAATCCTGAGATGAAGTAAATGTTTGATGCTCTTTCAGCAGTTGCTTGTTGAACAAATTCTTCACCGTTAAATCCATCACCACCAATGATTGGTTTATCAATTCCCATACCACGAGCTTGGTTTACAATTTTACCTGCTTCTGTGTAGTAACCTGGAACAACGATAGCGTCAAACTCTTTGTCTTTCATTTTAGTAAGGGCTGCTTGGAAGTCCGTATCACCTGCTACAAACGTTTCATCTGCTACAATTTCACCCTTGTAGGCTTCGCGGAAAGATTTAGCAATACCTTTAGCATAGTCACTAGCATTGTCAGTATAAAGAACAACCTTCTTAGCATTCAATTTATTTGTTACATAGTTAGAAATAATCTTCCCTTGGAAGCTATCTTGGAATGTTCCGATAAATAGGTAATCTTGACCTTTAGTCAAACCGTCTTGAGTTGCACTTGGTGAAATCAATGGTACTCCAGCTTTGGTAGCGTTAGCTACAGCTGCAGCAGTTGCACCAGATGTCGCAGGTCCTACAATAGCTGCTACTTTTGATTGGGTAACAAGGTTTGTTGTAACAGAAGCTGCTTCAGCAGTTTCAGACTTGTTGTCTTTGTCTACAACTTCGATTTGTTTTCCATCAATTCCACCTGCAGCGTTGATTTCGTCTACAGCAAGTTGGGCACCTTTTTGTTCAGCTGTACCGTAAGCTGCCACAGCACCTGTCTCTTCAAAGTTAAAACCGATTTTAATTGTTTTTTCGTCTACTGGATTTCCAGTTGTGTTTGACGCTCCTGTCTTGACCTCTCCACAGGCAGCAAGAAGAGCCACACTAGCAAGAGCCACAAAAGATAGGGCAAATTTTTTCTTCATTTTTAATCTCCTTATAGTTGTTTCAAAAAATAGTATGTTAAGAATATACCGAATTATCAGAAAATTGTCAATGTATTTGTTTAACTTTTTAAATGATAACGTTTTCTTCAGTCCGATAGAGATTCCCAACGAAGGGAGTTTCTAGCTCTTGAATATGGCAACGTCTAATTTTCTTGATATATCTTTCCTTACTTAATCTCTCAACTAAGTCATCTAGCTCCTCAGTTGGAACATAGAGCTGCAAGTAACGATGTTTTTTGGAATGGTAACAGATATCACCGTATTCCTGAAGTTTTTTTGCATCTCGATTATAGTAGAGATAGATGATTAATCCTGATCGATTTGTTTTTTCAAACATGAGGAATCCTCTTTCTAAGAAATCTTCCCCTATTATACCAAAAAAAGCAAACTCCGTCGAGTTTGCTTTCTAGGTTGCTTAGCTTAAAGAATTGTTGGCCATGATTTCATCGATAAAGCCATATTCAAGTGTTTCTTGGGCACTCATCCAGTAATCACGTTCTGCATCTGCATGAATTTGCTCAACTGATTTACCAGAGTTATCTGCAAGAATTTGCTCCAAAGTCTTACGAGTTTTGAGCAAGTGCTCTGCAGCGATTGCCATATCTGTCTGTTGGGTACCACCACCTGTACCACCCATTGGTTGGTGAATCATGTACTCTGCATTTGGAAGCATGAAACGTTTGCCTTTTGCGCCACTTGATGCAATGACAGTCCCCATGGATGCAGCCATCCCCATAACGATTGTTTGGACATCTGCCTTGATAAAGTTCATGGTATCAACGATTGCCAAACCAGCTGAAACAGATCCTCCAGGTGTGTTGACATAAAGGTAAATATCTTTTGTGCTGTCTTGGGCATCCAAGAAAAGTAATTGGGCGATAACGGAGTTGGCCATGTTGTCTTCAACTGGACCTGTTAGCATGATGATGCGGTCTTTCAGAAGGCGAGAGTATATGTCATAGGAACGTTCTCCACGGCTTGTTTGTTCAATAACTACAGGAATCATTCATTTCTCCTTTTATGTTGAATTTTCTTAGTCTTACGACTCAATACAGAACTATTATATCTTTTTGGTCAAAAAAGGTCAAATTTTTGCTCTATTCTCTAAACAGAAACAAAAACTCAACCTCCTTTCAAGTCAAAAACGAACTTCTAGTTTCAATATTTACTTTGGGATTTTATTTAGTACCGAACAAGCGGTCTCCAGCATCTCCAAGACCTGGAACGATATAACCGTGTTCGTTCAAGCGTTCATCCAAGGCTGCTGTAAAAATCTCTACATCTGGGTGTGCTTCTTGAAGAGCTTTCACTCCTTCCGGAGCAGATACTAGGCAGACAAACTTGATATTTGAAGCGCCACGTTTTTTAAGCGAATCTACAGCCAAGATTGCTGAGCCACCTGTTGCCAACATTGGATCAACGACAAAGATTTGACGTTGGTCAATATCCTCAGGCAATTTCACCAAGTATTCAACTGGTTGAAGGGTTTCTTCATCACGATACATACCGATATGACCAACTTTAGCTGCTGGAACCAAGCTCAAGAGGCCATCTACCATGCCGATACCTGCACGCAAGATTGGGACAATCGCCAATTTTTTACCAGCCAATTGTTTTTGAACGGTCTTTGTGATAGGTGTTTCGATTTCCACATCTTCAAGTGGAAGATCACGAAGTACTTCATATCCCATCAACATTGCAATCTCATCTACTAGTTCACGAAAAGCTTTTGTAGAAGTATCTGTACGTCGCAAGATTGACAATTTGTGTTGAATGAGTGGATGATTAATGACTTCAATTTTTCCCATTTTCTGAGTTCCTTCTTTCAATTTATTCTTCTTATTATATCAAAAAACGGTTTAAAAAGCTTTCTAAACCATTTATTTTTATTAATTTTTAAATCAAATCTGCCTCTTGAAGAGCTGTCTGAACAGTCTCTAATGGTAAATGGGTTAACTCGGTGCCTTTTTCTTGATAAAGGTACTGGGCATAGTCATCCATTCGGTACTGGTTGATATAAACCACGCGCTTACAACCAACTTGTAGCAGTTGTTTGGTGCAGTTCAGACAAGGGAAATGGGTCACATAGGCTGTAAATCCTCTGGGAACCCCTCGCTCAGCCCCTTGGAGAATAGCATTAACCTCGGCGTGAAGGGTTCGAACACAGTGACCTTCAATGACCAGACATTCGTGGTCAATACAGTGCTCCGTTCCTGATACGGAACCATTATAGCCAGTTGAAATGACTTTATTGTCCTTAACGAGGACAGCTCCCACTTTGGCACGTTTGCAGGTCGAACGATTGGCAATCAGTAAAGCCTGGGCTGCAAAGTACTCATCCCAAGCCAGTCTTTTTTCTGTCATAATTCTTCTCCTTATCCCCTATTTTTTGAAAAATGGCAAGCGTAAATCTGCAATCTTTTCAGCTGGAACCTTCATGCCATCCTTGATCCATTTGAGCAGAACCGATACGATGGCAGAACTCCAAAAGGAATGAAGGTAGCTGCTGACACCTTTTGATTTTCCGTGATATTTTTCTAGAAATTCCTGCATGGCTTGGACAAAAATCTTTTCCAAATGGTAGTCCAGAGCAAGTTGAATAACCTTGGCTTCTTTCTTGGCTGCGCGGAAAAGGTGTACCCAGACTAGATAAAGATCGGTTTTGACATCGTAATGGCTCAACTGTTCCATAATGTTATGGACACTGCGTTTAAAGACGCTTTCCAAAATCTCTTCTTTGGAGTCATAGTTACGATAGAAGGCGGCACGAGAGACGCCAGCCCGTTTGACCAGCTCCGAAATGCTGATCTTGGCCAAATCTTTTTTCTCTAGAAGTTGCAAAAGAGCCGTCTCGATTGCTTCTCTGGTTAAAAAATTGGATTCTTGATTTGATTTTCTGAGATTTTCAAGAGATTTTTCAGATATTTTACGTTCAGACATAACAATTTCTTTCTACTTGTGACAACAGAGAGGTGGTACTTTTGTTTCAAGGGCTTTCATGATATAATTGTAAAAAAAGACAGAACCTTTGTCAATGTATAAGTGACAAAGATGGAGAATTTCTATGACTTGGAAGATTGTAGCTGACTCTGGTTGTGATTATCGTCAACTGGCAACTCCTGCTATTGATACGGAATTTGTTAGTGTTCCTTTAACCATTCAAGTAGCTGATCAGGTCTTTATCGATGATGCCAATCTCGACATTAACCACATGATGGAAACCATGTATGCGACTTCTGAGGCTTCAAAATCAGCTTGTCCTAGCCCTGATGATTACTTGCGTGCATTTGAAGGTGCTAAGCATATCTTTGTCGTTACTATCACTGGTACTCTTTCAGGTAGCCATAATAGTGCACAGCTCGCTAAGAATATCTATCTGGAAGAACATCCTGACGCTCAGATTCATGTGATTGATACATTGTCTGCAGGTGGTGAGGTTGACTTGATTGTCGAGAAAATCAATAGTTTGATTGATCAAGGACTTTCTTATGAGGAAATTGTTGAAGCTATTACAGCCTACCAAGAAAAAACGAAGTTGCTCTTTGTTCTTGCTAAGGTTGATAACTTGGTAAAAAATGGCCGTTTGAGTAAGCTTATCGGTACAGTCGTTGGCCTCCTCAACATCCGTATGGTTGGGGAAGCAAGTGAAACTGGAACCTTAGAACTGCTCCAAAAAGCGCGTGGACCAAAAAAATCCCTTCAAGCAGCCTATGAAGAACTCATCAAGGCTGGCTATGCTGGTGGCCGTATCGTCATGGCTCATCGCAGCAATGAAAAATTCTGTCAGCAATTGTCAGAACGCTTGCTGGAAACCTTCCCACAAGCCAATATCAAAATCATCCCGACGTCTGGTCTCTGCAGTTTCTATGCAGAAGATGGCGGTTTGTTGATGGGATATGAAATTAACTAAGATTATGAGCAACAAGAGATGCAAAGCATCTCTTGTTTTTTGTGGTACAATAGAGCTATGAAACATTTTGATACTATTGTCATTGGTGGAGGACCTGCAGGTATGATGGCTACGATTTCTAGTAGCTTTTATGGTCAGAAAACCCTTCTCATCGAAAAAAATCGCAAACTCGGAAAAAAATTAGCTGGTACCGGTGGTGGTCGTTGCAATGTAACTAACAACGGAAGCTTAGATGACCTTCTAGCTGGAATTCCTGGAAATGGACGCTTTCTGTACAGTGTCTTCTCTCAGTTTGATAACCACGATATCATCAATTTTTTTACGGAGAATGGTGTTAAACTTAAGGTCGAGGACCACGGTCGCGTCTTTCCTGCTAGTGACAAGTCTCGGACCATTATCGAGGCGTTAGAAAAGAAAATCACTGAACTCGGTGGTCAACTTGCTACTCAAACAGAAATTGTTTCGGTTAAAAAGATAGACGACCAGTTCGTCCTCAAGTCCGCAGACCAAAGCTTCACTTGTGATAAACTCATTGTCACAACAGGTGGTAAGTCTTATCCTTCGACTGGTTCTACTGGTTTTGGGCATGAGATTGCCCGTCATTTTAAACATACCATTACTGAGCTTGAGGCCGCTGAAAGTCCTTTGTTGACTGATTTTCCACACAAAGCACTTCAGGGTATTTCACTAGACGATGTGACCTTAAGCTACGGCAAGCATGTCATCACCCACGATTTGCTCTTTACCCACTTTGGTCTATCCGGTCCTGCTGCTCTGCGTATGTCCAGCTTTGTCAAGGGTGGGGAGGTTCTCTCGCTAGATGTTTTGCCTCAACTTTCTGAGAAGGACTTGGCTGCATTTCTAGAAGAAAATCGGGAAAAATCCTTGAAAAATGCTTTAAAAACTTTGCTTCCAGAACGCTTGGCAGAATTTTTGGTGCAAGGCTATCCTGAAAAAGTCAAACAACTGACTGAAAAGGAACGCGAACAACTTCTCCAGTCCATCAAGGCTCTCAAAATCCCTGTGACTGGCAAAATGTCTCTTGCCAAGTCCTTTGTTACCAAAGGCGGTGTCAGTCTCAAGGAAATCAATCCCAAAACTCTGGAAAGTAAGCTAGTCCGTGGACTCCACTTTGCTGGCGAGGTACTAGATATCAATGCCCATACGGGGGGCTTTAACATTACTTCTGCCCTCTGCACCGGCTGGGTTGCAGGATCAAACCCAATCTAAATATACATTACTAAACGGAACAATCCGCCCCAAAAGAAAGGAACTACTTTGGAACATATTATCTTGCTAAGGGGAGTGACTCCTAATGGAAAAAATGCTATCCCTAAAATGTCTTATCTAGTAGATATCTTGACAGAAGCTGGTTTTCAACAAGTTCGAACTTATATTCAAAGTGGAAATATTATTCTTGAAAGTAACTTAGCTCTCGAAGAAATACGAGAACAGGTTCATACTCTAATAAAGGAGAAGATTGGAGCCGATCTCAAAATAATCATTAAGAATAAGGATATTTTTAAAAACATTGTCCAAGAAAATCCGTTTGGAGAACACTATCTTTATGACCGTGTACACGTGATTTTTTATCAAGAACCTATTCAAAGTCTCCCTTTAGAAAAAATAAAAATGGATTACGGCGAAGAAGAAATTTGTGTCGGTAATCACTGTCTCTACCTCTATCTCCCTAGAACTGCAAAACAAAAAAAGCTCAATACCAACTATCTTGAAAAATTGTTTGGCGTGGTTCTGACCATGCGAAAGTTAAACGTAGTTGAAAAACTATTAACCAAATAGTACTTGAAACCAGAAAAAATCAGCAGAGGTAACTCCGCTGATTTTTATTTTATCTGTGTCCGAACGTAAGTTGCAATGACATCTGATGTGTATTGAGCTGTACCAGGTCCAAACTTGTCAATGTTTTCCTTAAACTCTGGGTTGTAGACGTAGCCTTTGCCGATATGACCGAATACCTCAATAGAGCAGTCAAATCCATAAGTACGAATAGCTTGCAATAGTTTGGCTGCTTGCTCTTGGTTTTCGGCCGCTGTTGCAGGCAGACCAGCTTGAAGGTTTTGTGCCAAGGCTTGAAAAACTTGGTTGAAGGCGGCTGTAGCCTCATCTTCTCTACCACTTTGGCGCTCGAGAGCCTGGCCCATGACTTCTTGACCATACTTCTCTACCGCTTCTTGGTGGTATTTTTGATTGTCTTGATAGCTAAATCCAGTGAATTTTTCCTCAATGGTCATTTTTCTTTCTCCTTTTTGTTCTTGAATGGTTTTTTGCAAGGTGGAAATCAAGGTATCCAGATGTTGCCTTTCTCGAGTTAGATAATCCAACTGCCTAGTCAAATGGGGCAATAAATCTGTCCTTTCTTCCTTTAACAGCTCTGCTATTTTTTCTAAAGAAAAACCTAGATATTTATAATACAGAATAACCTGAAGGCGTTCCAAATCCTCTTGACTATAGGTTCGATAGCCGTTTTCCGACTTTAAGGGAACCAAGAGTCCTATCTTATCGTAGTGGTGCAGGGTCTTGACAGAGACACCTGAAAGCTGCGCAGCTTCTTTGATATGGTACATGATTTCCTCCTTACAAGAAATAGTATAACCCCTCCCCTTAGGTCAGAGTCAAGCGTTTTTGAGAAAAATTTTTAACTTTTTGAGAAAGGTGTGAAAACTTGAAAATGGTTTTCTTGACAGACCTTTGAAAACATGATAGGATAGTCAAGTCTATCAATCAAACAGAAGGCTCATAGAGAGCCATTGAGAGAAGGCTATTTGACCACTCAAGTAGCCTTTTCTTATTTTAAAAAACGAGATTGGAGTTTCAACTATGTCAGAAAAATCGCAATGGGGCTCGAAACTAGGCTTTATCCTAGCATCTGCTGGCTCAGCCATCGGGCTTGGTGCCGTTTGGAAGTTTCCCTACATGACTGCTGCTAATGGAGGTGGAGGCTTTTTGCTAGTCTTTCTCATTTCCACTATTTTAATCGGTTTCCCGCTCCTGCTGGCTGAGTTTGCCCTTGGCCGTAGTGCTGGTGTTTCCGCTATCAAAACCTTTGGAAAACTTGGTAACAATAGCAAGTACAACTTTATCGGTTGGATTGGTGCCTTTGCCCTCTTTATCCTCCTCTCCTTTTACAGTGTTATCGGAGGATGGATTTTAGTCTATCTAGGTATTGAGTTTGGAAAATTGTTCCAACTTGGTGGAACGGGTGATTATGCTCAGTTATTTACTTCAATCATTTCAAATCCAGCCATTGCCCTTGGCGCACAAGCTGCCTTTATCTTGTTGAATATCTTTATTGTATCACGTGGGGTTCAAAAAGGGATTGAAAGAGCCTCGAAAGTCATGATGCCGCTACTCTTTATCATCTTTGTCGTCATCATCGGGCGTTCTCTCAGCTTGCCAAATGCCATGGAAGGGGTTCTCTACTTTCTCAAACCAGACTTTTCAAAACTAACTAGCGCTGGTCTCCTCTATGCTCTGGGTCAATCTTTCTTTGCCCTCTCACTAGGGGTGACAGCTATGCTGACCTATGCATCCTACTTGGACAAGAAAACCAATCTGGTCCAGTCAGGTATTTCCATCGTATCCATGAATATCTCGGTATCCATCATGGCAGGTCTAGCCATTTTCCCAGCCATGTCAGCCTTCAATATCCAGTCTGAAGGGGGACCAAGCCTGCTCTTTATCGTCTTGCCTCAACTCTTTGACAAGATGCCTTTTGGAACTATTTTCTACATTCTTTTCCTCTTGCTCTTCCTCTTTGCGACGGTTACTTCTTCTGTCGTTATGCTGGAAATCAATGTGGGCAATATCACCAACCAGGACAATCGCAAGCGTGCTAAATGGAGTGCTATTTTAGGGATCTTGACCTTTATCTTTGGTATTCCTTCAGCCCTTTCTTACGGTGTTATGGCGGATGTCCACATCTTTGGGAAGACCTTCTTTGACGCTATGGACTTCTTGGTTTCCAATCTCCTCATGCCATTTGGAGCCCTCTGCCTGTCACTTTTTACAGGCTACATCTTTAAGAAGGCTCATGCTAAGGAGGAACTCCATCTTGATGAAAGAGCATGGAAACAGGGACTTTTCCAAGTCTGGCTCTTCCTTCTTCGTTTCATCATTCCTATTATCATCATTGTGGTTTTTATCGCCCAATTTATGTAATCAAAAAGGACTTGAGTAGTAAACTCAGGCCCTTTCTTTTTTATGGATGGCTAACAATCAATTCCAAACCTTGCCCTTCCAAGGTCCAAGCTTCAACATCACTTGGTAGGATAAAGTGGCTACCTTTTTGGATTGGGTAGTTTTTCCCTTCAACAGTAAGCTGACCTTGACCAGCTAAGACACTAAACAAACTGTAGTCTGCTGTCTTTTTAAAGTCAACTTTTCCAGTGATTTCCCACTTGTAAACTGCGAAGAAGTCATTAGACACAAGGAGAGTGGAACGTAAATCATCTGCTTTGATAGTTACGGGACGGCTATTAGCAGGTTCACCAATGTTCAAGACATCGATGGATTTTTCAAGGTGAAGTTCACGCAAGTTGCCCTTGTCATCCTTACGGTCAAAGTCATAAACACGGTAGGTGGTATTGCTAGACTGCTGGGTTTCAAGAATCAAGATACCCGCCCCAATAGCGTGCATAGTTCCACTTGGTACATAGAAGAAATCTCCTGCTTTAACTGGCACTTTTGTCAACAGCGCATCCCAGTTTTTGTCCTCGATTTGCTGGCGGAGTTCTTCTTTTGATTTGGCATTATGGCCATAGATAATCTCTGAACCTTCGTCTGCTGCGATGATGTACCAGCACTCTGTTTTTCCGAGCTCGCCTTCATGTTCTAATCCATAGGCATCGTCTGGGTGAACTTGGACGCTGAGCCAGTCATTGGCATCGAGAATCTTGGTCAAGAGTGGAAACACAGGTTCTGGACGGTTACCAAACAATTCACGGTGTTCTGCATACAATGTAGCTAGGTCTGTTCCCTCGTAGCGACCATTGGCTACCTTAGATACCCCATTTGGGTGGGCTGAGATAGCCCAGTATTCTCCGATTTTTTCACTTGGGATATCGTAGCCAAACTCATCACGTAGCTTGGTTCCACCCCAGATTTTTTCTTGCATAACTGATTGTAAAAATAATGGTTCTGACATCTTATTCTCCTGTTTGTTTTTCTCACTTCATTATAGCAAAAAGCTAGATCTAATTGAACTATTTTTCACATCTTATAAAGTAGGGAGAAGATTTTATAAAAATAGTGAACAAATGCGCTCTACTTAATACTTGCACCATTGCTGACAATGACATCCTTGTACCAGTAGAAGGATTTCTTCTTGCTCCGTTTGAGACTTCCTTGACCTGCATTATCACGATCCACATAGATAAAACCATAACGCTTGTTCATTTCGCCTGTTCCAGCTGAAACCAGATCTATACAACCCCAAGTCGTATAACCAAGCAATTCAACGCCATCTTGGTAAATAGCATCTCGCATAGCCTTGATGTGGGCTTCTAGATAAGCAATCCGATAGTCATCCGCTACATAGCCATTTTCATCTGGCGTATCCATAGCGCCGAGTCCATTTTCTACGATGAACATGGGTTTTTGATAACGGTCCCAGATGGCATTGAGGGTGATACGAAGCCCCAGTGGGTCAATCTGCCAACCCCATTCAGAGGATTTCAGATAAGGATTTTTGATAGAGGCAAAGACATTTCCAGCTGTCAGATCCGTCATTTCTGGATCGCCTGAAGCCACTCGGCTCGCATAATAAGAGAAGGAAACAAAATCAACAGTGTGATTCTTTAACAAGTCCAAATCTTCTGTCGACATTTCAATCTTAATTCCCTCACGCTCCCACTGCTTCTTGGCATAGTTTGGGTATTCCCCACGCGCTTGAACATCAATGAAAAAGTAACTCTTACGGTCTTCTTCCATGGCTGCCCAGTAGTCTCTCGGATGGGCAGTGTTAGGATAATATTGCCCTGCTGCCAACATACATCCCACCTTGTTTTCTGGGTCAATTTCGTGGGCAATTTTAGTCGCCATAGCCGAGGCTACCAGCTCATGGTGAGCTGCTTGGTATTTGACTTGCTCTTGATTTTCCCCCTCTTCAAAACAGATCCCAGCTCCTAAAAAGGGGGCATGCAGAATCATATTGATTTCGTTGAAGGTGAGCCAGTACTTGACCAAGCCCTTATAACGGGTAAAGAGGGTACGACAGAGATTTGCGTAAAAGTCCAACATACGACGATTGCGCCAACCACCGTACTCCCTAATTAAGTGCATGGGGCAATCAAAATGCGTGATGGTCACCAGTGGTTCAATTCCATACTTGTGACATTCCTTAAATAAATCCTCATAAAAAGCTAGACCAGCTTCATTTGGCTCTGCCTCGTCACCCTTAGGAAAAATCCTAGTCCAAGCAATGGAAAGTCGATAGGTTTTAAATCCCATTTCTGCAAAAAGAGCGATATCTTCCTTGTAATGATGGTACATATCAATGGCTTCCTTTGCTGGGTAAAAATAGCCCTCCTCAAACGAAAACATCTTTTTCTGACCTGTAATAATGGCCTCACGGTCTGGACCAATCGGCACCACATCCACATTAGCCAGACCACGACCGTCCTGATTATAAGCACCCTCACATTGATTAGCCGCCGTTGCACCACCCCAGAGAAATCCTTCTGGAAATTGTAGTATTTTTGTCATCACTTTACCTCGATTGATTTATTACTTCTATTATACTAAAAAGGAGGCAAAAAGTTTTGAACTCTCTGGATAATGATAGCACTAAACTTACTTTTATATATACGAAAAAAAGACTGAAACCAGTCTTCTTTTTATATCAATGCAGTAATAGCCGTTATCAGGCCAAAAACAATACCTGGCGCATTAGCAGCCGCAAGGGGGATATCTCTTTCTTTCTTGAAAAGACCGTAGTAAACCCATAGACTACAGTTAATGGCTGCGACTAAGGGTTGGATGAAGTTTCCTTTTTGACCAGCCAGGTTGTTCATGATTTGTGGGAAGTAAGACACATACATCATAACGGACATGAAGGTCGCTACCCAACCCAAAATTTTCATTTGTTTTTCAGACATTTTCAAAACCTCTTTCATTTTTATGAATCATATTTTATAATCTTTTTTCAATACAATCAAGACTTTGTAGCTTTTGTTATGAAGATGTAAACTATCACAATCTTGTGATAAAAAAAAGACCGGATTGCTCCGATCTTTTTAAGTTCCGCTCTAAGAATGTTTAAATTTTTAGATAAAAAATTTGATAATAGAATTACCTACTTCATACGATAAAAATCAATCACTAAACCAGCAGGGCCTTTTACAAGCAAGGATTCTGTCCCCCAATCGGTTTCACAAGGGCCTTGTAAAATCTCGACACCAAGCTCTTTTAACCGTTGGTAGTTCTGCTCTACATCCTCAACCTCAATGTGAAGAATGATTCCTGACTGAAAGTTTTCCAAAGGAACCAAATGATTTTGTGACAACATGAGACAGTGACTGCCAATCGTGAACTGAGCAAAACTGTCATCAACATAATCGGCTTTTTTGTCAAAAATACGCTCCAAGTCAGCACAGACTTGAGGAACATCTGAAACGATGATATCTAATTGATTTAAATTCATTTACTATCCTCCAGAAAAAGACCGGATTACTCCGATCTTTTCAAGTTCGACTCTTGAAAATCAAAGAATAAAATCTACAAAGTTTACTTTTGATTTTCGACGAGAGGAATTATTTGATTGCGCGTGATTGCAATCCTTCTTCTTCCAAGAAGAGGCGGAATGGTACGAGTTCTTCTGCTTCGTATTTTTCCTTGAAGGCTTTGATTGCTTCTTCTGAGTGTTGTTTTGGATCCAATTCAAGTACTTCTACTGGAAGTGGACGATGTTGAGAGATGCGAGCATCGATCACAACAGTTTTACCTTCTTTGTTCAATTTAACAGCTTCTGCAACAACTGCATCGATATCTTCGATACGGTCAACTGTAAATCCTACAGCACCTTGCGCTTCAGCGATTTTCGCATAGTCAGCATTAGGGAAGTCACAACCAAACAAGTGTTTGTTTGTGTCTTCGTATTTGTCCTTGATGAAGGCATATTTACCATTTGAGAAGACAACGTTGATAACTGGAAGGTCGTATTGAACGTTTGTGATCACGTCTGGGTAGCACATGTTAAATGCACCGTCACCCATGATGTTCCATACTTGGCGATCAGGATTGTCTTTCTTAGCAGCGATACCACCAGGAAGGGCAATACCCATTGTCGCAAAGAGTGGAGATGTACGCCACATGTTCTTAGGTGTCATGTGAAGGTGACGAGTAGATGTTTGAGTAGTGTCACCTACGTCGATTGAGTAGATAGCGTCTTGATCAGCATGTTTGTTGATTGCATTGTAAACTTGGTACAATTGCAATTCACCCTCAGTTTTACCTTCGAGTTTGTTCATGTAATCACGCCAGTTTTGGTTGTTCTTCACGTTTGCACGCCACCATGGAGTAGATTCTACTGGGTTTACTTTGTCAAGGATTGCTTTCGCTGCTTGACCTGCATCACCAAGGATAGAAGCGTCAAGGGCATGACGTTTACCAAGTTTGTAAGGGTCGATATCGACTTGAATGAATTTTTCAGTGTTCTTGAAGGCTTCGTAAACTTCAGCAAATGGGAAGTTTGAACCAAGGAAAAGAACTGTGTCTGCTTCAAAGACAACTTCGTTGGCTGGTTTCCAACCAACACGGTAAGCAGAACCTGTCAAACCTTCGTAGTTCCATTCAAAAGCTTCAAAGTTTTTACCAGTTGTGATGATTGGTGCTTTGATTTTACGTGACAATTCAGTAATCACTTCACCAGCTTTAACACCACCGTAACCAGCGTAGATAACTGGGCGTTCAGCATTGTTCAAGATTTCAACAGCTTTGTCGATTTCAACTTCGTTCAAAGCAGGAGCGATGAATGAGCGTTCGTATGAACCTGAACCGTAGTATGAGTTTTCGTCGATTTCTTGGAAGCCGAAGTTTACTGGAATTTCAACAACAGCTGGACCTTTTTTAGAAACTGCAGCACGGCAAGCTTCGTCGATTACTTTTGGCAATTGCTCAGCGTAAGCGACACGTTTGTTGTAAACAGCGATACCGTTGTACATTGGGTTTTGGTTCAATTCTTGGAAGGCATCCATGTTGAGTTCGTTAACTGGACGTGATCCAAGGATAGCAAGGAATGGAGTGTTATCCATAGCTGCATCGTAAACACCGTTAATCAAGTGAGTCGCACCTGGACCACCTGAACCAACTGCAACCCCGATTGAGCCGCCGAATTTAGCTTGCATAACCGCTGCAAGAGCACCTGTTTCTTCGTGGCGAACTTGCAAGAAGCGGATATCTTTGTCTTCAGCCAAAGCGTCCATCAATGAGCTGAGTGTTCCTGATGGGATACCGTAGATTGTGTCTACGCCCCATGTTTTCAATACGTTAAGCATTGCTGCAGATGCAGTAATTTTCCCTTGAGTCATAATGATAACTCTCCTTCAAATATTTTTAAAACTTGATAAATCCGTTTTCATATACTAATTGGAAACGTTTCAGCAAATTTTTACTCTACTACTTTACCACATTTGTTTTGGGTCTCCTAAGAATGTGCTCAGAAGTTTTTATTCTCTATTACAGTACAGTTTGAAAACGTTTTTAATATCTGTTTTATAATAATACTCAATGAAAATCAAAGAGCAAACTAGGAAGCTAGCCACAGGTTGCTCAAAACACAGATTTGAGTTTGAAGATAAAGTTGACGTGGTTTGAATAGATTTTCGAAGAGTATAAAAAGCGAGCAAGCCCGCTTTTTAGTCTATCTTAGTAACATTGAGTATGAGTGAACTAATCAAAACAGATACAGAACTAAAGGCCATGGCTAGACCAGCCAGTTCTGGATTGAGAACGAGACCAATTCCTGAAAAGACTCCTGCTGCAATCGGAATACCAATGAGGTTATAGATAGAAGCCCAGAAAAGATTGAGTAGAATACGATTAAAGGTCTTCTTACTCATATCAAAAGCACGTGCCAATCCTAGTAAATTGTTGGTTGTAAGGACAAGATCTGCGGATTCAATGGCAATATCTGTCCCAGAGCCCATGGCAATTCCGACATCCGCTACACTGAGGGCTGGCGCATCATTGATGCCATCTCCAACAAAGGCAAGTTTACCATTCTTTTGAAGCTTGTGAATTTCATGTGCCTTTTCCTCTGGCAAGACATTTGCAATCACTTCTTCAATTCCAATTTGCTCTGCAATCGCATGCGCTACTCCAGCATTATCTCCGGTAAGCATGACCGTTCTAAGACCACGTTTTTTCAATTTAGCAATAGCTTCTCGAGCATTTTCCTTAGGGACATCCTGCAAGGCAATTAAGCCTTTTAACTGACCATCCACGGATAGGAAGACAACTGTTTTTGCTTCTTTCTCAAGCAAATCAAATCGTTCTTGATAATCATGTGGAATAGCAAGGTCAGCTAAGAGCTTAGCATTCCCCAGCAAGACTTGTTTACCATTAATAATCCCAGTCACACCTTTTCCATGCAAGGCTTGGAAGTTTTCCACTGGGTAAAGGCTAATTCCTAGTTCAGATGCACGATTAACAATAGCTTGAGCTAGCGGGTGTTGAGATACATCTTCCAGTGAAGCAGCCAAGCTGATCACTTCTCCTTCATCTCCGACAACATCTGTCACTACTGGCTTCCCTTCGGTCAAGGTTCCTGTCTTATCAAAAACAACCGTTTGGACTTTTTGGATTTCCTGTAGAACTGTACCATTTTTGAGAAGAACCCCCATCTTGGCACTTCGTCCTGTTCCAACCATGAGTGCTGTCGGTGTCGCGAGTCCTAGTGCACAAGGACAGGCAATTATCAAAACTGCTACTCCATAAAGAAGAGAAGTCACAAAGCTATCTCCAAGTAAAACAAACCAGACCCAAAAAGTAAGAAGTCCTAAAATGACAACTGCTGGTACAAAAATCCCAGAAATCTTGTCGGTCAAATCTTGAATAGGAGCACGACTCGTTTGCGCTTTCTTCACAAAGTCCACAATCTGAGCCAACATAGTCTCAGAACCAACTTTTTCAGCTCTAAAGATGATCGTACCACTATTATTGATGGTTGAACCAATGACAGTATCACCGGCAGACTTATCTACTGGAATACTTTCCCCAGTCACCATTGACTCATCAATACTAGTTTCACCTTCTAAAACAATACCATCAACGGCAATTTTTTCACCTGGTCGAACGCGAATGAGATCCCCAACTTTGACTTGTTCTAGAGGTATTTGAACATAAACATCATCACGCAAAACCTCTGCTGTTTTTGCTTGTAGGTCTAATAATTTTTCGACTGCTTGCGAAGCGTTTTTGCGCATGCGTTCTTCAAATACTGCACCTAAAAGAATGAAGAAGAGGAGAAATCCTGCAATTTCAAAATAAACAGGCAAACCAGTGAAGAGTGCAACTAAACTATAGACATAAGCTACCAAGGTTCCTAGAGCTACCAAACTATCCATGTTGGCGTTATGTTTTTTAAAGCTAGCCCAAGCACTTCTGATATAAGGAACTCCAGATACCAACATAATGGGGGTCGTAGCTAAGAAAGTTCCCCAAAGCATGACTTGGTGACTAATTCCTCCTGTCGACAACCCAATCATGAGAATCACAAGAGGCACAGTAAAGATACTAGTAATCCAAAAACGCTGTAAAAGTGATAGAGATTTTCGAGTCTTCTCAACTACGGTATAACTCCCCTTTTGCATCTTCATGCCACATGAAAATTCATGCTCACCCAATTCTTGAGGAGTAAAGCGAATGGCTTTCTCCTCATCTACGCCGATTGGTTCTAGGATCCCTTCTTCTTCGAAGAGAACTTCTTTATAACAGTTTGATGGTGTCACACGATGAAAGGTAATCTCAGCAGGAATCCCTTTTTGCAGTTGAATGTGGGCTGGATGGTAGCCTTTGTCTGCCGTAATACGGATTTTTTGAACACCATTTTTAAGGCTTGCTTTTACAATTTCAGTCATAATATTCTCCTATTCTACAATCATCTTACCGTGCATCATATTCATGCCACAAGAGAAACCATACTCACCTGCTTCTTCAGGTGTGATTTCAACCACATATTGGTCTCCCATAGGCAGATCTGCATGCACTCCAAAGTCTGGAAAAACGATTTGATCCAAGCAAGGTGAAGGATCCTTGCGGTCAAAGATAATACGTGCTGGCACTGATTTTTTAAGAATAATCAACTCAGGAGTATAGCCCCCCATGACTTCCACTCGAATCTCTTGGTAGCCCTTTTTTTGCTGAGCTCTCTTAGCATCTTCTTGCGGTTTTTTGAAAAACCAAAAGAGGATAAAAGCAATCATTCCTAAAACAACAATAGATACAAATAGATTTAACATAGCGTCTCCTTTACATACAATTACATCTTACTTCTGTTACAGCGCTTGATTTCTTCTTAGAAATCACAGCTTCTAAGTCTTCTAAGTCAGCCTGAGTAAAATCACATTCCACTATCAATTCAGCCAACAAGTTCTTAATCCTACGAGAACAAACCTTGTCTTTGATATCTTGGACAAGCAAGTCTCGACTTTGATCCAGAGTTAAAAGTGCTGAATAGACAAAGGACTTGCCTTCTTTTTTCCTTGTCAGACACTCTTTCTCAACCAAACGAGCCAAAAGAGTTTGAATGGTCGACTTGGACCAGTCAAACCGTTCCGCCAGAACCCTGATCAAATCCGTACTGGTCTGCTCTCCTTGCATCCAAATAATCTTCATGACCTGCCATTCTGCATCTGAAATCTGCATAATCACACCTCCTAAATCTACATTTGTCAATTATAACTCTTAGTATACTCTCAAAATCTACATTTGTCAACTATAATTTTTATTATTTTTTCGAAAAATAGAATTCTAATCATGTAACGAGAGATTTGCAGTCAAATTTTACTATATAAACTATAAAAATATGCTATACTGAAGAAAAAAGAAAACAACCACTAGGGGTGCGTAAAGCTGAGATTAACGACTGTTAGATCCCTTTGACTCAATCTAGGTAATGCTAGCTGATGGAAGTGGAAATGATAATGAGGACTACTTGTCTTCTATTGCTTTCCTCAAACAGACTAGCTTGTTCTTAAGAATGCAAACTTCAGTTGGTTGGGAGGTTTTAGATGACTTATTTACCCGTTGCTCTAACTATTGCAGGGACTGACCCTAGTGGCGGTGCTGGCATTATGGCTGATTTGAAGTCATTCCAAGCTAGAGATGTCTATGGAATGGCCGTTGTGACCAGTCTTGTCGCTCAAAATACCAGAGGCGTTCAATTAATCGAGCACGTCTCCAACCAAATGCTGGAAGCTCAATTGGAAAGCGTCTTTTCGGATATCAAGCCTCAGGCTGTAAAAACTGGGATGTTGGCAACTACTGAAATCATGGAGATCATCCAATCCTATCTTAAAAAGCTGGACTGTCCCTATGTGCTGGACCCTGTTATGGTCGCTACAAGCGGGGATACCCTGATAGATACTAGTGCGAGAATCTTCCTAAAAACAAACCTGCTTCCCCTTGCGACTATTATTACACCCAATCTTCCTGAGGCAGAAGAAATTGTTGGTTTCTCAATTCATAATCCAGAAGACATGCAACGTGCCGGTCGCCTGATTTTAAAAGAATTTGGTCCTCAGTCTGTGGTAATCAAAGGTGGCCATCTCGAAGGCAGTGCCAAGGATTTCCTCTTTACTAAGGAGGAGCAATTTGTCTGGGAAAGTCCTAGAATTCAAACCTGTCACACCCATGGTACTGGATGTACTTTTGCTGCAGTGATTACGGCTGAACTAGCCAAGGGAAAGACCCTTTATCAGGCAGTTGATAAGGCCAAGGCCTTTATCACAAAAGCCATCCAAGACGCCCCTCAACTCGGTCATGGTTCTGGTCCAGTCAACCATACAAGCTTTAAAGATTAAGAAAAAACTCTCTAGTTCCCACTATAAGGGAATTAGAGAGTTTTTGATTAGGAAATAATGTCATCTAGCTTTGTTAAAAAAGCTTGCGTTTTTGCTTCTATATCTTCTGCCTGCATCAAATCACGGACAACGGCTACCCCTGCTATACCAGTTTCAGCAAGTTGGTCAATATTCTCTGACGTCAATCCTCCGATAGCAACTACTGGAATGGCGACCGTTTGGCAAATGGTTTTCAAGGTTGAAATCAGGGTGATAGGTGCATTTTCTTTGGTAATTGTCGGGAAAATAGCTCCTGTCCCCAAGTAATCTGCACCCGATGTTTCTGCTTCAAGAGCTCTTTTTACTGTTTTAGCAGTGACACCGAGGATTTTTTCAGGACCCAATACTTGGCGGGCTACCGAAACTGGTAGTTCATCGTCACCAATATGCAAACCTGCAGCATCAACCGCGAGACAGACATCCAAACGATCATCGATAATCAAGGGTACCTGATAGGCGTCTGTTATTTCCTTGACTTGTTTTGCCAGTTGATAATATTGATTGGTTGTGAGATTTTTTTCTCGTAGTTGGATGATGGTAACACCTGAACGGCAGGCTGTCTCCACTTTTTCAAGAAAGCTTTCCAAGGAATCTTGGTAGCGATTGGTTACTAGATACAGTCTAAGTGCTTCTCTATTCATAAACATCTCCTTTGATGGCTTCTAGCCAATTTTCATCTCTTTTTAGGAGAGAGAGTTGGTTGAGAACTTGGTAACGAAAATCTTCCAATCCCATTCCTTGAACAAGTATTCTCTCAGCAGCGATATTGAGATAAGAAACTGCTAGGCAAGAAGCTTCAAATGCAGTCTTTCCTTGGCTGAGAAAAACGGATGTCAAGGCTCCAACTAAGTCTCCTGTCCCTGTTATCCAGTCTAATTCTGCACAGCCATTTCCCAATATTGCAACCTGATTCTCCGAAACAATGAGGTCCTTGGGTCCAGTGACTAAAAATGACATACCAGGATAAAGCTGACACCAGTCTTTCAAGACTTGGAGCAAATCCTCAGTTTCTTGATCTTTAGCACTAGCATCGACCCCAACTCCGTGGTGCTTTAAACCAACAAGACTCCGTATTTCCGACATATTTCCTTTAAGGACTGTGGGCTTGTATTCTAAAAGTTCTCTGACTAGATTCTTACGAATGGATGATGCTGCTAGGCCAACCGCATCTACTACCATTGGTAGAGAAGCTTGATTTGCATAAGAAGCTGCCATACGGATTGCTTTTTCCTTCTCAGCTGACAAATGCCCCAGATTGATAAAGAGAGCTTGGCTTTGTTTGGTAAAATCAAGAACCTCACGGGGATCATCTGCCATGACAGGTTTAGATCCCAGAGCCAAAATGCCATTGGCCAGCATCTCACAGGAAATCTCATTGGTGATGCAGTGAATTAAGGAGCTGGAGGTTAGAGGAAAGGGATTTGTAAATTCCTGCATCAGTCTATCCTTTCTCCAAAGAAATATACCTGCACTTTTTTAAAGAATTCCTGCTTGATTAAAAATCGAAAGGCAAGAAAAGCTATGGCTGTACCGATCAAGGTCGCTCCGAAAAATCTCGGAGTATAGATAAACCAACTAAGCTTCGCCGCAGATCCTGTAAAGAGAACCATGACAGGATAGGAAACAATGGAACCGATTATGCCCGTTCCCAAGATTTCTCCTAGGGCAGAATAGTGAAATTTTCGACCGTACTTATAAAAGAGACCTGCTAGAAGGGCTCCAAAAGTAGCTCCTGTGAGGGCCAAGGGCGGAATGCCTTGAGTAGACATACGGATAAAGGCTGTAACAGTAGCCATGACCAAGGCATAAATAGGCCCCATCAATATTCCTGCAAGAATGTTGACTACACTGGACATTGGTGCCATTCCTTCAATTCGAAAAATGGGTGTAAGAACTACGTCAAGGGCAATCATCATGGATAAAATGGTTAATTTGTGAACTTGAAGTTGGTGGTTTCTCATTTTCTATTTCTTCTCTTTTTCTAAGGACTGCAAATCACTCGTCCATGTTTGGTTTTGGTAAGCCATCTCCCAAAACTTGGCTTCCATGTGGACACTGATGTGGAAGGCATCTAACATTTTTTTCTTGTCCGTCTCATTGCTTTCTCGATAAAGTTGATTGACCAGCGCTTCTTCCTCTTTAATCTGCTGTTCTAACTCATCGGTGGTATAGGTTTCAATCCACTGTTGATAAAGAGGATTCGGTGATGGTTTGCGATTAAGCGCCTTGCCCAAATCATGGTATAACCAAGGACATGGGAGCAAACTAGCAAAAGCAATGCACAAGTTTGGTTCTGAAAATTGCCGATAAATATGAGAAATGTAATGATAACAGGTTGGAGCGATTGGTTGCTCCTCCATTTCCTGGTCGCTGATTCCTAATTCCTTGAAAAATTGTTGGCGGATAAACAACTCACCCTCCACTAGACTCTGAGCATTTTGTTTCAAGAGTCTTTTCATCTCCTCGTTTGAAGTCTTATCAGCCAAGAGGTGATAGGCTTCTGAAAAAGACTTCAGATAGTAGGCATCCTGAATCAGGTAATAGCGGAAAATAGAAGGTTCTAAATTTCCCTCTTGTAACTGTAAAACAAAGGGATGGTTAAAGGAAGCCTGCCAAGCTTCCCTGGATAATTCCATCGCAATATCTGTAAATTCCATCATAACTCCTTTATAGAAATAAACTGCTTTGAAGCAATAAAAAGAACAGCAGGTAGATTAATTTTGTTTTTTTAGAAATATAAAAATTCCGATAGCGATTCTCCAACTGCGCATGTTCGTCATATCCATGTGCAGACAAAGCTCTCAGGTAAAGATGGCGCCACCTAAAAACCGTCATCAGAACCTTGCTGTAAATCAAGGGCGACCAAACATGCAATTTTTGACCACGCAATAAGCAAGCTTCCTTGAGGGACTTGATTTCTTGTTGAATGAGGGGAAAGGCATTGAATACCACAATTAAGGCATATGCCCAAGAACGCGAGAACCCCTTTTGAGCCAAGTACAATAAAAGCTCTTTTAAGGAAATACTAGAAACAAAGACAAGACCAATACAAACCGTCACAAAAGCCCTCGTCCCAAGTATCACTGCCTGCGAAGCATCCCCATGTAACTGTACTGCCCAGTAGTTGGCAAAAGATGGTAAGATAGCGAGTACGAGCATCCAAGCCAACATCTTAAATCGACGGTGGTAGAGCATGAAGAGAATGCAAAATGCGACTACTGAAAGATTAAGAGCAATCGAAGGAAGGAAAGATGTTTCCAAGGATAAAATCAGCAAGAAAAGACTAATAATCGGTGTCTGAGTTGCTACTTTGATCATACTACCTCACCTCCCCTTGAGTATTCCTACTCAGAAAACTGAGAGGTTTGCTGATGGTCACTTCTTGAAGGTGGCTGAGACCTTCATTAGTCATCTCAATCCAATAATCGACCACAGAAATCAAGGGATCTAAACGATGGCTAATGATCAAAAAACTTCTTCCTTGATTGCTCTCCTCCAGAATCCACTGGCAAAAATAATGACAAGCTCTATCATCCAAACCAGCAAATGGTTCATCTAGCAAAATCACAGAAGCCTTGCTGGTTAAGATGGTCAATAGCTGAAGAATCTTTTGCTGACCACCACTTAATTGATAGGGACTCTTATCGAGTGCCTGCTCCAGATCAAAATATCGTAATGCTTGGAGAATCCGCTGATTTCTTTCAGAGTCTGAGCTATCTAATTGCAGTTCCTCTCTCAGACTGACTCGGATAAACTGCTTCTCAGCTTCCTGAACAACACCCGTCAAGTCACGATACAGGCTCTTTTTCTTTTTCAGGACTTTCTCCTTCCAAGTAATGCGCCCTTTATACTTTTGAAATTGAAGAATGGAGCGAAAGAGGGTTGATTTCCCGACACCATTGTCACCTAGGATACAGGAAATTCCTTGGTAAAACGTGAAATTAGCAATCGAAAAGAGGGGACGATTACCCAGCTCACAAGTCACACGATCCATATGGAATAGTTCTAGCCTAGAGGTAACTTCCTTTGAAGCAACCTGTGTCATCTCAGAGGTAGGGATTTGAAACACTTCCCTCAGTTGCCCGTCTCTTAGCTCCACCATATGGTCAATGTAGGCTCCATAGTCTGATAAATCATGGTCACACAGGATGACTGTCTTCCCATTAGAGGCCAATTCCTTTAGAATCTCTAGGATCTCTATCCTACTTTTGCGGTCAATAGAAGCAAAGAGCTCATCCAAGAGATAGACCCTAGGATTCATGGCAAATAGAACAGCCAGCGCAGCCTTTTGCTTTTCCCCACCTGATAAGTGATGGATGGGACGGTGCAAGATTGCCTCGCAGCGACATTGCTGGACCACCTCGGCTATTTTAGAATCAATCTCCTGAACGGGATGGCCGATATTCTCCAAAGTAAAAATCAGCTCCTCAAACAAGTTCTCCATGGTAAATTGATGATTGGGATTTTGAAAGAGAATGCCAACCGTCTGGACACGTTCGACGATTGAAAGCTGACTGACCTGGTTTCCATCTATCAGGACTTGACCACTATAGGGTAAGGAAGTGACCTGGGCAATGATTTGAAAAAGGCTGGATTTTCCTGAACCACTGCTCCCAACTAACAAGGTAAAAGCTTGCGCATGAAAAGTAAAATCAATCGGTTCCGAAAAGATTGGTGACTGAATCCCCCGTAGTTCCAGCCCCATCTATGCCTTGCCTCCAGCTGCAAACTGATGGTAGAGTTTGACAATGGCACGAACCAAGATGGTACAGAAGAAAAAGACGGAAATAAAACGCACCACCAGCAAGGAAAGTACAAAAGGAAGGGAGAAGGCATAGTAACCTAATTTAATGTATTCATAGACAAAGCTAACAAGCGTAATCCCAATACTATTGGCAGTTAGAGAGAGCCAACTTTCATAGCGATTCTTGGTTACGAGAAAACCAAATTCACTTCCCAAGCCTTGAACCAAGCCAGACAATAGGGCGCCTAGGCCGAATTGGCTACCATAAAGAACTTCAGCAAGCGCAGCGAGCACTTCTCCAATCGTCGCACTTCCGACTCTTGGAACAAAGATGGCCGCAATGGGCGCAGCCATACACCAGAGACCAAAGAGGATTTCATTGGCAAAGGCCTGTAAACCAAGAGGGGCCAAGATTAGGGTGAGAATATCAAACAGATAGCCCGAACCCACAAAAACGCCACCAAAAAAGATAGACAAGAAAGCAAGTAAGATAACATCTTTTAACTGCCATTTTTTCAACATAAAAAACTCCTTTTTTAAAGAAAAGTGGGGCATTCAAGGAGAGCTACCAAAAGGCTTGCCGTCTATCCTCTTTTGATAAACAAAAAAACTCCAATTACAAACGAGAATTAGAGTTTACCTTACAAGATTAGACAGTTCTTTTCGACATACGAAAAAAACCTTTTCACATTTCCCTTCGCCAGTATTAACTGTATCAGGTTCAATGGGTATCATCTCAGCCTAAAGCACCCCAAATGTCTTTATTATTTTATTACTGGACCAGTATAACAGAATTTGAAAGCCCTAGCAAGATATTTGACTGGAAAATATATTTATATAGTTTTTCTGTTCATTCTTTTAATCTACATAAAAGTATTGAATCTGTCCTATAATTCATAACCAATATCAAAAAAGGCTAATTCTAAAGCGACTGCTTGATTCCAGCGTTCCTGAAGTTCTGTCAAATCTTCTCTATCTTTCCCGACACGATTGAGTTCGTCAACCAGAAATTGAACCCACTCTGTAAAGAAAGGACCTCTGTGGAGATTGATCCATTCTACATGAATACAGGCTTCAGGTAGAGCCAAATCTTTAGAACCCCAGTCTAAATAGAGACCCTCTGCAATGACCAGCATGACCAAAAGATGAGCATAGTCTGATGAAGCCACAGCAGAATACATTAGCTCCTGAAAGGCTTTTGTTACAGGGTGCAAGGGCACTTCTAGATAGTCATTCTCTGCTACTTTTAACTCTTTGAAAGCCTTTTGAAAATAACCATCTTCATCTGCTTCAAGAAAGCCTAGTTGCTTGGCAAAACGAAGTTTGGATTCAAGCTGGTCTGCGTGAGCTACACAGGCACCCAGCATGGATAAGAAGGCATCAAAGAAATGATAATCTTGAATCAGGTAGTCTTTTAAGACCTTATTCTCAATTGTCCCCGCAAAAAGTTCCTTAACAAAACGATGATTGATTGCAGCCTGCCAATCCTTCTGACTGCTTTTTAATAATTCTCCAACAGTCAAACCTGGCTGAAATGCATAGTCTTGTGTTTCCATATTTATTTTTCCTTTCTTTACTCCTTAGTAATCAATAAAATATCAAGAGATACCAAGCAAAATCGTTATTCCACTTGATACTTTTAAAGAACATCGAGGGCATTTGCAGAGAGCTACCTAAACAAGCCTATCCAGTTTGTATAAACAAAAAAACTCCAATTACAAACGAGAATTAGAGTTTACCTTACAAGATTAGACAGTTCTTTTCGACATACGAAAAAAACCTTTTCACATTTCCCTTCGCCAGTATTAACTGTATCAGGTTCAATGGGTATCATCTCAGCCTAAAGCACCCCAAATGTCTTTATTATTTTATTACTGGACCAGTATAACAGAATTTGAAAGCCCTAGCAAGATATTTGACTGAAAAATATATTTATATAGTTTCTAATAACGATTTAATCTTTCTATACACGAAGAAAAACCTCCACATAAGGTGGAGGCCTTCTACTTTATCAATACAATTTCAAATCACGAGGATCGACTGGGAAGGTTGGATTGTATGGGTTATGACGGAGTTTGAAGTGTTTGACATCCTCAATAGTCTGAGTTCCAGATAACTGCATGACTGTCTTCAATTCTGCATTCAAGTGCTCAAAGACTTGACGCACACCAACACTACCACCGAGAGCCAAACCATAGATCACAGGGCGACCAATAGCTACCAAGTCTGCTCCTGAAGCCAAGGCTTTAAAGACGTGTTGACCGCGACGAACACCAGAGTCAAAGACAATTGGCACACGTTTATCAACTGCTTCTGCTACTTCTTGAAGTGAGTCAAAGGCAGCTGGTCCACCGTCGATTTGGCGGCCACCGTGGTTGGTTACCCAGATACCAGAAGCACCTGCGGCAAGAGAGCGTTCAACGTCCTCACGGCATTGTGGTCCCTTGACATACACAGGAAGTCCTGAGTATTCAGCGATAAATTCGACATCACGTGGAGACAAGCGTTGTTTAGCTGATTTGTAAACAAAGTCCATTGATTTTCCAGCACCTTCTGGCAGGTATTCCTCAACAATCGGCATGCCAACTGGGAAGACAAAACCATTGCGCTTATCAACCTCACGATTCCCTCCTACAGTTGCATCTGCCGTCAAGACAATCGCTTTGTAGCCTTCAGCCTTAACACGGTCCATGATATGGCGGTTAATGCCGTCATCCTTACTAAAGTAAAATTGGAACCAATGAGGTGTTCCTTGAAGAGCTTCCGTAATTTCTGGAAGGTCAACAGTAGAGTAGGAACTAGTTGTATAGAGAGAACCAAATTCATGCACACCACGCGCAGTAGCCACTTCACCTTGTTCATTTGCTAATTTATGAGCCGCAACAGGCGCCATAATAATTGGTGAAGATAATTTTTCACCTGCAAATTCAATCTCTGTACTTGGATTTTCAACATCACAAAGCGTATGAGGAACGATGAGTTTGTGGTTAAAGGCACGGATGTTCTCACGTAATGTGAAAGTATCCTCTGCTCCACTAGCGATATAACCAAAGGCAGCTTTAGGAATTACTTGTTGCGCCATTGGCTCCAAATCATAAGTGTTAATAAAATCTACAGGTCCTTCTGCATTGCTTGTTTTATATGACATAAAGCGTCCTCCTTATTAAGTAAGCGTTTACTTTGTCTTACATAAACTATCTTACCTCTTTTTCAGAATCCTTTCAAAAATTTTGTCTGGAAATTTCAAATCACCGACATGATAAATTTTTTCTATCATTGTGATAAAAAATTCATATTATCCAAACATGCCCTTTAGTGCTACAATAGCTATATTATTCCTAGATGGGAGGTTCTATTTTGGATTGGTCCATTGTTGAACAATATTTACCACTCTATCAAAAGGCATTTTTTCTGACCCTACATATCGCAGTTTGGGGAATTTTGGGTTCTTTTCTTGTTGGTCTAATCGTTAGTGTCATTCGGCATTATCGCGTTCCTATCTTTTCACAGTTAGCAACAGCCTACATCGAATTGTCACGCAACACGCCCCTTTTGATTCAGCTCTTCTTCCTCTATTTCGGGCTTCCCCGAATAGGGATTGTTCTTTCTTCAGAAGTCTGTGCAACAGTTGGGCTCATCTTTTTAGGTGGCTCCTACATGGCTGAATCTTTCAGAAGCGGACTGGAAGCAGTCAGTCAAACCCAGCACGAGATTGGTCTAGCCATTGGTCTAACACCTGTACAGGTCTTTCGCTATGTGGTTCTTCCGCAAGCGACTGCGGTAGCCCTACCGTCCTTTAGTGCCAATGTCATTTTCCTCATCAAAGAAACCTCTGTCTTCTCTGCAGTAGCCTTAGCCGATCTCATGTACGTCGCCAAGGACTTGATTGGACTCTATTATGAGACAGATATTGCACTGGCCATGTTGGTAGTTGCTTACCTGATTATGCTTCTGCCCATCTCTCTAGTCTTTAGCTGGATAGAAAGGAGGCTCCGCCATGCAGGATTCGGGAATGCAAGTACTCTTTCAGGGAAATAATCTCCTGCGAATTCTACAGGGATTGGGTGTCACGATTGGAATTTCCATTCTCTCTGTCCTTCTATCAATGGTTTTTGGAACAGTCATGGGAATCATCATGACCTCCCATTCTAGAGTTATTCGTTTTTTAACACGCTTTTATCTGGAATTTATCCGTATCATGCCCCAGCTGGTACTACTTTTCATCGTATATTTCGGCTTGGCTCGAAACTTTAATATCAATATCTCAGGTGAGACTTCAGCTATTATTGTTTTCACTCTCTGGGGAACAGCTGAAATGGGGGACTTGGTACGTGGAGCTATCACTTCCCTTCCTAAGCATCAGTTTGAAAGTGGACAGGCGCTAGGTTTGACCAATGTTCAACTTTATTACCACATTATCATCCCACAGGTTTTGAGAAGATTGCTGCCACAAGCCATCAACCTTGTCACTCGGATGATTAAAACCACTTCCTTGGTTGTCTTGATTGGGGTTGTTGAAGTAACCAAGGTTGGACAACAAATCATCGATAGCAATCGCCTGACCATCCCAACCGCTTCCTTTTGGATTTATGGAACCATTCTAGTCTTGTATTTCGCAGTCTGCTTCCCTATTTCCAAACTATCCACTCACTTAGAAAAACATTGGAGGAGCTAAATGTCTGAAACTATCTTAGAAATCAAGGAACTAAAAAAATCCTTCGGAGACAATCCCATCCTCCAAGGACTTTCTCTAGATATCAAAAAAGGGGAAGTTGTCGTCATTCTAGGACCCTCTGGTTGTGGGAAAAGTACTCTACTTCGTTGCCTCAATGGCTTAGAAAGTATTCAAGGTGGAGATATTCTTCTGGACGGTCAGTCTATCGTTGCAAATAAAAAAGATTTTCACCTAGTTCGCCAAAAGATTGGCATGGTCTTTCAAAGTTATGAACTCTTTCCCCATCTGGATGTCCTACAAAACCTCATCCTAGGTCCTATCAAGGCTCAAGGGAGAGACAAGAAGGAAGTAACTAAAGAAGCTTTGCAACTGCTGGAGCGTGTCGGTTTGCTAGATAAAAAACATAGCTTTGCGCGTCAATTATCTGGTGGACAGAAACAACGAGTGGCGATTGTCCGTGCCCTGCTCATGCATCCAGAAATTATCCTCTTTGACGAAGTGACGGCTTCACTGGATCCAGAAATGGTGCGTGAAGTTCTGGAACTCATCAATGACTTGGCTCAAGAAGGGCGCACCATGATTCTGGTAACCCACGAAATGCAGTTTGCCCAAGCTATTGCAGATCGGATAATCTTTCTCGACCAAGGGAAAATCGCTGAAGAAGGAACGGCTCAGGAATTCTTCACTAATCCACAAACCAAACGAGCACAGGAATTTTTAAACGTCTTTGACTTTAGCCAGTTCGGCTCATATCTATAAAGGAGATTTTTATGAAACTACTCAAACCAATTCTAACTGTTTTTGCCCTAGCCTTTGCGCTTATCTTTGTCACAGCTTGTAGCTCAAGTGGAAGCTCTGATGCTTCATCAGGAAAAACAACCGCCAAGGCCCGCACTATCGACGAAATCAAAAAAAGCGGTGAGCTTCGAATCGCGGTATTTGGTGACAAAAAACCATTTGGTTATGTTGACAACGACGGTTCCTACCAAGGCTACGATATCGAATTGGGTAACCAATTAGCTCAAGACTTGGGAGTAAAGGTTAAATACGTCTCTGTTGATGCTGCCAACCGCGCTGAATACTTGATTTCAAACAAGGTGGATATCACCCTTGCCAACTTCACAGTTACTGACGAACGAAAGAAACAAGTTGATTTTGCCCTTCCTTACATGAAAGTTTCCCTCGGTGTCGTGTCACCAAAAGATAAAGTCATCAAAGACGTTAAAGAATTAGAAGGCAAAACCTTGATTGTTACAAAGGGGACGACTGCTGAAACTTATTTTGAGAAAAATCACCCAGAAGTAAAACTCCAAAAATACGACCAATATAGCGACGCCTACCAAGCCCTTCTTGACGGACGTGGAGATGCCTTCTCTACTGACAATACGGAAGTCCTAGCTTGGGCACTTGAAAACAAAGGATATGAAGTCGGAATTTCTTCCCTCGGAGATCCAGATACTATTGCGCCAGCAGTCCAAAAAGGTAACCAAGAACTACTCGACTACATCAACCAAGAAATTGAAAAACTTGGTAAAGAAAACTTCTTCCACAAAGCTTATGAAAAAACACTTCACCCAACCTACGGTGACGCTGCTAAGGCAGATGATCTAGTTGTTGAAGGTGGAAAAGTAGACTAACATCTAACAAACATAACAAAAAGAAATCAGGTAATCCTAGTGACTACCTGATTTTCTATGTTTTAGGCATTTTGCCAATTTTCTTGGTCTTCTTTAAAGCGTTTTAGGAGGTCGAGTCCTTCTGGTGTGATGTAACCTTCTTCTTGGGCTAGGTGAATCAGTTCACTGTAGTTTGAAAGAGTCACCAATTTCACACCAGCATCCGCAAAATTCTTATCGGCTTTTGGCAATTGATAACTGAAAATCGCTACAACTCCAAGCACATCGGCTCCTTCGCGTTTAGCAGCTGCTACGGCTTCAAGAACAGACCCACCCGTTGAAATGAGGTCTTCAACAACAACCATCTTTTGCCCCTGAGCTACGCGACCTTCGATTTGATTACCAGCTCCGTGGTCTTTTGGTTTGCTGCGGATGTAGGCAAAAGGCAAGTTCATCTTGTCAGCGATGATAGCTCCGTGTGGAATCCCTGCTGTCGCTGTTCCTGCAATCACTTCTACTTCTGGAAATTCTGCTTTAATAGCTTCCACAAAACCATTTTCAATCAAGCTACGAGTTTCTGGATAGGCAAGCGTCACACGGTTGTCAGTATAAATCGGCGATTTGATACCAGATGCCCAAGTGAAAGGCTCCTCTGGTTTGAGGTAAACGGCTTGAATTTTCAAGAGGTGGCTAGCGATATCTTTAGCAAGTGTCATAGTATTCTCCTTTTGTTTTTATAATCTATTTCTTTAATTTTAGTCTTGGTTCCATTCATCCTTGATAGCATGATAAGCTGCAACAGGATCCTCAGCTTGGGTAATGGGACGTCCTACTACGATATAGTCACTACCGATTTGATAAGCATCCGCTGGCGTCATGACGCGTTTTTGGTCTCCAACCGCAGCTCCCGCTGGACGAATACCTGGTGTCAGACAGATAAAATCTGGATTAGTGGCCTGCTTGATGAGTTGCACTTCCTGAGCTGAACAAACCACACCGTCTAAACCTGCTTCAGCTGTCTTCTTGGCATAGTGAATCACAGACTCTTGCAGGCTGCTTTGGATATTTTGAAAATCCTGCATCTGGCTTTCCGACGTTGATGTCAGCTGGGTCACAGCGATCAATTTGGCTTGTGTCCCCAGACCTTCACGCGCAGCCTTCATCATCTCCACACCACCAGCAGCATGAACATTTGTCATGTCTACACCAAGCTGAGATAAGACCTTCATAGCCGATTTAACTGTATTGGGAATGTCATGTAGCTTGAGATCCAAAAAGACACTATGCCCCAGTGATTTCAAATAACGGACAATTTCCGGACCTTCCGCATAATAAAGCTCCATCCCTACTTTTAGATAAAGACTTTCTTCTGCTGGGAAAAGAGATAAAAATTTCTTGACCGCCTCAAAACTAGGAAAATCAAGAGCAATAACTGGACGATGTTCACGCATACCTTTCTCCTTTTACCTTTGTAAGCTAGAGAGCATGAAAAAAGGAACCTGCCAACAGCAAGGTTCCACGAAAAATGGGTAGTCTCCACCCTTTCACCGTCTAACCTTAGCTGCCTCTCTGGACTGCTTTAAAGGTTTTTTTCTATTCTATTATTTATAGTAGGACTTGTCAAGCAAAAACTCGAAACTAGACTTCTATACCATTCAAAATCAAGAGGAAAAGTTAGTCTAACGACTCTGTGATTGCTGGCTCGTTTGGCTTTGATTTCCTTGTTCTTCTTGTTTTTTCTTTTCTTCTTCCTGTTTTTTCTTCTCGGCTTCCTTAGCCTCTTGTTTGGCTTTTTCCTCAGCTTCTTCTATCAATTTATCCGCTATAGTATAGCTGTATACTCCAGCTTCCATATCGACTACACTCGGTTCTGATAATTGTGGCTTGATTTTGCTGTAATAAGGCAATTTCTTGCTCAATTCTGATAGGGGAACCAAAACCTCATCTGTATCCAGCATGGTAATTTTTAAAAGATCTGCTGTTGCCTTGCTTGGCGCTAATTCGATTTTCTGGATTTGACTCTTGATATCCTCACTGATAGTAGACAATCCCGTTATCAGTTCTTTAACCTGCTGCTCATCGTTAAAGGTAACTGTCAGATAAGTCTCAGGCAAGTTTAAGCGATCAACAGGAGTTGACTCTACTGTACCACTAGACAGAATAGGATAATGTTCTTCACCAGACACATAATAACCGACAATATCGAATTCCTTGACCTCAATCGTAAAGTTAGTCGGAAATTGATAATTAATCTTCGCTGATTCTATCCAATGATTGGACCTGATTCGCTCAGCGTATGTTTCCTTATCCAACAATAGGGCTAAAGTATAGTCACTATCTTGAATCCCAGAAGCCTGTTTGATGTCATCAGCCTGCGTATTACTATTTCCCTTAACCTCGATATTTTTGATGGTCGAAAGCGGAGTCAACAGATAGACTGAAAGAAGGAGGATAAGGAAACTGGGTACCAAGATACTCACAGCTCTCCATATATGAACAGGAGCAATTTTCGGCTTGGCAGGTTTCTCTGCTTTCTCTGGTTTTTCTTTTTTCTTCTTCTCTTTTTCCTCTTTGACTTTAGGGGCATCCTTTTGAGATTTTTCTTCTTTTTCGGATGGTTTCTTGCTTATACTTGAGACTTCCTCGTCTGACTCACTCGATGATTTCTTGGATTCCTCCAATAGTTTCGAGTTGGCTTCCTTACGAGCTTGTTTTTCCTTTTCCTTCTCTTCAGCTAGAGCAACTTCTTCCTCAGCCTTCTTCTTCAGGTATTCCTGGTTTCGTTTCTGCCATTCAGACAATTCTTGCTTCTGGTTTGATTCTTTTTTCTTATCCTTTGACATTGATATTCCTTATGCTAGGTCTTTTCTTAGTAGATCGTAAAAATCTGCAAGAGATTTCAATTCAGTCGAAGCTTTCATGCTAGCTTGGTATTGGTCCTTGTGACTAAGCAAGTGACTGAGTTTCGCCTCCAAGCTTTCCAAGGTCAAGTCACTTTCTTGAAGTTCTTCTGCATAGCCTTTCTTAACAAAGTAGGCAGCATTTTCAATCTGGTCTCCTCGACTTGCTTCACGACCCAATGGTACGATGAGATGGAGTTTCGCCATGGCCAAGAGCTCGAAAATCGTATTGGCACCGCCACGCGTCACTACCACATCTGCCATCTCAATCATGGGTTGATAGAGATCTGTCACATAATCAACACGAAAGAGATTTTGACTCAACTCATTGAGGCTGGAATCTCCAGTGAGGTTGATAATATTGTAGCGTTCGGTCAGTTCTTGCTTATGATCTGTCACCAATTGGTTAAATACACGAGCTCCTGCAGAACCTCCGACAAATAATACGGTTGGCAATTTAGGATCAAAGTGGGTTTGGATATCCACCAATTCATCTGGCTCTGAAGTTTTTTGGTCTGTTACCTTGGTCACTGCCCCCACATGCTCGACTTTTGCAAGACCAGCAGGCTGCTCAAATGTTGAATACATCTTGGTCGCAAATTTATAGGCAATTTTATTGGCTAAGCCCATAGACAGATCCGATTCGTGAATAAAGACAGGCACTCCTGACACACGTGCTGCGATAACCGGCGGGACAGAGACAAATCCCCCCTTAGAAAAAAGAGCCTGTGGACGCAGTCGTAACATGATAAAGAGGGATTGGACAATTCCCCAACCAACTTTGAAGACATCCAGCATATTTTGCCAAGAAAAATAGCGACGCAACTTCCCAGTCGCAATAGAATGGAAAGTAACATCCAAACCTGACTTGAGGATTTCTTGGTGTTCGATTCCGTGTTTATCACCAATATAGTGAACTTCCCAGCCGTCTTCGATGAACTTGGGCATTAACAAAAGGTTGAGGGTGACATGTCCAACCGTCCCCCCACCTGTAAAGACAATTTTTTTCATATTATTCCTTTAACTCCGCTACTGTGTCGATAAAGAGGTCGCCACGTACTTCAAAGTTAGCATACATATCCCAGCTAGCATTGGCAGGACTGAGGAGAACCACATCTCCTTGAGTCGCTAGCTCATAAGCCTTGCGGGTCGCATCAGCAATATCTGTCGCATCTACATAAGTCACACCAGCCTTCTCTGCTGCCCGTTTGACACGTTCTGCAGACTGACCGAGGATGACCATCTTCTTGAGCCCAGTAATATCTGGAACCAATTCGTCAAACTCATTCCCACGGTCCAAACCACCTGCAATTAAGATGACCTTGCTGTTGTCAAATCCTGATAAGGCTTTTTGAGTTGCCAAAATATTAGTTGATTTACTGTCGTTATAAAATTTGACACCCTTAATCTCATCCACAAATTGGAGACGGTGTTTCACACCACCAAAGGCTGAAAGAGTTTCCTTGATGATTTGGTTATCCACACCACGTAGCTTGGCTACTGCAATGGTCGCAAGGGCATTTTCTACATTGTGGCTACCTGGAACACCGATTTCACTCGCTGCCATGACCACTTCCCCACGGAAGTAGAGTTGACCATCTTCCAGATAAGCTCCATCAACCTTCTCAAGTGTTGAAAATGGAACAACAGTGGCTTGTGTTTTGGTAGCCAATTCTTTTGCCAAGTCTTGGTTAAAGTTCAAAACAAGAAAATCAGCTGCTGTCATTTTGTTCTGAACATTCCACTTAGCTGCCACATACTCCTCAAAAGAACCATGATAGTCGATATGAGTTGGCATGAGGTTGGTAATAACCGCAATCTCAGGATGGAATTCTTGAACACCCATCAGTTGGAAAGAAGAAAGTTCCATGACAAGCGTGTCCTTGTCTGTCGCAGTTTGAGCCACTTGACTAGCAGGAAAGCCGATGTTCCCTGACAAGAGACCACGTTGACCAGCAGCAGTCAAAACTTCCCCAATCATCGTCGTTGTGGTCGTTTTTCCATTTGAGCCAGTAATACCAATAATCGGTGCTTCTGAGATCAAGTAGGCCAATTCCACCTCAGTCAAGACTGGAATCCCCTTTGCTAATGCTTTTTCAATCATGGGATTGCTATACGGGATACCTGGATTTTTCACCATCAGAGCAAAGTCTTCATCCAAGAGCTCCAAAGGATGCCCACCAGTGACAACCTTGATTCCCTCTTCTAGCAAACTTTGCGCAGCTGGATTGTCCTCAAAAGGCTTGCCGTCATTTACTGTCACAATAGCACCCAGCTTGTCCAGCAAACGAGCCGCAGACTCACCAGATTTAGCCAAACCTAAAACAAGGACTTTCTTATTTTTAAATTGATCGATTACTTTCATGTCTCAAACTCCATTTCTACTCCTACTATTTTACCATTTTTATGGAAATAATACTAAACGAAAATGCTCTAGCCTTCATTCTAGCATAGAAAAAGAGAGCCATAGCTCTCTTTCTATTTATCTTCTTTTGCTCTTTTTTACAGACATGAGCGTAATGTCTCTCAAGCTAAAGTAGGCTAGAGCCAGCATGGCGATTGTGACAAAGAATTCTGTCGGTAATTGGAAGATTTGCAAGATGGACAACATCAGCAAAATCAAGAGAGCAACAACTACAAAGACCAAGATAACGATGTTGACTGTTCCTTTGATACTTTGGGGTGTCGCAAATACATAGAGTAGTAATAAGAGTATCCCTATGATTAAATAGACCATCTTTATCTCTTTCTAGCTCTTATTCAGCTGATTTTTTCTTTTTGTTGGCTTTCTCGCGCTCTGCCTTGTTGAGGATTTGCTTACGCAAACGGATTGACTCAGGTGTTACTTCCATGTACTCATCGTCATTCAAGAACTCGAGTGACTCTTCAAGTGTCAAGATACGAGGTGTCTTGATAACCGCTGTTTGGTCCTTGGTTGCAGAACGAACGTTGGTCATTTGTTTGGCCTTAGTGATGTTAACTGTCAAGTCGTTTTCACGAGAGTTTTCACCGATGATCATTCCTTCGTAAACCTCAGTACCTGGGTTGACAAAGATGGTTCCACGTTCTTCGATAGACATGATTGAGTATGTTGTTGCCTTACCAGCATCGATGGAAACAAGGGCACCACGGTGACGTCCCCCAATTTCACCTGGAATCAATGGCAAGTATTGGTCAAAGGTATGGTTCATGATACCGTAACCACGTGTCATTGACAAGAACTCAGTTGAGTATCCAATCAAACCACGCGCTGGAACAAGGAAGACCAAACGAGTTTGACCATTACCAGTTGAAATCATATCCAACATTTCACCCTTACGTTCAGAAAGACTTTGGATAACAGAACCTTGGTATTCTTCTGGAGTATCGATTTGCACACGTTCAAATGGCTCACATTTAACGCCATCGATTTCTTTTACAATAACCTCTGGACGAGATACTTGAAGTTCATAACCCTCACGGCGCATGGTTTCAATCAGGATTGACAAGTGCAATTCTCCACGTCCTGAAACGGTCCATTTATCTGGGGAATCAGTTGGGTCAACACGAAGGGAAACGTCTGTTTGCAATTCTGCTTGCAAGCGTTCTTCTACCTTACGAGAAGTCACCCATTTACCTTCTTTACCAGCAAATGGTGAGTTGTTGACCAAGAAAGTCATTTGAAGAGTTGGCTCATCGATGTGTAGGATTGGAAGTGCTTCAACTGCGTCTGTCGGAGTGATGGTTTCACCGACAAAGATATCTTCCATACCTGATACGGCAATCAAGTCACCCGCTTTAGCTTCTTGGATTTCACGACGTTCCAAACCAAAGAAACCGAAGAGTTTTGTGACACGGAAGTTCTTCGTTGTACCATCTAGTTTAGAAAGGGTAACTTGGTCCCCAACCTTAACAGTACCACGGAAGACACGACCGATACCGATACGACCAACGAAGTCATTGTAGTCCAAAAGTGACACTTGGAACTGCAAAGGCTCATCTGAGTTATCTACTGGAGCTGGGATATGGTCGATAATCGTGTCAAAGATTGGCGCCATCGTAGCTTCTTGGTCAGCTGGATCATCTGACAATGAAGATGTTCCGTTGATAGCTGAAGCATACACCACTGGGAAGTCAAGCTGGTCGTCATCTGCACCAAGCTCAATGAAGAGCTCCAATACTTCGTCTACTACTTCTGCTGGACGAGCTGATGGTTTGTCGATTTTGTTAACAACCACGATTGGGACAAGATCTTGTTCCAAGGCTTTTTTCAATACGAAACGAGTTTGTGGCATTGTTCCTTCGTAGGCATCTACGACCAAGACAACACCATCAACCATTTTCATGATACGCTCAACTTCTCCACCGAAGTCCGCGTGTCCTGGTGTGTCCATAATATTGATACGAGTTCCGTTGTATGCAACGGCTGTATTTTTCGCAAGGATAGTGATTCCACGCTCTTTTTCGATATCGTTTGAGTCCATAGCGCGCTCTGCCAATTCAGTACGTGCATCAAGCGTTTCTGATTGTTTCAATAATTCGTCAACGAGGGTTGTTTTTCCGTGGTCAACGTGGGCGATAATCGCAATGTTACGGATATCTTCTCTTAATTTTGTCATGATTTCCTCTAATATTTAAATTTTTATTTCTAACTGAACAATTATACCACAGTCTCATTCAAAAATCACAGTTCAGCTAAGTGTAAATGTTTTCACTCTGCTTTTCTAGTCAAGGCAACTCTTTTCAAAGTCAGAGACTTATGATAAGATAAGCTGGTATGCGTTTAGATAGATTATTAGCCCAAGAAAAGGTCAGTCGCAAGGCTATGAAACAGGCTCTATTAAGAAAAGAAATCCTAGTGGACAATTGTCCAGCTCGCTCACTCGCTCAAAATGTCGACACTGGGTTGCAGAAATTAGTCTTTCAAGGACGACAAATCCAAAGCTACGAGCACACCTACCTCCTGCTTCATAAGCCAAACGGAGTCGTTACAGCGAGCAAGGATAAGAAACTTCCAACCGTCATGGACCTCCTTCCACCTGACATCCAGTCTGACCAGCTCTATGCTATCGGCAGACTAGACCGCGATACGACGGGACTGCTGCTTTTGACAGACAATGGACCTCTTGGTTTTCAACTCCTCCATCCCCAGTACCATGTCGATAAATCCTATCAAGTGGTAGTAAACGGACTGCTCACGTCAGACCATATCCAAAAATTCAAAGATGGGATTGTCTTTTTAGATGGGACTACTTGTAAACCTGCTCAGCTCGAAATTCTGTCCTCAAGCCCAACAGAGAGCCGGGCCTCCATCACTATCTCTGAGGGCAAGTTTCATCAGGTTAAGAAGATGTTTCTCTCAGTTGGTGTCAAGGTGACCTCTCTCAAACGCACCCATTTTGGACCTTGGAACTTGGATAATAATCTTCAAGAAGGAGACTATCGTCCCCTAAACTCAGAAGAGTTGGCAAGCATTCGTGACTTTCTCAGAAAAAGTGGTTAAAAAATGAGCTCAGAAACATCTAAGCTCGTTTTCTTATTTCTCAACTTTGACCTTCCCGTTCCAAGAATCCAACCCATAAGAAAGGATATAAATCTCAGAGAAACCTTGTTTTTTCAAATAAAGTGCTGCATTGGTCACTCGTTGTCCACGTTGATTTTCGTAGAGAAGGACAGGTTTATCCTTGCGAAGGGCTGCAAGGCTTGACTTCAACTGATTTGAAGGAATATTGCGAGCTCCGAGGATATGTTTTCTGTGAAATTCTGCTGGTTCACGGACATCAATCAATTGCCCTTTCCGAATCAAGGCTTCAAATTCTGCATTGTCCACAATCTTAGCCGCACGACGAATACGAAGGTAGTTATACCCCATCCATGCCGCCATCGCCAATACGATTCCCCAAACAATCCAAATTGTCATAAGTTCTTATCTCCATTTTTCTCTATGTAGTCTAATTCTATCTTGTGCTCTCTACGAAGAACAGCTTCCGCCTCTAGATAGTCTAGCTTGTCCATCAGACCTGCATCATAAATCCGAGAGAGTTCGAGCTTCATCAGTTCAATATCATACAAGCGCTTCCCCATGTAAACAATAATGCCAAACTGTTTGAGAAATTGCTGCACATCATAGAATGTTTTCATAGCTTCCATTTTAGCAGATTCCAGACTTTTTTTCAATACAGGACCAGCTCTTTCCCCCTATTTTCTTCGTCTTCATTGCCCATTCTTCCGCAAGTATGGTACAATAAAAACATGAGAATTCAACAACTACACTATATTATCAAAATCGTCGAAACTGGCTCTATGAATGAGGCAGCCAAGCAACTCTTTATCACCCAACCCAGTCTCTCTAATGCCGTTCGAGACTTGGAAAATGAAATGGGCATTGAAATCTTTATCCGCAATCCCAAGGGCATTACCTTAACCCGTGATGGGATGGAGTTTCTCTCCTATGCCCGTCAAGTTGTCGAGCAAACTCAGCTTCTGGAGGAACGTTATAAAAATCCTATCGCCCACCGCGAACTTTTCAGCGTTTCCTCTCAGCACTATGCCTTTGTAGTCAATGCCTTTGTCTCTCTGCTCAAGAAAAGTGATATGGAGAAATACGAGCTCTTCCTTCGTGAAACTCGGACTTGGGAGATTATCGATGACGTCAAGAACTTCCGTAGCGAGGTCGGTGTCCTCTTTTTAAACAGCTACAATCGTGATGTTTTAACAAAAATGCTGGATGACAATCACCTGCTAGCCCACCACCTCTTCACAGCCCAACCCCATATCTTTGTCAGCAAGACCAACCCTCTAGCTAAAAAAGACAAGGTCAAATTGGCTGATTTGGAAGACTTCCCTTATCTGAGTTATGACCAGGGGACGCACAACTCCTTCTACTTTTCAGAGGAGATTCTTTCCCAAGAGCACCACAAAAAATCCATCGTAGTCAGTGACCGTGCCACCCTCTTTAATCTTTTGATTGGTTTGGATGGTTACACCATTGCAACAGGGATTTTGAACAGCAACCTCAACGGAGACAATATCGTTTCCATTCCGCTGGACATTGACGACCCGATTGAACTGGTCTATATCCAGCATGAAAAAACCAGCCTGTCTAAGATGGGCGAACGCTTTATCGAATACTTACTAGAAGAAGTTCAATTCGATAATTAATAGGAAAAATGAAAAAGGGAAAAAGAAAAAGTTAGGAAATAGAAAGTGAAAAAGATACTACTGACCAGTGCTTTAATCCTTTCAATCGCAGGATTAGCACCCGCATCCGTCTTAGGAGAAGAAAACACAACTCAATCCACATCTGCTGTCAAGGAAGCAATTGCCAAAGAAGAAAAGAAAGAGTCAAGTGTTGAGGAAAACTCTAAATCAGAAGTTCTTCCGAAAGTAGATGTGCAAGAAGACAAGCCCAAAAAAGAAGGATGGCACCAAGAAAATCACCACTGGCGTTTTTACCAAGATGATAAACCTGCTTTGAACTGGAAACAAATCCAAGGCAAATGGTACTACTTCGATCAAGATGGTAATCGTCTTCATTCTACTATCTACAAAGGCTATGCCTTTGACCAAGATGGAGTCATGATAGAAAATAGTTGGACCAAACTGGACAATCAATGGTATTATGCTGACTCTTCTGGACGACTAGCTCAGAACACTTGGAAAAAAATCAATGGTTCTTGGTACTATTTTGATCAAACTGGAAGTATGCTAAGCAACACTGCCGTTGACGGCTATCTTCTCACAAAAAGCGGAGCTATGGCAGAAAAGGGCTGGACTAAATTAGACCAAATTTGGTATTATGTAGCTCCTTCTGGAAAAATCTCACAGGATAAATGGGAGAAAATCAACGGTTCTTGGTACTACTTTGACAAAGACGGTGGAATGCTGAGTGCGACAACCTTCAAGGGTTACCTCTTCAACCAGAGCGGAGCTATGGCTGAAAACAACTGGGTCAAAATCAAGGATACTTGGTTCTATGCGAACGGTTCAGGGAGATATATCCAAGAAAACTGGCAAAAGATTCAGGGTTCCTGGTACTCATTTGACCAGAATGGTGGAATGCTAGCAGACAAATGGAACGGAAGCTACTACCTCAAAAACAGTGGAGTCATGGCGGAGAATGAGTGGATCTTTGATAAAGCCTACAAGAGCTGGTTCTATCTAAAAGCGGATGGCCGTTATGCAAATCAGGAGTGGATTGGAGCATACTACCTCAAGTCAGGTGGTTACATGGCAAAGAGCGAATGGATTTACGATAACTCTGACAAAGCTCGCTACTACCTAGATGATAATGGACATTATGTTTCAGGAACTTACAAGATAGACGGCAAGGAACACCTGTTCCAAAAATACGGACAATGGATTTCTGAAGTTTCAACTGAAGGCGGATTTACAAAAGGCCAATACAGCAATACCATTTTCCTAGATCCTGGGCATGGTGGTCGAGATTCAGGTGCCTTTTACTACAATGTAGCTGAAAAAGATCTCAACATGCAGATTTACCGTAAGCTTCGTACTAAGTTAAAAGAACTAGGCTACAAGGTCCTCACTTCTCGTGATAGTGATATTGACGTTGATTTTGTTACCGAACGTTCTCGTATGGTTAATAAGACCAACTCTGATATTTTTATCAGTATTCACTTCAACGCTACTGGTAATACCTACTCAAAAGCGAGCGGTATTCAAACCTACT